>DASXZK010000078.1:0-2086 GCA_036501965.1 Solirubrobacteraceae bacterium
GTTCTTGGGCGCTCGGTAGATGAACACGAACGTGGACATGATGGTCCTCCTTTTCGGCCGGCTGGGAGCCGGCAGGCCGCCGCTCGGTGGCCTCACCTATCCGACGCAGCACCAGAGACAGTTTGGACACAGGCGGGCCTGTCCAAATCCCTGGGTGACCTGCGTCGTACAGAGGAGAGCCGTGTATCGTGCGGCGCGTCGGAGCAGGAGGAGCCATGCCCGGTTACATGTTGTTGCTGTACGCACCCGAGGTGGAGGCGACCCAGCAGGCGGAAAGGGACGCCGAGATGCCGCTTTGGAACGAGGTGACCCAGAGCCTCCGTGACGCCGGACTGCTCGTCTCCGTCGGCCGACTGCATCCGGTGGCCAGAGCGACCACGGTCCGAGTGCGCGACGGCGAGGCCGATCTCACCGACGGGCCATTCGCCGTGACCAAGGAGGTGCTCGGCGGCTACTACCTGCTGGACTGCGCGGACCTCGACGAGGCGCTCGAGCATGCTGCCCGGTTGCCGCTCTCCCGCTATGGGTCGGTCGAGGTGCGGCCGATGATGGATGTCGACTCGGTCACCACTCCCTGACCGACCGCCGTCCGATGGTGACGATCCGACAGCGGCGGTGTTGGCGCGGGCGTTTCGCGACGAGCGTGCGTCCGTGCTTGCCACTCTCATCCGCCACGTCGGGGACTTTCAGGTCGCGGAGGACGCCGTGCAGGACGCCTTCGCGGCTGCGATCACGGCCTGGCGCCGCGACGGCGTTCCCAAGAACCCCGGGGCCTGGATCACGGTCACGGCGCGGCGGCGGGCGATCGATCGCCTCCGTCGGGATCGCTCCGTCTCCGATCGGGCCGAGCGCCTGGCCGAGCTGGTCCGCCTGGATCAACAGGAGCACCCCTCGGTGAGCGAGGAGAGCGCCGTTGTCGACGATCGGCTGCGGCTGATCTTCACGTCCTGCCACCCGGCGCTCGATCTCCAGGCCCGGGTGGCGCTGACGCTGCGCACGCTCGGTGGTCTGACGACCGGCGAGATCGGGCGCGCCTTCCTCGTGTCGGAGCCGACCATGGGAAAGCGAATCGTGCGGGCCAAGCGCAAGATCGCCGATGCGCACATCCCATACCGGGTTCCCTCCGATGCCGACCTGCCCGACCGTCTCCTCGGCGTGCTGCGGGTGGCGTACCTGATCTTCAACGAGGGCTATTCGGCCAGCGAGGGCGATCGTCTGGTACGAGGTGAGCTGTGCAGCGAGGCGATCCGACTCGGCCAGCTCCTGTCCCAGCTGATGCCCGACGAGGCTGAGGTGTGGGGGCTGCTGGCGCTGATGCTGCTTCACGACGCGCGTCGCGCGACACGGGTCGACGACCAGGGACGCTACGTCACCCTCGACGAGCAGGACCGCTCGGCTTGGGACCGGCAGCAGATCGACGATGGCCTCCAGGCGCTCGCGCACGCGGCACGGTTGCGGCGGCCGGGTGAGTATCAGCTGCAGGCCGCCATCACCGCTCTCCATGTTCGGGGCGCCGACGCCGGCGCGACCGATTGGGAGCAGATCGCCGAGCTGTATGGAGCATTGGCGGAGGTCAGACCCTCGCCGGTCGTCGAGCTCAACCGCGCTGCCGCCGTCGGGTTCGCGGCGGGCCCCGAAGCCGGTCTCGCCCTGCTCCGACCCTTGCTCGGCGACTCCGCGCTCGCGGCCTACCAGCCCATGCACGCCACCCACGCCGACCTGCTCAGGCGCTCCGGCGACCCTGCCGGCGCGGCGCGTGCCTACGAGAAGGCGATCGCCTTGAGCACCAACGCGGTCGAGCGCGCCGAGCTCGAGCGACGGCTCCGGACGCTGCGGGACGGCTGAGCTATCTTCTTGACATCGAACACACGTTCGGGATCTGGGATCCCGTGCCTTCGTGGGCGAGGCAGTCACCGCCCTCCTCTGATCAGCCGAGCGCGCCCGTAGTGCGCGCCCCAAGAGCGAGGAGTGGCATGCCCGAGAGCCCCACGGTGGCGAGCCGGGCCCTGCGGGAGGCGCTGAGGGGCCTGCAGCCCCAGGCGTTCACCGGCGACGACTGCGCCGCCATGGCCGAGGACCTGGCCCG
>DASXZK010000079.1:0-37948 GCA_036501965.1 Solirubrobacteraceae bacterium
GATCGCGAACAGCACCGGGAACATCTCGACAGGCATCCCGAGCGCCTCGTAGATCAGGCCTGAGTAGAAGTCGACGTTCGGGTAGAGCTTGCGCGAGACGAAGTAGTCGTCATCGAGCGCGATCTTCTCGAGCTCGGTCGCGATGTTCAGCAACGGGTTCTTGCCCGTCACCTCGAACACCTCGTCGACGGCCGTCTTGATGATCTTCGCGCGCGGGTCGAAGTTCTTGTAGACCCGGTGGCCGAAGCCCATCAGCCGCTCGTTGCCCTCCTTCACGCCCTTGATGAAGTCAGGGACGTTCTCCTTGGTCTCGATCCGGCGCAGCATCCGCAGCACTGCCTCGTTGGCGCCGCCGTGCAGCGGTCCGTAGAGCGCCGCGACGCCCGCCGCGACCGCCGAATAGGGGTCGACCTGCGAGGAGCCGACCGAGCGCACCGCACTCGTGGAGCAGTTCTGCTCGTGGTCGGCATGCAGGATGAAGAGGACGTCGAGCGCGTGCTCGAGCCGCGGGTCCGGCTCGTACTTCAGCTCGGCGATCTTGTAGATCATCGACAGGAAGTTGCCGGCGTAGCTCAGGTCGTTGTCGGGATAGACGTACGGCATGCCGCGGTTGTGGCGGTAGGCGAAGGCGGCGAGCGTCGGCATCTTCGCCAGCAGGCGGATCACCTGGATGTAACGGGCCTCGGGGTCCTTGATCGAGGCGGCCTCGGGATAGAACGTCGAGAGCGCGCCGACGGACGCCTCGAGCATCCCCATCGGGTGGGCGTCGTAGCGGAAGCCCTGCATGAACTCCTTGACGTTCTCATGCACGAAGGTGTGGATCGTGATCAGGTGATCCCACTCCTCCAACTGCTTGGCCGTCGGCAGCTCACCGTGGATGAGCAGGTAGGCGACCTCGAGGTAACTCGACTTCTCGGCGAGCTGCTCGATCGGGTAGCCGCGGTACTCGAGGATCCCCTTGTCGCCGTCGATGTAGGTGATCGAGGAGCGACATGACGCGGTCGCCATGAACGCCGGGTCGTAGGTCATGAGACCGAAGTCGTCGTCGTTGACCTTGATGTTGCGCAACTCGGTCGCGCGGATCGTCTCGTCCTCGATCGGGATCTCGTACTGCCGTCCGGTGCGGTTGTCGGTGACGGTGAGCGAGTTGCTCCCGGTCGCTACGCCGCCCCCGTTTGAAGTCTGTGTCTCGGTGCTCATCTCGCTCCTATCGAAAACCGGGGGGAGGCCGCCCGGTCGGAGGGGACGACCCGTCTCTGTGGCCACTGTATTACCCAAAGGTATGGGCGGACGACACCTCCCGGTGCCTTCGGGGCGCCGCGGCGCGCGAGTGGGTCAGCGGCCGGACAGTGGGGCGCGATAGCGACTTGCGGTCGCCGCGCGCTGGCCCTGATAGTGGCTGCCGAGCTCCGGGCTGCCATACGGGCGCTGCGCCGGGCGGTCGAGGGTCATGAACGACAGCTGCGCGATCTCCAGACCCGGGCGCAGGATGATCGGGACGCGAGTGAGGTTGTTGAGCTCGAGCGTGAGCGTGCCCTTCCATCCCGGATCGCAGAAGCCGGCAGTGGCATGAACGATCAGCCCGAGACGGCCGAGGCTCGACTTGCCCTCGATCCGGGCCACGATGTCATCGGGCAGCTCGACCCACTCGAGCGTGCGGCCCAGGCAGAACTCGCCGGGGTGGATAACGAACTCGCCATCCTCGGGGACGACGACCTCCTCGGTGAGGTTGTCCGGGACGTCCTGCAGGTCGATCGCCGAGACCTTGTGGTTGGTGAACACGCGGAATGAGTCCCCGAGGCGCAGGTCGACACTCGCCGGCTGCACGTGATCCGGACTCCACGGATCGATCCGGATCCGCCCGCTCTCCACAAGCTCGATGATCGTCCCGTCCGACAAGACCGATGTGACGCGGCTGGGCTCAGCGCTCATGGCGCGCAGTCTGCCATCGCCGACGGCGGGGCGGCCGGGCGGGATCGAAATCCCTGCTCGGGCCGCCCCGCCGGGCGGTGTCGGTCAGGTCAGCCGCACAGCGCAGGGGCGAGCGAGCTCGCCACCGGCGTGCCGAGGCCCGAGGCCTCGTCGTAGCCGCTTCCGGCGTTGAAGCCGGTCACGCCCTCGTAGCTGTTGTTGCCGCTGGTGACGTCGTCGAAGTCCGATGGTGACGAGGTCTCGGCGGCGTACAGCGCCGGGTTGGCCAGGCCGATCGGCGACCCGCACGAGCTGTCGGCCAGTGCGGCGAGCGACGCCCACAGCGGCGCCGCGGCGCTCGTGCCGCCGATCGCGGTCCAGCTGCCGTCGTAGTACACGACGTAGCCGGTGTTCTCGTCGGCGTCGGCGGACACGTCCGGCACCTCGCGGCTTGAGCCACCGGTCACCGCGGACTGCCAGCTCGGGGCGCTCCAGAGTGTCGAGGTCCCGCCACCACCGGCGCCCTGGCCGCTGCCGTCGTTCCACACCGTCTGGCTGGCGGCGGCGGTATCGGAGGCCAGGTGGGTCCCGCCCACGCCGGTCACGTCGGGCTGGCTGGCGGGGTCGTCGACGGCCCTGGTGCCGTTGCCGCAGTCATCCGCGCCGGAGTCCCCGGCTGCGGCGAACACCGACTGGCCCTGGCTGGCGGCCTCCTCGAACAGCGTGTTCTCGGAGTTGGCGCTCGAGGAGCCCTCCGATGCCTCGCACAGGCCCCACGAGGTCGAGATGACCTGCGAGGTGTCGTCGGAGACGATCTGCGCGTAGGTGTCGTAGGCCCCGCTCTCGGTATTCGGGCCGTTGTAGACGTCGATCGACGCGGCCGGTGCGAGGCCGATCACGTCCTCGATGTCGAGCGCCGCCTCGCCCTCGCCGGCGCCCGAGCCCGCGCCGCCGTCGACGTTGGTCTGCGTGACGGTCGCGCTCGTGCCCATGCACGACTGGTAGGCCGAGATGTCGGAGGAGAGGTGTGGCTCGAGCTCGTAGAGCGCGACGCTCGCGCCTGCGCCGGTGTCGCCCCCGGAGTAGAGGGGGTTGAACGAGTACGCCTGGGCGAACTGGTCGGGGGTGTAAGCGCCGTACTCGCTGCCAGCCGTACTGGCGGCGCTGCACGGCGAGACGGCCGCGTCAGCTGTCGCGCCCGCCTGCGCCTGGCTCTGGGGCTGGGCGAGCGGGTGCGCGGGCTTCAGTGACATGCGCTGGGCCTGCACGAGCGTGTCGAGGCCGAGGACGCCCTGCACGTCGGAGGCGATCGAAGACGGGACCGCGGGCGCGCTGCCGGCGGCAAAGCCGACCCGCCCGCTCGGCAGGCGGTAGTGGCGCAGGGTCACGGCGAACGCCTGTGAGATCTGCTTCGCGGTGCCCGATGCGGTGAACGAGAGATCGTTCGCCGACAGCGCTCCGAGCGTGAGGCCATCGGCGGCGAGCACGGAGCGGACCTCGCTGATCTGCGCGCTGGTGGGACCGAAGCGCTGGGCGAACTGCGCGACGGTGAGGTACTGGTGGTAGGCGGGGCTGCCGGGGGTGGAGACCGACTGGACGAACGATTGGAGCGCCGAGGCGTCCTGGGGCGCCAGCGTGACGGTCGTGGTCAGCCGCTGGCCGGAGGCGAGCGTGCCGAGCGGCTGGGCGGCGGACGGGATCGCCGCCCGGGTCCCGAGTCGTGTGGTCGCCGAGGCGGCGGCCGAGGCGCTTGCCGCACCGAGCGACAAGGCCGCCAGCGCCGTCCCGGCGCAGGCAAGGAACTTCGATCTGCAACTCCGCATTGGTGACCCTCCCGAGGTCGATATCGGGTATGTGTGCCGCCGGAGATCCCTGCAAGACAGCCCGGCCGCAGGTACGGCGAGGTACCCATGAGCCTCGCGGGTCTAAACCGCGGCGGTCCGAATCGCGGTGGCGGGAGCGGGCCTCAGTGGCCGAGGGAGCGAGCCCGGGCGCGGGTCGTGCGGACGCGCGGCGGCGGGACCGGGGACGGGCCGCCGTGCGGGCCGCGGCGCGGCGGGCGCGGCGTCGGCCGCCGCGGGTGCGGGTTGGACAGGCGGCGGATGCCGCCATCGTCGTCCGAGGACGAGGACTCGTCCGGCCGCGCACGGGAGGCCCACCAGATCAAAAGGCCCAGGAGGACAACGAGCGGCACTTTGACCGCGAGGATCAGCCAGATCGACGTAGTCAACGGACCGCGAATCGTAGATGGATCCGTCCGCTGCGCCAAGTCAAATACGTTGTTTTCATGCGCGCGATCCAAATCACCGAGTTCGGCGGCCCCGAGGTGCTCCTCGAGGCCGACCTTCCCCGCCCCGAGCCGGGCGGCTCCGACGTCCTGATCAAGGTCAGCCGGGCCGGCATCAACTTCGCCGACACGCACCACCGCGAGAACACCTACCTCGCACCGGCGGAGCTCCCCCTCGTGCCGGGCACCGAGGTGGCGGGGACCCGGGTCGACACCGGCGAGCGCGTCGTCGCGCTGACCGGCAAGGGCGGCTACGCCGAGTACGCGGTGGCGCCGGCCAGGCTCACCTTCCCGGTGCCCGACGACGTCGACGACGGCGCCGCGCTCGCCCTGGTGGTCCAGGGCCTCACCGCCTGGCATCTGTATGCGACCTCGGCCCGCGTGCGACCCGGCGAGTCGGTCGTCGTCCACGCCGGCGCCGGCGGCGTCGGCACGCTCGCGGTCCAGCTCGGCCGCGTGTTCGAGGCCGGTCGCGTGATCGCGACCGCCTCCAGTGAGGACAAGCGCTCGCTCTGCCTGGAGCTCGGCGCCGACGCGGCGGTCGACTCCGGGGCCGATCACATGGCCGAGCGGCTGATCGAGGCCAACGGAGGCCGCAAGGTCGACGCCGTGTTCGAGATGGCCGGCGGCGAGGTCCTGCGCCAATCGCTGCGCGCGCTCGCCCCGTTCGGCCGGCTCGTCGTCTACGGCATGGCCTCCGGCGAGCCCGTCGAGATCAACGCCGGCCAGCTGATGCAGGGCTCTGCCTCGGTCGTCGGCTTCTGGCTCGTCCACTGCCTCGGCGCCCCCGCTCTGGGCGCTGATGTCCTGGCGGCGCTCTTCGAGCTCGTCCGTGAGGGCCGCCTGACCCCGCTGATCGGCGAGACCTACCCCCTGGGTGACGCTTCGCGCGCCCATCGCGACCTGGCGGCGCGGACGACGACGGGTAAGCTGCTGCTCGACCCGGGGGTCTGAGGGGGGTCGGCGGGCGGAGCGCGCGGGCGCCGGGCGGGTGGCTCGAGCCCTACGCGGGTTGCCCGAGCACCTGGCAGGCTGCCCGGGCCGGGGCGGGTCGCCCGAGCCCCGGCGCGGACGGGTCGCCGTGGGGCCGGGCAGACGTGGGCATCAACGGCGTCCCGGCCACCATCGCCACCCACGGGCGAACCAACGGCCGCTCATCATTTCCGCCCACGCGATCAACGGCACCGGGCCGAAGGGCTAAAACGATGCCCCACACATCACTTCCGCCCAACGGGCTCAACGAGACCGGCCGGATGGGCAGAATCGCTACACGGGCCGTCTTCGGTGGGCCAGCCGATGGGCGGCGGCGGCTTTCTCGCACGCGCCGGCCCCGCGGCTGACGGTTGCGGGCTTCTCCCCGCCCGGCGAGTCGTTTCTCGCGCGCGCGCCCTCCGCTGCCGCCGACTGGGCAAAAGGGACCGCCGGCGCCGCCCAATCCCCCACGCCCCGCCAGCGATCCGGGCGCGTGCAGAGAACGCCTCGCCGGCGATCAGGCGCGTGCGGAGAAGGCCCGCCCCGGACCCGCCAAGGTGACCCGCCCGCCGAGCGACCCCGCCAGGCGACCCGCCGGAGCCCCACGATTCGCGAGCGCTGGGCACAAGACGCAGGCAGGGCCGTCGTTTGATGCCCAGCAGTACCCGATGACTCCAAAACGCGATGCCGCCTCGCGGAGCTCCGCCCCACCGCCCCACGGCCCGACCGCGACCGCGACCGCGACCATCCCTCAGGCGAGCACCCGCAACGACAACCCGTCCCCCGCCACCACGCGCCTTGGCATCGCCGCCAGCGCCGCGCCCACCGCGAGCAGGGCCCAGGTCGTCGGGTCCTCCAGGAAGTTGGCGTACAGCAGCGTGTGGAAGACCAGCGCGATGAACGCCGCCGCCACCGCCGAGCGCACCGGGTCGCCACGGCTGCGACGCAACACCACCGTGAACGCACAGATCAGCAGGGGCAGGTAGACGGCGAGCCCGATCAGGCCCTGCTCGGCGGCGACGGTGATGGGGATCGTGTGCGAGGCCGAGAGGGTCGTGTCGATGTTGCGGTGGTGGGAGCGGTACTCGGTGACGAACGAGCCTGAGCCGTAGCCCCAGCCCGGGCGGTCGCCGAACAGGGAGGCGCCGCCGGAGACCAGGCCGCCGCGGCCGCCCGAGACGCCATTGAACCCCTGTTCCAGCCCGAAGGTGTGAGGGCTTGCCGCCACCGCGCCGGCGCCCACGATGATCACCGCGACCGCCGCCACCAGTGCGCGGGAGGGCTTCCAGCGCAGCGCCGCCAGCACCGCCAGGCCGAGCAGCAGCGCCGCCAGCGACGTCCGCGAAAGGGTGAGCAGCAGGCAGGCCCACATCACCACGAGCGCCCCGAGCGTCATCCACAGCGCCCGACCCTGGCGGTTGTACAGCAACCCAGCCACCAAAAGGATCATCACCAGCGACAGGTAGCGCCCGAAGATGTTCGGGTCATAGAAGAGCGAGTTGACGGTGAAGTACGCGTGCAGGTTGTTGGTGGTGATCAGCTTGGGGTTGAGCAGGATCGTCTTGGTGCCGTACTCGACGAAGCCGACGAGCGAGAAGACGATCCCGAGGCCGACCGCCACCGTCAGCGCCGCGCGCAGCATCCCCGGGGTCCAGCGGATCTCCCGCAACAGGCTGTAGAGGACGGCGAACGGGACGTAGAAGAAGACGACGTTCTGCAGCGCCTGCTGGAAGTCGGTCGAGTAGCTCGCCTGGATCGCATAGACGACGAGCGAAACCGACAGCAGCCACGCCAGCCAGCGCAGCAGCGCCGGGTCGCCGGCCCGCACCGGTCGTTCCCGGAGCGTCGTGCCCTCCCGCTCGGCGCGCGCCGCTCGCTCGGCCTGCGCCGCCCGCTCGGAGGCCAGCGCGGCCGCCTCGTCACGGCGCGAGCGGAACGGCGAGCGCTCCCGCGCGAAGACGTTCATCACCCAGGCCACCGCACCGACCCCGATCACCGCGTACAACGGGACGAGCAGGTTGGAGGTCGTGCCGCTGAGCGTGATCGGCACCCGGAACGGCATCGCAAACACCGCCAGCAGGCCGAACAGCGGCCAGCGGCGCCGCAGCCACAGCGCGGCCCCCACGAGCACCGCCAGCGCGGCGACGAGCGCGACCACCGCATACAGCGGGTGATGGTGCACGGTGCGCAGCCGCGAATCGTCCCAGACGCTCGCCAGCAGCAGCGCGGGCGCCAGCACCAGCGCCGCCAACATGGCGATCGCCCGCTGCTTGCGCGCCGGGATCACGAGCACGCAACCGGCGAGCACCGCGACCAGCACGACCCAGATCTTGGGCACCGGTCCGGTCAGTGATGCGGTGGCGAGCACGTCCAAATCATCCACTACCCTCTCCCGGCATGTCCTCCGCGAAGATCGCGGCCGCGTGCGCGCTGGTCGCGGTGTCGCTGTCAGGGTGCGGTGTGGCCTCCAAGCCGGAGGCGGGCTCCGCGCAGGCGGCGACAGCTGCCAAACAGTCGCTTGCCGACCCCCGGACCAAGCACATCCGGTGTCTGAAGGCCGCCCACATCCCCTACACCGAGGGGATTGCCGGTGGCTATCCGTCGATCCAGGTCGGTCACGCGCCCTCAGGTCCGCTCGCGGAGTTCACCAAGACCCCCGGCGCTGCCCAGAATGTGCAGATGGAGGGCAAATCGCAGGGTGCGATGGTGATCGGCTCGGCGCTCATCTTTCCCAACCAGGCGTCGGACGCGTTCATGCAGAAGGTCGACAAATGCATGACCGAAGGCGTCTCAGGCTGACCCTTTCGTTGGAGCCGGATTAGCGCGGATTAGCGGACGGTGAGGACGCGCGCGAGCCCCCTCACCGGCCCTAGAATCACCCGCTCCTGATGCTCTTCGCCTCCACCGCTCCCGTGCCCGCGGTGGCGGCCCCGTCGACTGCGGGCGTCACCGCGCCCGCCGCGGTGCGGGCTCCGCTCGCGCCCCCCGAGCGCGCTGCGCCGAGACCGACGCCGGGGCGCCTGTACGCCGGGCTCGCCGTGCTCACGCTCGCCCTCGGAGCCCTGTCCCTGCTCGCCCCCTCGACACCGAGCTACGACCCGTGGTCGTGGACGCTATGGGCGCGCGAGATCGTCCACGGCCATCTCGTGATCACGACGACCGGCACCTCGTGGAAGCCGCTGCCGATGATCTTCACGATCCCGTTCGCGCTGCTCGGGCCGCGGGTCGCGCCCGACCTGTGGCTGGTGGTCGCGCGAGCCGGCGCGATCGCCGCGGTGCTGATGGCGTTCCGTCTCGCCTACCGGCTCGTCGCTCGCATCGCTGTCGAGCGCCTGGACCGCAGCGGAGGCCTCGCCGTCCGTGGCCCCGCGTTCCTGGCCGGCCTGGTGGCGCTCGCCGCGCTCGGCTTCGCGGCGCGCGGCGCGTACATCACCGACAACGGCCTCGGCTATTCGGACGCGCTCGCCGCCGCCCTGCTGCTGGTCGCGATCGACTGCCTGCTCGACGGCCGGCATCGCGCCGCGTTCCTGGTCGGTTTCCCGGTCGCGCTCGATCGCCCGGAGATCTGGCTGTTCTGGGTGCCCTACGGGCTGTGGCTGGCCCGCCGCAACCCGTCGATGCGCGGCGTGATCGCCGCCTGTTTCGTGCTTCAGCCGATCGCGTGGTTCCTGCCGGTCTACCTCGGCTCCGGACACTTCGGCTCGAGCGTCACACGGGCCACCCATCCGCGCGCCAACAGCCTCGCCTACGCCTCCGATCCGTTCTGGGCCGAATTCGCCAAGGCGGCAGTCCCGACGGTCATGCTGCGGATCAAGCTGATGGGCGCGCTGCTCGTCGCGGCGGTGGTCGCCGGGATGTGGCGTGCGCGCCGCCAGGGAGCCGGGGCGCTGCGGAGCGCGAGCGGTCGTGCCCCGGCCGCGGCCGTCGCGATCGGCGTCGGCGGTCTGGCGTGGTTCGTGCTGATCGCCGTGATGACCCAGATCGGCTTCTCGGGGAACAACCGCTACCTGGTGCTCGGCGCCGCGCTCGTCGATGTGTGCGGCGCGGTTGGCTTCGGCTGGCTCGCGGTCGAGCTCGGCGCGGCCTGGACGCGCGTTCGCCAAGGCGGAGCGACCGAGATGCGGCGCGGCGCCCTGGCGGGCGCCGCGGTCGCCGCCGCGGTGTTCGCACTGCTTCCGGCGTGGATCCAGGGCAGCGATTTCGTCGCGCTGCCGAAGCTCCACCGCTCGCTGCTCTACCAGGCGCGGCTGCGCACGGACCTCGGACGGGCGATCGCGCTGGTGGGCGGCCGTGACCACCTGCTGGCCTGCGGAAGCGTGATGGTCGAAGGTTTCCAGGTGCCGATGGTCGCCTACGCTCTCGATGTGCCGACCACGCGCGTCCTCGCTCCGCCTGCCCGGCCGACCGATCCGGGACCGGAGCCCGACACCATCCTGCAGACGCGGGCCAC
This sequence comes from Solirubrobacteraceae bacterium, assembly GCA_036501965.1. GTDB lineage: Bacteria > Actinomycetota > Thermoleophilia > Solirubrobacterales > Solirubrobacteraceae > Palsa-465. The sequence goes on from DASXZK010000079.1 coordinate 9,621, forward strand.
GCAGTCCTCCGGTCTGCTGCCCCGGGTGCAAGACTGGAACGCCGCGGACTACACGTATCGCGGCAGCGCCGGTCCATGGAATACGTTCACCCGGCACTGCGCCAGCGGAACATGACCTGCCAGGAGAGAGACTGATGGCCACCGGGATCGCGCCGCCTGCGATCAGCCCTGCCCCGCCGCATCGGTCGCTCGATGAGCGGCTGGTGGACCGGCTGGACAGCGCGCGGGCGCGAGCCGCCGCGGTCCCGACGTGGCTGTGGTGCGGCGGCGGGCTGACCCTGCTGATGGCGCTGTCGGCGTACCTGCGCTCGCGCTACGCCGGCAACCAGTTCTGGATGGACGAGGCGATCACGACCGGGATCGCGACCCATCCGCTGTTCTCGATTCCGCATCTGGTGCGCTTCGATGGCAACCCGCCGCTCTACTACATGCTGCTCCACATCTGGATCTCGTGGTTCGGCGACTCGACCGCCGCCACCCACTCACTGTCGGTGGTATTCGGAGTGGCGACGATCCCGGCCGGCGGCTTTGGCGCCTGGAAGCTGTTCGGGCGGCGCGCCGGGGTGATGGCGGCGCTGCTGTTCGCGTTCAACGCGTGGCTGACCTCCTACGCGCAGGAGACGCGGATGTACGAGCTCGTCGCGCTGGAGGGGGTGATCGCGACGACCGCGTTCGTGCTGGCATTCATCTACGGCCGGCGCCGCTGGCTCCCCGTGTTCGGGGTGACGCTGCTGGCGATGCTGTACACCCATTCGTGGGGGACCTTCTTCTTCGTCGGCTCCGCGATCGCACTGCTCCCGGCGCTGATCGCCGCCGACGATCGCCGGCGCTTCTTCCGCACTGCCTTCGTCACCTACCTGATCCCCGGGCTGCTGTACCTGCCCTGGCTGCCGACGCTGCTGTTCCAGGCCAAGCACACCGCCGCGCCGTGGGACGTGCCGCCGCGGTTCGGCGCCCCGATCCAGATCTCGCGCTACGTGATCGGCGGCGACCGGATCACGGTGGTGCTCGTGCTGTCGGCGGTGGTCGGTCTCGGCACGCTGTTCACCCGGCGCTACCGGCGCACGACCGAGCAGACGATGCTCTGGACCCTGATCATCCTGCCGATCGCGGTGCTCGCGATCGCATGGATCGGCTCCCAGATCACGCCCGCCTGGGCGCCGCGGTACTTCGCGCCGGTCATCGCGTCGCTGCTGTTCCTGATCGCGTGGGGCTGTGCCCGGGCCCGGGTGCTCGGCGTGATCGCGATGCTGCTCGCGCTGTGGTACATGCACGCCCCCTCGGCGTTCGCCCCACAGGTGAAGAGCGACGTCAAGCAGATCGCCGCGCAGATGAACCCCAAGCTGCACCGCGGCGACATCGTCGTCGTCGGCCAACCCGAGTCGACCCCGTTGAACTGGTACTACCTGGACGCGGGCCTGCGCTTCACCAACACCGCCAACCACGGCCGGATCCTCGCCGACCCGCGGTACATGAACTGGGTGGACGCGCTGCACCAGATCACCACCACCAACCCGGTGTCATCGGTCAACGGCCTCGTCGGCCAGATGCGGCCCGGCCAGCAACTCCTGTTCGTGAGGCCGCTCACCGAGGGCGCACAGAACTGGAAGGCGCCATGGACCGCGGCGATTCGCCTGCGCTCGGCACAGTGGGGAGCCGCGCTGCAGAACGACGTGAACAACGGCACCCTCAGCGTGCAGGCGACCGCCCCTGACACCTATCAGGAGGCGTGCTGCGTGGCCGACAGCGCCGTCCTCTATCGCAAGGGGTAGGACGTCGTGTCGACGGCGACCCCGCCCCGCTCGCGCTCGATCACCGACGGCCTCGGGCTGCCGCCGCTGCGTGACGTTCAGCCGCCGCAGGTCCTCCGCCGACTGCCGCGCGCGGTCCTCGTGGGCGGCGTTCTCGCGCTCCTGCTGCTCATCTCCTGGTACATCCGCACCAAGCAGGTCAACGGCACCATCTGGTTCCAGGAGGCGACCGCGATCGGCATCGCGACGCGCTCGTTCGGCGGCGTCCTGCACGCGTCGTACGTCGGCGGCTCCGCGCCGCTCTACTACGTGCTGCTGCACCTGTGGGTCGGCGCGGTCGGCGACGGGATCCTGGGAGTCCGCTGGCTGTCGCTGATCTTCGCGTTCGCGTGCATCCCCGTCGCCGGCTGGGCCGGATGGTCGCTGAACGGCGAGCGCGGCGCGTTCTACGCCGCGGTGTTCTTCGCGTTCAGCTCGATGCTCACCCAGTACTCGGCGCAGGCCCAGCCCTACACGCTGCTGATCCTGCTCGGGCTGGTCTCGACCACGGCGTTCCTGCACGGGTTCGTCTACCGCCGGCGCCGCTACCTGTGGCTGTTCGTCGCCGCGATGGAGGCCGCGCTCTACACCCAGGGCAGCGCCGGGCTCTACCTGTTCGGCGCGGTGTGCGCGTTCGCGGTCGTCGTCTGGTGCGCGCCGGCCGACCAGCGCGGCGCACTCCTCCGGGACGGCCTGATCTGCGGTGCCGCCCTGCTCGTGCTCTACATCCCGTGGCTGCCGGCGACGATCAACCAGATCGCGCACGCGACCTACCCGTGGCACTACACGACGCTGATGACCACCCACTACCTGCCGAGCGATCTCGTCGGCGGCGAGCGCGTCGACGCCGACCTGCTCGTGATCGGGGTTCTGGCCGTCGGGCCGTTCCTGCTCTCGCGCAGCCGCCGCCGCGACCCCGATGGTGTCGCCCTCTACGCGCTCGTGGTGATCACCTTCGCCGCGCTGGCGTGCGGGTTGTTCGCCAACGCGGCCGCGCCGACGGTGGTCGCGCGCTATTACGCGACGGTCGCCTCGGCGCTGCTCCTGTTCGGCGCCCTGGCGGCATCACGCACCAAGATCGTCGGCTTCGTCGCGACGATCCTGATGCTCGTCATGGTCGCCGACCCGGCGGCGTTCGCCACCACGCATCCGAGCAACATGAACGAGGTGGCCGCGCAGCTCGGCGGCCGGTTGCATCACGGCGATCTCGTCGTCTCAGCCCAGCCCGAGCAGGCGCCGCTCGCCTGGTACTACCTGCCCACCGGGGTGCGCTGGGCGACCACGCTGGGACCGCTCCGCGATCCGCGCTACATGAATTGGGACGACGCTCGGATCAGGCTGGAGCGCGCGGCACCCGCTCCGACGCTGGGGCGGCTCGTTGCTAGCCTCAGGCCCGGCCAGCAGCTGCTCTTCATCCGTCCGCTCACCGAGGGTGCGCAGAACTGGAAGGCGCCGTGGGCGTCCCTCGTCCGGCTCCGCGCGGCGCAGTGGGGACAGCTGCTCAGCGATGACGTCGCCGGCGGAACGCTCACCCAGGTCGCATCGGCGCCAGAGAACTATCCCGGTGACTGTTGCATAGCCTCCAGCGCCGTCCTCTTCCGGAAGTCATAGACACCACCTCCCGGTCAACGACCACCCGATAAGCGAGATGCCCGACTCCACCACTTCGCCACAGGCGCCCAACCCCCCGATCACGCCGGAGCATCCGGTCGCGGTGCTCGGTGGAGGCCCGGCCGGCCTGACCGCCGCCTACCAGCTGTCCAAGCAGGGCCACCCCGTGATCGTGCTCGAGTCCTCCGAACATCTGGGCGGGATCGCCCGTACGCAGGTGCGCGACGGATATCGCTTCGATCTCGGCGGCCACCGCTTCTTCACCAAGGTCAAGGAGGTCGATGACCTCTGGCACGAGATCATGAAGGAGGAGTTCCTCAAGCGACCGCGCAAGAGCCGGATCTACTGGAACGACAAGTTCCTGGAGTACCCGCTGCAGGGCATGGACGTGATCCAGAAGCTGGGGCCGGTCGAGTTGACGCGCTGCCTGGCGTCCTACGCGTGGGCCGCCGTGAAGCCCAAGGGGCGTGAGGACACGTTCGAGGACTGGGTGTCCAACCGCTTCGGCAAGCGGCTCTACCAGCACTTCTTCAAGACCTACACCGAGAAGCTGTGGGGGGTCTCGGCGACCGAGATCCGCGCCGAGTGGGCCGCCCAGCGGATCAAGGGGCTCTCGTTCTTCTCGGCCGCGAAGGCGGCCTTCTTCGGCAACGAGGGCAACAAGATCAAGTCGCTCATCTCCGAGTTCAACTATCCGCGCTTCGGCCCAGGTCAGATGTGGGAGCAGATGGCCGACGACATCAAGGCCAGGGGCGGTGAGATCCGCCTGGGCGCGCCGGTCACCAAGCTCGTCACCGACGGCAGCAAGGTGACGGAGGTGATCGCCGGGGGCGAGACGATCTACCCCTCCTACGTGATCTCCTCGCTGCCGCTGCGCACGACGGTCGGGATCGCCTCGCCGGAGGCGCCGGGCGAGGTCCGTGACGCCGCCCGCGGGCTGCGCTACCGCGAGTTCCTGACCGTGCTGCTGGTGATCGACGTCGACGATCCGTTCGACGACAACTGGATCTACATCCATCAGCCGGGCGTGCGCGTGCTGCGCATCCAGAACTTCAAGTCCTGGTCGCCCTGGATGATCCCCGAGGGCGAGACCGCGTCCTCGATCGGCATGGAGTACTTCTGCTTCGAGGGCGACGAGCTCTGGAACATGAAGGACGACGATCTCGTGGCGATGGCCGGCCAGGAGATCGAGAAGCTGCACCTCGCGCCCGCCGACAAGGTCCGCTTCGGCTTCGTCGAGCGCGTCCACAAGGCGTACCCGATCTACGACGAGCAGTACGCCGACCGGGTGGCCACGATCCGCCGCTGGCTTCAGACGCTGTCGAACATCCAGCAGGTTGGCCGCAATGGGCAGCACCGCTACAACAACTCCGACCACTCGATGCTGACCTCGATGCGGGCGGTCGACAACATCCTGCTCGGCTCGGGCCACGACATCTGGTCGGTGAACGTCGAGAGCGTGTACCACGAAGAGGTCCACGACAACGAGAACCCGTACAAGAGCGACCAGAACACGCCCGCGATGTCCGGGCCTCTCGCCTCCGACCGCTGAACGGGCTCAGACCGGGGATCGGGACGGTGAGACGACGGGGAGTTGCCCGGCGAGCAGGCGCGGCGCTCGCGGCGCTGCTGCTCGCCGCCGGTCCGGGCATCGGGTTGCCGGCGGTCGCGCAGGCGGCCAAGCAGGATCACAAGGCGTCGAGCAGGAAACACTCCGCGTCGAGCACCTCGGCGACCAGCTCCCTGAGCACGACGACGAACGCGCTCGGCGGCGCGCTGACCAATCCCGGCGCCACGACGCCCGCGACCCAGACCGCGACCGTCGCCCCGTCGACCCAGACCTCGACCAGCGGCTCGGGGATCTCCTCGGGCAGCGCGATCGGCATCGCGCTCGCGGCGGCCCTGATCATCGTTGGTATCGGCTTCGCAATCATGCGCGACGCCCGCAGGCGCACCCGCAACCGCCACCTGCCGGTCGCATCAGGCGAGCGGGTCCCGGGCTCAAAGCGCCCGCCCAAGGCGCGCAAGCTGAGCGCCGCCGAGCGCAAGCGGCGCAAGCGCGGGCGGGCACCGCGGCGACGCTGAGCCTTCGTCAGCCGTCGGTGCTTGCGAGCACGCCGGCGATCCGCTCGGCCGCCCGCTCGAGCCGCTCGGGTCCCTGAGAGAAGTTGATGCGGAAGCTCATCGGCCAGCCGGTCCCGAACTGGTATCCGGGGTTGATCAGCACCCCGGCCTGTTTGAGGGCGATCCCCAGCGCGTCGGCTCGATCCCCCGCGCGGGCCCGTCCCCAGGCGGTCCCCGACGCGTCGGGGAAGACGTATGAGCTCCCGAGCGGCGAGGCAACCCGCAGCCCCGGCACCGCGCGCAGCGAGCCGACGAGCCGGTCGCGAATCCGTTGGTGATCACACACCCGGTCCGCGATCCACTCCCCGTCGCCGTCGAGCCAGTGGCGCAGCGCCTGCTGGGCGTGGGCCGTCGTCCGCAGCGAGGCCATCGCGAGCACTCGCTCCATCGCGTCGATCGCCGCGGCGGGGCCGACCGCGACGCCCACCCGGAAGCCGCTCATCGACTCGGTCTTCGACGGGCCGACGAGCGTCACCGTCCGCTCGCTCATCCCCGGGAGTGCGCCGAGGTGAACGAACCCTGCACCGGGGAACAACTGACGGCAGTAGAGCTGATCGGCAACCGCGAACCGGTCGCCGGCCAGCACCCAGTCCGCAAGCGCCTCGGCCGTCGCCGTGTCGTAGACGCCGCCGGTCGGATTGTTCGGATGGGAGAGCAGCAGCAGGCGGGCGGCGGCGGCGGCGCCGAGCTCGTCCGGATCGATTCGCAGGCGGCCGTCCTCGGAGAGGTCAAGCGCGAGCCGCCGCGCGCGGGCTCCGAGGTAGGCGACGATCCGCTCGCTCATGAAGTAGTCGGGGTCGGGGAGGGCGACCTGATCGCCGGGCGCGAGCAGTGCGGAGAGCGCGATGAACAGCCCGCCCTGGGTCCCGGGGGTGAGGATCAGCTCGCGCTCGGGGTCGACCGGGCGCCCGAGCAGCTCGGCCAGCCGCGGCGCCAGCCGCGCGCGCAGCGAGGCGCTGCCCCGGTACGCGGTGTAGGCCTCGTCGCCCGACTCGACCGCTTGGAGCAGGTCGGCGGCAGCGACGGGCGGCGGCGGGAACGCCCGGGTATCTCCGTGCGTGAGATCGATGAGGTCCGCCGGCCCGGACACGGCGCCGAGCGCGCGGTCGAGCTCCAGCACCGAGCCGCCGTATCCCTCGGCGTAGTGGGGCAGTGCGGCCGCGGCCAGCGCCGGCGGCTCGCGGGGGACGGTGGCGCTCATGCCGACCCGCCGTCCGGGCCCGTAGCGATGAGCTCCTGCGCTCCGGCGAGGTCGAGCAGTCCCGGCCGCAGCTCGGTGAGCAGCCAGTCGGCGCCGGCCTCCGCCCACGGATCGGGATCGGTCCCGGGTGGCGCGTCGACGATGAACTCGAACGGGCGGTCGCTCTGGCGCGCGTCACCGACCCACTGCCGGACGGTGACGAGATCGGCCGGCGCGTCGAAGCGGATCGTGAACAGCCCGTCATAGCCGGCCGCCCGGCGCATCGGGACGCGGTTGGGCCAGCGTGCCGCGAGCCAGATCGGGATCCCGCCCGGGCGGCGGGCGGTCGGGCGAAAGCGCGCGCCCGACGCGCGGTAATGCTCACCCAGATGGTCGACCGCCTCGCCGGACAGCAGCCCGGTGAGCACCTCGAGGCCCTCGGTGAGCATCGCCCCCCGGCGGCGCGGATCGACCTCCTCGCCGAAGCAGGAGAGCTCACCGTCGCCGCCATCGTCACCGAGCCCGAGTCCGAGGATCAGCCGTCCCTCGCAGAGGTGGTCGAGGCTCACCGCCTGGCGCGCCAGCACGTGCGGGCGCCGCCGGGGCAGCGGGGTGATCATCGGGCCGATCGCGATCCGCGAGGTCCGCATCGCGATCGCCGCCAAGCACGTCCACGGGTCGGCGATGTCCGTGACGCCGGTGTACAGCAGGTGGTCCCAGACGAAGAACCCGTCCCAGCCGGCTGCCTCGGCGGAGGCGGCGAGCTCGGCGAGCTCCCGCGGCGAGGCGAGCGTCTCGAACGGAGCGACGGTGAGACCGCGGCGCATCCCGCTCACCCCTCCGGCGGCTCGTCCGGGTCGAGATAGTGCTCGCGGATCTCCTTGACGATCGCCGCCCGGCGGCGCGTCACGAACGCGTCGACGTACTTGCGGTGGCGCCGGTAGGACTCGCGCAGGTCGATTCCCTGCCGTTCCAGCGAGGAGCGCATCAGCGAACCCATCTGGCTGTCGAGCCCGTGCCAGAGTTCGACCACCCGCCGGCCGCCGCCGCGCTCGACAATCACGCCGTGCAACCGCGTGTCGATGCTCACCACCGCCTCCAGGTCGCCCTCCTCGGCGGCCGCGGACATCGCGGCCAGCACCTCCTCGAGCTCGGCGAGCAGCTCGTCGTCGACCCGCAGCTCCGAGGCAGCTCCCGCCTCCAACACGTAGCGGGCGAAGCAGATGTCGTGGATGTCCTCGGGATCCATGCGCGCCACGAAGCAACCGCGCCGGGGCGAGATCTCCACCAGCCCGTCGTTCTTGAGCTCGCGCAGCGCAGAGCGCAGGGTCGTTCGGCTCACGCCGAACTCCTCCGCGAGCTTGGCCTCGAGCAGCCGCGTCCCCTCCGGCAGCTCGTTGTTGATGATCTGCCGGCGCAGGGTGAGCCGCACCGCGTCGGGCAACGAGAGGTGACGGATCGGTTCCGCCTGCCCGGTCCCGTTGGGCGCGGCGAGATCAGAGCTGTCCACGGGCAACCTCCAGAAGCCGTTCCTCGGTGAGCCCTGCGTGGTGCTCGCCCTGCTCGTCGACCTCGAAGCGCTCGGCGGGGCCAGTGAGGAGGACGGTGACCCCCGGGCCATGGCCGGGCAGCGGGCTGCCCCCGTGCACGACGGTCCCGATCGTGAGCCAGCCTCGCCGGTAGCCGGCGTTGAAGCGGGCATCGAGATCGGTGACGGCGACGAGGTCGCCGAGCGCGAGCGCCGGGCTCGCGATCGAGTCAGGAGGCCGCGGCAGCGACAGCTCGAGGCTCCACGTCGGGGTCGGGCGCCCGATCCCGTTGCCGACGAACCGGCTCGGCCAGGTGCCGCGCACACCGACCCGCAACCGGTCATCGCGGGCGGTGATCCCGAGCGCGTCGAGCAGACCCGGGGCGCCGTTGAGCGCGGTGACTCCGGTGACCGGCTCCGGCGCGCCTTGACCGCAGGCGCGCACGGCGACCATGTCCCCGGGACGCATCCGCTCGAGGTCGTCGGGCGCGAGCACGATGATCACGCGCTCTCCCTCCCCGCGCTGGCCGAGGACCGCTCCCCAGGCGCCGGCGGCTGCGCCGGTTCGCACCTCGACGGGGTTGCCGACGCACGCCTGGGCGGTGAGCGCATGGGCCGCGGCGAGGTTGGGGTGCACGAGGCACGCGCCGGGCGCGGCGTGATCGGTCTCAGGCGCGTCGGCGGGGTCTCCGAGCCGGAGCCCGAGCACGATGCCGCCATCGCCGACGGGGACGTACGGAATCCCGTCGCGGCTCACGCGGTAGGGCTCTGAGCCGACCTCGCCCTGATCGACGGCGCCCACGAGGTTGACCGAGACGAGCGTGCTCATGCCACAAGCTCCTCGCCGAGGGGAGCGAGATTGGCGTCGGGGTCGATCACCGTCTGGAAGGCGTCCCCTGGGCCGCTCATGATCGTCGACGGGCCCGGTCCATGTCCGAACAGCTGGCAGCTCCCGGTGCTGATGACCCCAATCGTCATCCAGCCAGGGCGATACCCGCGTCCGTAGCGGTGATCCTGGTCCTCCAGCGCGACCAGGTCCCCGATGCGCAGTGATTCCAGGCCAAGTGAGAGGTCCTCCCCCAGGCCCGCGTAGGCTCCCATGAGGTCGGTGTTCGCGTATTCCGACACCATACCCGCGCCCGCCCCGATCGCCTCGGGCGGGATGTGGGCCGCGACGTGCACCTCGAGCCTGCCGTCCGCCGCCGTGCCGCCCGCGATCAGATCGAGCAGCCGCGGGGAGCAGTTCTTCACGCGGACCTCGGGGTGGTCGGTGAGCACGAGCCCCTGTCCCTGCGCGTGGATCGTCACCTGATCGCCGGTCGTCACCCGGCTCAGGGCGTCTTCACGCATGTCGACGAGCACGTAGGCGTGCTGGCCGATCACGAACCCCTCCGCTCCCGCCGCCGGCCCCGAGGCGACGACGAGCCGGTTGCCGATGCAGCTCAGGTACTGCAGCGCGAAGTTGGCGGCCTGGTCGGCGTGACGGACCGACAGCCCAGGCTCGACGTGATCCCCCGCGTGACCGGTGGCGGGGTCACCACAGTGAACCCCGAGCGTCACCCCGCCCATCCCGGGCAGCACGAACGGAGTGCCGTCCGGGTCGACCCGGAACGCGTGGCGGTCGCCGAGCGGCGGCCAGACCTCGCCGGCGAGGATCTGCGTGACCAGCCGGCCCACGTTGCTCTCGACCTTCATTCGTCCGCCTCCGCGGCGGGCCGTGCGCCGAAGCGGAACCCGCGCACGCGGATCGCCGGTGCCGACACGCAGCCGTTCCACACGTTCGGCACCGCCTGGCTGATCAGCCGGTCGCCGATCCCGTCGGTCCGGGCGAGCGCACCCAGCACGCTCTCGGTGAACCGCCCGCCCGCCACCGGGGTGGACAGCACGCCGTCCTTGATCAGGAAGCACGCATCCCGCGTCGTGCCGAGCACCGTCCCGGTCTTGGCGTCGACGAGCCGGTTGTACCAGAGCCGCTGTACGTAGACACCGCGCTCGACCGCGGCGATGAGCGCGTCCTCGCCGTCCGCTCCCGCCGTCATCACCAGGTTCGCCGCCTCGGGCTCGGGTGACTGTTCGCGGGCGATGTGGGCGTGCCCGGTCGAGCGGCCGTGGGTTGCCCCGGCGGTCGCACGGTCGCTCACCGCCGCGCCGGCCCGGCCGCCGTCGAGCATCGCCACTCGCTGCTTGGCGGTGCCCTCGAGGTCGAACGGGAACGGCAGGCCGACGTCGGTCAGTGCGTCGTCGGCCACTGTCACGGACCCGTCGGCGAGCATCACCCCCGGCGAGGTCACGAGCGGACCGATGCCCGCCTGGACCGCTGGGGCGGTGAAGCCGAAAGACGGCACGAATCCGACGAGCTCGCCGCTGGCGAGGCCCCCGAAGACGACATCGGTGCTCCCGTCGGGAAGCGGCACGGGCTCCCCGGCACCGCTGATTCGCGTGAGCGAGGCCTCGGACCGCGCCTCGACGCCGAGCCGCTCAGAGTGGCGCGAGAGGTCGGCCAGATAGGAGGAGAGCGGACCGACCCGTTGGGTGAGCGAGAATCCGGCCTCGCTCGCGGCCGCGTGCTCCCGCGCGCCCGCGCTCGTGGCGACGGCGAGCTCGGTCGCGGCGGTGGTGAGCGTTCCGTTGCACTCGCCGCCGGCGGCGCTCGCGGCGGCCATCAGGCGTGCCGCCAGGCGCGAGCGGGCCGGTCCGTCCCAGGCAGCGGTCGCATCGCTCCAGAGCGAGAGGCCTCCTTCGAGCTCCTGGGGGCCGGCCGGCGCAGCGGGCGCCGGCCCACCATTGGCGACCGCGTCGCGACCGCGCGCGAGCTCCGTCGCACGGTCGACCGCGTCGGGCAGGTGGCGCAGGTCGCTGACCGCGGCGCGCGCCGCGCCCCGGCCGACCACCGCGCGGACCATCACCTGCAGCTCGACGATCGTCTGCGGCTGATGGATGCGATCGCCCGCAAAGCGGGTGTGGTGACCGACCCGGCTGGCCAGGAAGACGTCGAGGTGGTCGGCGCGGGAGCGGGCGACGGCGCCGTCGAGCGCCTCGAGCGCACGGTCGGCTCCGACCCAGGGAGCGAGCGTCTCGGCGGGGCTCATGCCACACCGATCCGCACGTCGCGCACCAGGGTGGGGGCTGCACCGTGGGAGAGGAACCCCCACTCCTTGGGCTCGCCCTTGCCGCACGGCATCCCGAAGATCCGGAACTCCTCCGGTCCCGCGACCGCCTCGACCGAGCCCCAGAACTGCGGGGTGATCCCGCCGTAGGAGAAGTCCCGCACGAGGCGCGTGCGCCGTCCGCCGCGGACCTCCCAGGCGACCTCGGTGCCGAACTGGAAGGAGAGCCTTCGTGAGTCGATCGACCAGCTGCGGTTGTCGTCGATGTAGTACCCGTCGCCCACGCGCTCGAGCAGCTCGTCGGTGGAGCCCTCGCCGGGCTCGAGGAACACATGGGTGGCGAAGCACAGCGGCAGGAAGCCCCAGCCGTCCGATCGAGCGGCCCCGGTGGATCGTTCACCGAGACGAGCGGCGCTGTCGCGGCTCGACAGGAAGTTCGTGATCACGCCCTCGGTGATCAGGGGCGTGCGCTGCGCGGGCGTCCCCTCGTCGTCGAAGGCGAAGCTGCCCCGGGTTCCGGGCACGGTCGGGTCGGCGGTGACGTTGACCGCCGGCGAGCCATATCGGAGCGTGCCGACCGCGTCGGCTCCGATGAACGAGCGCCCCGCGAAGTTCGCCTCGTCGCCGAGGATGCGATCGAGCTCCAGTGGATGTGCGGTCGATTCGTGGACCTGGAGCGCCATCTGGGCGGGACCGATCACCAGCGACCCCGTCCCGGAGGAGACCGTCGGCGCGGTGAGCAATGCGACCGCCTCGGCGCCGACCCGGGACGCCTGGGAGGGGAGGTCGAGGCCGAGCACGTACTCCCAGCCGGCGGCGCCGGTGTTCCCGTGGAAGGAGTTGGGGAAGCTGCGCCGCTGCACGATCCCGTGTCCGGCGGCGTTGCAGAGGACCATCCCGCCGGTCTCGACGAAGTGCTGCTCGTTGTGCGATCCCTCGCTGTTGGCGAAGTAACGATGCTGGCGCTTGGCGTTGATCCCCGCCTGCGCGTGGACGACCCCGGTCTCGGCGAGCGCGGCGCACAGCGCCTGCTCGACGACCCGCTCACGCTCGGAGGGGGCGACCGCGAACGGGTCGACCTGGACCTGGGTCTGGTGTGATCCGCGGGACGGTGGACATTCGGGGAGCTCCACCCGGCCGGGCGCGCCGGACTGCGCCGCGGCGCGAGCGCCCGCGACGGCGTGGCGCGCGGCGCGGCGACCGTCGTCGTTGCCGGCAAGGGGAATCGAGGCAAAGCCCCAGGCGCCGTCGACGAGTGCGCGCACACCGATCCCGGCATTGCCCTCGAGGCGCTCGTCGACCGGCCTGCCCGAGACCGCGTAGAGCCGCAGCTCCTCCGTCTCGGACAGGCGCGCGTCGGCGAAGCTCGCGCCGAGCGCTTGTGCCTCGTCGATCGCCGCCTCGAGCAGGTCGGCGACGCCCGCGAGGCCGCCGGACAGCTCGCCCCAGCGGTGCGCGGGGCTGAGCGTGATGGCGGCCGGATCAGACACCGGCGACCTCGGCGACCTCGGAGAGCGCGACCCAGCGGCGCTCGCGGGCGGCGCGTTCGAACGCGTTGATCGTCCGCTGGACGAGCGCTCCCTGGGCGAAGTCGCCCTGGTTGGCCTCGTCGCCGGACAGGATCTCGTCGGCGAAGTCCCTGATCAGGTTCGAGTAGAACAGCGAGGGCCACGCCTCGCGGCTCGTGCCGCCGGACGGGAAGTAGCTCTCGGGGATCTCGCGCTCCACGAACTCGACCGAGCCCTTGGTCGCGGTGTGGATCGTCTGGCAGATGCCACGCTCCTCGACCAGGCGGACGATGACCGCGCCCTCCGAGCCGTAGATCCGCGCCTCGATCCCCGGGTAGTTGCCGACGGTCACGTAGGAGGACTGGACAGAGGCCATGGCAGGCGACTCGAACTCGCAGATCCACATGTCGCCGTCGTCGATGTTCATCCGTTCCATGCGGCCGGTGGCGCGCAGGACGCGCTCGGGCACGAAATTGCGCATCGTGCCGACGACGTTGGTGAGCGGACTGCCCACCCACCAATGCATGATGTCGATGATCGGCGCGCCGTAGCCCTCGATCGAGGAGATGGCGATGTCCCCGTCGACGCTGGGCTCCTCGGCCTGGCGCAGGGGCGTGGACGGGTCGATCCACTGGCTGTTCTGCTCGAAGCCGTTGAACATGTACGGCTCGCCGACGAAGCCGTCGTCGATCAGGTCCTTGGCGTACTGGATCGCCGGCGAGTAGCGGAAGGTGAAGCCGAGCTTCGTCTTCAGACCGCCCGCCGCCGCCATGTCGGCGGCCCGCCGGGTCTCCCGCGCGTCGTGGTGGACCGGCTTCTCGCACAGGACGTGCTTGCCGGCCTCGAGCGCCGCCATCGAGAGCTCGAAATGCGCGTCGTTGCCGGTGGCGACGTCGAGCACGTCGATCGAGGGATCGTCCAGCACCTCGCGAATGTCGTCGGTGGCCAGTGGGATGGAGAACTGCTCGGCCAACGCCTGCGCGGCGCCGCGGTCGATGTCCACGAGCGCAGCGACCTTGACGCGCGAGTCTCGCAGCCACCCGGGGATGTGGGCGCGCTCTGACCAGCGGCCCGCCCCGGCGACTGCGACGGTGAGCTCGTTGGATGTCATGATTGGGTTACCTCTCTCATTGGGAAACGGGCGGCATCAGTGCCGGCTCAGACGGACACGGGGGTCGACGAGCGTGTAGGTGACGTCGACGATGAAGTTCATGAGGACGACGAACACCGCCGCCACGAGGACCGTGCCGGTGATCATCGGGATGTCGAGCGTCGAGATCGCGTTGTAGGCGAGCTGGCCGACCCCGGGCAGGCCGAACACCGACTCGATGATCAGCACCCCGCCCAGGAAGTAGCCGAGGTCCATCCCGAGCATCGTGATCACGGGGGTGAGCACGTGGCGCAGCGCGTGGCGGAGGATGATCGTGCGCTCCGGCATCCCCTTCAGCCGCGCGAACTCGATGAACGGCGAGTTCAGGACCCCGAGCATCGTGGTGCGCACCATGCGCGCGTAGAACGCCGCGCCGCCCACCCCGAGGGTGAAGCTCGGCAGCACCAGGTACCAGACGAGCGGGTGACCGGTTCCGCTCAGCGGGAACAGTGAGAGCTTGTAGGAGAGGTAGTACAGGAGCATCAGACCGAGCCAGAACGGCGGCGCGGAGAGCCCGACGAGCGCGACCAGGTTGAGCCCGCGGTCGAGGAATCCGCGCGGGCGGTAGGCGGCGATGAGCCCGGCGGGGACACCGAGCACGATCTCCCACAGCACGCCGCCGATGGCGAGCTGGATCGTGATCGGCAGCGCCGAGGCGATCTCCCCGCTCACCGACCGGCCCTGGAGCGCGAACGAGACGCCGAGGTTGCCGTGCAGCAGCCGGGAGAGGTAGCTCACGTACTGCGAGGTGACCGAGCGGTCGAGCCCGAGCTGGCGGGCGATGCTGTTGACCGCCTGCGGACTCGCGTTCGGTCCCGCGACGAGCCGCGCCGGGTTGCCCGGGACGATGTTCGAGAACAGGAACGCGAGGGTCACCACGCCGAGCACGACGAGCACCATCTGGGCGACGCGGCGGACCAGCCACCAGCTCATGAGCCGCGCTCTCCCGTCGCCCGCTGCACCGGGTCGAGCAGATCGGTGAGCCAGTCGCCCGCGAGGTTGAATGCGAGCACGGTGAGGATCAGGCAGACACCGGGCACGATCAGCAGCCACGGCGCGCTCTGGAAGTACTGCTGGCCCTGCGAGATCATCTGGCCCCACGAGGCCTGGGGCAACGGCACCCCGATCCCGAGGTAGGAGAGCGAGGCCTCGATCATGATCGAGGACGCGATCCCGAGCGTGCCGTAGACGATGATCGCCGGGGCGAGGTGGGGCAGGATGTGGCGGCGCAGGATCGTGACGTCGGGGGTGCCGAGTGTCTTGGCGGCGGTGACGAACTCACGCTCCTTGAGCGAGAGCACGAGCCCGCGCACGATGCGCGCGAGGTAGGTCCAGTAGCCGAACGCGATCACCAGCACGACGTTTTGCGTACTCGGACCGGTGACCGCGATCAGCGCGATGCAGAACAGCAGCAGCGGGAAGGAGAGCACGATGTCGGTGAAGCGCATCAGCACCGAGTCGACGATCCCGCCCATGTAGCCGGCGATCGTCCCGACGGCGACGCCGATCAACGAGGCGAGGCCGGTGGCCACGACGCCGACGAGCAGCGAGACGCGCGCGCCGAAGATCAGCCGGGAGAGGATGTCCCGGCCGTTGGGGTCGGTGCCGAGCAGGAAACCGCGATGCCCGGGCGAGATGGGGGCGCCCTTTGCGGTGAGCCCGTCGGAGTAGGCGTGCAGCGGGTTGTGGGGCGCGAGCAGCGGGGCGAAGATGGCGACGACGGCGAGGACCAGCACGATCACCACCGACACGAACGCCACCGGGTTCGACCTCAGGCTGCGCCAGGCGAAGCGCAGGAAGTGCGGGTCCGAGACGGCGACCGGTTCGGCGGAGACCGGTTCGATCACCGGCGTGGCCATGATCGGCCCGGTCACCGCGGCGCTCCTTGGATCGCCTTGGTGTCGGTGGGGTGTGCTTCGTGCTCGGGCGCGAGGTGGCACGCGGCGAGTTGCCCGGTGGCCTTGCGACTCAGGTCGGGGCGAACCGTGCGGCACTGCTCGACGGCCACCGGGCAGCGCGGGTGAAACGCGCAGCCGGTCGGTGGCGCAGCCGGGTCCGGCGGTTCGCCGGCGAGCGCCGGGCGCGGGCCGTGGCGGCCGGTGGAGACCTCGGGGATCGCCGCGATCAGTGCCTTGGTGTAGGGATGCTGCGGGTCGCCGAAGACCTCCGCCGAGGTCCCGTACTCGACGATCCGGCCCAGGTACATGATCGCGACGCGGTCGGCGAGGAAGCGCAGCGTCGACAGATCGTGGGAGATGAACAGGTAGCTGATCTGCGAGTCCGCCTGGATGTCCTTGAGCAGGTTGAGGATCTGGGCGCGGATCGAGACGTCAAGCGCAGCCACCGCCTCGTCGCAGACGATCACTTCGGGCTTGACCGCCAGCGCGCGGGCGATCGACACCCGCTGGCGCTGGCCCCCGGAGAGCTGCGCGGGGAAGCGGGTGAGCAGCGAGGCGGGCAGGTTCACGCGCTCGAGCAGCTCGGTGGCCTGGGCGCGGTGATCGGCGCGTGCGACGCCACGCACCGACAGCCCTTCGCCGATCGCCTTCAGTACGTTCATGCGCGGGTCGAGCGAGTCGTAGGGGTCCTGGTAGACCATCTGCATGCGCCGCCGGTAGGCCCTTAATGCGGAGCCCTTGAGCGCGACGGCGTTCGTGCCGCCGACGGTCATCGCGCCGGAGGTCGGCCGGTTGATCTGGACGAGCGCGCGCGCGATCGTGCTCTTGCCCGAGCCCGACTCGCCGGCGACGCCGAGCGTCTCCCCGCGCGCGAGCGTGAACGAGACGCCGTCGACTGCCTTGGTGATGCGGGTCCCGCGCAGCCCGCGGCGGGAGGTGAAGTGGACCTTCAGGTCGCTGACCTCGACGGCCGGGGCGTCGGAGGGGGTCGCCGCTGGCGCGCTGGTCACGACACCATCTCCCGGGCGACGGTGGCGGTCAGTGAGGACCACCACTGCGCATCGGCGGTCGCATGGCAGGCCGAGTGGTGACCGGGATCGTCGTGCCCGCGGAGCTCTGGCTCGGTCGCCCTGCAGACGTCCCGGGCGATCGGGCAGCGCGGCGCGAACGGGCAGCCGGTGACGGCGGCGCCGCCGATCGGCGGGCTGCCGGGAATCGAGGGCAGGCGATCGGGCAGGGCGCCGCTGATCGCCGGGACCGAGGCGAGCAGCGCGCGGGTGTAGGGATGCTCGGGCCGGGCGATCAGCTGCTCGGTCGCGCCTGACTCGACGATCCGACCGGCGTACATGACGATCAGCCGCTCGCAGAAGCCGGCGACGACCCCGAGGTCGTGACTGATCAGGAGAACGCTCGAGCCGTGGTCGGCGGACATCTGCTCGAGCAGGCTCAGCACCTGCGCCTGGATCGTGACGTCGAGCGCCGTGGTCGGCTCGTCGGCGATCAGCAACTTTGGGTCGCAGCTGACCGCGATGGCGAGCGCGACGCGCTGGCGCATGCCGCCGGAGAGCACCGCGGGATACTGGGTGAGGGCGCGCCCCGGGTCCGGGATGCCGACCGCGTGCAGAAGCTCCTGCGCCCGCGCCTGGGCCTCGGCGCGGCCGAGATGCCGGTGGTAGCGCAGCATCTCGGTCATCTGACGGCCGATCCGCATCAGCGGGTCCAGGCTCGACAGCGGGTCCTGCGTGATCATCGCCAGCGAGGTGCCCCGCCACTCGGTCGGCCGCCGGCGGCCGGCAAGGTCATCTCCCTCCAGCAGCACCCGGCCGGACACCGTGCCCGGTCGGGGCACGAGCTGCATCATCGCCCGTGCAGTCATCGACTTGCCCGATCCGGACTCGCCGACCAGGCCGAGGCGCTCGCCGGGCGCGATCTCGAATGAGACGTCGCGCACGACCTTCCCGTCCCCCTCGGAGGTCGGGAAGGTCACAGTGAGCCCCTCGACCGCGACGACGGGGCCGCCGGAGGCAGCGGTCCCCGTCATCTGTGGCCGGGTCTCAGCCACCGAGGCCGCCGCCGCTCGAGCCCGAGCCGCCCTTGGTCAGCCAGTAGTGGTCGATCATGAGGTCCCAGATCGGGTTGGCGAAGAACCCGCCGACCTTGGACCCGCGCACCTCGGTCACCGACCCGTAGTAGAGCGGGACGATCGGGTTGTCGGCGAGCATCGCCTTGCTTGCGGCGACGTAGTCCGACGTGGCGTCGGCCGGGTTGGCCTGACCCTTGAGGACCAGGTTGTCGACCTTCTTGTTGCAGTAGAACGAGTAGTTCTGACCGCCCGGGATCGCCGCCGCGCACGAGAGCAGCGCGTTGAAGAAGTCGCTCCCGTCCGGATAGTCCGCCACCCAGAAGGTGAGCGTCATCGGCGCCTTGCCGGGCGTGCCGGCGAGCGAGAAGAACGCGCTCTCCTGGATCGGGTCGACCTTCAGCTTGATCCCGATCGCACCCAGCTGCTGCTGGACCTGCGGGTCGAGGTTGGTCCACGGCTCGGTGTTCCAGCTGTACATCGTGGTCGAGAACCCGTGGGGGTATCCCGCCTTGGCGAGCAGCTGCTTGGCCTTGGCCACGTCGAGCTGATGGGTGAGCACCTGCGGGCTCCAGCCGACGACGCCCTTGGGGATGAACGCATTGGCCGGAGTGCCCTGCCCGTTGACGACCTTCAGCAGGAAGCTGCGGTTGATCGCGTAGGAGACCGCCTCACGCACGAGCGGGTTGTTGAACGGCTTGATGTGCGTGTTCATGGTGAGGTAATACGTGGACAAGCTCACCCTGTGGATGATCTGCTTCTGCAGTGACTTGTTGTTGATGACACTCAGATAGGACGAGTTCGGCAGCGGATCGCCCATCAGGTCGATCTGGTTCTTCTGCAGCTCCAGCAGCTGCACCTGAGGAGTGACACCGAGATGCTCGGTGACACCGTCGACATGCGGCAGCGACTTGTCCCAGTAGTGGGGGTTGCGCTTGATGACGATCGAGCGACCCGGCGAGAACGACACGAAGGTGAACGGCCCGGAGCCAAGCGGGTGCTTGGCCTGCTGCGCGCCGGTGCCGGTGGGGATCACCGACGCCTGCGGCATCGCCAGCACGTACTTGAACGCGTTGTCGGGCTGGGTGAGGGTGATCTGCAGCGAGTGGGCGTTCAGCGCCTTGATCCCCGACACCGAGCCGACCGGGTGCTTGGAGAACGCCGAACAACCCTTGACCGGATCCCAGAAGCTCACCACCGGCGACTTCGTCGCGGGGTTGCAGATGCGAGAAAAGGTGTAGACAAAGTCCTGGGCGGTGACCGGCTTGCCATTGGCGAAGGTCATGCCGCTGCGGATCGGGATCGTGTACCGCTTGCCGCCGTCACTGACCGTCGGCATCCCCGATGCGGCCTGGGCGAACAGGTTCGTCGTGTTCGTGTTGTAGTCGTACAACCGGTTGAACAGCATCTCCATGTTGTCCCAGCAGGTCGCGTCGTAGCAGACCTGCGGGTCGAACGTGTCAGGGTCGGACTGGAACGCCATCACCATCTGACCGCCCTTGGCCGGCGATCCGGACGATGCCGCGTTGGTGGCGGAGGTGCTGCCTCCGCCGCCCCCGTTGCCGCCCGAGCCGCCACCGGAGCCGCCACACGCGGCCACTGCGCACGTCACGGCGACCGAGGCCGCGACCCATCCGAGTCTTCTCATTTCCTCTCCTCAAACCCGCGCTTCGTCGATTGTCGACAAACGCCAAGCGACAAACTAGTCCTTCGGTGTGGGGAAGTCAAGACGCCGGGGGCGGGGTCAGTAGCCGGCGGCGCGGTCGTAGACGTTGCGGCGCGGGCGCCCGTCCAGGTATCGGGCGAGGTTGTCGAGGAACAGCTCGACGAGCACCTCGTTCTCCTCGGCCAGGGTGGAGGCGGAGTGCGGCGAGATGATCACGTTGTCGAGGTCCCACAACGGGCTGTCCTCTGGCAGCGGCTCGTGCTCGAACACGTCGAGGCAGGCGCCGGCGAGCCGGCGCTCGGTGAGCGCGGCGATCAGCGCGGCCTCGTCGATCACGGGCCCTCGGCCGACGTTGACGAGGACCGCGTGAGCCGGCAGCGCCGCGAGCTCCGGGGCGCCGACCATGTGGCGCGTCTGCTCGGTGAGCGGGGAGGCGATCACGAGGACGTCGGTCTCGGCCAGGGCGGCGTGCAGTTCGCCGCCGGCGATCATGCGGGTCACTCCGGCTGGGGGCTCCGGCGGGATGCGCCGCGCGAGACCCCACACCTCGATCCCGAGCGCAGCGAAGCTCTCCGCCACTCGCCGGCCGATGCCGCCGAGCCCCAGGACGAGCGCGCGGCGGCCCGCGAGGCGGTGCGTGGCGTACTTCTCCCAGTGGCGACGCGCCTTCCACTGGTTGAGCGTCGGCACCCCCTTGACGAAGTAGAGAGCGCCGAGCAGCGCGAACTCGGCGAGCGGGACGGCGTGTGTGCCGGCGGCGGTGCACACTTCGATGTCGGAGCGATCCAATCCGATCCTGGTCATGTAGCCGCCGACCCCGGCGCTCGTGGCCTGGATCAAGCGCAGGTGGGGGCAGCGCTCGGCGATCGTCTCCGGCGAGCTCCAGTCGAAGTCGAACATCACCTCCGCGCGGGCGGTGATCGCCCGCCACCGTTCCTCGCCGGCGGCGTCGAGGGCGGGCGGCTCGCCGCCGTGGTCGCACGGGTAGCCGGGCACCGGAAGCAGCGCCGGCTCGTAGACGACATGCGCTCGCGGCTCCGCGGCGGCGATCCGCTCCGCGAGCTCCGGCTCGATGTATGAGGCGATCACCACCTCGCACGGTGCCGAACCGGTCATGCGGCCACCAGATCCTGGAGGGCGGCGAGCGTCGCGGCGGTGCTGAGCGCCGAGTCGACCGCGGGATGCCGCGGCTCCTCCTCCCCCCGCACGACCGCGTGGATGTGTCGCAGCGCGGCAGTGAACGATCGCGCGTCGCGCGTCGGGTACTCGACGACCGGCTCAGCGCCCGGGCGATGGATCTCCAGCCGGTCATCGGGGCCGGGGTGAAACGGGTTGGTCAGGTGCAGGCGCCCGCCCTCCCCCAGCAGGCGCGTGAAGGTGTCGTACGGGCGCTCGAAGCCACAGGTGAGCACGAGCCGCTGGTCGCCGTGGCTGACGATGGCGGTCGCGTCGACCTCGACCTCGCCCTCGACCCGTCCCTCGAGCGAGAGTGGACCGCCGACGGGCCCGAGCAGCTCGTGGCCGAGCCGGATCGGATAGCAGCCGACGTCCGCCAGCGCTCCGCCGCCGAGCTCCGCGGAAAGCCGGATGTCCTCGGTGGCGCGCAGCGCGAAGTGGAACGCGCTGTGGATCTCCCGGAGCGTCCCGATCGCGCCCTCGGCGATCAGCTCAAGGACCCGCGCGTGCTGGGCCTGGAAGGGGAACACGAACGCCTCCCAGAGCGGCGCCTCGGGATGGGATCGCGCGGTGGCGATCACCGTCTCGGTCTCCGCGAGACTCGCGCAGAGCGGCTTCTCGCAGAGGATGTGCTTGCCGGCGTACAGCGCCTCGAGCGTCCACTGGGCATGGAGCGAGTTCGGCAGCGGGATGTAGACGGCGTCGATCTCCGCATCGGCGAGCACCGCCCGGTAGTCGTCGACGGCGCGCTCGACGCCTTCGGCGTGGGCGAAGGCCTGCGCGCGCGCAAGGTCCCGGCTGGCGACGACCGCGGCCACCCCGTCACCGCTCTCCCGCAGGCCGGGCATGAACTGACCGCGCGCAATGTTCGCCGCCCCGAGGATCCCCCATCGCGTCCGCCGTCCACTGCTCATGGTCCGTCCTCCGTGCTCGCGAGTTGTCGACAATCGACCCTACCCGACACTTCGCTGCGGCGCCGGGCCGGCGCGCGCTCCATCGCGCTCACGATGCCATGTCGGCGAGCTTTCGCCTCGCCCGCAGCAACTGACGCTCGACGGTGCGCGGTGAGTCTCCGGTGACCCCGGCCATCTCCGAGTAGCTGAAGCCGAGTCCCTGGAGCCACACCAGGCGCTGCTGGCGTTCCGGCAGGCGGTCGATCGCCCCGAGCCGCACATGACTGTCGGCGAACGCCTCGATCAGATCGGGCGCCCGGCCGAAATCGTCGGCGTCGAGCTCCTCGAGAGGGCGATCGCGGTCGCCGAGATCCATCAGGCGCAGCGCCTCACGCGCCGCCACGCGGACGAGCCAGGACGCGGCCGTCTGGCGTCGCACGCGCGACCGGTTGCGGACGAGCCGCATCCACGCCACCTGACATGCGTCCTCGACGACCGTGTCCGGCGCGGTGAGCCGCAGGTGGACCAGGCGCCGGACGCGAACGGCCTGCGTCGCGAACAGATCCGCGACCTCCTGCAGCGTCTCCACGCACTCCGGATCGACTCCCGTCGCGATCGCGCTCATCAGGACTCCCTTCTCCAATTGAGTCAATTTATTTGCAAACAACCTGAACCGAATGTGGTTCTATCAGATCGTCGTGACAATATTCAATTGGCTCAATTAGAAAAGGAGTGACGATGGGGATCGAATCGATCGCGGTGACCGCCCACCCAGACCTCACCGGGCTTCCGGGGAGCAACGTGCTGCAGCAGCTCGTCAACGGCGCCGAGGCGTGGGCGTTGTCGATCGCGCTGCTCGGGGCGTTCGTCGGCGCCGGACTGTGGGCGATCGCCTCGCACAGCAACAATCACCACTACGCGGCGCGGGGCCGGATGGGGGCACTCGTATCGGGCGCCGCGGCGCTCGTCATCGGCGCGGCGCCCGGCCTGGTGAACTTCTTCCAGCACCTCGGGACGACGGCGCACTGATGGGCGCCCCACAGCTTCCCTCGATCAGCAGCTGGTTCGTCGGCGGCGCAATCAAAGCGATGCTCTCCGCGATCAGCTCCGCGGTCGACGGCGCCGCCGCCGAGGCGCTGCGGGCCACGGGCTCGCTGTTGAGCTCCACGACCAGCCCAGGTCTGCTGAGCAGCTGGTTCTCCGCGACCTACTGGCGGGTCGCCGCGCTCGCCGCGCTCCTCACCGTGCCGTTCCTGTTCGCCGCCGCGGTCCACGCGCTCGTGCGCTTGGATCTGGCGCTGCTCGGACGCGCCGCGTTCGGCTACCTCCCGCTGGCGGCGATCGGGGTGACGATCGCGGCGCCGCTGACCACGCTGCTGCTGTCGGCGACCGACGAGATGTGCGCGGTCGTGGCCGGCGCCGCGGGACACGACGGCGGCACCGCGCTCGCCCGCGCCGCCGCGGCCGTCGCCGGCCTGTCCGCGGCGAGCGGCAGCCCGATGCTGGCGTTCTTCGTCGGCCTGCTCGCGGTGGGGGCGACGATCGGCCTGTGGGTCGAGCTGCTGATCCGCGCCGCGGCGGTCGACGTGATCGTGCTGCTGCTGCCTTTGTTCTTCGCCGCGATGGTGTGGCCCGCGCGGCGCGTGTGGGCGATCCGGGCGATCGAGACGCTGATCGCCCTGATCCTCTCCAAGTTCGCCATCGTCGCGGTGCTCACGCTGGGCGCGGCGGCGTTCGGCGGCGGCGCCTCGGGCCTCAGCTCCTCGCTTGTCGGCGCCACCCTGGTCGTGCTCGCGGTGCTCTCGCCGTGGGCACTGCTGCGGCTGCTGCCCCTGCACGAGGTGGCCGCGGCGGCTGCGGGCGGCCTCAGCCACGGGCCGCGCGCCGCCCTGCAGGGAGCGGGAGGCACCGTCTACGACGCGATGCGCGGGAACGGCGCGCAGCCCGACGAGGCGAACAAGTCCTCCGGCCTCGGAATTGAGGATGACGGCGCCGACGCGCTCGCCGGGATGAGTGAGTACGGGGCGTGGGCCGGGGCGAGACGCCTCGCAGGCACCGCTCAGGGCTCAGGAGATTCAGCTCGCGGCGTCCCCCTGCGGTTCGGCGCCGAGACGGCGAAGGGGCTGTCGGCCGTCGAAGGTGCGGGGCGCCCGGGCGCCCGCGTCGCCGGCGTGGACGGGTCCGACGGCGGCGGATCGGCCGAGGTTCACCGGCCGCCGGCGATGGCGGTCGCGGACCGGGCCGACGATGAGCGGCCGCCGATCGACGACATGTTCGGAGACGTCGAGTGGGAGGGGTTCGTGATTGGCGAGGAGGGCGATGAGGTCATGGAGCCGCCACGGTTCGCCGCCCCATCGCTCCCGCCGGAGCTCGACGACGCCGGAGCGGAGTCGTGAGCGCCACCGGACAGCGCCGGATCGGCTACTCGTTCGGGCCGCTCGAGCGCAGGGGGCTGCTCGGGGACACCGGGGCGGGACGCGTCGCGGCGCTCGCACTCGGCGCGGTCACCGCAGTCGTGCTGCTCGACCAGGCGCCGTCGGCGAGCGGTGCGCTCGGCGCGCTCACTGCATGTCTGCTCTGCGCGGCGGTGACGTTCGCACCCGTCGCCGGACGCACACTCGAGCAGTGGATCCCGGTCGTGTTCGCGTTCTCGGCCCGCCGGCTGCGTCGCTCGCACCGCTTCCAGTCCCCCGCTGCCGCAGGCGGGCGCGGGGTCGAGCTGCTCGGCACGCGCAGCCCGCGCTGGAGGGCATCCGAGCCGGCGCCGCCCGATCAGCTGCGTGGTGTGCGGATCATCACCGCTGCCCACCGCGACCGCTCGCTCGGGGCGCTGTCGGAGCGCGGCGGCCGCCGGCTGACCGCGGTGCTCGCCTGCCGGGTCGGTGCGTTCACGCTGCTTGATCCAGAGGCCCAGGAGCGGCGGCTGGCGCGCTGGGGGCTCGTCCTCGCGGGGGCCGGTGGCGGCGCGATCCGCCGGCTGCAGTGGATCGAGCGGACCGCGCCCGCCCAGGGCGATGAGCTCGCGCGGTGGATGCACACCGAACGCGACCCGTCCGTCCCCCGTGGCGCGGCGATGCTCGAGTCCTATCTCGAGCTGATCTCGACCAGTACCCGGATCGCCCAGGAGCACGAGGTGCTGCTGGCGGTCCAGGTCGACGCGGGCCGCGTCCGTGAGCGCGGCCACGACCCGGCGGTGCGCGCGCTGATCGAGAGCACCGAACGGGTTGCGCAGGGGCTTGAAGCGGCCGAGGTCACCGTGCTCGGCGCGCTGGGACCCGAGCCGATCGCGCGGACGCTGCGGACTGCCTACGACCCGTACTGCCGCGGCGAGCTGACCGCGCTCGAGGGCGCCGATCCCGAGCGCGAGGGCCCCGACGAGGCAGGCGCCTGGCCGGTCGCCGCCCGGGAGCGGTGGGATCACTACGAGTCCGACGGCGCGCTGCACGCCACGTACTGGATCAGCGGGTGGCCGCGGGTCGAGGTCTCACCGGTGTTCATGGACTCGCTGCTCGGTCGCTCGGGGGCGGTGCGCACGGTCGCGGTGAGCTTTGAGCCGATCGCCATCGAACGCTCGACCCGAGAGGTGGAGGCAGCGGTCACCCGTGACCGTGCCGATCGTGAGCTGCGCGCACGCTTCGGCCAGTCCGAGACGGCGCGCCAGCGCCAGGGCGCCGAGGCGACGATGCGGCGCGAGGCCGAGCTGGCGGCCGGGCACGGCGAGGTCCGTCTGTCCGGCTTCGTCACCGTCTCAGGACGCGACCGCGACGAGCTGCGCCAGAGCTGCGCCGAGGTGCTTGAGCAGAGTGCCCGGGCGCGCCTCGAGCTCCGGCGCCTGTATGGGCAGCAGGCGGATGCGTTCGCGTTCACGCTGCCGTTGTGCCGGGGGCTGCGATGAGCGGACGTGGGGCCGTGCGGCCCGGCCACCGCTGCACCACCCGCCATGCCCAGGCGATCTATCCCTTCCTGGCGGCCGGCGGTCTGGGCGGGCGCGGCGTGTTCGTGGGGCGCGACTCCGGCGGCGGCGCGTTCTGCTTCGACCCGTGGGCGCTGTACAGCGAGGGCATGCTCGACGACCCGAACGTGATCGTGCTCGGCACGCTCGGCCAGGGCAAGAGCGCGCTCGTCAAGACGCTCGTGTGGCGGATGCTGCTGTTCGGCCGCCGCGCGTTCGTACTCGATGTCAAGCGCGAGTACGACCCGCTGTGCGAGGCGGTCGGGGTCCGGCCGATCTCACTGGTGCCCGGCGGCGACGTGCGCCTGAACCCGCTCGCCTCCCGGCCGGAAGAGCACGCCCAGCTCGAGCTGCTGCGCGCGGTGACGGTGACCGCCCTCGCCGGGCCGCCCACGCAACTCGAGGCCGGCGCGCTGCGCGAGGCGTTGCGGGTCGTCCGCGCCCGTGGCCGGAGCGAGCCGACGCTGCCCGAGGTGGCCGGCGCCTTGTTCACGCCCACCGCCGAGATGGCCGAGCGGCTGCGGACCTCGCCGGAGGCGCTCGCGGCGGACTGCCGGCGCGCCGCGCTCGCCCTTCAGGATCTCTGCGAGGGACCGCTGCGCGGGATGTTCGACGGGCCCACGACGCCCGGGCTCGAGCTCGACGCTCGGCTCGTGGTGCTCGATCTGCATGCGGTCCGGGACTCGCCGGCGGTCGGCATCCTGATGGCCTGCGCGACAGCGTGGATCAGCGCGCTGCTCGCCCGTACCGCCGAGCGGCCGGGACGCGACCGGCTGGTCAACGTTGCAGACGAGTCCTGGAAGATCGTGCAGCACACCGGCCTGGGCGAGTGGTTTCAGGCGAACTTCAAGCTGGCGCGCCAGTTCGGGGTGATGAACCTCGTCGTGCTGCACAAGCTGGCGGACCTGCAGGGTGCCGGGGACGCCGGATCACGGGCGGCGCGGATCGCGGAGGGCCTGGTCGCCGATGCTTCCACGCGCGTCGTCTACCACCAGGACGACAGCCAGATCGAGCTCACCCGGTCGCTGCTCGGATTGTCACGCAGCGAGGGACGGCTGATCTCGATGCTCGGCGCCGGCCGTGCGCTGTGGCGTGTCGGCAGCCGGTCGTTCGTGGTCGCCCACCAGCGCTCGGCGATCGAGGCCGCGCTGACCGACACCGATTCGGGGATGGACGCCGGCCAGTCGGCGGGCGCGTTCGGTCGAGCGCCGGGAGGCCGGCGATGAGCCCGGGTGGCGGTTCCCGCGCCGGGTCGGGTCCTGGTGGGTGGGTCTCTGACGCGGTGTTGCTCGGCCTGGCCGCGGTTGCCTGCGCCCTGCTCGCCGCCGTGTGGATCTGGGGTGGGCTCGCGGGCGCACTGTTCGGCGACGGCTGGCCCCACACGAGCGCCGCGGCCCTGGGCGGGGTGATCGTGCGCCTCCCCCGGCATCTCGGCGACCCGGCACGCGCGTGGCCCGCGACGACGCGCGGGCGACTGCCGGGCGCGGGCGGCGTCTACGGCGCGCTCGCGATCGTGGTGGCGGCCGCCGGAGCCGCGGTGCTCGGGCTCTCCCGAGCCGGAGCACTCGACGCGGTCCATGACATATTCGGTCCAGGAAGCGAGGGGGCGCGCTGGGCGCGGAGATCGGAGCTGCGGGTGCTCCATGGACGGCGGCACCGCTCCGGTGAGGGCGGACGGCTCGCACTCGGGTGGGCGCGTGGACGGCTGCTCCATGCCGAGGCGCGCCACGCGCTCGTCGCGTTCGGGCCGCCGCAGTCCGGCAAGTCCGCAGGACTCGCGGTCCCCGCGCTGCTCGAATGGGACGGGCCCGCGGTCGCATCATCGATCAAGACCGACCTGCTCGCGGTCACCGAGGCCCGGCGCCGAGCGCTCGGCCGCGTGTTCGTGTTCGATCCGTTCGCGCTCTCCGGCGTCGGCGCCGACACGTGGTCGCCGCTGCGTCAGGCGGGCAGTTGGGATGGCGCGCTCGAGGTCGCATGGCGACTGGCCTCCGCCGCCGAGCTCGATCATAAGGGCACGGAGGGAGGCGACTTCTGGGCGGTCGCGGCCGAGCAGCGGTTGGCGCCTCTGCTCTACGCCGCAGCAAGGACCGGCGCCGGCATGGAGGCGGTCGTGCGCTGGACCTACGGGCAGGGCGGGCGCGAACTCGACGCCGCGATCGCGGAGTTGTCAGGCACCGCCCGCGACGAGGCGGAGCTCGAGGGCGCGCACGCCGCCTACGACGCGGTCCGTTCGTTCGAGTCGCAGGCCGACCGGACCCGCTCCTCGATCGAGGCCACGGCGCAGGGGCTGTTGCGGGCCTACCGCTTCGGGCGGGTGCTCCGCTCGGCGCGAGGCTGTGAGATCACCGCCGACCGCCTGCTCGACGAGCGCGCGACGCTCTACCTGATCGGCGACGCGAAGGCCTCCAAGCTGCTGCGGCCGATCTTCCTGGCGCTGCTCTCCGAGGTCGTCGACCGCGCCTACGAGCGCGCGACGCTGGCGGGCGGACGGCTCGCGCTGCCGCTGCTGCTGTGCCTGGACGAGGCGGGCAATGTGGCACCGCTGCCGAACCTCGCCGAGGTCGCCTCGACGGCGCCCAGCCACAACATCCAGCTCGTCTCGATCTTCCACGACCTCGCCCAGGCGCGCAGCCGCTACGGCGGCCAGGCCGAGACGGTCGTG
>DASXZK010000080.1:0-66645 GCA_036501965.1 Solirubrobacteraceae bacterium
CGGCGGCTCGGATCCGTTCATCCTGCTGAACACCGACGATCTCGACGCGACCGTCGAGGCGGCGGTTGGCGCCCGCCTGGACAACACCGGCCAGGCGTGCAACGCGGGCAAGCGGTTCATCGTCGTCGACGAGCTCTACGAGCCGTTCCTGGAGAAGTTCACGACGGCGATGACCGCGGTCAAGCCCGGTGATCCGACGAAGTCCGACTCGACGATCGGTCCGCTCTCCTCGGCGCTTGCGGCCGAGCGACTCGAGGGCCAGCTCAAGCGGGCGCTCGACGGCGGCGCGAAGCTGGTCGCCGGCGGCGGTCGCGACGGCAACTTCTTCGAGAGCACGGTGATCACCGACGTCAAGCCGGGCAACGACGCGTACTACGAGGAGTTCTTCGGGCCGGTCGCGCAGGTGCACCGCGTCGCGAACGAGGACGAGGCCGTCAAGCTCGCCAACGACACGCCGTTCGGCCTGGGCTCCTACGTCTACACCAACGATCCCGATCAGGCGATGCGCGTCGCCGACAAGATCGACGCCGGGATGGTGTTCGTCAACGCGGTCGGCGCCGAGGGCGCCGAGCTGCCGTTCGGCGGCGTCAAGCGCTCGGGCTTCGGGCGCGAGCTCGGCCGCTTCGGCGCCGACGAGTTCGTCAACAAGAAGATGGTGCGCGTCGGGGGCTGACCCCGCGCCGCACCCGTCGGGCCCCCCATCAGGCCCGATCCCAGCGAGGCAACGGCCGGCCGGCTCACGAGAGCTGGCCGGCCGTGCCGCTTAATCCACACGCCTCAGCGCGTCCAGTCGGAAGGGGTGGCGCAAGCCACTCGGGGCCGGCGGGATGGAGCCGACCAAGCGCCAACTTCCGAGCTCGCGCCGCCAGCGCAGCTCGCCCTCTCGCTCCCAGGGTCCGGAGAGCAGCAGCTCCTGCACCCGTACCCCCTCTCTCCAGGCGAAGGCGAGACGGGTCAGCAGCGGCGGGAGCGCAATCGTTATCGTCCGGCGGTGAGTAGCGCTACTATTGTCTCTCATGCTTGAGAGTAGCAGTTCAGGCGCGCTCGTCGACCGGCTCCGGACCGAGCTCGGCTCGCTCGCGCCCGGCGCGCGCCTGCCCTCCAGCCGCGCCCTGGTCGACCGCCATCGCGTCTCCCCGGTCACCGTCTCCCGCGCGCTCGCGGAGCTCTCGGCCGAGGGGCTCGTCATCACCCGACCGGGCGCCGGCACGTTCAAGGCCGAGCCGCCGGCCCGCAGCGCTCCGGTCGACCACTCGTGGCAGACGGCCGTGCTCGCCGACCACGAGATCTCGATCCGCGGGCTGAGCTTCGGCGTCCCTGAGCACGATGAGTCGTTGATCTCGCTCTCGACCGGCTACCTGCACCCGGCGCTGATGCCGATTCGAGCGCTGGCGAACGCCGGTGCCCGCGCCGCACGCCGTCCGGGGGTGTGGAACCTGCCGCCCGCGAGCGGGCTGATCGGCCTGCGCACCTGGGTGGCGCGCGCGTTCGGCGCCGCCGTCGAGCCCCGCGATGTGACGATCACCCCGGGCGGGCAGGGCGCGCTGTCAAGCGTGCTCCGTGCGATCGTCCCCGCGGGCGAGCCGATGCTCGTCGAGTCCCCCACCTACATGGGCGCGATCGCGGTCCTGCGGGCCGCCGGCATCCGGCCGGTGCCCGTCCCGATCGACGCCGACGGCATCGTGCCGGAGCTGCTCGCCGCGGCGTTCCAGCGGACGCGTGCGCGGGCGGTGCTCGTCCAGCCCACCTACCAGAACCCCACCGGCGCGGTGCTCGCCCCCGAGCGTCGCGCCGAAGTGCTGCGGATCGCCCAGGAGGCGGGGGCGTTCATCGTCGAGGACGACTATGCCCGCTGGCTCGGGCACTCCGATCACGTCCCGCCGCCGCTGCTGCACGACGACACCGAAGGGCGCGTGATCCACCTGTCGGCCGTCACCAAGGTGACCTCCGCCAACCTGCGGATCGGCGCGGTGATCGCGCGTGGGCCGGTGATCGAGCGGGTCCGTGCGCTGCGCCTGGTCACCGACCTGCTCGTGCCGCGGCTCGTCCAGGAGACGGCGCTTGAGTTCGTCTCCGGTCCGGGCTGGACCCGCCATCTCAACTGGCTGCATGGCGAGCTCGCCGCTCGCTGCGCACAGTTCGCCGCCAACCTCGCCACGCTGCTGCCGGGGGTGCACGTGGCGCTCCGGCCGCGTGGCGGACTGCACCTGTGGGGGCGACTGCCCGATCACGTCGACGACGCGTCGGCGGTCGATGAGGCACGTCGAGCCGGAGTCGCGGTGCTCCCGGGACGGCCGTTCTTCCCGGCCGAGCCCCCCGCGCCCCACCTCCGCCTGACCTTCTCCGCGGCGGCCAGCCAGGCCGATCTGCGCACCGGCCTGGAGCGGCTGGCGACCGCCGTGCCCGTGCTCAGCGGCGCAGCTTGATCCAGCGCGTCACCCGCACCTTGCGCTGACCCTTGCCCTTCGGGGTGAACGAGGCCTCGGCCTCGAGCCGCTCTTCATGCCGGACGTGACGCAGCAGTGTCTTGCCGCGCGCGGTGAGATGGACGTGAACGCGGACGCGGCCCTTCGAGTGGACGTGGACGCTGGCGGAGGCGACGAGCACCCGCTTGATCCGCTCCTTCGGGTGGGCGTGGGTGAGCGCCGTCGCGTTGGCGTGCTCCTCGCTCGCGGAGACGTGCGTGACCCGGTACCAGCCGACCACGAGGAGTCCGGCCGAAGGCGCGCGGAACGTGAGCGTGTAGCCGTGACGCAGCAGCTGGCCGATCCGGGCCCTGACCCCGCGCAGCGCGAGCATCCGCCGCAGGTCGTTGCGGATCGTGTTGATCAGGGCCGAGCTCTGCTCGTCGGCGTCGGGCCGCGGGCGTCGTGGTGGCCCGGCGGGTGCGGGCGGCGCGGTGAGCACGCGGGGAAGGCTCGACCCCGCCGATCCCGGAGCGGGCGCGCCGGCGGCCACGTTCAGCGTCGCATGAGCGGAGCCGAGCGTCGGGTGGGTCGCGGTCAGGGTGACCGTTCCCGTGGCGCCGGCCTGCGAGCGCAGGAAGCCGCCGCCCACGCCGCCGTAGAGACCGAACGCAAACGGGTTGTCGGCGAGCAGCGTGGCCGGCCCGCCGACCGAGAACGTCACCTGGGTGGCGTTGGTCGACGCCAGCGGCCGGTGGTTGCCGAACGCGTCAACCCCGCGGACGGTGAAGCGCGTCGTGTCCGTGCCATCGCCGCTGATCGTGGTGTCGTCGAGCGTCAGCAGCAGCTGGTCCTGGGTGGTGTCCGAGCTCATCTTCAGCGACGTGACCACCTTGCCGCCGACGACCCCGTCGATCCGCAGCGGCGGCGAGCCCGTGCCGCTGACCGACGGGAAGGTGACGAACACGGGCGCCGCGGCGAGGTTCCCGTAGTCGCCGGTGTCGGGGGTACCCGTGACCGTCGGCGTGACGGCGTTCCCGACGTAGAAGCGCAGCTCGTCGCAGTTGGTGAACACGACCGTGCTGCCCGGTCCCTGGGACGGCGAGGCCGACCCGAAGTCCCAGAAGAAACCGGGAACGATCACCGGCGAGCTCGCGGCCTGCTGAGATGCGTAGAAGCCGGCCCCGGGCTTCTGCACCCGGAAGGTGTCGGTGACGCCGGGGGTCTTCAGGTTGTTCCAGATCCGGTTGTCGCCGTTCAGCGACTGGTAGTCGACCGCGCACCAGCCGAGCAGACCGGCATAGGCGTCGTTGCCCTGCGCGATGTTGTGGACCTGGGCGTGCATCTCGCCCTGGAGCGCCAGCTGGGACTGGGAATCGATCCAGCGGTAGGTCTGCGCGCCGTCGAGCGCGCCGACCGCCTCGGAGACCATGTACGGCTCGCCGGGCAGCGGCGGCCACAACGTCGCCTGGTTGCCCTCGGCGTGATAGTCGTCGAACGCGAAGACCTGCTGGTTCCAGCCGTTCGTGGTCGAGTAGATGTCCATCGCGCCGGTCGTCTGGCGGCTGCCGTCCAGCTGGGTGGCGATCTGGTTGGTCTCTGCATACAGCGATTGGTTGGTCGAGCTGTTGCTCGTCTCGTTCAGGCGGGTGGCCCAGACGATCACCGACGGGCGGCTGCGGTCGCGCAGGATCATGTCCTCGACGTTCTGCAGCACGACCTCGCGGAAGGCGAGGTCCCCGACGTACTGCCAGCCGGGCGGCTCCTCCCAGACCAGAAGCCCGAGCGCGTCGCAGGCGTCGAGGAAGTACTCGGACTGCGGGTAGTGCGAGCAGCGGACCATGTTGCAGTTGAGCTCGTTCTTGATGATCGCGGCGTCGCGGGCCTGGAGCCGTGCGGAGCCGGCCATCCCGAGGAACGGGAACAGCTGATGGCGGTTGAGGCCGAACAGCTCGTAGCGGGAGCCGTTGAGGTAGAAGCCGTCGAGCTGGAAGACGGCGTCCCGGAAGCCGGTGGTGAGAGCGAACGTGTCGACCGCTCGCCCGAGCGTGACCGTCGTGTTGACCGTGTAGAGCGTCGGGCTCTCCGGAGACCACAGCGCAACTCCGGCCAGGTTGGGGATGGTGAGCCCGACCAGGCTGGTGCGGCCGCGCTGCACGGTGATCGTCTGACTTGCCGTTCCGACGGTCGCGCCCCCTGGATCGAGCAGTGCCACCGCGACGACCACGTCGTTGCTCTCAGCCCCGGCGTCGACGCTCACCGTGACCTCGAGGGCGGGCGAGGTGAGCACGTTGACCGGCTTGGCGAACACGTCGGCGATGTGCACCTCCGGCACGATCCGCAGCGCGACGTCGCGATAGATCCCCGCCGGCTGCAGGAAGTCGATGGAGGCGTCGCCGCCGGCGACGTCGTTGGGCGGCAGATCCTGCAGCGTGCCGTCCACCTTGACGGCGAGGACGTTGTCGCCGGCCACGAGGCTCTCGGTGAGCTCGACCGAGAACGGCAGGTAGCCCCCCTGATGGCTCGCGAGCGCAGTCCCGTTCAGGTACACGGTGGCGGAGGTCATGACGCCCTGGAAGTCGACGAACACGCGGCCGCCGGACACCGCCGCCTGGGAGATGTGCTTGCGGTAGATCCACTGGTCCTCCCAGGTCGCGGGATCCCAGTAGCCCCAGGAGAGCGGGGTGACGGTATGAGGCACGCAGATCGCCGCAAACCCGGCCTCGGAGTAGCCCGGCTGCTCGGAGCCGGCGGCGTACCCTCCGCCGAACAGCCACCCGGCGTCAAGCGTGTAGCGCCCCTGGGCGAGCGGGGTCTCCTGGGTCACGTCGGCTTCGGCGTCGAGCGGCCACGCGACGTTGCCCGCGGCCAGGGCGGCGGCACCCAGGGCTCCCGCCCGCAGGACCGCCCGCCGTGAGAAGGTCGGCTGAGACACTCCCGACCATTCAAGCGCACGCGTCGTACATCGAGCGCACGGTTACTCTCATCCCCGCCGGAGCCCGGCGGATTCAGCGCGCCGGTGCCGACGCGAGCTGTGCGGCCAGCCAGGAGCGCAGCCAGGCACGGCGCTCGGCCCGCTGCTCGTAGGCGCGCAACGCGACCCTGGCGATTCGCACCGAGGACCGGAGCCCCTCGTGTCGGCCACCCCTCGATGAGTCCACGGGGTGCTCGGACAGGTGGCCGCTCGGTCGATTGACGTAGCCCGGAACGGCAGGAGCTTCATTCTCCACTGCCTCGGAAGTTTACGGGGGTGCCCGGATCGCGCGGGGTCGATTCTGTGACCACCCGTCTGGAAAACGACCACACCGGCGACGCGGATCATCACCGCCAGGAGTCGGCGGCTCGGGCCCGCTCCCGCCGGCGGGTGGTCGATCCT
This sequence comes from Solirubrobacteraceae bacterium, assembly GCA_036501965.1. Classification (GTDB taxonomy): domain Bacteria; phylum Actinomycetota; class Thermoleophilia; order Solirubrobacterales; family Solirubrobacteraceae; genus Palsa-465. Next base: position 5,782 of record DASXZK010000080.1, read on the forward strand.
CCGACGACCAGTCTGAAAAACGACCACCCGGCCGCGGGGCGGTCGCCCTGCGACACTGCTCGCCGCGTGAGCACCGCCACCGCCGCAGCCCGCACCGTCGAGGATCCCGTCGTCGCCGCCGTGCTCGCCTGGTGGGACGCGCACGCCCGTGCGCTGCCGTGGCGGGTAAGCCGCGACGTCTACGCGATCTGGGTCTCGGAGGTGATGTCGGCGCAGACGAGCGTCACCCGCGCGGCGCAGGCCTGGGGGCGATGGATGGCGCGCTGGCCGACCGTCGACGCGCTCGCCGCGGCGTCGCTGGCAGAGGTGCTCGCCGAGTGGCAGGGGCTCGGCTATCCGCGCCGCGCCCGGGACCTGCATCGCTCCGCGCGAGTCGTGGCCGCCGACGGCTGGCCGGACGATCTCACCGAGCTGCCCGGCGTCGGGGCGTATGTCGCGGCGGCGATCGAATGCTTCGCGCGCGAGGAACCGGTGCTGCCGCTGGACGTCAATACACGCCGCGTGCTCGCCCGCCGCTTCCCGGAGGGGATCGACACGCGCGGAGATCCGTGGCGCTGCGGCCAGGCGCTGATGGAGTTCGGGCAGCGGATCTGCAGCGCACAACCCAGGTGCGAGTTGTGTCCGGTGAACGACGGCTGCACCGCGCGCGGTACGACCGATCCCGCCCCGCGGGCGCGGCGCCAGCCGCGCTACGAGGGCAGCCTTCGCCAACGGCGCGGCGTGCTTCTGCGGCAGGTGGTCGCCGGCGGCTCCGTCGCGCTCGCCGGAGTCGACCGGGAGGCCGCCGACGGCCTGCTCCAGGACGGTCTACTGACCGTGCGCGACGGCTGTTTGCGCGTCCCCATCTGAGCTATCGTCGCAACCGATGGCCGCCCGCGTGAGAGGGTCCGGCCAGCCCGATCGACAAAGCACAGGGAGAAGCCCATGGCCAGCGTCACCGAGACGTCATTCGACACCATCACCGACCTGCTCGGCGATGACGCCGAGAGCCTGCTGGAGCACCGCTCCGAGACGATCGGCTCCGAGCAGTTGCACCTCCCGGGCCCCGACTTCATCGAGCGCGTGATGCTCGACACCGACCGCAGCGTGACCACGATCCGCAACCTGCGCTCGACGTTCGACCACGGACGCCTGGCGGGCACCGGGTACCTGTCGATCCTTCCGGTCGATCAGGGGATCGAGCATTCGGCGGGCGCGAGCTTCGCCCCGAACCCCGCGTACTTCGACCCGGCCAACATCGTCGAGCTGGCGATCGAGGGCGGCTGCAACGCGGTCGCCTCGACGATCGGCGTGCTCGCGGCGACCGCACGCAAATACGCCCACCGGATCCCGTTCATCGTCAAGCTCAACCACAACGAGCTGCTCACCTACCCCAACAAGTTCGACCAGGTGCAATTCGGCAGCCCGCGGACCGCGTGGGAGATGGGCGCCGTCGGCGTCGGGGCGACGATCTACTTCGGCTCCGAGGAGTCGACGCGGCAGCTGCAGGAGGTCTCCGAGATGTTCGAGGAGGCCCATGACCTCGGCATGTTCACCGTGCTCTGGTGCTACCTGCGCAACCCCGACTTCAAGATCGACGGCGTCGACTACCACCTCGCCGCCGACCTCACCGGCCAGGCCAACCACCTCGGCGTGACGATCAAGGCCGACATCATCAAGCAGAAGCTGCCGGAGAACAACAACGGCTACGGCGCCGTCAACAAGCTCGCGGGCGGCGGCTACGGCAAGACTTCGGACCTCGTCTACTCCAAGCTGACCAGCGACCATCCGATCGACCTCACCCGCTACCAGGTCGCCAACTGCTACATGGGCCGCGCCGGGCTGATCAACAGCGGCGGCGCCTCCTCGGGCGCCACCGATCTCGCCGAGGCGGTGCGCACCGCGGTCATCAACAAGCGGGCGGGCGGCACCGGCCTGATCAGCGGCCGCAAGGCGTTCCAGCGCCCGATGAGCGAGGGCGCGGCGCTGCTCGGCGCCATCCAGGACGTGTACCTCTCCGACGAGATCACGATCGCCTGACCCACGACGATCGGCGCGGCGGCGGAGTTCGCCGCCGCATCCCGTCCCGGGTCAGCCGACCCGGACCTCCCCCGAGGCGGCGGCCAGGTCGAAGCCACCCGCCACCCACCGGCGGACGATGTCGCGCATCGAGAGGATCCCGACGATCTCGCCGTCCTGCACGACGACGATGTGCCGGAAGCGGCCGGTCGTCATCGCCTCGGCGGCGCGGTGAAGCGGCCACTCCGGTTCGGCGTAGACGAGCTCCGCGGTGAGGTGGTCCCGGACGAGCTCTGAATCGATGTCCTGGTCGTTGCCGGCGACCGCGAGCACGTCGCGTTCGGTGACGATGCCCGGGCCGGGCAGGTCCGGGTCGAACACGATCGCGGCCCCGGTACCGCCGGCCATCATGCGCCGGGCGGCGTCTCGCATCGTGTGGGACGGTCCGATCGTGACCGTCACCGGGTTCATCGCATCGCGGACGAGCATGTCACCCTCCTCCTGAGAGACGCTTGCAACAATTGATACGAGCATACCAGGCGCGCGGGACGGTCCTCGGCCGCCGGTGTACGGTGACGACGTGACCGAGATCGCCCCGCCCGCTACGGACGCCGCAGCCTCGCTCCAGACGCTCGAGCAGGTGCAGCGCCGCGTCCTGTGGCTGGCCACCTCGATCATCCATCACGCCAACAAGGTGCGTGAGACCCGTTCGGGGGTGAAGGTAGGGGGCCATCAGGCCTCCTCGGCCTCAATGGTGTCGATCATGACCGCGCTGTACTTCGAGCATCTGCGCGGCGTCGACCGTGTGTCCGTCAAGCCGCACGCCTCCCCGGTACTGCATGCGATCAACTACCTGCTGGGGCGCTTGGACGAGCGCTACCTCACCGAGCTGCGCTCGTTCGGAGGGCTGCAGAGCTACCCGAGCCGCACCAAAGACCCCGACCCCGTCGACTTCTCGACGGGGTCGGTCGGGATCGGCGCCACCGCGACGCTGTGGAGCGCGCTCGCGCACCGCTACGTCGCCGGCCATTTCGAGGTCCCGCAGGCCGGTCGGGAGATCGCCCTGATCGGCGACGCCGAGCTCGACGAGGGCGCGATCTGGGAGGCGCTCGTCGACCCGATGGTTCCCTCGCTCGGCGAGGTGCTGTGGATCGTCGACCTCAACCGACAGTCGCTCGACCGCGTCGTGCCGGACATCGCGGCCGGGCGCATCGGGAAGATGTTCGGCGCGGCAGGCTGGCAGACGATCACCGTCAAGTACGGGCGGCTGCTGCGCTCGATCTTCACGCGCGACGGCGGCGAGGCGCTACGCCGGCGAATCGACCAGATGCCCAACGAGGAGTACCAGCGACTGCTGCGCTCCGATGCCACCGAGTTGCGAGAGCGGATTACGACCCCGCCCACCGGCCGCGGGCGCCGCGAGCTCACCCGCCTCGTCGCGGACCTCGACGACCGGACGCTCGCCGCCGCGGTCCGCGACCTCGCTGGCCACGATCTCTCCGACCTGCTCGACGCGTTCGCGCAGGCGGGCGAGGCGAGCGACCGTCCCACGGTGATCTTCGCCTACACGATCAAGGCCTGGGGGTTGCCGACCGAGGGACACCCCGCAAACCACTCGGCGCTGCTGTCCGAGGCGCAGTGGCGCGGCCTGGCCGGCGAGATCGGCGCCGACGACGCCGATCCGTGGGCGCGGTTCGCCCCGGGCTCGCCCGAGGCCGAACTGTGCGGGCGCGCCGCGCAACGGCTGGAGCGCGCGCCGCTTGAACGCCACTCGCCGCCGCCGGTCCCCGCCGACGTCGGCCGTGAGCACGCCGGGAAGGCCTCCACCCAGCAGGAGCTCGGCCGCTTCTTCTCAGACCTGGCGCACGCGGCGCCCGCGGTGGCGGCGCATGTGGTGTCGGTCTCGCCCGACGTCGCCTCCTCCACGAACCTCGGCGGGTGGATCAATCGCGTCGGGGTGTGGAACGTCGGCGATCGGGTCGACTGGTTCGCCGACGACACCGACACGCTCGTACGCTGGCGCGAGTCCTCGCACGGCCAGCACATCGAGCTGGGGATCGCCGAGGGCAACCTCGTGGGCCTGCTCTCCGAACTGGGCGCGACGTGGTCACGCGACGGGCAGCCGCTGCTGCCGATCGGCACGATCTACGACCCGTTCGTCAACCGGGCGCTCGAGCAGTGGTCGTTCGGGATGTACGCGGGCGGCCAGTCGATCCTGATCGGGACGCCCGCCGGGGTGACACTCGCACCGGAGGGCGGCGCCCACCAGTCGATCATCACTCCGTCGGTCGGACTCGAGCAGCCGCGCTGCGTGGCCTGGGAGCCGGCGTTCGGCCAGGACCTCGAGTGGGTGCTGCTGGCCGCGCTCTCCGGGCTCGCGCATGAGGACGGCCATTCCTCGTACCTGCGGCTCTCGACACGCCCCGTCGACCAGGCGCTCGCCGTGGTGCCGGCGGCCGGGCCGGCCCGGGACGCGCGCAGGCGGGCCGTGCTCGCCGGTGGCTACCGGCTGCGGGAGGCCGAGAACGACGATGCGCCGCGGGTGACGCTCGTCGGGATGGGCGTGGTGATGCCCGAAGTGCTCGCCGCTGCCGAGGAGCTCTCGGCCGACGGGATCGCGACCGCGGTCGTCTGCCTGACCTCGGCCGACCTCGTCTTCCGGGCGCTGCAGGCGCGGCGAGGGCTCGACGGCGGGGGCGCTCCCGCGGGCGACGCGGTCCTCGGCAAACTGTTCCCCGACTCGTCCGCCAGCCCGCTCGTCACCGTGCTCGACGGCCATCCTCACACTCTGTCGTTCCTCGGCGCGGTGAACGACACGCCGATCAGCTGCCTCGGCGTCCAGGACTTCGGCCAGTCCGGCGACGTCGAGGATCTCTACCGCCACTTCGGGATCGACGCCGAGACGATCGTCGGCGCGGCCCTCGACCTGATCTGACCTGGAGGCCATTCGTGACCGACGTGTTGATGCCGCGGCTGTCCGACTCGATGGAGCAGGGCACGATCCTCACCTGGCTGGTCCAGGACGGCGGCGAGGTCGCCGAGGGGCAGGAGCTGGCCGAGATCGAGACCGACAAGGCGACGATGACGTACGAGGCCGAGGCGGCGGGGACGCTCGCGGTGGTGGCAGCGGAGGGCACGACCGTGGCGGTCGGCGAGGTGATCGCGCGGGTGGGCGGCGACGGGGAGCCCGCGGCCGCCCGCGGCGAGCCGCAGGCGGCGGCCAACGAGGAGTCCGAGGACGTCGCTGCTCAGGCGAGCCCGGCGGCCGAGGCCGTCCCGGCTGCGGCGGTCGCCGAGCCGGTGCCGTCGAACGGGAGCGCTGGGCATAAAACGACGGCCCTGCCTGCGTTTGATGCCCAGCACCCCGCCACACCGATGGCGCGGCGGATCGCGGCGCTCCACGACGTCTCACTCGGTTCGCTGCAGGGCAGCGGCCCGAGGGGACGGATCGTGCGCGCCGACGTCCTGCGCGCCGCGGGGATCGAGGAGGCCGCCCCGGCCGCGGGGAAGGTTGGTCCGCCTCAGAAGGACAAAGGTTCCCCGGCAGGTGCCCGGCCCCAGCCGGCCGACGGACCCCAGCCGCCCGCGCCCCCGCCGCTCGAGGGCGACACCCACGTCGAACCCACGCGGCTGCAGGCGCTGATCGCTCGCCGGATGGCCGAGTCCAAGGCGACGATCCCCCACTTCCAGGTCCAGACCGAGGTCGAGATGACCGCCGCGCTGGCATTCCGCCAGGAGCTCAAGGCGCTCCTCGCGGCGCGCGACGCCCCCGCGCCCTCGTTCAACGATCTGATCGTCAAGGCGAGCGCGCTCGCGCTGCGGCGCTTCCCGCGGGCCAACGGCTCCTACGTGGACGGCCGGTTCGTGCTGCACGGCGCGGTCAACGTCGGGATCGCGGTCGCCGGCGACGACGCTCTGGTGGTGCCGGTGCTGCACGGCGCCGACGGGCTCACGCTCGGCGAGATCGCCGCCCGGACCCGCGAGCTGGCGGCGGCGGTACGCGACGGCACGGTCACCCCACCGCAGCTCTCAGGCGGCACGTTCACCGTCTCGAATCTGGGGATGTACGGGATGAGCGCGATCACGCCCGTCGTCAACCCGCCGCAGGCGGCGATCCTGGGCGTCGGCGCAATACGCGACGTGCTGGCGCGGGACGAAAGCGGCGAAATCATCGACCGCCGCTTGCTCACGCTCACGCTGTCGTGCGACCACCGGATCCTGTACGGCGCCGACGCCGCGCGGTTCCTGGGTGCGATCCGCGAGTTGCTGCAGCAACCCGCCGGCCTCGCGCTGTAGCCCGGAACCGGCCTCAGCGAGCGGCGGTCACGAAGTCGATGATCGCCCGGGCGAACGGCTCGGGATGCTCCCACAGGCAGCAGTGCCCGCCAGGCACGAGCGTGAACGTGCTGCGGGGCAGCGCCTCGTGCAGCCGCCGCGAGAGCTCGACCGGGATCAGGATGTCGCACTCGCCGGCGAGCGTCAGCGCCGGCGTGGTCAGTCCGGCCAGCCGCGCGGTCGTGTCGTGGGTGCGGATCGCATCGAGCTGGGCCAGGTAGGCGGGAACCGGCTGGTCGAGGAACCGCATCGCGGTCTCGACCTCCTCCAGCGAGGCGCCGCCGTGCTCGAAGAACTCGGGCGTGAACCCCCACAGAGCGACATCGCGCATGATCGTCGCCGGGCCCATCACCGGCGCCATCTCGGCCCACAGGGCGTACATCCGCGAACAGAAGGGACCGGGCGCCGCGTACGTGCAGGCGAGCACGACCGACAGCAGGCTGCCGCCGTGCGCGAGCGCGTACTCCTGGGCGATCATCCCGCCCATCGAGATACCCGCCAGATGGAACGGACCGAGCTCCAGGTGCTCGACAAGCGCCCTCAGGTCGGCGGCGAACCGGGCGGTCGTGTACGGGCCGGCGGGCGTGGAGGTGGCGCCGATGCCGCGGTTGTCATAGCGCACGACCCGCAGCCCCGCCGCAAGGAACGCATCCATCTGCCGGTCATACAGATGCAGGTCGTCGGCAAGTCCGCTGACCAGCACGAGCGTCGTCGGCCCGTCGCCCTCGACCTTGTAGTTCACGTCGATATCGCCAAGCCGGACGACGGTCACGTGGCAATAATATGTCACACGTCACAATCGCTGGCGCGCGCTCCACGGCGTGGCGACGCTCAGGTCCTGTCTGCCGACGCGCGCGGCCCCCGCTCCTTGAGCAGTTGCTTGAAGGCGTCATGCACCGGCCTGAACCGGAGCCGCCGCGGTCCGGCCATGATCCGGAACCCGAGCGCCATCAGCGGACGGTCCACGATGATCAGCGGTTGGGTCCCCTCGGCGGCGCGCACGACCGCGCGGGCGACGGCGTCCGGGGAGAGCGCCTTGGACGGCGGCTGGCCCCCGGTCGGGCCCCACGCGTGCTCCTGCTCGAGCTGGTCGGTCTGCACGTCGGCGGGACAGACCGCGCAGACCTGGATCCCGGTCCCGACCAGCTCGTGGCGGAGGACCTCGGCGAGCCCGAGCTGCGCCCACTTGCTCGTGCAATACGAGGCGTACGTGGGCGCGCCGATGATCCCGAGCTCGGAGGAGACCAGCACGATCGCGCCACGCCCGCGGGCGCGCATCCCCGGCAGCACCGCCTGGCTCAGCCACAGCGCCGCGCCCGTGTTCAGTCGGTAGGCGCGCTCGAAGTCCTCCTCGGTCACGTCCTCGGCGAAGTCACGGGTCAGGACACCGGCGTTGTGGACGAGCACCTCGACCGGACCGAGCGCCTGCTCGGCCTCGGCGACCGCCCGGCGGCATTCGGCCGGATCGGTGAGATCGGCCGAGATCACGTGGGTCTGCGTTCCCGCCGGTAGCTCGCCCGCCACCTGACCCAGGAGCTCGGCATTGGTGGCCACCAGCGCCAGCCGCCCGCCGAGCGCGGCGAAGCGATGGGCGATCGCCCGGCCGATGCCGCGGCTGGCGCCCGTGATGAGAATCGTCTGACCACTGTGATCGGCCATCGCGCGGCGTGAGTCTTTCACAGCGCCCCGGCGGATTGGCCAAACGGGGCCCGGGATCAAGATTCGACAACATTGGGCCGATCAGAACCCGGCGGCCCCTGCTCCGATGACCCCTCCCCTGGCTCACACCGAAACGACCGGCGATCCGCTCGAGCCCGCCGGCGCCCGCTTGGACGCGGCGCGGCGGATCTTCTACGAGCGGCCGGCGGAGGCGCTGTCGGCAGCGGCCGCGTGTCACGAGTCCGCGCGTGCTCGCGGCGACGCGTTGACGAGCGCCCGCGCCCGCGCGGTGCAGGCCGCGGTCTCCCTGCACCGCGGGGACCTGCACGGCGCGCTGGAGCTGGTGATCGAAGCCGAGCGCCACGCCGAGCTCACCGAGGACCCGATCGCCCGTGCCGAGGTGGCCGCGGTCCGCGGTCAGGTGAGCTTCTTCGCCGGCTCCTCCGTGGAGGCGCTCCGACACGCCGAGCGCGCGGTCGCCCACGCCGACGAGTCCGGCGATCTCGGCACCCGCATCCACGTGCGCCGGACCACGTGCATGGTCTTCGGCAACCTCGAGGTCGACGATCTCGAGGAGCGGATCCACGAGCTGCTCGCGCTCACGATCGAGGCCGGCGACGTCTGGGAGGAGGCGATCTCACGCAACGATCTCGCCTGCTTCCTGCAGGCCACCGACCTCGCGGCGGCACGACAGGAGATCGACCGGGCGCTGGCCAAGGCGCGCTCGCTGCGCGAGGACAACCGCTTCGCGCAGGGAGTCGTGCTCTCGACCCGCGCCGACATCAACCTCGCGGCGGGGCGGGCACGCGAGGCGCTCGGAGACGCCGAGAGCTCGATCGAGTTTCAGACCGCGGTTCCGTGGCCCAACCCCTACGTGCTCGCGGTGACGGTGCGCGCCGAGGTCCAGGCACAGATGGCACTCGGCCGCCTGCATCAGGCCAGGGAGCGCGCCGAGGCGGCGCTCGAATGGCTCGGCGACCGGGTCCCCCAGATCCGCAGCCTGATCCTGGCGACGCTCGCCGAGGAGTTGCGCACCGCCGGGATGTTCGAGGAGGCGTACGACGCGCTGGCCCGCTCCGCCGAGCTCGAGCGCCAGGCGTTCCGCGAGCTCTCGACGCTGCAGCTCAGCCTGGAGCGCGCGACGCTCGAGGCCGCGCAGCTGCGCGAGCAGGTCGACCGCGACTGGCTGACCGGGCTACGCAATCGCCGTTTCCTCGCCGGAGCACTGCGCTCGCCGGACTCGACGCTGATGGCCGCGCCGCTGGCGGTGGCCGCGCTCGACCTCGACGGCTTCAAGCAGATCAACGACCGCTTCGGCCACGCGGTCGGCGACGAGGTGCTGGTGCACGTCGCGCGCCTGCTCTGCGACGCGCTGCGCGAGCACGATGTCGTCGTGCGCAGCGGCGGCGAGGAGTTCCTGCTCCTGATGCCGGCCAGCCGTCCGCGCGCCGCGGAGGCGGCCTGCGAGCGCGCCCGCGCCGTGATCGAGGCCGAGAACTGGGAGCGGGTCGCGCCGGGACTCGCGGTCACCGCTTCGATCGGGCTCGCCGTGGCGGCCAGGCCTGACGAACTCTCGAGCGTGCTGCAGCTGGCCGACGAGCGGCTCTACGAGGCCAAGCGCCGGGGCCGCAACCGCGTGGTCACGGGCTGATGAGGACTCGCGCGTCCTCGGCGGCCTCGGCAACGTCGAGCGCGCGCAGGAAGGCAGCCAGCACGCCCGGGTCGAATTGCGTGCCCGCGCAGCGCTCCAGCTCCTCGCGCGCGGCCTCCGGGTCCATGCCGGACCGGTAGGGACGGTCGGCGATCATGGCCTCGTAGGAGTCGGCGACCGACAGGATGCGGGCTCCAGCAGGATGTCCTCGCCGGCGAGCGCCTCGGGGTAGCCACCGCCGTCGATGCGCTCGTGGTGGGCACGCACCCGTGCTGCACCTGCTCCACAGCGAGGCCGGCGTGGTCGACGACGCCCATCAGCACCCCGATCTCCGCCTCGGTCGGACGCCGGCCGAGCAGCGGCTGGTCGACGGAGACGAACCCCAGCAGCTCGCGCGAGGCGCTCCGCAGGGGAAGCAGCAGCATGTCGTCGGGATCCCAACCGCCCGCGCCGAGCGGTGCCACTGCGGCGGGGCGCCAGCTGAGTGGCTGCGTGTCCGGGTCGTAGCTGCCCGCAGGCAGCCACGCGGCGCCGTGAACGGCCTGGCCGCAGGCGATGAGGTACTCCCAGTCCGCCAGCCGCTTGGTCGTGTCGAGCAGCAGCTCTCGCGCCGCCGGGTCGCCGAGCACGATCACCGTCCGGAACAACTCCGCGGACTCGCGCAGGCTCACCGCGACGACGTTGAACGAGAGCTCGCCGTGGATCGCGTCGGCGAGCGCGTCCAGGACGGGCATCACGCCCTGACCGGACGCTGCCGCCCGGGAGACAGCGAGCATGCTGCGCAGGTGACGCGGCGCTGGGCCCTCCACCTCATCGACACGCAGGCGCCCCGGCGCGCCGGCGTCTGCGTCACCCGCGGCGAGGACGCGATTTCGACCGGACTCCTTCGCCTCGTACAACGCGGTGTCGGCGCGCGCCAGCAGCTCCTCGGGCTCCTCGACACCACAGGCGAGGCCAATCGAGACGGTGAGCACTCCAGCTTCGGCAAGCGGATGGGAGAACCCGGCGCGTTGCACCGCCTCACGGACGCGCTCGGCAACCTTCAAGGCCTCATCGGGGGCGGCGCCCCGCAGGATCAGGAGCAATTCCTCTCCCCCGAACCGATACGCGGCGTCCTGGGAGCGCAGCGCGCCCCGGGCGGTCGCGGCGATCATGCACAGAGCCTGGTCCCCCGCGAGGTGGCCGAAGCGGTCGTTGTAGGACTTGAAGTGGTCGACGTCGCAGAGCAGAACCGCGATTGGCTCGCCGGTGTCACGCTGCAGTGCGCGATACATCGGGAGGTCATCGGACAGAGCGCGGCGATTGCCGATCCCGAGCAGCGGGTCGTGCCGGGAGTCCTCCACGAGCTGCTCGTTGAGACGCGCGAGCTCGCCCTCGCGCTCCACCAGGCGGGCCAGCGCGGCGCGCTCGCGGCGCAGCAGCTGGCGCGTGCGCCGCACCAGCAGCGTCGAGCGCAGGATCAGGGCGACGCCCGAGCACAGCAGGCCGAGGACAAGGTTCGCCTCAGAACGGATCGAGGCGCCGGTGACCGCCTCGCACACGAGGACCACGAACAGCAGGCCGAACATCCCGGCAGGGAGGACGACGCCCATCTGGCCAGGCTCCGCCTGCTCGGGCAGGCTCTCCGGGCGACGTGCCGCGGCGAGGCCGCCGAGAGCGACGGCGCCCAGCCCGACCACCCAAAGCGGATCGAGAACCGACCTGCCGGGAACGTAGGTCCCGCGCAGCAGTTGGCTGCTCCAGAGCATGAATGCGACCGAGATCGCCGCAGTTCCCCCCAAGACGAGTTGGAGGGCCGGATGGCGCATGCCGCGGAGCGCGCCGCCGAGCATGCCCTGCATGGTGAGGATCGTCGCCGACGCGTACAGGCAGGGGTAGACGAGGTCTGACAGCTTCGTCCCCGGCGACGCGGTCGAGTGGGCAGCGGTGCCCCAGAGAAGCGACAGGCACAGGGTGATCGCCGCGCAGATCAGCGGCGCGGACTCGACCGCCGCCAGCGCCTGGATGGCGCGTTCGGTTCGCGGCGGGCGCAGCATGCTGACCGTCACCAGCAGCGCGAAGCCCCACCAGCAGACGTCGGCGAGGTTCGGATCGTGCGGGAAGCCGACGATGCCGTAGAGGTCCCACATCAGCTGACCGAGCAGCCAGGCGGCGGTGGCGAGCGCCCACAGCGTCCATCGCGCCCGGTGCTCCGGGAGGGCGCCGGCGCGCGGCGACGGTGCCGATCGTGGCGCTGATCGCCGTGGCGGTCCAGGCGACGTCGTAGCACACGGCGGCGTTCAGCCCGGCGTAGCTCGCAATCATCGCCCCCAGAGCAACCACCAGCGGCGCAAGCACGGCGGCGCGCAGGTCACGGGCAGGGCGAATCACGGCGGCTCCCATGGCCGAGATATCGACAACGATGTCAATGCGGTTGAGAGACGGCGGGATGTCGTCAACATCCAGGCATGTTCACCACCAAGCAGAGCCCGTGGCCCGTCGCGGAGACCGTCACGCGCATCACCGACCTCATCGCCGCTCTCGGGATGACCGTGTTCGCGACGATCGATCAGCGGGCCGCGGCCCAGACGGCCGGACTGCAGCTGCGGGAGACCGTGCTCGTCCTGTTCGGGAACCCGGCGGGCGGCACGCCGGTGATGGACGCCGAGCCGCTCGCCGCGCTCGACCTTCCGCTGAAACTCGTCGTGTGGGACGACGCGGGCACCACGCGCGTCTCCTATCTCACCCCCGCGGCGCTCGCCGAGCGCTATGGCCTGTCCGAGTCGCTGGCGGCACCGCTGGCCGGCATCGACCCGCTCACTGATGCGGCGTTGCGGGACGATTAGTGCGTTTCGTCACGTCCGAACCGGGCATATCCGTAGTGTCGACTTCATGGTCGTCCCGTGAGCGGTCCCGTCCTCAGAGCGAAGCCGGATCTCGATCCAGGCCACGGCGTCCCGTCGTTCCGGACGCATGTATTCGCGTGGCTGCACCGGGAGCGACTCGATAGGGAGCTCGCACGCGGCGTCCCGTCGTGGAACTCGCCCCGACACGCCGCGCGTGCCCTGCAGCTCGCCAGCAGACGTCACCGAACCGGACTCGCCCAGGGTCTGGATCGAGTGCTCGGCGACGCACGTCGCCCGGCCGCGAACTTCAAACGCATGACCTACGTGGCGCCCTGCCGACGTTCGGTGCTGCACTGCGCCCCGCAGCTCGAGGATCTCTCCGCCGTCCTGGCGAGCGGCCTACCGCTCGACCCCCGGCAGATGGCGCGGCTACGGATCCTGGCCCGCGACGGGATCGGCCCCTTCTACTGCGGCGGGCGGAGCGCTGAGCTCGCCGAGGCCCTGGACCTGATCAGCGCGGGCATCGTCGCCCAGGACTGAGCTGGGCCGCACCTCGCCGCTGACAGTCGGACCCCACCCGGCGCCCCCCGGCCGGCCAGGGCCGGGGGTCAGAGGTCTCGCCCCCACGGGTGATCGTCAGGTGGCCTGCCCTGTTCAAGTGACGGTCAGAGCGTGATCTGCCCGCTGCCGATCAGGGCGCCCTGGAACGACGCCGTCGGCGCGCCCTTCAGGTCGCAGCGTCCCTTCTTCGCGCCCGAGGTGAAGCGCGGGAAGACCGCGGCGAAGCCCGTGCTGATCTTCACCGTGCCGCTGATCCCGGCGTAGGCGCCGGTGCCGTCGCCGAGCGTGACGTTGCCGGACCCGGACGCCCACACGCTGCAGGTGGCGCTGTCCATCTTCGGCGCGAGTTTGGCGAGCTGGCGATTGAGCGCCACCGCGTTGACCTCGAAGCCTCCCTGCGAGAGGACGACCTTCACGTACTTGCCGTTCTTGTTGACGGTCCCATTCTTGTTCATCGACGTCGCGGTCCCGTGGTCGCCGATCACGCCGGTGAGCAGGATCTGGTCGACGGCGCCGTGCCCGGGGGTGACCCAGACGTGCACCGCCCCGTGGCTCTGCGACGCCACGGCCGTCGAGGCCGCGGCGGTCGCGGCGCCTGCGGTCCCGAGCGCGCCGCCGAGAGCGGCGATGGCGAGCAGCTTGCGCGAATTCCGTTGCATGTGAACTCCCTTTCCTCCGGATCGGCCCGGTTGCCGCGAGCCGGCCTCGGCTTGCGGCGGCGAAGCTACGGCCGGGCCATTACACGAACGGCACACTCCTGCGCACCGTCCGGACACGGCCGTGTTCCGGCTGCCGTACGCTTTTGCGCTCCGCCCCACGCAGCCGAGAGGGCCATGCGGTCGCTGCCCGCCCATCACATCCCCAGACCGCGCCTCGCCGGCGCCGTGATGCCGGAGCGCGTCGTGGTGGTCGAAGCCGGCGGCGGCTACGGCAAGACGACGCTCGCGGCGGAGATCGTCGAGGGCTGGCGAGCGGTCGACATCGAGGTGCCCCTGCATGAGGGCGGCGGGAGCGCCGCCGTCTTCATCGCGCGGCTTCGGACCGGCATCGCTCGCGCCGGCTTCCCCGCGGCCGCCGCCGAGATGGCCGCCGCCGGGAAGGACGCACACGAGATCATCGACGCCGCGCTTGGGGCGCTCGCCGCGGAACGGTGCGCCTTCGTCGTCGACGATGCTCAGCACGCGGAGCGGGAGACGGCGGTGCTGATCGACTGGCTGGCCCAGCGACTGCAGGGCGAGCAGCGACTGGTCGTGCTGGCACGCCGCCTGCCGGTCGGGAGCGAGCGGCTGCGGCGCGCGGAGTTCCACCAGCTGCAGTCCTCCGACCTCGCGCTCAGGTCCGACGAGACGCTCGAGGTCTGCCGCCGGGGCTTCGGGCTCACCGCCGGGGAGGGGGCGATCGCGGCGCTGCACTCGGCGACGGAGGGATGGACTGCGGCAACGGTGCTGAGCGCCGCTCGCGCGCGGCGCACCGGCGAGGAACTGGCCTCGATCGCCTCCGCCGCCGACGCGCAACACGGTCAGGAGGCGGTCGCCACGATCCTCGGCGAGGCACTCGGAGCGCTCGACGAGGCCGATCTGCACCGGCTCGCACAGGTCGCCCGACTCGTCCCGGTGGCGCGGCGCAGCGTCGACGAGCTCGGCGGCGACCGATTCCTCGACCGGGTGCTCGCCGCGGGCGTCCCGCTCGCCACCGCCGGCGATGACCGGTGGGACCTCCCCGGCCCCGTCCGCGATCTGCTGCTCACCCTCGCCCCACCCGACGTGGCCGGCCTCCGCGCCGTCGCAGACACCTACGCCGCGCGCGGAGAGCTCGGCGCCGCGATCGAACTGCTACTCGGCATCGACGAGGGTGACCGAGCGGCGGGACTGCTCGCAGACGCGCCGCCGGCGGCGCTCGACGCGCTCGACATCCTCGGGTATGAGGCGCTCGTTGACCGCATCGACGGCGCGACGCTCGAGCGCCACCCGGAGGTCCTGCTCCACCTCGCCCGCCTCTACGACGGCGCCGCGCTGTTCGAGAAGCGCTCCACGGTGCTCGAGCGGCTCGACCAGGTGGCGGCCGCCCAGGGAGATGGCCGCATCCTGGACGCGCTCGAGGTCGAGCACGTCACCGACCTGCTGCGCCACAGCCGGTACGCGGAGGTGGAGGAACGCGCGACGAGCTTCCTGGCGCGCGACGAGGGCGCCGACCAGCTCACCACCGCCCGGGCGCTGTCGGTGCTCGCGCGCGCGACCTGCTGGCAGACCGACGAGACCGGCGCCCGTGACGAGGTCGCGATGCGCCGGTCCAATGACCTGTTCACCCGCGCGGCCGCGTGCTACCGCCGGGCCGGCCTGCCGACGGCGGCCGCAGGGACGGTGCCGTACCGCGCGATGTGGATCGACTTCGCGCTTGGAAACGCCCGAGCCGCTCTCGCAACTCTCGACGAAGGCCTCGGCACCGTCGTCGAGCGGCCCCGGCGGTGGGCGTTCCTCCAGAGCTTCCGCTCAGAGGTTCTGGCCGAGCTCGGTCGCTACGAGGAGGCTTCGGACGCCGCCCGTGACGTGTTCGCCGCCGGGGAACGCCTCGGGGACGAGGAACTGCGTGCCTTCGGATACTGGAACCGGGCGACGATCGCCTCGCACCTCGGCGACGGAGCGAGCGTGCTCGAGCTGCTCCGGCTCACCGAGCAGCACCCTGGGGAGTGGTTTGAGCCGATGTCCGGCGACTTCCTGGGAGACGCCGCGGACTCCCTGGACCGCGTCGGGGAGACCTCACTCGCCTGGGAGTACCTGGAGCGCGCGCTGCGCGACCCGAAGGACGGCGAGCCGATGATCGCGATGACGCAGGCCGCACTGCTCGCCCGCCACGGCGACCCTCAGCGCGCCCAGAGCTGCCTGGCGGATGTGTTCACGCACCGGGTCGACCCCCGGGAGCGGTGGCGGGTCATGCTGTTCCAGGCCTACGCGACCTTCCGGCGGGGCGAGCGCGGCGCAGGCGCGCTGGCGGCACGCGCGTTCGAGGAGGCGGCGCGGATCGGCTTGGATCAGCTGCCGCTCACCAAGGAGCGCGAGGTCAGCGAGGCGTTGCTCGCGCTCGCCGTCGAGACCGGTCTTCCTGCGGCGGTGGCGCTCGACCGCGCCTCGCTGCCGGCAGCGCTGTGCGTGCTCGGGCGCTTCTCGCTGACCCGGGCGGGCCGGCCGGTCGGCCTCTCCTCCGGCCGCGGGCCACAGCTGTTGAAGTTGCTGGCGGCCGCCGGCGGGCACCTCCCCGCGGAGGTGGTGATCGACTCGCTGTGGCCGGACGCCGAGCTCGAGGCCGGCCGCAACCGGCTGCGCACCACCCTCAGCCGCCTGCGCTCGGAGGGCGGAGACGTCGTCGTGCGCGACGGCGACACGTTGTCGCTCGCTCCCGACCTGCGCGTTGACCTGCACGAGTTCGAGCGTGAGGGACGCAGAGCGCTGGCGCTGGGAAGCGGCGAAGCCCGCCTCGCGGTGGCGGTCGCCACCTCGGCGATCTCCCGCTACCGCGGCGACCTGCTGCCCGGCGATCCGTACGAGCCATGGCTCGAGCGGCCGCGGGAGCGCGCTCGGCGCATCGCACTGGAGCTGCTCGACCTGTGCACCGACGTGGCGACCGAGCGTGGCGACCTCGACGAGGTGCGACGGGTGATCGAGCTCGCCATCGACCTCGCCCCGTACGACGAGCACCGTTATCTGCGCGCCGCGAGCGCGCTGCTGCAGCAGGGACGCCGCGGCGCTGCGCTGGCCGTGCTCGCCCGCGCCCGCTCCGCGCTGGCCGAGCTGGGGATCCCGCCGCCGCTCGACCTGGTGCGTATCGAGCGGCGCGCCGCGGGCTGACGGCGCTCGCGCCGCCGGCGAGGCTCAGGCGCCCGTCCGGCACGGCGTCGCGGTACATGTCCGAGAAGTACAGCCGGCCCCCGTGCCAGCGCAGGCACTCCGGGAAGTGCAGGCCCTCGAGCACGATCCGCCACGCTGGGTCGGTCTCAGACACGGTGATTCGAGCGTACGCTGTGTGCCCGCCCCCGCGCCATGCTTGGTGCGCCCGCCGTGAACACGCTCAAGATCGCCATCGCCCTCGCCTGGATCCCGTTCTGGATCTACTGGCTGACGGCCGCGACCAGGGCCAAGGAATCGCGCGGCCGACGGTGGACGCCGATCGGTGGGCTCACCGTGATCGCGGTCCTCGTGATCGTGCGCGTCTTCCGCACCGGCGGCCTCGTCGTCCACAGCCCGGTGCTCGGCGGGATCGGCGCGGCGGTGTTCGTGTCCGGTCTCGCGCTCGCAATCTGGGCGCGGGTCCATCTCGGGCGCAACTGGGGGATGCCGATGACCGAGCGCGTCGAGCCCGAGCTGATCACCTCCGGGCCCTACCGGCTGATCCGCCACCCGATCTACACCGGCCTGCTGCTCGGGGTGACCGGGACGGCGCTGGCCACCAACTTCATCGGTCTGATCGTCGCCGCCGTGCTGTGCGGTGTGTTCTACCGCGCGGCGAGCGTCGAGGAGCGCAACCTCACGGCCGCGTTCCCGTCCACCTACCCGGCCTACCGGGAGTCCACGAAGATGCTCATCCCGTTCATCCTGTAGCCCGGATGACGCAAGAGGAGGTCGCAGGGTGATCGACGTGCAGACGCCGCACGGGCTCGCGCGGGTCCGGCTCGAGGGGAACGAGAGCAGTGAGGGGAGCGACCTTGCGCTCGTCCTCGGGCACGGTGCCGGCGGCGGGATCGGCTCGACGGACCTCCGCGCCGCCACCGAGGCCGGAGTCGCACTCGGGATGACGGTCGCGCTCGTCGAGCAGCCATACCGCGTGGCCGGGCGCCGCTCGCCGCCCCCGGCACGACAGCTCGACACCGCATGGCTGGCCGTGATCGACGCGCTGGCGTCGGGTCCACTCGCCGGATCTCGCTTGGTCGTCGGCGGGCGCTCGTCCGGAGCCCGGGTCGCGTGCCGGACGGCCGAGGTCGGCGGCGCGGCCGGGGTCGTCTGCCTGGCCTTTCCGTTGCTGCCGCCCGGGGCGGCCCGCCAGGGCGACGCGTCCAAGTCACGGCTCGCCGAGCTTGAGGCGGTCCCGGTCACGATCCCGGTGCTCATCGTGCAGGGCGCGCGTGACCCGTTCGGGATGCCGCCGCCGGGCGGGAACCGCTCGGTGGTCCCGATCGCCGGCACCCACACGCTCAGCTCGGCCAAGGCCGTCCGCTCGGCGGTCTCGCCGTGGCTCGCGGTGCTGGCGGGCGCGCTGGGCGGCTGACCGCCCCCCGGGCGGGTTCAGCGCTCGTTCCCGGCCCGCAGCCAGGCGATGTAGTCCCCCGCAGCGCGCTCGAGGTCCCAGACGGGCTCATACCCCGTGTCCTCGCGCAGCCGGGTGATGTCGAGCCAGGCCTGCCGGGCGTCTCCGCCGCTCGGCAGCTCTACCTCGGCCTCCGGGACGATCGTGCGGATCGCGGCAGTGACCTCGGCGTTCGTGGTGGCATGACCGGAGGCGACGTTGTAGGTGCTGTGGCGAAGCTGCTCGGCGAGCACCAGCAGCGCGATCGCGCGCCCGGTGTCCTTGACGTAGCAGAGGTCGAGCGAGTCCTCGGCGTGCATCCGCCCGCCGACCCCGGAGAGGTCCGGCGCGGTGCCACGTGCGGCGGCGTGGATCAGCTGGGGAGCGGGGAAGAACGGGTCAGGGTTGTGGCCGAGCGGTCCCCAGGTGCCGGAGATCCGCAGGTTGATGATCTCGATACCGGTGGCCTGCGCGAGGTGGCCGGCGAGGAGCTCGCTCACCTTCTTGAACGCCGGGATCAGGTGGGGCGAGCGCATCGACAACGGCATGTCCTCGGTGAGCGGCCCTTCGAACGGGTCGACGGCACCGCCGTAGACGCCGATCGTGCTGGCGAGCGCAACCCGACCCACCCCCCACTCCTGGGCCGCCTGGATGATGTTGAACAGGCTGCCGAGCGACCGGCGCGCCGCCTGCACCGGCGGTTGCGCGCTCGGCGGCCACGGCATCGACCCCGCGAGGTGGACGATCCCGGTGATCCGGTGGCGCGGGCCGACGGCGAGCAGTGCGTCGAGGTCGGCGGCGTCGGCCTGCTCCACCGCGACCGGCACCTCGAACCGTCCCGCCGGCACCTCGGCGTGGCTGCGCTGGACGAGCACGCACTCCTCGCCCGCGTCGAGCAGCGCCTGCACGGTGTGCGTGCCGATGAACCCGAGACCTCCGGTGACCATGATCATCCTGTCTTCACTTTCGTTCGCGTCGCTGATCATCCGTACTACTGACGATCAGCTTAGCGATACTCTCCGGCGATGTCGCTCGATGAGGGACCGGGGCCGGCGGTCAGCCGGCGGCTGGGCTACCTGCTCAAGCACGCCCAGCAGCGCATGGAGGAGCTCAACACCGAGGCGCTCGCGCCCTTCGGCATCGACGGGCGCGAGCTCGGGATCCTGCTCGTCATCACCGGCCACGAGCCCGACTCCCAGCAGCAGGCCGCGCAGCGGCTCGGCATCGACCGGACCTCGATGGTCGCGAGGCTCGACGCGCTGGAGGCCAAGGGGCTCGTCTCCCGCCACCCGCACGCCACCGACCGCAGGCGCAACGTCGTGGAGCTGACCGCCACCGGTCGTGACGCCGTGCGGCGGGCAAGCGCGGCCAGCGAGCGTGCCGAGGCTGCGCTGCTCGGGTCGCTGGCGCCGCGGGACGCGGACCGGTTCCGCGACGCGCTGCGCGCGATCGTGCTCGGCGAGTGAGGCTCGGTCAGTCGATCTCGGCGGGCAGCGGCACCGGGACGAAACGCAACAGGTTCCAGTCATACCGGCGGTCCGCGTGGACGCGACCGCTCGGGCTGACGCGATAGAACAGCGGCGGCGCGCCCGGCCGCAGGCGCTCGCAGATCAACCCGCCGTCGGGTCGCTCGTGGGCGATCATGATCGTGCCGACCTTCGTCTGCAGCCGGCGGAAGGCGGCGATCGCCGCGTCGGTGCCCTCACGGACGGCGTCGGAGGGGGCGGGAGCGAGACGAGAGGTGGACGGCACAGCGGGCATCGGTGTGCTCTTGTGATCGGTGAGGAGCGGTCCGGGATTGAGCCCTCCTGGACAAACAACGGACTGTCGAGCTCCGACGGTCCGCTCCGACCAGGGGGAAAGCCCCCACCACAGGAGCAGTCATGGACACCGTCAGCACCCACACCCTCACGCTCTACGAGCACCCCTTCGCGCTCTACTGCCAGAAGGTCCTGATCGCGCTCGGCGAACTCGGCGTCGCCTACGACGTCCTGGAGGAGCAGCGCGACTTCGACCGGGCCGGGCTCGCCGAAATCTGGCCGCCGGCGTCGATCCCGGTCTTGCTTGACGGCGACGAGGTGATCGGCGAGTCCTCCATCATCATCGAGCACCTCGCCGGCGCCCGGCTGGTTCCCTCGCTGCAGGCCCGCAAGTGGGACCGGATCTGCGACCAATACGTCACCGACGCAGTGCAGACGATCGTGTTCGACACGATCGAGGAGCGCTTCGACGAGCGCGCCGGTGCCCGCGCGCGAGGTCAGCTGGAGATGGCCTACGACATGCTCGAAGCGCAACTCGACCAGCACGAGTTCCTCGCCGCCGACACGTTCACGATCGCCGACTGCGCGGCCGGCCCGGGCCTGTTCTACGCACTCGCGATCCACCCGTGGGACGAGCCGACCCATCCCGCGTTGACCCGCTACTACCGCACGCTCGCCCACCGGCCGTCGTTCGCCGGCGTGATCTCAGGCGCCCGGCCCTACCGGCAGCTGTTCCCGCTGCCCTGGCCGTCGGACTTCGACCGCTACCACGCGCCGTTTGACGACCGGTGAAGCGCCGGCCCCCGTCGGGCCGCCCGACTCTGGGAACCAGGAGCGGCCGTGCGCGGCTCGAGGTTCCCAGAGTTGACATTCGATCCTCGCGTCAACTACCGTTGTCGACAACCAAGGTTGTCACTCTTGACCGCGACACCGCTCACCATCCCCGACGACCCCGCCGACGCGCTTGCCGCAGTCGGAGCGCTGCGCCGGCTCGCCGACCGCGTGGAGGACGTCGCGGTCGAGCGGGCCGTCGGCGACGGCTGGTCGTTTGCACAGATCGCCGAGGCGCTCGGGGTCACTCGCCAGGCCGTGCAGAAAAAGCACTCCCAACGTCTCGGTGACCGGCCCAGGAGGTAGATCGATGGGGTTCCAACATTTCGCCGGGAGCACGCGCACCGTGGTGGACGCGGCGATCCGCGAGGAGGCCGCCGTTGGTGGTCGTGGAGTTGTCGAGGCCGAGCACCTGCTGCTCGCGCTGGCCGGCGATTCCGGGCTGCAGCGCCTCGGCCTCGACCACGACGAGCTCGCGGCGGCGCTCGCGCGGGAGGAGGAGCAGAGCCTTGCCGCCGTCGGCGTCACCGCCGAGGATGTCCCGGCGCGCCCACACTTCCCGCGCCTCGGCCGACCGAGGCTCGCCACCTCATCCAAACTCGCGATCGAGCGCGCGGCGCGAATCACCGCGCGGCGCGGTCAGCGACGGATGACGCCCGGGACCGTGCTGCTCGGTGTGATCGGGGCCGAACACGGTCGCGTACCGCGCGTACTGCGGCTGGCAGACGTCGACGTGGCTGAGTTGCGCGCGCGCATCTGAGATCTGTCCGCGGCACTGAACGCGGCGATTAGCGAACGGAATGGAGCTCGCCCGGCTCGGCCCGGATGATCGTGGTCGTCGCACCCGCGTGGTGCGCGACCAAACGAACCGAAAGGCGAACCATGCACGCCCATCTGCAGACCGTCACCGACTCCGACTTCGCCGCGCGCGTGCTGGAGACGGATCGACCCGTCGTCGTCGACTTCTGGGCCGCGTGGTGCCCGCCCTGCCGCACGATGGCGCCGATCCTCGACGCCCTCGCCGCCGAACGACCCGACGTCCTGTTCGTGACGATCGACGCCGACACCAACCAGCAGACGCTGGTGGAGCGCCAGGTGCTGTCGATGCCGACCTTCCTCGTCTTCCGCGACGGCGTCGAGATCCTGCGGCTGGTCGGCTCCCGGCCGAAGCACCGGCTGTCCGCGGAGCTCGACGAGGCGCTGACCGCTTCGGTGATGGCGGCCAGGTAGCGTCCCGCAGCGGATGGAGCTGCGCCAGCTCGAGTACCTCGAGGCCGTCGTCCGCCACGGCGGCTTCGTGCGGGCTGCCCAGGAGGTCTACGTCACCCAGTCGGCGCTCTCGCAGCAGATCACCCGACTGGAGTCAGAACTCGGCCTGGCGCTACTCCGCCGCGGGCCCAAGGGCGTTGAGCCGACGCCCGCCGGCGTTGAGTTCCTGGCGCACGCGCGCGCCGTCCTCCGCGAGGTCGCCGAGGCGCGCGCGGCGGTCACCGAGCACCTCGACGGCGCTCGCGGCGTCGTCCGTGTGGCGGCGACGGTCTACGACTCGCCGGGACTGCCCGAGGCGCTGGTCGCGTTCCACCGCCGGCATCCCCGGGTCCAGCTGGCGCTTCACCACGGGGCCGCCGGCCAGGTGACCGAGCAGCTCGCCGCGGGCACCGCCGACATCGCGGTGCTGGCGGTCTCCGAGAGCGGGCCCAAACTGCCGGCCCAGATCACGGTCCGCACACTCGCCGAGCAGCGCCTGTGGCTGGTGAGCGCGGTGGACGACCCGCTGGCCCGCTCTGACCGGGCGCGCACCGGCGCGGCGCTCGGACTCGAGGAGCTGCGCGGGCGGCCGGTGATCATGCCTGAGCGCGGCACCGCGCTGCGCGAGCTGCTGCTCCGCGCGTTCACCGATGCCGGGTTCAGCCCGCTGCCGCTGTTCGAGACGAGCGATCCGCAGACGATCCGGCAGCTCGTCGCCGCCGGGCTGGGGCTGAGCGTCGTTCCGGCCGGTTGGCTGTACGACGACGGAGCGCCGGTGGCGACCGTGCCGCTTCAGCTGCCCGCCTACCGCATCGCCATGCTCTGCGCCACCGAGCCCCGCGTCCCCGCGCGCGACCTGCTCGCCGAGCATCTGGCCCGCGCGCTGACCGACGACCTCGAGAGTTAGCCGCCGGGGCCGCCGGGGCCGCCGGGGCCGGAGCGACCGCATGCCCTGCTACAGATGACGTCACATATATCGTTTGCGTGCTACAAATGATCTATGCACCATCATCTACTGCACATCGACTCCTCCCTGCGGCCCGCCGGCGATTCCCGCAGCCGTCGGCTCAGCGCCCGCTACGCGGAGGTCTGGCGCGCCGCCCATCCGGACGGCATGGTCACCTACCGCGACATCGCCGCGGACCCGATCCCCCACATCGACGGCGAGGCGTTCTTCGCCAACTTCATCGCCCCCGAGGACCGCACCGACGGCCAACGCGCCGCGCGCGAGCTGACCGATGAGCTCGCCCGGGAGGTGCTCGCGGCGGACACGATCCTGCTCGGGATGGGCCTGTACAACTTCGGCGTCCCGAGCACGGTCAAGGCGTGGTTCGACCGGCTCGTCGTCCCGGGTCTGACCACGGGCCCGGAGGGCGGCCTGCTCGGCGGGCGACGGCTCGTGCTCGCGTTGGCGGCCGGTGGCGGCTACGGCCAGGGCACGCCCCGCCACGGCTGGGATCACCGTGAGCCGTGGCTAGGTCACGCATTCGAGACGCTCGGCATCACGGACGTCGACACGTTCAGCGCCGAGTTGACCCTGGCGCGCGAGAGCCCGCGGATGATCGCGCTCGACCTGGGCGCCGCCGAGGACCAGAGCCTCGCCGACGCCGAAGCCGCGATCGACGCCGTCTTCACGCCCGCCTGAGCGCCGGCCCCCACCCATAGACTGCTCGGCATGACCGAACTGCCGGTTGTCGAGCAGCCCCCGCAGCACAGCGGCGCGCTCCTGGACTACCTGGCGCGCCGCATGCGCTCGGCAGGAGTCGACGTGCTCGAGCCACTCGGGCTGCGCCCACGGCATCTGATCACGCTCACCGTCCTGCGCGACCACGGCGCGTCGAGCCAGAGCCATCTCGCCGAGGTGCTCGACATCGACCGCACCAACCTGGTCGGCCTGCTCAACGAGCTGGAGGACGCCCGGTTGGTCGAGCGCCGCCGCTCGACGCGGGACCGCCGGCGCCACGACGTGATGCTCACCGAGGCGGGTCGCCGCGCGCTCGCACAGGCCGAGATGCGCCTGGGCGCAACCGAGGACATGGTCCTCGCCGCCCTCAGCCCGCAGGAGCGCGAGACCCTTCACCACCTCCTGGTCCGCGCGGCGGAGGGCCTTGCGGGGCAGTGGGCCGACCGCGGTTGCGCGGACGAGCCGCCGGCCCGCTGAGCGGGGCCGCTCAGGCGGACGTCGGCGCGGCGTGAGCCGCCGCCATCTGCTTGAGCATCGCGTCGTGGTTGCGATCCAACTCGGCGCGCGTCTCGGCGGCGAGGACCGCGTTGTTGTTGATCGTGAGCTCGTTGTCCTGCTTCTGCTCACCGGCGAGCGACCAGTTCGTCGAGCCGCGGACGGTGTACACGCCATCGATGATGACGATCTTCATGTGCGAGATGGCCCCCTTAGTCGACTCACCGATCGCAATCGAGTTTCCGATCAGGTTGTTCTGCCACTTTGCCAGTAGCTGTTTCTCATGGACCCCGCCCGCCTGTGACTTGTCAAGACTCATCTGCACGTAGAGATGGTCGTCAGTGAGCTTCTGCAGGATGATGTCGTTCAGCTCGTCGTCGTCGTAGCCGTACATGTTGAGCACCAGCGACTTCTGGGTGGAGGTGAGGAGTGCCACCAGCACACCATGAACGTCGTCGACCGGCGAGTAGAACGTGCGCACATCCGACGGGTAGCCGTCGAGGAACCGGCCGGCAGCCTTGTACTGAGCCAGCCCGTCCCACTCAAAAGGCGGGCTCTCAGAGCCCGTCGTCCCGGTCACGGTTGATCACGATATTGCTCGCCGGCCGATGCCTCAAGCGCATGAGACGTTGTGGGTGTCGCGCGGGAACCGCGGACACTCGGGCCCGACCTCACAAATGTCATCGCCGCCACGTCTCACTGGAGACGGACAACGACCGACACGGAGGAACGACACGTGAGCATCGCCACCGACCCCGCGACAGTGGTCGCCGAGCGCATCCACGGCCTCGACTGGCCGGCACTGAGCGCCGAGCTTGATGAGCACGGCTTCGCCATCACCGATCGTGTCTACACGGCGCAGGAGTGCGGGCAGCTCTCGGATCTGTTCGACGGCGACGGCTTTCGCTCGACGATCGACATGGCGCGACACCGGTTTGGGGACGGGCGCTATCGATATTTCGCCCACCCGCTGCCGGACGCGATCCAGCAGGCCCGCACCGCGTTCTACGAGCACCTGGCGCCGATCGCCAATGCGTGGGGCGAGCGGCTGTCCGGCGAGGCACCGGTGTTCCCCGACACGCATGCAGAGCTCCTGAAGCGCTGCCGCGAGGCCGGGCAGGGGCGCCCCACGCCGCTCATCCTGCGTTACCGCCCGGGCGATTGGAACGCGCTGCACCAGGACCTCTATGGCGACGTGTACTTCCCCTTCCAGGTGCTCACCGTCCTCTCGGACCAGAGCGAATACGAGGGCGGCGAGTTCGTGCTGGTCGAACAGCGCCCGCGCGCCCAGAGCCGCGCGCATGTGCTCCGTCCTGCGCAGGGCGCGTTCGTGATCTTCCCGACCCGCGAGCGCCCGCACCGTGGCACGCGGGGCTATCACCGCGTCGGGCTGCGTCACGGGGTGAGCACGCTCACGAGCGGTGAGCGGACCGCGCTCGGGATCATCTTCCACGACGCCCGCTGATCCCTCGAGCGGCGGCGGCCGCGGTAGCGTGGGCGCGTGCCCACCGCCGCCTCACGCGCGATCTACCGAACCGCGACGACGCTCGACGGCTTCATCGCCGACGGTGAGAACTCGCTGACGTGGCTGTTCGCGGTCGAGCACGACGACGCTGAGGGCGAGGACTATGCGCGCTTCCTCGAACGCGTCTCGGTCTACGTCGAGGGCTCCACCACCTACGAATGGGTGCTGCGCGAAGCCAACCTGCTCGCGGAGCCGGAGAAGTGGCAGGGGTATTACGGCGATCGGCCGACGTTCGTGTTCACCACCCGCGAGCTGCCCCGGCCGGAGGGCGCCGACGTCCGCTTCGTCAGCGGACCGGTGTCCGATGCGCTGCCTGAGATCCGTGCCGCCGTCGGCGGCGGTGACATCTGGATCACCGGTGGCGGCGATCTCGCCGGTCAGTTCTTCGAGGCCGGCGCGCTGGACCGCGTCGAGCTCTCGGTCGCGCCGGTCACGCTGGGCTCAGGAGCCCCGCTGCTGCCGCGGCGCATCGACTCGACCCGGCTGCGGCTCGACACCGTCGCTGCGCACGGGCAGTTCATCGCCGCGGCCTACGACGTGCTGCCGCCCCGGCCCTGACCGAGCGCCGCACTCAGCCGCCGGATCGCCTCATCGAGCGTGGAGCGCGGGCAGCCCAGGTTGACGCGCATGTAGCCGTGACCCGCCAGACCGAACTTCTGGCCCCTGTCGAACCAGACGCGGGCCTGGGTGAGCATGAAGTCGTTGAGCGCCTCGGCGTCCAGACCGAGCCCGCGGCAGTCCATCCAGGCCAGATACAGCGAGTCGGCCGGGAGAACGCGCACGGCGGTCGTGGCGCCGTTGATGGCCTCGGCGAAGTGGGAGTGGTTGGCGCGCAGGTAGGGCAGTAGCTCCTCCAGCCACGGCTCACCGTGTGCGTAGGCGGCCTCGGCGGCGACCATCCCGAGCAGATTCACGACTGGGAACAGATTGCGCTCGTACTGGCGGGAGAACTCCTCACGCAGCCGGCGGTCGGGCACGAACACGTTGGCGCATTGGAGCCCGGGCAGGTTGAACGTCTTGCTGGGCGCGGTGCAGGTGATGCTGCCCTGGGCGAACTCGGCGCCGAGGGCCGCGAACGGGAGGTGTCGCTTCGCCGGGTTGATGATGAGGTCTTCGTGAATCTCATCGGAGATGACCAGGACTCCGTGATGGGCACAGATCTCCCCCATCGCCCGCAGCTCGTCCTCAGACCAGACATTGCCGGTCGGGTTGTGAGGGTGGCTGAGGATGAACAGCTTGGTGTTCGGACGGATGGCGGCCTCGAACGCACGCAGATCGAGCCGGTACCCATCGTCGACCCGCTCCAGCGGCGCGAGCGCCAGATGCCGCCCGTTGAGCAGGACGTCGTTATGGAAGTGCGCGTACACGGGCGGCTGGATCAGCACCGTGTCGCCCGGCGCCGAGAACGCCTGGACGGCGGTCTTCAGCGTGGTGATGACGCCGGCGGTCGGTACCACCCACTCCCGCGGGACCTCCCAGCCGAAACGCCGCGCCTGCCACCCGACCACGGCGTCCAGATACGCGGTGCTCGGACCGGCGGGGTAGCCGAAGACTCCGTATTCGATGGCTCCGTGCAGCGCCTCGATCACCGCCTCGGGCGCCTTGAAGGTCGGTGTCGGCGACCCACATCGGGAGCGGCCCCGCGGCGGCCTGGGCGGGGGTGAGCATCTCCTCGGCGCCGGCCCACTTCATCGAGTTCGAGCTCGCGCGATCCAGCACCTCGTCGAAGTGCCACCGATCCACGTTCATCCCTATGGGTGTGCCTTGAGCGCGAGGATGCGCGTGGCGGAGGCGAGCGCCGAGGATCGGGGCAGTCCGCCGTCGCCGATCGCGGCAGCGAGGGCGCGCATCACGGACAGGCCCTGCAGGGTCGAGCTGCCGCTCTGTCCGGTCCCCGCGCAGAGGACGAGGTCCGCGCCTGCATGCGCGGCCATGACCCCGGTCTGGCTGGGCGTGCCGAATGGCGCGAGCGCGCCGGCGCCGATCGCGTCGGTGATCGTGACCCCCTGGAAGCCGAGCCGCCCCCGCAGCTCTCCCTGGACGACCGCCGAAGACAGGCCGGCCGGGTAGGTGCGATCAAGCGCGGGATACCGCGCCCACGAGATCATCACGAGCTTCACCCCTGCGGCGATCGCGGTGCGGTAGGGAGCCTCATCGACATCTCGCAGCTGGGCCAGCGGGACGTCGAGCGTCACCGGCCGCGCATCCGTGTCCTGGCTGCGCGCCGCGGCCCCCAGCCCGGGGAAATGCTTGGCGGTCGCCGCCACCCCATCGGCCTGCTGGGCTCCGATGAACGCGCCCCCCAGTCGCCCGACGGTCGCCGGGTTGTTGGAGTAGGAGCGCTGGAACTCGTCGATGAAGTTGCCGGCGTGGCGGTAGACGTCGAGCACCGGCGCGAGGTTCACGTTCATCCCCGCCGACCGAAGCTCCCGCGCGGCGCCGCGCCCGGCCGATCCCGCCAGCGCCGCGCCGTCCCGGCTCTCCCCTATCTGCTTCTCGGACCGCGTCGGCGCGCCCGGCAGCCGGCGGACCTCGCCACCCTCCTGGTCGGTCATCATCAGCAGCCGATCGTGCAACGGGCTGGCCAGGCTGGCGCGCTGAAACTGATCGATGACCCCGCGGATCTGCGCCACGCTCGAGATGTTCCAGCTGAAGAAGATCACCCCGCCGGCCTCGCCTCGCCGGATCGCCGTCAACAGCGAGCTCGGCGGCTGCAATCCGGCGTAGGCGTAGATCACGCGCTGACCGGCGAGCTGATCCACCGATAACGCGCGCGCGGTGACTGCGGCGGCCCGCAGTGCGCGGGGCGGCCCGGGCGCGGTGCGGGCCCCGAGGACATCCGCGACAGTGGCGCCGCGATGCTCGGACCGAGCGGGTCGTGGATCTCGCGCCGCGCCGCAGCCCGAAACCGCCACGAGGACCAACGCGCCGGCGAGGGCAGCGAGCTTGCTCAAGGCGCCGGTTGCCCGTCGCACTCCATGACGGGCAACCGTAGCGATGATCACGACCGGGGCGGGCTCAGCCCGCGACGGCCTGCTGCAGACGGCCGGCCGCTGGCGACCAGTCCCGGATCTCAGGCGACGGCTCGACACCGGCGGTCAGCCTCGGATCGGGGGTCAGCGGGCCGGCGACGGTGCGCAGCGGAATCTCACCCGCCCAGACCGGGAGTGCGTAGTCGGTCTCGTCGTCGACGGGCGGGCCGGTCCGAGCCTTGGCCGAGCATTCCTCCAGGTCCATCGACAGCACCCGGGTCGCCTTCAGCTCCTTGGCCGACGGCGGCCGCACGACGTCCCAGCGGCCGGGGACCATTCGCTCGGTGAACGCGAGCAGCGCCGCCTCCCGCTCCTCCGGTCCCTCGACGGGACGACACGTACCGAGCACCACTACCGAGCGGTAGTTCATCGAGTGGTGGAAGACCGAGCGGGCGAGCACGAGTCCGTCGAGCAGAGTGACGGTCAGGCACGCCGGGATGCCGTCCGTGAGGCGGCGGATCGCACGACTCGCCGACGAGCCGTGCACGTAGACGGTGTCGCCGACCCGTGCGTAGAGGGTGGGGATCACGAACGGCTGATCGTCGTCGACGAACCCGAGGTGGCCGACGAGGCCCTCATCCAGGATCGCGTCGATCTGCTCGCGTTCGTACAACGCGCGCGCGGGGGCGCGGCGGACGCGGGTTCTCTTCGTGGGCATGGGCGACAGCGTACGCCGCACTTGGCTCGCGTAGAAGATCCAATCCGATGCGAGAATCCAGGGCCAAATGGACCTTCACCTCGACCTGGAGGCAGTGGCGGGCCATTCGAAGCGCGCGCGGCTGGAGAGCGGGCTCCGCGACGCGGTGCGGGCCGGGCGGCTCGCGCCAGGCACGCGTCTGCCGGCGACACGGTCGCTGTGCGCGCAGCTCGGGGTGTCACGAGGCGTGGTCGTCGAGGCCTACGCGCAGCTCGCCGCCGAGGGGTATCTGCAGACCCGCCGGGGCGGTGGCACGACGGTCGCGCCGCTGGCCGCGGCGCCCGCCGGCAGACCGGCCCGGGAGCGTCCCGCCTCGCCCCCTCGCTACGACCTCAACCCGTTCACTCCCGCCGTCGCGGAGTTCCCGCGAGGCCCGTGGGCGGCCGCGCTCGGTCAGGTGCTGCGCTCGGTCGGAGCCGACCGGCTCGGCCTGCCCGATCCGGCCGGCATGCCGGAGCTCAGAGCCGCACTCGCGTCGTATCTGGCCCGCGTCCGGGGCGTCCTGGCCGACCCGGATCGCATCCTGATCACGTCCGGGACGCGCCACAGCATGGGTCTCGTCTGGGCCACGCTGGCCAAGCAGGGCGTGGCGGAGGTCGCCGTGGAGCAGCCGGGCTGGCCGGGCGCCGCGGAGACCGCGCATGAGGCCGGGCTGCTGACCCGAGGTGTGCGCGTCGACGACGACGGTCTCGTGGTGGCACAGCTGGCCGAGTCCAGCGGCGCGGTTGCGGTCGCGCCGGCACACCAGTACCCCACCGGCGCCGTCCTCTCGCCCGCACGCCGCCGCGAGCTGATCGCCTGGGCCGGTCGGTCCACCCGCGTGATCGTTGAGGACGACTATGACGCCGAATACCGATACGACCGCCAGCCGATCGGCTGTGTGCAGGGCCTCGCCCCCGACCACGTGGCCTACGCGGGGTCGACCAGCAAGACCCTGTCACCGGCGCTGTGCATCGGCTGGCTGGTGATGCCGGAGCGGCTCAGCGGGCCGGTGCTCGAGACCGCGCGCCGGCGTGGCGGCGCGCCCTCCCCCATTCTGCAACTCGCGCTCGCACACATCCTCGAACGCGGCGACCTCGATCGCCATCTGCGCCGCCAGCGCCGCCGCTACCACCAGCGCCGCGCCGCCCTGCTCGACGCCCTGGCGACGCGACTGCCCGCGCTGCGCGTGAGCGGTGTCTCGGCCGGGCTGTTCGTGCTGCTCGAACTTCCGGACGGGGTCAGTGAGATGGCGGTCGCGGGCGAGGCGGCCGCACAGGGCATCGCCCTCGGAGCGCCGGTGGCCGACCGCGACCGAGGCGCGCTCGCGCTCGGCTACGCAAACCTCGCGCCGGCGGCGGCATCGCGGGCGATCGACGCACTCGCGGAGATCATCGAGCGCTGCCCACGGGGCTGAGCTCGCCGGCGATCGCGAGCAGCAGGCCGTCGCGGTCGACCGCCGGGCTCGTCGTGAGGAAGGCCACCGCTCCGGCCTGCGGCGCCTGCACCGGTTCCAGCTCCTCGCCGAACGGATCGAGGATCGCGCCGAGCCGCTCGCCGGCGTCGACGCTCACGCCCACCCCGACCTCCGGCTGCCACCACCCCTGGGTGGCGCAGCGCACCCAGCGGAAGTCACCAGCGAGATGCTGGGCGCGGGCGGGCGCCACCACCGGCCCGTCGAGCATCTCGGCCGCCCGGAGCGCGTTGCCCAGCCCGTCCAGGTGCAGCCGCACCGCGTCGGGCTCCAGCAGACCACAGCCGCCGGCTTCGGCGATGATCGCCGGGATGCCCGCGTCGGCGGCCGCCGCGCTCGTCATCCCTCCCAGGTCGCCTCCCCGCTCGCGGATGACGTACGGGAAGTTGAACGCACAGGCCATCCGGTGAGCGGTCTCGCGCGCGGGCGAGTCCTGGTAGATCGTGAACGGCTCGAGCGCCTCGAACAGATCTCCTCCATGCAGGTCGATGAGGAGATCGGAACCGGTGATGAACGTCTGAAAGATGTGATCGGCGAGCGCGTCGGTGAACGATCCCTCCGCGCGGCCGGGAAACGCCCGGTTCAGATTTCGCCCATCCTCGGGCACGACGAACGCCGAGCGGGCGCGGAACGAGGTCGGCGAGGCGATCGGCACCGCCAGGATCGATCCCGCGAGCGCCGCGCTGTCGAGCTCGCGCATGAACGTGCGCACCGCCGCGATTGCCGGGTACTCGCCGCCGTGGATGCCCGCCATCAGCGTCAACCGCGGACCGTCCCGCCGTCCGCGGGCCTCGAACACGGGCCAGGTCAGGTCCGCGAGCAGTGGGCTGGATGAGGTGACGATCCGACGCTCGATCATCGCTGGATCATCGCAAGCCGACACGTTGCGGATGCGCGCTGCGATGTGCGCGCATCATCGTCTAGGCTGGCAGGGTGCGCCCGGGGTACGGGCGCCTCCGGTTCATCCCGCCCCGACGCGGTCGGACGACGGCGTGGAATTCAGCCGACCGCCCCATCCGGGGGCACGATGGAGGACTGACTGCAGTGATGAGCCCTGCCGCACGTGACCGCTGGCGTGAGCGCCGCACCGGTCGTGTTCGCGACCGGGGGCGCGTGGCCGAGCCCAGCCCGGTGGGCGGGCCCGGGGTGACCGAGCTGTTTGACCCGCAGCCGTTCGGCCTCGGGCTGACCGCCCGTCGCCTGCTGCGCCTGTGGCGCGAGCAGCGCCGGCTGAGCTTGATCGGCTTCGCCTACGCGTTCGTGTACAGCGCACTCTCACTGCTCATCCCGGTGCTGGTCGCACGCGCGATCGACCGGTCGATCGTCACCCACCGCGAACCGTTGATGCCGCTGCTGATCCTGATCGTCGTTCTCGCGCTCGTGCGCGCCGGCGTGAACATCCTGCGCCGCTACGCCACATCCCGCGTCGGGATCGAGATCGAGGCGCGCGTGCGCGAGCTGCTGTACGGCGCCTACCTGCGGTTCCCGCGCGCCTTCTACGACCGCCAGCCGACCGGGCAGGTGCTGTCACGCGCGACCAACGACCTCTATCCGATCCGGTACTTCATCGGTTGGGGGATGGTGCAGGCGATCCAGAGCGCGATGCTGATCGTCGGCACCGGCGCGCTGCTGGTGGCCACGAACCCGATCCTCGCGCTGTGGAGCGCACTGCCGATGCCCGCGATCGCGTACTTCGCGTGGCGGTTCGGGCGGCGGGTGGCGCCGATCTCCCGGGCGGTCCAGGCGCGCAAGGGCGACCTCACCGACGCGGCCAACGAGGCCGTGGTGGGGATCGAGATGGTGCAGGCCTTCGGGCGCGAGGAGATCATCCAGGAGCGGTTCGCCGACCGCGCGACCGAGATCCGCGACGAGATGATCCGCCAGGCCCGGGTCGAGGCGACCTTCCTGCCGCCCGTCTTCTATCTGCCGTCGCTGTCGGTGGCCGTCGTGCTCCTGCTCGGCGGTCGCGCGGTGATCGCCGGGACGCTCACCTACGGCCAGCTGGCGCTGTTCATCCAGCTGCTGCTGCAGATCGTGTGGCCGCTTGAGGCGATGGGGCTGATCCTCGACCTCGGGCAGCGCGCGCTCGCCTCCGCCGGCCGGGCGTTCTCGTGGCTGGAGGAGATTCCGTTGCTGCCCGAGGCTCCGGCGGATCGCGCCGCGTCGCTGCCGGCCGCCGAGCCGGTGACCGTCCGGTTCGACGCTGTCCACTTCGCCTACCCGGGCGGGTCCGAGGTGCTGCGCGGCGTCAAGCTCAGCGTCGAGCCCGATGAGATCGTCGCGGTGTGCGGCCGGACCGGCAGCGGCAAGTCGACACTGCTCTCGCTGCTGGCCCGTCACTACGACCCGACGGCGGGGGTCGTGCGCCTCGCCGGCATCGATAGCCGCATGGTGCCGCTGGCGGAGCTGCGAGGCGCGGTCGGGCTCGTCACCCAGCGGCCGGTCCTGTTCTCCGAGACGCTGCGAGCCAACCTCCTGGCGGGCCGCCCCGACGCCGACGAGGCGTCGATCACGCACGCGCTCGAGCTGGCCGGCGTGGCGAAGTTCGTCGCCTCGCTGCCGCACGGACTGGAGACGGTGATCGGCGAGCGCGGAGTGAACCTGTCGGGCGGGCAGCGCCAGCGTGTCGCGCTGGCGCGCGCACTGCTCACCGACGCGCCGGTGCTGATCCTCGACGACCCGCTGTCGGCGGTGGACACCGAGCTCGAACGTGAGATCGTGGCCGGACTGCGCGATGGCCTGCACGGGAGGGCCGTCCTGCTGGCCACGCAGCGGCTCTCGACGCTGGCGCTGGCCGACCGGGTCGCCGTGCTCGAGGACGGCCGCGTCGTCGAGGAAGGTGTGCCCGAGGGCCTGATCGACCAGGGCGGGCCGTTCGCCGGCCTGTTCGGGGAGGACGCGGTTGTCGGCGCTGCCTGAAACCGCGGCGCAGACGCGCCCGACCCGCCCGCCCGTCCCGACCGGCCTGCTCGACCTGCGGCGGTTCATCGTGCAACGCCCGCTGTGGGTCGCGGGCGTGTTCGCGTGTGCGGTCGGCGAGGCGCTGGCGCAGACCGGCAGCTGGCTGCTCGTGCGCGTCGCCATCAACAACGGGATCGCCGAGCGCAACACGACCAACCTCGACCTCGCGCTGGTCGCGTTCGTCGTGGTGAGCGTCGCTGGATTCGTGCTCTACGGGATCATGACCCGCGGGATGGCGCGACTCGGGCAGGACATTGTCGTCGGGCTGCGCCGTGAGCTGTTCGACCATCTGACGACGCTGTCGCTTCGGTACTTCTCCGAGCAGCGCGCCGGCTGGATCATCGCTCGTCTGACCAGCGACATGGATGCGATCTCCGACGTCCTGTCCGAAGGGCTGCCGACGCTCGTCACCAGCTGCGCGCTGCTGCCGGCCGCCGTGCTCGCCCTGCTCATCAACGACTGGCGGCTGGGGCTGGCCGCGCTCGTCGTGCTCCCGGCGGCGATGGCGCTGAGCCGCTGGTTCCAGCACACCTCGACCCGTGCCCAGCTGGAGGTCCGCAACCGGATCGCGGGCGTCACCGCGCACGTCGCGGAGTCGGTGGCGGGAATGGTGGTCGTGCAGTCGTTCCGCCGCCAGCAGTCCTTCCGCGCGCGCTTCGACGAGCTCAACGGCGACAACCGGCGCGCCAACATCTACACGCAGAAGATCGTCTCGGTGTTCTTCCCGTCGATCGAGCTGCTCGGGGTAGTCGCGACGGTCGCGGTGCTCGGAGTCGGCGCCCACATCCTCCCCTCGAGTCAGATCGGGACGATCGCCGCCGCCTACTTCCTGCTGTCACTGGCCTTCCAGCCGCTGCAGTCACTCTCCGAGGTGTACTCGCAGCTGCAGTCCGGCCAGGCCGCGATGACGAAGATCGCCTCGGTGCTCGACGAGGACGTCGACATTGCCAGCCCCGAGGACGCGATCGTCCCCGGCCGCCTGGACGGGGAGTTGCGGCTTGACGCAGTGCGCTTCGCCTACGGCGAGAACGAGGTGCTCCACGGAATCGACCTCACGGTGCGGGCCGGCTCCTGCTGCGCGATCGTCGGCGAGTCGGGCGGTGGCAAGTCGACGCTGGCCAAGCTCGTCGCCCGCTTCTACGACCCGAGCGGTGGCGCGTTGACCGTCGACGGCCTCGACCTGCGCACCCTCGACCTGCGCGCCTACCGGCGGCAGCTCGGCGTCGTCCTCCAGGACCAGTTCCTGTTCTCCGGCACGATCGCCGACAACGTCCGCTTCGCCGCGCCCGAGGCCACCAACGATGAGCTCGAGCGGATCTCCGGGCTCGTCGGGCTGGACCGCGTCGCCTCCCGCTTCCCTGCGGGGCTGCAGCACCAGATCCGCGAGGGCGGCAGCGGCCTGTCGGCCGGCGAGCGCCAGCTGATCTCGATCGCCAGAGCGCTGCTCGCCGACCCTCGGATCCTGATCTTCGACGAAGCGACCTCCAACATCGACCGCCCGACGGAGCTGCTGATCGAGCGCGCGCTCGACCGGCTGCTGCGCGGCCGCACCTCGATCATCATCGCCCACCGCATCGCCACCGCGAGGCGCGCGGACCAGATCGTCGTCCTCGACCGCGGTGAGGTGGTGCAGCGCGGCACCGAGCGCGAGCTGATGGCCGTCGACGGCCTGTTCCGCCGACTGGCGGCGACCCACGTGATCGGCACCGGCCCGGCGAGCGCGACCGACGGCCGGGCCGCGCGTGCCGATCGCACCGGCCGTCAGTCGACCCGTACGAGTATCCGCGGCAGCTCGGGCCACCCGTACCCGAAGGGCTCGGGCCAGCCGCGTCCCTCGTCCTCGGAGTAGCCGCCGGCCCGCCGGATCACTGATTGCCGGAGATGATGTCCCAGGCGCGCCTCAGCTTGGCGTGCCGGAACTCCGACTCGGACTCGGCGGGGTCGTCGCGCATCGTCGCCGGATTGGCATCGGGCTTGGGCAGGCGCTCGCACGCGGAGCGGTCGAGCTTGAGCACGACACCGCGCTCGAACACCTCCTGGACGTCGTCGGCGTCGGCGAACCGGTGGTCGTGGCCGAACGGATGCTCACCGATCACGATGCCGTCGAACACGTCCTCGGCCTCGACGGCGAGCACATGCGTGACCTTGCCGATCTGCACCCCGTCGGCGCTGTAGACCGGGGTGCCGCGCTCGAGAACCAGGTAGGACGAGGGTCGGCCGAGATCCACGGACGGCATCGTACCTGCAGCGCACCCCGGCCGGGGCACTATGGGTGGCGGCTGAGCCCTCGCAGGATGGCGTCGGCGTCGCGGTGAGGCGCCCGCAGCGCGATGCCGACGATGTCGAGGTCCCCGGCGCCGACACGCCGGACCGCGCCGCGATTGTCCTCGTCGTTGCCGGTGATGAACATCTCGGCGGTATAGAGCGCGATCGGGACCTCACGCCGCGAGGCGCGCTCACGGACCGTCCGCAGCTTGGAGCCGGTTAACTCGAACACAAGCACCGGCTGCACGAGCAGCGGGAGGTAGGTGTTCCCGTCGGCGTCGAGGTAGTTCTCTCCGATCGCGCCGTCTCCGGCGGCGGCCACCACGCCGCTGATCAGAAAGGCGCAGACGTTGAGGCGCTGCCACGCCGCGAGGTCGTCGCGCACGAGCACCGCCACTTTCGTGTCGAAGTCGGTGACCGCCATGTGCGCGAGGGTCCCAGCCGCACCCGCGTCTGTCTTGAACGAAATTGCGGCTTTGCGTGAGACGGCGGCGTCTCACGCGGCCGCGAAGCGACCAGGAGTGACCCCGACCGCACGGCGGAACGTGCGCGTGAGATGTGGCTGGTCGGCAAAGCCGCACGCCGCCGCCACCCCGGCGATCGGCTCGCCGGCACGCAGCATCGTGCGCGCTTGGGCGATCCGCAGGTTCGTCTGAAACGCGTGCGGCGTCAGCCCCGTGTGCTGACGGAAGCGGCGGATGAGCTCGAAGCGGCTGAGGCCGGCGGATGCGGCGAGCTCGGCGAGCGCGACCGGCCGGTCCCAGCGCTCTGCGAGGTAGGCACGCGCGCGCCTGACCGCCGCGTGCTCGGTGCCGCCCGCGGCGTCCGGTGGGACCGGTCGCAGATGCCGTCGCAACGCCGCCACCGCGTCGACGACGAGCTCATCGCGCTCGAGCCCGGTTTCTCTCGCGGCGAAGGCGGCGTGCATTCGCAGCAGCGCCGCGCGCAGCGACGGATCGCGGAACACCACCCAGCGGGCGGCGCGGGGAGCGCTCGCGTCGCGCTCTGCCCAGTCGTGCACGAGTTCGGGGTCGAGGTACAGGACCTGATAGCCCCATCCCTCGGGCACGGCCGCCATGCCGGTGTGAACCGCCTCCGGCTCGAGCACGAACAGCTCGCCGCGGTCGGCCCGCTGCTTGGTCGCGTCGACCTCGAAGCGCGCGGCGCCGGCCTGCATGACGGCGACGGTCCACGTGGGGTGCGAATGCGGCAGGTACGCGTGCTCGACGAACCGTGCGTGCAGGGCCTCGGCGCCGGTCAATCCTCCGGGACGCAAGAACACGGCGCGCTCGGTCACGGATCCACGGTACAGGCGATGAGAAAGCGAAAAAACCCGCACCCGCCGACTCCGGTTATGGATAATGGCGTCCGCAGCACTCAGGGAGAGTGGTTCGACCAGAGGAGGGTTCGCGTATGAAACGCGTCATTTCGGGGCTGGCTGTGGCGGGGGCGGTCGTCGCCATGCTGGCCATGCCGGTGTCAGCAGTCGCCGATCCCGCAGGCACTTCAGGCGCCGCGGCCGGCACGCAGTCGATCAGCTGGGGACGATGCTCGGAGGCAGATCTTCGAGCGGCGGGTGCGCAGTGCGGGTTCCTCTCGGTGCCGCTCGACTACAGCAACCCGACCGGGGCACAGATCCAGCTCGCGGTCTCACGGATCCTCCATCGGTCCAAGCCCAAGAACTACCAGGGCGTCATCATCACCAACCCCGGCGGGCCCGGCGGCTCCGGCCTGGATCTCAACACGTTCCTGGTCCCGGTCCTGCGGCATGAGGGCTTCAAGGCCGCGGCCAACGACTACGACTGGATCGGCTTCGATCCCCGCGGCGTGGGCTCGAGCATCCCGCAGATCAGCTGCCAGCCGAACTACCTCGGCCCGGATCGCCCGAACTACGTGCCATGGACGCCGTCGCTGCTCACCACCTGGGAGACGCGCTCGGAGAGCTACGCGTCGGCCTGCGCCGGTCAGAGCGCTGAACAGACCGCACTGCTGCACAACATGACAACGGTCGATAACGCGGAGGACGTCAACAGCATCCGCGAGGCGCTCGGTGTCCCCCAGATCACGTACTACGGCTTCTCCTGGGGGACCGATCTCGGCCAGACGTACGCCAGCCTGTACCCCCAGACGCTTCGTCGGATGATCCTCGACAGCAACGTCAACATGACCCGGCCCGGCTTCGACGACTTCAACCTCGACCAGGACGGTCCGTTCAACACCAACGAGGATGACTGGTTCGCGTGGCTGGCGAAGTACCACAGCGTCTACCACCTCGGCACGACCGAGGCAGCGGTCCAGACGCTGTTCTACAACACCGAGGACTCGCTGGAGAACAACCCGGCAGGTGGCATCGTCGGTCCAGACGAGTGGGTCGACACCTTCCAGGAAGCCGCGTACTACGAGGAGACCTGGGTGGAGGAGGGCCAGGTGTTCTCCGACTACATCAACCAGCACAAGACCAACGAGCTCGTGCAGCTCTACGACGCCGTGGACGGCCCCGGCAACGACAACGAGCTCGCGGTCTACCTCTCGGTGCTGTGCACCGACTCCGCCTGGCCGACGGACTGGGACACCTGGACCTCGGCCTCGTGGGCTGAGTTCCAGCAGGCTCCGTACGAGACCTGGGGCAACACGTGGTTCAACGGCCCGTGCCAGTCCTGGCCGGTGGCGGCCGGACCGCAGTTCCAGGTCAACGGGTCAGGAGTCCAGAACGCGCTGCTCATCGACGAGACCGGAGATGCGGCGACGCCGTTCGAGGGCAGCCTCGTCACCCGCCAGCTGTTCCCGAACTCGGTGCTGCTCGCCGAGCCGGGCGGGACCAGCCATGCCGACTCGCTGAACGGCGACCTGTGCGTCGATGGGACGATCGCCAACTACCTGGCGAGCGGCCAGCTACCGGCGCGACAACCCGGCAACGGTCCGGATGCGACCTGTCCACCGATACCGGTGCCCGTCCCACCGTCGTCGGCGAGTGCGGCGAAGAGCGCGCAATCGGCCGCGACGGCGACCCTCGGGCGACAGGGCAAAGCGGTGTCACCCCGGAGCCTGCCCGAGGTGCACAGCTCCTGAGACGTCTCGCCGAATGGACACTCCGGTCCCGGATGTATGCCCGGGACCGGAGCTGGTCCGTGGAGTCAGACGAGGCGGCCGATCAGTCCACGGCGAGCAGTCCTGCGTACCGCGCGAGGTAGAGCGGCCAGCCGCCGGCGGAGCCGACCCCGTCGCGCACGCCTTCCCAGCCGTCGCCGTGGCGCTCGAAGTTGCGGTGCTCGAGCTCGACCCGAGTGCGGTCGTCACCCTCGGCGATGAACCGCACCTCCACCTCACTGGTTCGCGCGGGATCGGTCTCGATCTGCCAGCGACCGTCGATGTGCCAGCCCAGCACGACCCGGTCAGGTGGCTCATAGGCGATCACGCGCGCCCAGTGACACTCGCTGCCGTCGACGCCGCGATCGAACACCCGGCCTCCCGCTCGGGGCTCGAACACCGTCTCGGCTCGCTCCACGCCGAGCAGGTTGTGCTCGGGCGGTTTGATCTGGCCGAAGTCGTCGACGAACACTCGGAACGCGCGGTCGATCGGCGCGTCAACGACGATCGAGCTGCGAACGGGCGTCGCGCCTGCCTGCGTGTGCGTACTCACGTCTCCTCCTCGGTGGGTTGCTCAACGGCCCTCTTGTACGTGGTCAGCGCGCTCCCCCAGAACCGCTCGAGATCGGCCCGGAGTGCCACCAGCCCGTCAGGGTCGACGGAGTAGATGCGACGGGTCCCCTGCGGGCGGTCGATCACCAGCCCGGCGTCCTTGAGCACCTTCAGGTGCTGCGAGACCGCCGGGCGACTGACGGGCAGCTCACCCGACAGCTCGCCGACCGCCCGCGGGCGATCCACCAGCAGCTCGAAGATCGCCTTCCGCGTCGGGTCGCCGAGTGCCGTCCACGCGTCGCCTTGGTAAGTCTTCACGAACCGTAAGCCTACACCTACTGAGGTAGCCGGGTCAATCGGCAGGTGCCTGCAGCCGGTAGATCGCCATCGGATCGTCGATCGGCTCGGTCTCGATCGGACGCACCTCGGCCAGCACGAAGCCGTTGTGCTCGAGCACCCGTCGTGACGCGACGTTGCGGGCGTCGGGAGCGACGATGAACCCGCAGCGCGGGTGCGCCCGGCGGACCTCCCCGATCAGCGCCGCGATCAGCTGCGTCCCCAACCCGCGTCCGATCGCCGCCGGATCGCCGAGCGCGTAGTCAAACCCGCACTCGCCGGGGAGGGCGCCGGCGGCCGCGCCCTCGTCGGGGTAGGCGTCGTAGGGGTACCACTGACACCAGCCGATCGGCGAGTGCCCAACCCCCTCCGCGCGCTCCAGGACCGTGAGCATGCGGGTCGCCTGGTTCGCCGTGCGCTCGACGGATTCGCGGATCTCATCGAGCTCGGCTTCGGCGGTGATCCCGGACAGCCACCACTTGGCGACGTGAGGCTCCCGCAGCCAATCTTCGACGAGCCGGATGTCGTCGCTGGACATCGGGCGCAGCTCGAGCATGGTCCGAGCGTCAACCCCGAGCTATGGCCGGGGTCCGAGCAGATCCCAGCGGTTTCCCGCGACGTCGAGGAAGATGGCGACCTCTCCGTAGCTCTCGGAGCGAGGCTCGCCGACGAACTCGACGCCGCCCAGGCGCAGGCGCTCGTATTCCGCCTGGAAGTCGTCGACGCGCAGAAACAGACCGACGCGGCCGGCGAACTGATCCCCGACAGCCTGCCGTTGCCGGTCCCCGTCCGCCTGTGCCAGGAGCAGCGATGTCTGCCCGTTCGGCGGGCGCACGACGACCCATCGCTTCGGCCGGCCCTCCCGGCTGGTCAGCGCCGGGGAGTCCTCCAGCAGCTCAAAGCTGAGCGCCTCCACGAAGAACGCGATGGCCTCGTCGTAGTCATCGACGATGAGGGAGATCTGCTCGAGGTACATCAGCGGGCACCGCTCCTAGAGATCATGCAGG
This sequence comes from Solirubrobacteraceae bacterium, assembly GCA_036501965.1. Classification (GTDB taxonomy): domain Bacteria; phylum Actinomycetota; class Thermoleophilia; order Solirubrobacterales; family Solirubrobacteraceae; genus Palsa-465. Next base: position 47,018 of record DASXZK010000080.1, read on the forward strand.
AAGTCGATGAGCCCTGAGAAGTACGTCTGCTGATCGTCGTACATCGCGAGGTGACTTCCCGCGGGGCAGTGAAGGTATCTGCCCTGCGGGAGACGGTCTGCCATCTCCCGCATGTGCGCGGGGTCCATGGTGTCGTGCCGGGCGCCGATCACCAGGGTCGGCACCTGAATGGACGCGAGGTCGTCGAAGCGGCTCCACTGGGCGAGCCGGGCGTCCTGGCTGATCCCGAGCTCGCTGGGACCCTGCATCGAGACGTAGATCGCGGGGTTGATCGCCGCGAACGCGCGCTGGACGGGATCCGGCCAGTCCTCGACCGGCATGCGCAGCACGTGCTGGACGTAGTGATGCTCGTAGAGCAGCTGGGTGTAGCGCGGGTTCTCGATGTCGCCCGCGGCCTCGAGCGCCTCGATCTTGCGCAGCGCCTCCTGGTCCATCGCCGGCTTGAGCACGTCCCGTGCGTAGGCGTTGTAGGCCGGGACGTCGGCCATCATGTTCGAGATGACCAGGCCCTTGAGCCGGTCAGGATGCGCGAGCGCGTACTCGATCGCGAGGATCCCGCCCCATGACTGGCCGTAGAGCACGAAGCTGTCGGGCGTCAGGTCCAGAGCCTGCCGGACCTGCTCGACCTCGTCGACGAAGCGGTCGAGTTCCCACAACGAGCCGTCGTCAGGCTGATCGCTGAAGGCGGACCCCAGCTGGTCATAGTAGTAATACTCGACACCGGCGGTAGGAAGGTAACTGTCACACGCCTCGAGGTACTCATGGGTGGCGCCCGGTCCGCCGTGGAGGAGCAGGACGCGCAGGCTCGGGTTGTTCCCGATCCGCTTGGTCCACACCTTGAACGAACCGGCCGGTGTCTGCACCGGCAGCATCCGCACCCCGCCCGCGAGCACGTCGTCGCGGCCGGAGTAGTCCAGGTAATCGCAGATCGGCTGCATCAGCCGGCGGTGCGGCGCAGCATCTCGACCACGAGGAACGCCAGCTCAAGGGCCTGCTCGGTGTTCAGCCGCGGGTCGCAGGCCGTCGCGTAGCGCGAGGCGAGTTGGCCGTGGGTGATCATCTGCGCCCCGCCGAGGCACTCTGTGACGTCCTCACCGGTGTGCTCGACGTGGATACCGCCCGGGTGGGTGCCCAGGCGCTGGTGGACCTCGAAGAAGCCCTCCACCTCGTCGACGATGCGTTCGAAGCGCCGAGTCTTGTGACCGCTCGGCGATTCCTCGGTGTTCCCGTGCATCGGGTCGCACTGCCACACCACGCGATGGCCCGATCGCGTGACCGCATCGACGATCGGCGGCAGCCGGTCCCGGACGGCGCCGTTGCCCATCCGAGAGACGAGCGTCACGCGTCCGTCGACGCGCTCGGGATCAAGCCGCGCCACGAGCTCGACCGCCTGCTCAGGGGTGATGGTGGGCCCGATCTTGACCCCGACCGGGTTGGCGATCAGCGCGCCGAGCGCGACGTGGGCGCCGTCGAGCTGGCGAGTGCGCTCCCCGATCCACACCTGATGGGCCGAGAGCAGGTAGAGCCGTTCCCGTTCGGGACGCAGCAGCGCACGCTCGTAGTCGAGCACCAGCATCTCGTGGCTGGCGAACAGCTCGACCGCACGCAACGAGCCGTCGTCGACGCCGCAGGCCGACATGAAGCGCAGGCTCCGATCGATCTCGGTGGCGACCCGGGCGTAGCGCTCGCCGGCCGGCGAGCGCCGGACGAAGTCCATGTTCCATTCCTGGAGGTGGTGCAGATCGGCGAGTCCGGCGCTCGTGACGGCGCGCGCGAGGTTCATCGCCGCGGCCGCGTTGGCGTAGGCGCGGATCATGCGGCCCGGATCGTGGCGGCGGCCTTCGGGCTCAGGCGCGAGCGCGTTGATCATGTCGCCGCGATAGGAGGGCAGCCCGTCTGAGTCGATCTCCGCCGTGCGCGGCTTGGCGTACTGGCCCGCCAACCGTCCGAGCTTGACGACCGGCATCTCGGTCCCGTAGGTCAGGACGACGGCCATCTGCAGCAGCGTCCGGATCGTGCCCCGCAGCCGCGCTTCAGTGTTGTCGTCGAACGTCTCGGCGCAATCACCGCCCTGCAGAAGGAAGGCCTCGCCACGCGCGACCGCGCCCAGGCGCTCCTGCAGGACGTCGACCTCTGACGCGACCGCGATCGGCGGCACCGCATTCAGCACGCCGCGCACCCGGGAGGCCTGCTCGGCATCGGGCCATGTCGGCTGCTGGGCCGCCGGGCGGCCGAGCGCCTCGGCGACGGCGCCGGCAAACGGAGCCGGCAACAAAGCCTGCTCACCCTCGAGGTTGGGCGCCAACTCGACGGTCCAGCTCATGCGTGGGACTGTAGGCCCTGCCGATCGGCGATGCCGTCCGCGCAGCGGTCAACAGCTGACCGCATTTGCGCCTAGCGTCGACGACGGACCAGGAACCCCGACCGAGGAGACCCGATGAGCACCGCCGCCGATGTCCGGACCTATCCCGCCGGAGTCCCCTGCTGGGTCGACACCGAGCAGCCCGACCCCGAAGCCGCCTGCGCGTTCTACGCCGAGCTGTTCGGCTGGACCTGCACCGACGCGACACCGCCCGAGGTTCCCGACTCCTACTGGGTCGCCACCATCGACGGCCGGGACGTCGCCGCCCTCGCCCCGTCGACGGGAGCGCCGGTCGCGTGGAACACGTACATCGCCGTCGACGACGTCGACGCGGCCGCGGCGCGCGTGGCCGCGCACGGCGGCAGCGTGTCGGGCGAGCCGGCCGACGTGGGTCCGGCGGGGCGCGCCGGGCGACTGGCGATCTGCGCCGATCCGGAGGGTGCCGCGTTCCGCCTCTGGCAGGCGGGAGCGCGGCTGGGCGCCCAGCTGGTCAACGCGCCGGGCGCTTGGAACTTCTCGCATCTGCGCACCGGCGATCCGGACCGGGCGCGCGCGTTCTACGAGGGGGTGTTCGGATGGCAGCATTCGACGATGCCGGGCGACGTCGAGATGTGGCGGGTGCAGGGCTACGGCGACCACCTGGCGGCGACCGCCGACCCTGAGATCTACGCCCGGCAGGCCAATGCCCCAGAGGGCTTCGCCGACGTCGTCGCCGGCGCAGAGCACATCGACGACGGGTCCGGCTCTCCCCGCTGGAAGGTCGTCTTCAGCGTCGCCGATCGCGACCGGATCGCGGCAACCGCGGAGCGTCTCGGCGCCGAGGTCCTCGCCGCCCGCGACACGATGTGGACCCGCGAGGCCAACCTGCGCGACCCCCAGGGAGCGGAGCTCACGATCAGCCAGTTCGCCCCGCCGGCCGAGTTCTAGCCGGGTCGGGCGGGCAGGCGGCCGTGGCCTGCAGTTAGCCTCGTCCCGATGCTCGTGCTGCTCCCGCCGTCCCAGGGCAAGGCGTCGCCGGACCGCGGCCGACGTGTCGGGCTGTCGACGCTCGTCTATTCCCGGTTGCGCGGGCCGCGCGAGCGCCTGATCGACGCGGTCGACCCGGAGCTGCGGCGGGCGCCGGCGATCCCCGCCGCCGACCTCTACACCGGTGTGTTGTTCGGCGCGCTGGGCTTGGAGGATCTGCCGTGGGACGGGGTGCTGATCGCGAGCGCGCTGTGGGGAGTGGTCCGCCCCGGAGATCGGATCCCGGCCTACCGGCTCGACATGAGCGTCAAGCCGCCCGGCGTCGGTGCGCTGGCCGCGTACTGGCGCGAGCCGCTGCGCGCGGCGCTGCCCGATCGTGGCCTGGTGCTCGACCTGCGGTCGGGGTCCTACGCGGCGGCGTGGAAGCCGCGGCGGGCGACGCATCTCTCCGTGCGGGCGTTCACCGAGGCGCCGGACGGCACGCGGACGGTGATCAGCCATATGGCCAAGCGCGTGCGCGGCGACGTCGCCCGCCTCGTGCTCCAGGCCGGCGGCGCCGAGCGTCCCGAGGAGGTCGCGGAGATCGCGACCGCCGGCGGCCTGCGTGTCGAGCTTGCCGACGGGGCGCTCGACGTCATCGAGTAGCCGGTCGGTCAGGACGGCGGGTGCATCACCGGCGCTCGTCCGGCGAGCGCGTCGCGGCACCAGTTGAGCACCTCGCGTGCCGCCGCCTGAGGAGTCAACGCGGAGGTGTCGAGCACGCGCATCGCCCACCCATCACTGTTCCGGAGCCGGTCCCAGCGCATCTCGTCCCAGCCGCCCGTCTGCAGCACCTGGGGCATGTGCCCGGCGTCCCGAGCGTGCGCTCGCATCCAGTCGGCGAACGCGATGTGGTGCACGAACAGCGACGGGTCGTCGCCGCGTGCCGAGAGCCTCGCAGCCTGCGCGTCTGGCTCGAGGTCGAGCAGGCAGACCGCGATGCCGTCGAGCTCGGCCGCCGACGGCGCGGCGAACACCTCACCGGCAGCGACCGGATCGCCCGCCAGGAGCAGGTCCCGGCCCTGGGCCTGGAGCTCGAGGGCACGCCCGACCACCAGCTCGGTCGACCGCTGGCGCCACGCGAGCGTCGGGACGGGCTCGGGACCGACGACGTGGTGCAGTTCCACGGCGTCGACCGTCGGCGGCAGATCGGCCTCGATCAGCCGTCGGACCGTCGACTTACCGACCCCGCTGGCGCCGGTGATGAGCAGAAGCATCAGCCGGCGGTGTCCTCTGGCTCGTCGAGCGGGACCCCGCCGCGCGGACCCGCGCCACGACGGTGCGTCCGGCGCTCGTAGACGTTGATCCGGCCCTTGGCCAGCGCCTGGCGCTGCTCGACGGCGATCAACCGGTGCAGGCGATCGACCGGCGGATCCACGAACGCCACCGCAACCTGCCTGCCCTCCGCGGCCCGCTTGACCTCGACCTCGAGCTTCAGGCGCTCCCCGCCCAGCTCGAACTCGAGTCGCAGCGGCGCCTGCGGCACGCTGGAGGCCAGGGTGAGCAGTGCGCCGACCGCCGACAGGTCGATGATCGCGCAGCGCACGGCTCTCGGCCCGCCCACCAGGCGGGCGCGCTCGAACAGGAGGATCCGGACCGCTTTCCGTCGGGTCATAGACCGGTACATCGTCCGCTACCGGCAGGGGATTGAGCAAGAAAACCCCCTCACAGGTCGTGGCGGTCGCTGATGCCGAGCTTCTGCATGCCGCGATACAGGTGCGTTTCCACCGTCCGAACCGAGATCACCAATCGGTCGGCGATCTCCGCATTGGACAGACCCTGCCGTGCGAACTCGATCAGCTGCGCCTGGCGAGGGGTGAGCTCGACGGCGGTGGCATCGAGGCCGTCGATCAGCGGCAGCGGGGCTCCCTGGTCAGGGACGTGCAGCTCTCGGGCGCGCGCGGCGGCGCGGCGTGCCGAGTCGTGCCGGCCCTGACTCAGGAACACCGAGGCGGCCTCGCTCGCCGCCTCGACCGCGTACCGCAGCGCGCCGATCTCCGCCATCTCCTCCGCGACGTCGAGCAGGGCCCCACCGGCCCGGTCCGCGCGCGCGGTGGCGTGCCGGCCATAGGCGGAGACCAGCCGCGTGTGACACCGTCGCCCGAGCTCCTCGAGCAGACCCACGGCGCTCGCGTTGCCGGTGCGGAGCGCGTCGTAGGCGAGACCGGCGGCGAGGCCTGGCATCGTGGCCGCGAACGACTCCGCGTCGGCGAGCAGGCGCTGCCCGGCGTCCGTCGGGTTCCGCACCCACTCGGCCCACCCCGCGGCTCGCGCGACCATCGGGCGTTGCGCCGGCACCGGGGGGTGGCGCCGCACCCGTGACTGCAGGCGCTCATGCGCTGCCACGGCACCGTCGAAATCGCCTGAGAAGCACGCGATCGCAACCGCGGTCGCCCGCACGATGAGCGTCGTGTTGTAGGGGTCGTTGCGCCGCAGCTGGAACTCCGCCTCGGCAAGCCATCGCGCCGCGTCGTGGTAGCGGCCGCGCATGACGTGCAGCCGTGCGATCCCATGTGCGGCGATGCCTGACGCGTCGCGGAGGTGCAGCCGCGTCGCCTCGTGCATCGTGCGGCCGAGCTCCGCCTCGAGATCGTGCCACCGATGTCCGGCCTCGAGAGCAACGAACACCAGTGCCGCGAGGTTCGCAAGATCGGCCTCGTCGTAGGGAGCCGACCTTGGCAGGTCCTGGAACGCACTCTCCGCCGCCGCGTCACCCTCGCCGGCGCACACGAGGCCGAGGCGACGCAGAACCTCACCGAGCCGTCGCGGAACCGCGCTGACGACCTCCCCGGACATCAGCGGCTCGGCGGCATCGAGGCCCTGGCCGTCGATCACTCCCTCGTAGGTCTGGCTGATCCGGAGGACGAACGCCTGCCAGCTCTCGTCCTCGGACCAGGTCGTCAGCCGGCCGAGCAGCGCGAGCGCGTCCGCCGGGCGGCGAAGCTCCCAGAACATGAGGCCGAGCCGCTGGCGCGCATACTCCCCGGCGTTTGGGTCGCCGGGAGCAAGCCCCTCGGCATCGGCGAGCGTGGCCTCCGCATCCTCCGGCCAGCCGGCCTGCCGTTGGGACTGCGCGAGCACCAATGCGGCGCCCAGCCCGCCGTCCGCGGCGAGCGCCAGCTCAGCAAGTTGCGCTCCGAGCTCCGGGTCACCTGCACGGTTGGCGGCACGCGCGGCCTCGAGCGTGAGCTCGCCGGGCAGCGCCGCGCCCGCGTCGAGCCTCAGCCGCGCGACCCGGAGCGCTTCGTCGGGACCGAACGTCCGGCGCGCCTCAAGCACATCCACGAGTCGCAGCCGCTTCGCGCGCGCTCGCAACTCGGGGAGGGAGGCGCGCACCGCCTCCCCGTAGAGCGAATGCGCCAGTCGCAGCCCGTCGGCCGCGGCGACGAGCAGACCCTTGCGCTCGGCGGAGAGCACCGTCTCCTCCGACACCAGCGAGCCGATCTCGGAGAGCCCGAGCGGCTCGGCGAGCGCCAGGTACTCGAGCACATCCCGTTCGGCCTGGTCGAGGTCGGCCATGCGCGCATCCACCAACTCGATCAGCGACGAGCCGGCTCGCGGCCGATGGACCATGGTCCAGAGCCCGGCGAGCGGCTGGAATGCCCCGGAATCGATGGCGCCGCGAACGAATTCCCGTACGTACAAGGGGTTGCCCCCGCTCGCCTCGATCACCCACTGGGTCGCGCCGTGCTCGACGGGACCGGCGACGAGCCCCTCGACCAGCAGGTGGACATCGTCGTCGTCGAGCTCGGCAAGCTCAAGGCGCGTCGCGGGCTCGTCCTTCCACAAGGAGACGATCGCGTCCGGGCAGCGCTCACCGCTTCGCACGGTCGTGATCACGAATGCGGTCCGGGTCCGGACGAGGTGCAGGACGAGAGCGGCCGACGCCGAGTCCAGCAGGTGGGCGTCGTCGACGCCGAGCACCACCTGTCGGCCGCCGGCCCGTTCGACCAGACGCTCCGCGCAGCGGTGCATGAGCGACAGGAGATCGTCGGAGCGCGACGCGTCTGGCACGATCTCGGCCAGTCCGCCGAACGGCACCGCGGCCGCGCTGCGCGTCGCCTGCGTCCACTCGGCGAGCGCCCCCGCTTCCTCTGCACGCGCCAGCACCTCACGTGCCAGCCGCGACTTCCCGACGCCGGCCGTCCCGAACACGGCCGCTGCTGCGACGCGGGTGTCCGATCGCGCGCCCGTGAGCGCTGCGAGCTCGCGGCCACGGCCGATGAGCGGTGGGTCACCGACCCCGATCGACATCACGAGCCTCCTTCCCCGGACGCACCTTCGAGGGGGAACTTACTCCGTCGACGCCACGCGAACAGCGGGTGGGCCGGATCGGCGCGGCGCCCCGAAAAGCGGTCGGTCAGAACAGCTCGTCGAGCCACCGGACGACGGCATCGTCGCCGGTGCGGCCGACGATCAGCCGGGTGGCAGAGCCGAGCAGCCGCGCGGTCTCGGCTCCCTGGCCCGCCCACGCCTGTCCGTCGACAAGCTCACAGACTGCCGTCGGGGTGACGAGGTCGCCGTGATGCTCCTCAAGCCGGCAGCCATGGATCCGCCGGAAGAGCTCGTACAGAGACGTCGTCGTCCCGTCGAACGAACGTGCGCTGCGACGCAGCCGAGACTCCAGCCCCGGGGCGAACAAAGAGGCGAGATGGAGCTCCTGCCGGAAGCGATCGCGGTCCTGCTCGAACAGCGCCAGCCGGCCCCTCTCAGGCAACCGGTCGAGCCACGGGCGTGAGGCGTCGTGGATCCCCGGCGCGAGGATGGCCGCGGCACAGCGCGGCTCGGCGAGCAGCGCGCAGGCCACGCTGTAGCCACCGAACTCGAGTCCGGCGATCGCGATTCGACTCGCGTCGACATCGGGACGCGACGCGACCAGGTCGATGACCGGGCCGACCACTGCCTCCCAGTCGTCCCGCAGCACCAGCCCCTGGCCTCGAAGCGCACCCTGGCGACCCGGACCGTCGAAGGCGAGGAAGTGGTAGCCGCGAGTCCGCGCCGCCGCGCCGACGCGCACCCACGCCTCCGAGGTCACCATCCGCCCCCCGGGGTCGACCACGATCACCGGGCGCTTGCCCTCACCGCCGGGCAGGAAGAAGCCGGGCAGCGCGCCCGCCTCGTACGGGATCACCACCCGCTCCCCGCCGAGGGCATCCACCGCCCGCTCCCAGCACTCCCGTTGACGACGCCACAGCGCGGCCTCCTCGACGAGCCCCTCGGACTCCTCGATCAGCGCGAGCGCCGCCCCGTAGTAGGAGGCGGCGTCGAGGTAGCGCGCAGGGCCGCCGCCGTTCCGGGCGGCTGCCCATGCCTCTCCCCCGGCGGCCGTCCATTCGCGCAGCCAGGAGTCCGCATCGCCGAGATCGATCCGTGCCGTCGTCGCGAGCACCTGCTCGACATCGGCAGCCGACCAGCGCACGGCGGTGAGCAGAGCCCTGACCTCGCGATCGAAGGCGACGGTGTCAAGGCGATGCGTCATGCCTGCGCGTGCACCACTGGCGAGTCGTCGGACGGCTTTGACTGCTTGACCCCCCAGAGGACGAGCGCGATCGGGATCGCCCAGTTGAAGATGATGTTCGTCCCCCTGTGGTCGATTCTCCCCGCGATGACGTGCGAGACGGTCATCACCGCGAACACCCCGCCCCACAGCGCGGTCAGCCGGCGGTTGATCGCCTTGAACTTGGGCGAGTCCCAGTACTGCCGGGGCACTGACTCACGGGCGTACTCCTCGGTGAACGGGACGAACAGCAGCGAGCCGAACACGAGCACGGCGAGAACCGCGGCGGCGACCGCGCGGGCGTAGCGCGTCAACCAGTGGGTCACCGAGGGGTCGGCGATGAACGCGATCACGGTGAAGACGATGAACGTGGCGACCGCTGCCACCTCGATCATCTTCGGCCGCTTGCCGCCCCGCATCGAGTAGATGCAGACGCCGACGGCGATCACGACGGAGGCGATCGACGCGATCTTCAGGGTGCCGTGCTCGGCGATGATGGTGAACAGGAACCACGGGACGAGGCCGACGAAGATCCCCGCACCTGCGGGAGACTTCTCTTTGGCCGGCGCCTGGGCCGGAGTGGACTGGGACATGTGCATCGTCTCCTCTGAGTTGGATTGGGGTCCGGCGAACACGATGTGGAGGCTTTCAGCGCAGGCGAGGCGCGTCGTGCGTAACCGACTACGCATCCGGCGGCGATCCGTGCGTCGTGGTGAGCGAGGTTTCGTCGGTGGCGACGGGGATCGCGGCGGCCGCCCGCTCGCGGGCGACCGAATCGATCGCTCGGGAGATCGACCCGAACAGGTCCGGGGTCAGCCGGTAGAGCTTCTTGTGGTCGTACCAGCTGGTCACCGCGAGCCCGAGCAGCGCCCAGAAGGCCAGCTCGCAGCCGATGAGGATGAGCGAGTGGGTGAGCCCGGCATCCCCCCGCGCGCCGAAGTACATGATCGCCCGGGTTCCGAGCAGGACCTGGCGCAGTGGTTCGACGTGGGCGACGGCCCCGAAGAATCCGGGCAGCGCCTGGATCGGGACCGTCCCGCCCGAGGAGGCGAGCGACAGGTAGACGAGCAGGATCATCGCCAGCAGCTGCCCGATCGAGCCGACGGTCGCGAGCAGCGCGAGCGTCCCGGTCGAGATCATCAGCGCGGCGAACGCCATCAACAGCCACAGCAGCAGTGGGTCCGGCGCGTACATGTGCAGCAGGCCGGCCGAGACGAGCAGCAGGATCCCGGTCAGGACGGGCGCGGCGATGACCGCGGCGCTCCACTTCACCAGCAGCGTCTGGCGGCGGTTGATCGGCACCGGCCGGCGCTGGCGCCAGCGTGGACCGAATTCGGTCGCGCCGTATCCGAGCCCAGAGTCGATCGAGGAGTTGATCAGCGTGGCCCCGATGAAGCCGGCCATGATCGACAGCAGCGCCACGTAGAAGGCCGACAGGCCGAGTGCGGAGTGGTCGGGCAGCGGCCGGTAGCCGGCGGTGGTGAGCGACACCGGGTCGGCGTTCTGCGCCGCCATCACCGGATTCGCGGCGGCGGTCGGCGTGACCAGAGGCTTGATCTTGGTGGCCACCCGCGGCGAGAACGACGCGACCGCCTTGGTCGCCACGCCGGCGACGAGGTTGACGCCGAGCGACCCGAGCCGCGAGTTCTCAAGCAGCTCGACCGAGCCCTTCGCGGGCACGCCGGCGCCTGCTCTGCCCGTCCCCGTGGAGAGGAGCACGGAGCGGCTGAGCGTCGCCGGGATGACGAGCGTCGCGTAGGCGCCGCCCTGGTCCATGCGCGCATGTGCCTGAGCGAGCTTGCCGGTCCGGAGCGCGAGGCGGCTGCTGACGCCGCTCGATCCCTGGAGTGCGTGCACGAGGCTCGCGCCGACGTCGATCCTCTGGCCGTGCACGGTCGCCCCGGTGTCCTCGTCGACGACCATCACCGGCATCCCGCGCATGTGACCGGTCGGGTTGACGACCGACCCGAAGTAGATGACCGACATCAGCGCGACGAACACCGCCGCGATCGTGAGCGGCAGCAGCCAGATCTTCCGCACGCGCAGGACCTGGGTCGCCCGCACGGGCATTCCGGTCGGCGGGGGTGGGGTGCTCATTGCCTCGGTCTCCGTTCCTCGTCGCTGGTCGCCGCGGCTTCGGGAGCGGGATCGCGCGGGCCTCGACGGCAACACTGAGACCGGGAGGCGGCCGTGGCGTCAGTAGCGGGCTACGTAACCGTCGCTGGGAGAGCGGCGCGGGTTCCGGGGGCAGGACTTTTCACCGACTCGCTCCGGCGCCCCCGCCCGGTTGGGTGACCCGGTGTGCGGAGCGCGGCCGATCGCACACACGACCTTGGGGAGCACGGCGAGTGGGTGAAGAGCGTGCTCGCCGGCCGCGAGTGGGTGAGAACGCCCGCGCGGCCGCCGCGGACAGTCGAACCACTCCAGCTGCCTCACCGCCCGAAGTAGTCCGATCTGGGCGCCATGCCCGCCCAAAAGGGACCCGCTCAGCCCGGCGGCCCGCTCAGGGCGTGCTGGACAGCGGCCGCGAACGCCGCCTCGAACGCGGCGGCCTCACACTGGCGCAGCGTCGTTCGTGGCACCCCCGCCGCGACACGGACCGCCGCTGACGCGCAGGTGCAGAACGTCGCGAGCGCGCACCTCGCCGCCGTCACGCGCGCGCTCGGTTTTCGCCGGCCGCCCGCCGCCCCTGGTCTGGTGCGTGAGCGCGGAGCTCGTCCGGGATAGCACTCAGGCGATGGGACCCTCGACCGCGCAACGCCCGATGGCAACCGCTGACGAGCGACCGGCGATGCGTAGCTCAGCGCCCGGAGAGGGACGCCTGGCGCGAGGGGTGCTGAGCGACCTCGACATCGCGGCGGCGACGCTGGCCGACATGGCGCCGGCGATGAGCTTCTTCTTCGGGTTCGCGACGATCGTCGCCACTGCGGGGATCGCCGCTCCCCTGACGGTGATCGCCGCGACGATCGCGATCGCGCTGCTCGGCAACACGCTCAGCCAGTTCTCGCGCTCGCGGCCGTCGACCGGCTCGTTCGTGACGTTCATCGGCAGCGCGTTCGGCGGCTACTCGGCGGTGGTCACTGCCGTCGTGCTCGCCTCCGGCTACATCATCGCGGTGGCCTCGGTGGTGACCATCTCCGGGGGCCTGGCGGAGACGATCCTGCAGCATTACCTGAGCATCACGATCCCGTGGCAGGCGATCAGCGCGGTGCTGTCGATCGGCGCGCTGACGCTGATCGTGAGCGGCGCCAAGCCCTCCACGAAGGTCGCGGCCACGCTGTTCGTGTTCCAGGTCACGCTGCTCCTGGTGGTCGCGGTCGCGTTGCTGATCGAGCATTCCGGCCATATCAACGCACAGCCGTTCGACCCCTCCCACCTGCATCGCGGCTTCTCCGGGCTGTCACTCGGTTTCCCCCTCGCGATCTACCTGTTCGTCGGTTGGGAGAACTCGGCCGCGCTCGCGGAGGAGCACCGTGATCCTCGGCGAGGGGTCACGCGGGCCGTGTTCTCGAGCATCGCGGTGGTGGGCGCGGTCTACGTGTTCCTGTCCTACGCGACCGTGGTCGGATTCAACGACAACGCCGCTGCGCTCACCGGGGCCTCGGTCCCGTTCATCACCGCGGCAGGCGGAGTGGCCAGTGGCTTGATGTTCGTCGCCTACCTCGCGGGGTTCACCTCGATCTGCTCGTGTCTGATCTCGGCCACCAATTCGCAGGCGCGCATCATCTTCAACTCCGGCCGCGAGGGTCTGCTGCCGTCGGTGCTCGCGAAACTGACCGCTGAGCGCCGAACCCCGTGGGTGGCGTTCTCGGTCTATCTCGTGCTTGCGCTCGGGCTCTCATACGTGTTCGGCTGGAACACCCCTCCGGTGACGTTCTTTGGCGAGAGCGCGACGTTGGGGACGATCCTGATTGCGCTCACCTACCTCGTCGCCAACCTCGCGTTGCCGGTCTACTACCACCGCCACGAGCGACAGGCCTTCTCCGCCATCAGGCATCTGCTGCTACCGCTGCTGGGCGCCGCGGCGATCGGATATCCGCTGTATGAGCTGATCAAGCCCGGGCAACCGGCCCCGTTCGACCGCTACCCGGCGATAGCGGGCGGCGTGCTCGTGGTGGCGCTGGTCTGGGGCGCGATCGCGTACGGGCGGGACCGGACGTTGGGCGCACGCGTCGGGTCCATCGTCGCGGACGCCGATTGAACCGCCCCTCGCAGCGACGCCGACCTCCGAAAGGCAGACTGGAGCAGTGTCCCGGTACGAGCGCGTCCTCACCGACCGCCTTGACCTGCGGCGCCCTGATCCGGACGCCGACCTGGACGACCTGTTCGCGGTGTTCAGCGACCCCGACGGCTGGTGGTATGACCCCGACGGCCGTCACCGCGAGCCCCGGCGCACCCGCGACTGGCTGTTGCGCGCGGCCGCGCGGTTCGAGTCCGACGGGCTCAGCTACTGGACGGTGCGCCGGCGAGACGACGACGCGATCATCGGGGTGGGCGGCGCGCAGCGCCAGCGCACGCGCGCGTGGAACCTCAACTACCGGATCACGACCTCCGAGCAGGGAAGCGGGTTCGCGACCGAGCTCGCCCGGGCCGCACTGGACGCGGCGGCGGCGATCGACCCCGACGTTCCGTTCATCGCCTGGATCGCGGAGCACAACGCCCCCTCGCGCAGGGTCGCCGAACGACTCGGGCTCATCAACTACGGGCCGGCCACCGACCCGTCCGACGACCAGGTCCGGCTTGCCTACGCCGACCGGCCGGTCGGTGCCTTCACGGAGTGAGGCGGCACTGTGATCCTTTGCGCCGTCGGCGCGAGTGACCAAGTACCGATATGAGAACCGAACCAAGCGACCGAGAGCTGCTGGCGACGCTGCGTGCCGATCCCGCGGCGTTCGAGTTGTTCTACCGCCGTCACGTCGATCGCGTGATCGGCTACGCGGCACGGCGACTGCGCGAGCCGGCCGACGTGGCCGACCTCGTGGGAGCGACATTCGCGACGGTGCTGACCGCGGCACCGTCATACGACCCCGAGCGCGGAGAACCGTCCGCCTGGCTGTTGGGCATCGCCTCGCACCTGATCGCCGGCGGGTCACGACGCTCGCGACGGGAAGCCGCGCTTCTGGCCAAGATCGCCGGCCGCCGACTGCTGGACTCCGACGACATCGAGCGCCTGGAGGAGCGCATCGAGGCCGAGCAGTCCGCCGACGCTCTCATGGGTGCGATCGGCACGCTCAAGCCGCGTGCCCGTGAGGCCTTGCTGCTGGTCGGAGCCGAGGGCCTGACCCCGGCCGAGGCCGCCGAGGTGCTCGGCATCAGCGCGGCGAACTTCCGCATGCGTCTGTCCGCGGCTCGGCGAGCGTTGGGCAAATCACTCAACGCCGCACAGGACGAGCGCCGACCCGACCCCGCCTCCTCGATGCGGTCCGCTCCTTATCAGACAGAGGTCAGAGCATGAGCACCGAGACCCGTCACGACCACTCCCAGACCCCGCCGCAGTTCGAGGATCGGCTGCTCGCCACCATCCTCGACGAGTTCGACACGTTCACCGCCACCACCCCACGCGTCCGGCGCACCCGACCGCGGTCACGCCGCGCCGTCGCGGTGTGGGCGGCCGTGCCCGCGCTGGCCACCGCAGCCGCCGCCGCGGTCGTGGTCGCCGTCGCGACCCCGACGCGGGAGAGGCACCACGCCGCTGCACTCGCACCTCTCCACATCGCGGCGGCTCACCCGCAGCATCACGCGCTGTACAAGCTCGCTGACGCTTCGGTGTCCGCGCCGGCGACGCAAGGGCGCTACGTCGTCCTCGCCGAGACCGACAGCGAGACCGACGAGCCGGGGCAGAGCCGGCGAACGACGGTGATCGACTCCCAGACCGGCAGTTCGGTCACCTACCAGCAGCCCTACTCAGACAGCAACGCCCCCTCCGAGCTCACCGAGGGCCCCGACCGGACCGACGCCGAGGCATGGTTTGTCGCGTTGCCGACCAAGCCCGCGGCGCTGCGGGCGCGGCTGCTGCACATGGCCAAGGCGCAGCAGAGGCAGGGGAACGCGATGATGCGGCGCAAGCGCAAGCTGGAGGCCCGCGAGTCGGGCTCCCACCAGGCGCTCCCCAAGATCGCCGAGCCGCGGCCGAGCGACGGGGACCTCGTCTACGAAGAGGCCAACGACCTGCTGTGGAGTCCGCTGACCCCGCCCGCGCTGCGCGCAGCGCTCTACAAGGTCCTGGCCGCGACGAGCGGCTTCACGGTCGACGCGAACGCCACCGATCCGAGCGGACGGCCCGCGGTCACGATGACCCGTCGCACGACCTTGGACGGCACCGCCGAGACGGACGTCACCTACGAGGATCCGTCGACCGGCGCCGTGCTCGCCCAGGTGTGGAAGACCGGCTCCGACACGATCACCGCCGTCTACCAACCGGTCACGGGCACCGACACGATGCCGTCCAACCCGTACGGAAGCTAGGGGCTCTGGCTCGTCAGGTTGCCCCGCCAACGCCAGCGGGGCGGCCTGCCGCGTCCAGGAACGCGCGGATGAGCGGATGCAATGTCCCGCTGTCGCCGGCGCCGACCTGGGGTTGGAAGGCGGTGGCGAGGAAGAACGGATGCCCGGGAAGCTCGATCGCCTCGACGCCGGCGTCCGGGGCGCGGGCACTGAGCACGACGCCCGCGTCCCGCAGGCGGTCCTCGACTGCGGCGTCAAGGCCGTAGCCGCACCAGTGAAACCCGGTGAACGGCGCGGTCCCGCAGATCTCGGCCAGCCGGGTCCCGGCCACCGGTGTGACCTCGCGCCGCTCCCCGTAGAGCGAACACGCGAGCGGCGCGATCACGAGCGTCTCACCGTCGGGGTCGCTCTCGGCGTGGACCGCACCATCGATCCCGGCCAGGGAGCGGGCGAGCTCCACGCAGGCGTACTGGAGGCCGCCGCACGTCCCGAGGAAGGGCGTCCCGGACCCCCGGCAGTGGGCGACGGCCGCGTACGCGGCCTCGTCGTCTCGGTACGGGGTCCCCGGCAGCAGCCACACCCCGTCCGCCGCATCGAGCTCTCGCGCCGCGCGACTGTCGGTGGCCGTCCACTCGCACTCCACACCCGCGGGCATCAACCCGAACGCGGCGTCAAGCTCGCGGTGGGTCAGATGGGCCGGGTCTCTGTCTCCGAGTGCGAGGATCCTCATCGCCGCCAGCATATGTGGGCTGCGGCCGCGGGGTGGGGCAGTGCGTTCGGATCAGACGCGGATGCCCCACTCGCCGCGGCAGCCGAGTCCCGAATTCACATCTCCGGTCAGCGGTCGCCCGTACCACGTGCCGCGTCCCATCGCCTTGGCGTAGCCGATCAGAACATGGGACCAAGCGCCCTGGCGGGCCATCTGATGCAGGATCGGCCAGTGCGGCGCGGTCGCCATCGCGGCGATGGAGCGCTTGACCATCGCGGTGTTGCCGCTCGCGCGAGCGTGGCTCCAGTCGGCGATCCACATGCACGCGACGGTCCCGGTCACGGCCGCACCGAGCTGATACCGGTCGTGGACGAGCCGCACGCCGCGAATGTGCGCCGCATCGAAGTGCGGGGGCAGGGGGATGCCCTTGAGCATCAGGCGGACCGTCTCGCCGCTGTCGGCGCTCTTGACCACGCTCGGCGGCATCGCTCGCAACCAGGTCGACGTACTCACCGGAGTGAGCGCACGCAGCTCGTCACGGAACATCGCCATGTCGGTGACGGTCGCTCGAAAGGTCGTGTAGCGCCCCTGGTAGACAAAGAAGGCGCTGATGTCCAACCAGCCGTGGGACCGAGCCTCGAGCTGGAAGCGCCGTGCGGTGACGCCGAGGCCCGTCTGTACGGACCGATGACCACGGAGGATCTGTTTGCGCTCGATCGGGGTCACTGGCTGCCAGGACAGCGATGCCACCTTCCCCTTGAGCGACCCGTCTGTGACCGGCGACGCACCTCGCGGCGTTCCATCCCTGTCCGCCGGCCCGCGAACGAAGTGCATCTCGCCGAAGCCGTCAGGCTCCTCGTCGGCGTAGACGACGTGCCACTGCGGGAGTCTCACCAGCGCCAGCGGAGAAGCGTTGGCAAACCGCACGAGCGAGGCGGCAAACGCGGGCGCGGCGCCATCGCTGTTGCCGCCGAACGGAAGCAGGGCGACCGCCGCCGCGACGGCCGAAAGGACGACGACCGCGAGCGCGATGGCCCGGTGTCGCGCTCTGCTCCGACGTCGCAGTGTGATCCGCCGGGCCGGCTCCCGGCGGTGCTGGGACACCGGGATCGCGACGATCTCCTCGATCAGCTCGACCTCGACGCACTCCAGCGCGAGCCGCAGCGCCTGACGCTCGGGAAGCGGGTTGGCGGCAGCCAGGGCCGCGTCGATCTGGGTGACGGTCATCGCGCCTCCTCAAGGCAGACGGGGGTTGGCTGCGCGGGCTCGCGCGTTCTGCGCAGCGCGGCACGCAGGCGGCGGCGAGCCCGGTGCAGACGACTGCGCACGGCCACCTGGCTGACGCCGAGCACCGTCGCGATCTCGACGGGCGTGAGCTCCTCCCACGCGGAGAGCCGCAGGACCTCCCGGTCCTCCGGCGCTAACTGCGCGAGCGCCGCCTCGATGGCGCCGTCGTCCGGGGCGAGTATCGGCGCGCTCTCCAGAACGATGGGCAACTCCTGCCGTAGTCGGTCGGCAAGTCGCTGGCGCCGGCGCTCGGATCGCTGCTGGTTGGCGAGCACGCGACGAGCGACTCCGTACAGCCATAGCCGCGCGTCCTGGATCGGCACCTCCTCCAGCCGCCGCCAGGCGACCAGAAAGGTCTCGGCGACGATGTCGGCGGCGTCGTCGACCGTGGTCCGGCGCACCGCGTAGGCGAGCACCGCGCGGCCGTGCTGGGCGTAGAGCCGCTCGAAGCGAAGCTCCGCTTGCTCTCGCCCAACCTCGCGCGCGGCCTCTGCCCTCATGCCTCTATATGTCCGGCATGGCACCAGACGTTGCAGCCGCGCGGTCGATCATCTCCAGCGCCGGTGGATCGTCGAGGCGTCGGCGCCGGAGCCGCCGCCGAACGACATCGGGTCGCCGGCCCCGAGATCACCGACGCCGGCGGTCTCGAGCGCGCCGATCGCCGTGGCGGGTCGGGAACAACGGCTCGGGCGGCGCGCCTTTGCGTTCGCGCAGCCACGGGTCGAGGATGGTGACGGTTTCGCGGGTGAGCACCGCGCTGCGCTCCTTGCGGCCCTTGCCCAATACTCGGAGGTGCGCTCCGGTGCCAAGCGTCAGGCTTGCGATGGTGAGGTTCACGAGTTCTGAGACGCGCACGCCGGTCTGGATCGCGGTGAGGAGCATCGCGTGATCGCGGCGTCCGAGCCAGGTGGCCCGGTCGGGCGCTTTGAGCAGCGCGTCGATCTCGGTCCGGTCGAGGTAGGAGATCATGGTTCGCGGGTGGCGTTTGGTCGGGATCTCGATCACGCGGGCGATCGTCGCGGCGTGCTCGGGGTGACGCAGCGCGGCGTAGCGGTGGAGCGAGTGGATCGCGGCGAGTCTCGCGTTGCGGGTCTTGCGGCTGTTGCCGCGGTCCTGCTCAAGGTGGTTGAGGAACGCTCCGATCAGCGGCGCGTCGAGATCACCGAAATCCAGCTGGCACGGCTCGTTGCCGGTCTGCTGTTGAGCGAAGGCCAAAAGCAGCCGTAACGCGGAGCTGATGGCACTCGTCGCCCGTCGGCTCGACAGCGCGCTCGATGCCGCTGCTCTCCCGTATCTCGG
Organism: Solirubrobacteraceae bacterium; assembly: GCA_036501965.1. Classification (GTDB taxonomy): domain Bacteria; phylum Actinomycetota; class Thermoleophilia; order Solirubrobacterales; family Solirubrobacteraceae; genus Palsa-465. Next base: position 65,621 of record DASXZK010000080.1, read on the forward strand.
CCATCTGAACCCGAGCTCGAGCGGTCAATGTCAACGCCGGCGCGATGCCAGCTAACCAGCGTCCCGACCCCGAACGTATGGCGCAGATCGTGTGGGCGTCGGTGCGCTTGCTCATGTCCGGGCGGCGGGTCGACGTGCGCGATCAGCGCGCGAAACGTCTTGTGGAACCTGCTGCCGGTGATCGGCGTGCCGGCCGGGCTGATGAAGAACGCCGGCGTGTCGGCCCGCGGGCAGGCCCGATCACGCAGTCGGGCGTAACCGCGCAGCACCGCGGTGGTGCTCGGGTGCACGGGCACGTCGCGGTGGCGTCGCCCTTTGCCGTCCGGATGTGCAGCACGCCCTGCTCGAGGTCAACGTCGTCGCGGTCGAGCGCGAGCGTCTCCCCGATCCGCGTGCCGCTGGTGGCCATCGTTCCGATCACGGTGCGATACGTCGCGCCGCGCAGCGCGGCGGCCGCCGCGATTAACTCGCTGATCTCCCGCTCGCAATAGACGTAGGGCGGGTTGCGGGTCTGGCGGGCGTGCAGCAGATCGTCCGGTGGGATCTCGGTGGCCGGGTCGAGCGTCGCGAGGTAGCGCGCGAAGCCGCGGACCATCGAGAGTCGTGCCATCTGCCATCGCCCGCTCACGCCCGGCCCCCGCGCCCACCGGACCGACAGATCGACCGTGACTCGCTCCGCGCCCTCGGCGTGCAAGAACGCGACGAAGTCCGCGAGCAGGTCCCCGTCCTGCTCGAGCTTGAACCCGAGTTGCCGCCGGACATGGAGATACTCAGCCAGCCGATCCCCCAGGACGGTCATGCCGCACCGCCTTCGGGCCCGGGCAGCGCCAGCACCCGCAGCGCGGCGTAGTCGACCTTGGCGTAGATCGCGGTGGTGCGCAGCTAGCTCGACCGCTGGCGCAGGTGATGGGAGGCAGCGTCGTGCGCGTCGGACCGCAGCTGCTGCCAGCGTTGCCGCGTCGACAGATCCGGCGGGTGGACGGCCGCAAGGAGTACAAGGAGCCGTCGCGGTGGCAGCAGCAACG
>DASXZK010000081.1:0-33206 GCA_036501965.1 Solirubrobacteraceae bacterium
TTGTAGCCGATCGTGTCGACGTTGGCCAGGTTGGAGGCGGTCGTGTTCAGCATCGTCTGCTGTGCCTCGAGGCCGCTGATCGCGGCGCCCATCGCTTCCATCATCGGGACATCACTTCCTTTCGTACGTCAGAGGGGGAGAGAAGAGTTGAAGGTGGTTGTTCAGGAGCTCGTGGAGCCCGTATCGGTTGACGAGGTGGTACCTGCGCTCGTGATCTCGGACAGGCCGATTCCGCTGGTGCCGCCGATCGTCAGCGTCGGGCCTGCGGAGGTGAAGTCGACCGCGGTGACCGTGCCGGAGCCCGCATTGCCGTTGGAGTCGGTGTAGTTCACGTTCTGGCCGAGCATCTGCAGCGCCGAGGAGGCCGCCTGATTGGAGGCCGACTGCGACGAGGACTCCTGGATCTGGATCTGCTCGTCCAGCGAGCTGAAGCTCGCGAGCTCGCTCATGTACTGGGTCGGATCCGACGGGTTGAGCGGATCCTGGTTCTTCATCTGATCCATCATCAGATTCAGGAAGTCGCCCTCGTTCAGTGAGCCTGCCATGGCCGACCCGGCCGAGCTGGTCTGGGATGGGCCGATGGTGCTGTCGGTTGTGCTGGGTGCGGAAACGCTCATTGGTTTCTCCTGGTTCCGGCGCGCCGTCAGGCGAGCACGTTGACGAGCGCGGAACCGGTCAGGTCCGCGATGCGTTCGGTGGAAGTGGGTCCGTCGGTCGGCTCCGCGTCCTCGCCGGCGCCGGTGCCGGTTGAGGAGCTTCGGTTCTGCTCGTCCGCGGACTGATGATCACCGCGGCCCGAGGTCGAGATGTCGAGGCGCAGCAGCGTGGTGCCGTTCTGCTGGAGCGAGCGCTTCAGCTCGTCGCTGCTCGCCTGAAGGGTCTGGGCGGCCTCCGGGTGGGCCGTGATCACGCGCGCGACGATGCCGTCGGCGGTGTGCTGGAGATGGATCTGGATGTCGCCGAGCGAGTCGGGCGAGAGCTCGATGCGCGCCTGCGTGACGCCGTTGCTCTTCGCCGCCATCGTGATCGTCGCCTCGACTGCCTCGGCGGCGTCGCTCAGTGAGACAGGCACGGATGTGGCGGGGGCGCTCGCGCTGGTGCTCGTGCTGGTGGTCGTGACCGCCGCCGCGCCGGCGAGGGCGCTCGTGGCGCTGGCCGCGTCGGTGCTCGTCGGCTGGGTCGTGTCCGCGGGACTCGTCGCGTCGCGCTCGGCGCTGCGGGCGGCCGTGAGGCTCGCGTCTGGCCGCGGGTCGTTGCCGGACGATCCGGCGCCCGAGTCCGGAGAAGTGTCGCCGCCGGTCGTGGTCTGCCCGGACGGCGTCGGCGTGCTGAGCGGGTTGGTCGCGGTGGTCGCGGTGGTGGTGCCCCGCGCGGCGCTCGGAGCCTGGCCGATCTGGGTTGCGGCGGCGGCTGCGGGCGCGGGCTGCGCGGCGGGCGTGGCGGCCCCATGGGTCGTCGATGCGTCGGGAGTGGTGGCGGGCGCCGGTGACGTCGCGCTTGTCGCGGTCGACGCCGGCGCGGTCGCGGTCGGGTTCTGCGCGGCGATGGGGCCCGGGGTGGTGGTGGCCGGGGTCGGCGGGGCCGGGGCTGCGGTGGCGGTGACGGTGGCGGTCGGGGCTGCGCTCGCCGCCGGCGTGGTCGGGGCCTGGCCCGCCGGCTGGGCAGCGGCCGGCACGCTCGCCTGCGTGGTTGGGGCGGCGGTGGTCGGCGGGGTGGTGCCGGCGGGGAGGGTGGCGGCGGCAGCGGGCGCGGAGGAGTCGGTGGATGCGGTCGCCGGAGCCGGGGCGGGCGTGGTGGTGGTGGCTGTGTCGGCCGCGGGAGTCTGGGAGGCGGTCGTGTCCGGTGCCGGAGTGGGGGCGGTCGAGACGGGGCCTGCGACCGGCTCTGCGGCGATGGACGCTGCACCGCTGGATGCGGTCGACGGGGTGGCGACGGCGGCTGAGGGGGTCTGTGTCGCCGCGGCGCTACCGCCGTTCGCCGGAGCGACGGCCGTGGCCGCAGCCGGCGTGTTGGTCGTCAGCGGGACGGCGGTCGCCGACAGCGAGGCGAGCGCGTCCGCCGCCGCAGAGGCGATCGTGGCGGTCGCGGACGCCGGAGTCGCGGCCGGCGTTGCGGCAGGGGTCGTGGAGCGCTTGGGTGCCGGACCATCGCCGTGGGCATCGTGCGCACGCGTGACCTCGTGGCCGAGCGCGGCCGCGAACCCCTGGTGCGCGTTCGTGGAACCGGCGGCGCCACTGGCTGCGGGGGAGGCCCCGGGCGCCGTGGGCGCCGCGGTGGATGAGGCGTTCCGAGGCGAGCGACCCGTGGAAGGTGCCTGCGGCGTCTCCGCCATCGTCGCCGGCAGGCCGATCATGCGGCCTCCCGGCGCCGGAAGTTGTTGAGGGCGACCTCGTCGAGGACGATGCTCTCGAGCCGCGCCTGTTCGCGTTCGAAGTCGGAGCGGCGGTGCTCCTTGAGCCGCTCGAGCGCCTGTCGGCTTCGCGCGGCCTCGGTCAGCTTGCCCCGCTGCTGGTCGACGACGGCCTCCGAGCGGCTGAGCGCATCGAGCGAGGCGCGATGATTGCGCTCGGTCTGCTCCAGAAAGGCCTGATTTGCGAGCAGTTCGTCTACGCCGACGGGTGCGCCGGTCGCGTCCAGCTGGGCGTCGCGGGCCCGCAGCACCGTTTGGGCTGCCTGCTCCATCGCGACCTGGGTCCGGTGGTGATCATGGATCGCACCGGCCAGAGCCTCACGGGCTGCGTCTTCGGCACGCTCGCGCAAAGCACGCACGCGCTCCAGAGAAAAGCGAAACGAGGGACCGCTCACGCCCCCGTTATCGGCCGGGGTTGCAGGAAGTCAAGTCCGGGTGCATCGTCCGTCTGTCCAGTTGCGGCATGGGCCCTGGAGGCACGACGGTGATCGCAGGCGCCGGCACCCTGGGGCCCCGGGCAACCCGAACTCCCTGCTCAGGCTGCGATTCGGTGCGTCTGATCCCCGGAGTCAATCGTGCCCACGAGCTCGGCGAGCACCGCCTCTGCGCGGTCGTTCTCGATCTGGCAGGTGCCGGCCGCCTCGTGGCCGCCGCCGCCGTGGCTGAGCATCAGCGAGCCGATGTCCACGCGCGAGGACCGGTCGAGGATCGAGCGGCCGACCGCGAACACCGTGTTCTGCTGGCGCAGGCCCCAGAGCACGTGGATCGACACCCGGCACTCGGGGAAGAGGGCGTAGAGCATGAAGCGGTTGGTCGGATGGATGACCTCTTCATTGCGCAGATCGAGCACCACGGTCCGGCCGTGCACCGTCGAGCACCGCAGCAGCTGCTCGCGAGCCGCCTCCGCGTGGCGGTCGTACAGGGCGACGCGCTCGGCGACGTCGGGCGAGGCGAGGATCTCGGCGATCGGCATTTTCAGGCAGCTGTCGATCAGCTGCATCATCAGCTGGTAGTTGGAGATCCCGAACTCACGGAAGCGGCCCAGGCCGGTACGCGGGTCCATCAGGAAGCTCAGCAGGATCCAGCCCTGCGGATGAAGCACGTCCTGCAGGGAGAGCCGCGCCGCGTCGGCACGATCGACCGCCGCCATCATGATCTTGCTCACGCCCGGGAACGTCGCCTGACCGCCGAACCAGTCGTACACCACACGCGCCGCCGAGTACGCCCCGGAGACCATGACGCGGTTCGGCTGGTCATCCTGCACCCGCTCGACCTCGGAGGAATGATGGTCGAACGACAACGCCACCTCCGGCCGGTAGGGGAGGTTCGTTGTGATGTCGCGATCGGTGAGCTCAACCTTCCCGTCCTGGACGTCCTTCGGGTGGACGAACAGGATGTCCTCGAGGATGCCGAGCTCCTTGAGGAGCGCTGCGCACACGAGGCCGTCGAAATCTGACCGGGTCACAAGGCGATAGGCGCCCTGCAGGGAGAAGGTTGGAGGGGTGAGCATGAAGCGGATGTCGGCCCCGGTTCCGGGTGCCTGAACCCAACTCCCGATATCTGGCCATTTGGACGGGTAGCGGGGTGAAATGGGTGAAATCACGGCCGATTCCAGGACCGATTCCCGTCGAGCCGCGGAGATCCTCGCGCGTCAGGATCGCATCGAGGTCTGGGCGTTGCCCTGGTTCTACCTGGCCATCATCGGCACCGGATACTTCTTCACCTTCTACGACATCGCGGACATCGGCTTCGCGCTGCCGCAGATCCAGACCCAGTTTGCGCTGACCGGAAACGAGTCGACCTTCCTCGCGCTCGCCATCGGCCTGATCGGCTACGCGGTCGGCTCGATCGTGATCGGCTCGCTTGCCGACCGCGTCGGGCGCTTCCGGATGCTGATCGTCACGATCCTGCTCACCGCGGTTGGCTCGTTCGGGGACGCCGCCTCCCAGAGCCTGACGATGCTCGTCGTCTTCCGCTTCGTGACCGGCATGGGCGTCGGCGCGGACCTCAACCTGGTCTCCACCTACATCGGCGAGATGTCCCCGGCACGGCTGCGAGGGCGCATCTCGGTGCTCACCTTCCTCGTCGGGATCATCGGCCAGGCGGTCACGCCGCTGATCGCCCTTGCCCTGATCCCGTCGCTCCATGACGGCTGGCGCTGGCTGTTCATCATCGGCGGCATCATCGCCGTGATCGCGTTGCTCGCCCGCTTCGAGCTTCCCGAGTCCCCACGCTGGCTCGCGCTCCACGGCCGCCTGGACGAGGCCGACGAGCTGGTCGGGGAGATGGAGCGTCGCGCCCAGGCGGGCGGCCAGACGCTCGCCGAGCCCGAATCGGCCGACATCGACACCCGCATGGGCTTCCCGTTCGCCGAACTGTTGCGCCCACCCTACGTATGGCGCGTCGTCGTCTTCCTGGCGATGTGGTTCTTCTGGTACATCGGCAACTACGGCTTCCTCGGGGACGCCGCATCCTTGCTGAAGACCCAGGGCCTCTCGGCGGGCACGACGTACCTCGCGATCGGCGCCGTCGGCTACCCGGTCGGCGCGGGGGTGATGATCTTCGGCATCGACCGCCTCGAGCGCCGTCTGCTGCTGCCGATCTCGAGCTTCGTCTGGCTGGTGGCGATGGTGCTGATTGGCGCGGCCTCGTCAGAGGCGGTCCTGATCGTCGGCGCCTTCCTCGGCTCGATGGGCCTCGGCATGTTCCTCCAGGCCGCCTACACCTACACCGCCGAGTCCTTCCCCACGCGCGCGCGAGCCAGCGGCTTCGCGCTCTGCGACGGCCTCGGCCACGGTGGAGGCGCACTGGGCGCCCTGCTGCTGCCTGACGTCGTCTCCTCGTCGTTCTTTGCCGGCTTCGCCCTGATCGGCGTGACCGGGTTCATCGCCGGCTTGATCGCGCTCGCCGGGCCGAAGGTGTCGAACCTGTCGCTGGAGCGGATCTCGCGTTAAGGGGCTGATGGTCCTCGGCGGGTTCGCGAGGTAGCGCACCGGGTCGCCGGCCGTCAAGCGGCCCCACCACACCACAGGGACACCAGACCAGTGCGAGCGCGGGGGGACGGCCGGCCCCACGGCGCGCTTCCTCGCGAACTTTTCGAGCAACCACGCTTGACTTTGAACCGCAAACTATGTTTGACTTTGCATTACAAACAAAACTCACCCAGGGGGAACACCATGCAGGGCACGCACGACATCGAGCATCACGAGACCACCGACGACGAGGGGCCGTTCGACCCCGGGGAGGCGACGCAGGTGCTGGCCGGCGCCGAGCGGGACGCGAAGCGCCAGCTGTCGATGACCCCGCCGCTGATCACGGCGGCACTCGGGCTCCTGATCCTGGGCGCCTACATCGCGCTGTATCTCTCCACGCACGACCAGCATCCGTACCAGGGCCCGAGCCTCGGCGTGGTTGGGCTCGTGTACGCGACGGTCGCGGTCGCAAGCGGGATCTCGGCGACCGTCTACCGGCGCGCCCGCAAGGGGGTCAGCGGACCGTCGATCCGCCAGCAGAGGCTCGAGGGCATCGCGATCGGGCTCTCCTAGCTGGGCAGCCCCATGATCCAAGGCGCGATGAAGCACTACGACGCGGGCAACGCGGTCGTCTACGGCGTGATTCCGGCCGCCGGCCCGCTGATCATCCTGGGCACAACACTCGTCGGGCTGGCGTTGAGCAAGGAGGACTGGACACAGTTCTGGCCGGCGCTCGTCGTCGTCATCGGTGGCTTCGTCGCGCTGTTCGTGGGCCCGAGCGGATCGTGGCTGGCCGCGGGCATCGGCCTGACTGCGGGCGTGGTCGGCTACGCGCTGATCAGTGGCCGGCATCTCCTCACCGTTTGGTCGCGGTGAGTCCAAGCAGATGAGCACGGACTCTCTCGATCCCGTGATCCACGCGCCCGTCCGGCTTCGCATCGTGGCGACGCTCGCCGCCCTGCCGCCCGGGGATGCGCTGTCGTTCACGCGTCTGCAGGAGATCCTCGACCTGACCTCGGGCAACCTCATCACCCACATGCGCAAGCTCGAGGACGCCGGCTACCTGGAGAGCGAGACGACCGGGAACGGGCGAGCGTCGAAGACCTCGATCACGCTCACCCAACCCGGGCGGGAGGCGCTCGACGGTTACACCCGGGCGCTGCGCGAGCTGCTCGGTGGCCTGTGAGCCGCTCGCGATCCGAGTCGGGCGGCGCCATCGAGCACATATTCCTTGACACGAATAGTCGCCATAGAGAATACTCCGTCGCATGGACGGCGTGGCAGCAGCTCTCGGAGACCCCGCCCGCTGGCGCATCGTCGAGCTGCTCGCCGAGCGGCCGCGCTCGGTCGGTGAGCTCGCCGAGCTGACCGGGCTGCGCCAGCCGCAGACCACCAAGCACCTGCAGACGCTCGCCCGGGCCGGCCTCGTCACCGTCACGCCGCTCGCCCAGCGTCGTGTCTATGCGATCGAGCCGGCACCGCTTCAGGCGCTCCAGCAGCGCCTCCACGAACTGGTGCAGATGAGCGAGGCGCATGGGAGCGACCGGGACGTCATCGCCCGCTACCACGCGGCGCTCGAGGCTGAGACCGCCGCCGCGCACCGCGAAGGATGGGCCGACGGTCGCGTGTTCTCCTTCGAGCGCGAGCTCGCCGCGCCTCCTGAGCTCGTCTGGCGCCATTGGGTCGACCCCGAGCTACTGGCAGGTTGGTGGGCGCCGCCGTCGTTGACGGTCAGCGAGTGCGCTCTGGAACCTCGGCCCGGGGGCCGCGCCCTGCTCGTCTATCGCGACCGGGATGGGACCTATCGCAGCGAGGGGACCGTCCATGCCGCGACCGAACCCGAGCACCTCTCCTTCGACATGGCGGTGCTCGACGCCCGTGGCACGCCCTCGTTCACCGGCCACTACGACATCCGCCTCATTCCTCACCAAAGCGGGACCAAACTCGACCTCGACCTGAGGGTGAGCCATTCGACCGTTGAGGCCGCCCCGTTCATCGCCGGGATCCCGACCGGCTGGGGGCAGGTCCTCAACCAGCTCGCGGCCGCAGTCGAGCGATCCCTGCAAATCGATCAAAAGGACGAACACCCATGACCCGCATGATCAGAGCGAACCTGAGTCTGACCCTCGACGGGAGGTACCACGGAGCCGGCGGCCCCGCGGACCTGAGCGCGATCGTGCCCTATGCGGTCACCGACGTCGCCCGCGACCACCTCGCGCGCGTCCACCGGGGCGCCACCACGGTGCTGCTCGGCCGTGGCAGCGCCCAGGGATTCATGGGGTACTGGCCACCGGTCGCCGACGACGAGAGCGCGGACCCGCGCGATCGCGGATATGCGGCGTGGCTGCGCGACACCGACAAGGTGATCCTGTCCAGAACGCTCACCGAGGCGCCCTGGCCGCGGACGCGAATCGTGAACGCACCTGCCGCCGACATCGTCCGCGAGCTCAGAGGTGCCGGCGATGGAGACATCCTCGTCAACAGCAGCCCGAGCATCATCAAGCCGCTTCTGGGCGCGGACCTGATCGACCGGCTGTACGTCATGATCAACCCCGAGATCGCCGGAGCCGGAGAGCGGCTGTTCGACGACGGCTTACCCGCCACCAAGTGGTCGCTCACCCGCCACGAGGCCGGTGAGCGCGGCGAGCTCGCGCTGATCTACGACCGCGCGCGATGACGGCAAGGGAGGAGCGATGAACGAGGAAGCGCGCCAGCGGCTGGAGGTGCTCGTCGGTGAATGGACGATGGAGGCCGCTGCTCCCGGCGGGCCGCCGTGGCCGGGTGACGCTCGGGTCAGCTTCCAGTGGATGGAGGGAGCCCCGCTGCTGATCCAGCGCTGGCGTGCCGACCATCCCGATGCCCCGGACGGCGTCGCCGTGATCGGCTGCGACGGCGCCCGCGACACCTACGTCCAGCTCTACACCGATCAACGCGACGTCCAGCGCATCTACTCGATGAGCCTCACCGACGGCGTCTGGAAGCTCTGGCGCGACGGAGAGCCGTTCGCCCAGCGGTTCACGGGCACTCTGTCGGAGGACGGGAGCACGATCACCGGCCGCTGGGAGCTCGCGGAGGACGGCAGCACCTGGCGCGTCGACTTCGACCTGACCTACCGCCGGGCCTCGTCACCCAGCGCCGGCCACTGACCGCAAAGGGGCGATGAGTTCAGAGCCTCCGGCGAGTCCCATACGCCAGAGCCACCAACGCGTGAGGAGCCTGCGCATGTCAGAGAACCAGCCGCACATCGAGGACCGATCCGCCGAGCCCTACGTCGCGATTCCAGTGACCGTGACCATGCAGACCCTGGCCGGTGCGATCGACCGGGGCTACCCCGAGCTGTTCGGCTGGCTGGCCTCTCACGGGCTCACGCCCGCGGGCCCGCCCTTCATCCGCTACCTGCGGATCGACATGGATGCCGAACTCGACATCGAGCTCGCGGTTCCCGTCGCCGGCGGGGCGCCGGCCGACGACCGCGTTCACCAGGCCGAGCTGCCCGCCGGCCGTTACGTGGTCCTGTTGCACGTCGGTCCCTACGACGGGCTGATCGACGCCAACGCCACCGTGCAGGACTGGGCCGAGGAGCACAACATCCGCTGGCGGCGGGACCACGGCTCGGCGTGGGGCGGACGCGTCGAGCGCTACCTGACCGATCCCTCGGCCGAGCCGGACTCCTCGCGCTGGGAGACCGAGCTCGCTTACCTCATCGACGACCGCTGACTCATGACCGGTGGGGTCACCGTCCAGACCGGCCCCGTGTCATCTCACCGAGTCGCACGGGGGACGCCCGCGACGCCAGGGCGTCGTGCGGGCGTCCGTCCCTCCCGGCCGGGAAGAGGTCAGGCGAGGCTGAGGCCCGGGATCGCCGGACCGTCGGCGGACGGCGCCAGCGCGATCGCCGGACGGCCGTTCGAAGCCGGCGCAGGCGTGTCGTCGCCGTCGTCGGTGTCGACGGGCGCGGCGGAGAACGATGCGATCTCGGGCACCGTGATCTCGGACGCGATCGCGATCAGCGCATTGTCGGCCTCGGCGAGCGTGCTCGCGTCGTCGACCCGCTGGCGCAGGAACGCGTCGATGCGCGGGCGCAGCGCGATCGCGGAGTCGAGCAGTGGATCGGTGCCCGCCTGGTAGGCCCCGATCGAGATCAGGTCCTCCTTCTCGTGGTAGGCGGCGAGCGCGGCGCGCAGCCGCTGGCCGGCAGACCGCACCTCCTCGGTGCAGATCTCGCTGATCAGGCGGGAGACCGACTGCAAAACGTCGATCGCCGGGTAGTGCCCGGCGTGCGCCAGTGAGCGCGTGAGCACGATATGACCGTCGAGGATCGAGCGGACCGCATCGGCGATCGGCTCGTTCATGTCGTCGCCGTCGACGAGCACGGTGTAGAGCCCGGTGATCGCCCCGCGCGGCGAGGTTCCGGCCCGTTCGAGCAGGCGCGGCAGCAGCGCGAACACGGAGGGGGTGTAGCCGCGCGTGGCGGGCGGCTCGCCGATCGCCAGGCCGACCTCACGCTGAGCCATCGCAAAGCGCGTCACCGAGTCCATCATCAGCATCACGTTCTTGCCCTGATCGCGGAAGTGCTCGGCGATCGCGGTGGCGGTGAACGCAGCCTGGATGCGGACGAGTGCGGGCTGGTCGGAGGTCGCGACGATCACGACCGAGTGGCCGAGCGCGTCGCCGAGATCGCGTTCGATGAACTCCCGGACCTCGCGGCCACGCTCTCCGACGAGTGCGATGACGTTGACGTCCGCAGTCGTCGATCGGGCGATCATGCCGAGCAGCGAGGACTTGCCGACGCCCGAACCGGCGAAGATGCCGAGGCGCTGGCCGACGCCACAGGGAACGAGGGTGTCGAGCGCGCGGACGCCGAGTCCGATCCGCTCACAGATGCGGGGGCGCGTGAGCGCGTCGGGCGGGGCGGCCTCGGCGCTGCGGCGGGCGGCGTCCACCAGGTCGCCGTACTCGTCGAGCGGGGTCCCCAGACCGTCGATCACCCGGCCGAGCAGACCTTCACCGACCGGCGCCTCGAAGGGGCGCCCCGTCGCGCGCACGAGCGTGCCGGGGCCGATCCCGCGCAACTCGCCGAGCGGCATGAGCAATGTGCGGCCGCCGCGGAACCCGACGACCTCGGTGGGGACGGGCTCGCGCCCATCGCGGCCCTCGCCGACGAGGCAGATCTCGCCCATCTCGACCGATAGGCCGCTGGTCTCGATGATCAGGCCGATGAGATCGCGGACGCGGCCCCCGCGCCGGGCGAGGTCCTCTTCGGCCAGCCGGCGTGAAACCTGGGCGATCGTCTCAGAGGAGAAGGTCTCGGCGAGCGCGCTCACGCGACGGTCCGTCCGAGCTCGGCGCAGACGATCTCGCGGGCCCGCTCCAGCTGAGCCTCCACGGTGGCGTCGATCTCTCCGTCCTCGGTGCGCGCGATCACGCTGCCGTGGCTGACCCGGCGGTCGGCCTGGACCCCGAGGTGGTCGATGCCGCCGAGCTCGGAGCGCAGCCGGGTGACGGCCGCGGAGAGCACGTCGAGCTCGCCCGGGTTGACCACCAGGGTGACCTGGCGGCGGTCGGCGAGCCGGCGGAGCATCAGCTCGGCGACGTCGACCAGTCGCTCGGGGGCGATGGAGATGGCGCCGGCGACGATCTGCTCGGCGAGCCGAAGCCCGAGGACGACGGCGTCGGAGCTGAGCGCGTGCAGATGCTCGTCGCGCAGCGCGTCAAGGGCGTCATGCGCCTCGGCGATCAGCAGCAGCGCGTCCTCGAACTGCGCCCGGACGGCGCGCTCGGCCTGGGCGCGGCCCTCGGCCTCACCCTGCGCGCGTGCGGCCTCGCGGATGGCGTCGGCCTCCTGCATCGCGGCGGCAAGCGCGTCCTGTCCGCGCACCGTCGGCGGCTCCAGCGGCTCGAAGTTGAACGGCGAGACGACTTCAGCGGTCTTGGGCACGGCGGATCTCCGAGGGATCGAGGGGTCTGTGCGTGCCCACCCAGAGCACACATCCCGGTTATCGGCCCGGGATGTGTGTTCCTTGAGTGTGAAGATGTCGATTTGCAGGGGCTCCGCGGGTGCGGTCCCCTCGACCGTCAGGCGGTGACCTTGAAGCGGGCGACGAGGCGCGTGAGCTCCTCGGCGCTTCCGGCGAGCTCCTGAGCGGTCGCGGCGACCTCCTGAGCGGAGGCAGTGGTCTGCTCTGTGGAGGCCGAGACCTGCTCGGTGGACGCGGAGGACTGCTCCGCGACCGAGGCGACCTCGGACATCGAGTCCTGCATCGTCTCCGCGCTGGCGGCGATCTGCTCGGCGGCGGCGGCGATCTGCTCGACGCGGCCGCTGATGTCCTCGACCGAGTCGCCGATCCGCTGGAACGCCTCACGGGTCCGGGTCACGACGGCCGTCCCCTGCTCGGTGCGCACGGCACTGTCCTCGACCACGGTCACCGCCCTGGAGGTGTCCTCCTGGATCGCCCCGATGAGCGTGGAGATCTCCTCCGCGGCGTTCTGGGACTCCTCGGCGAGCTTGCGGACCTCCTCGGCCACGACAGCGAAGCCCTTGCCCTGCTCGCCGGCGCGGGCGGCCTCGATGGCGGCATTGAGCGCGAGCAGGTTGGTCTGCTCGGAGATCCCGCTGATCGTGTGCACGATCGCACCGATCCGCTCGGACTTGTCGGCGAGCTCGCGGATCGCCGCGGTCACCTCGTGGGAGCTGTCACGGACCGTGCGCATCGCGTCGCTGGCCTCCTCGGCGGCAGTCACGCCCTCCTCGGCCAGCTGACGCGCGGCGTGCGCGGCCTCGGCGGTGCCGCTGGCCTGCGCGGCGGAGTCGGCGACCGCGCGGGTCACCTCCTCGGCGGAGTGGCGGGCGGCGACGACGAGCTGAACCTGGCGTTCGGCGCCGAGGGCGACATCGCCCACGGCGGTCGCGATCTCACCGGTGGCGCGCCCGGCCTCCTGAGAGGTCGATGCCATCTGGGTCGATGAGCTGCCGACGTCGCCGGCGGTGCTCGTCACCCGGCCGAGGACCTCGCGAAGCGTGTCCGCCGACTGGTTGTAGGCCGAGAGCGTCTCGACCGTCGTGTCGATGATGCCGTTGATCGCAGTGGAGATCTGGCCGAGCTCATCGCCCGACGGGTTCTCGATGTGCGTGGTGACCGGCCGGTAGGAGCGAGTGAGGTCACCGTCGGCGAACGCGCCGAGGCCCTCCCGGACGAACGCGATGCAGTGATCCTTCAGCGAGGTGATGCGCGACAGCACCGCGTCGGCGGCGCGCTTGATCGAGCGCGAGATCGCGAACGCGACCGCGCAGCCGATGAGGAGCGCGAGCGCCAGCAGGACGAAACCGAGCGTACGCGCCGTGGTGTAGTTGGACTGGTCGGTCTTATCGACCTTTGCCGCCTGCGTGGCGGAAAGCGCGGAGATGGTGTTGACCGTCTTCTGCAGCGCCGTGAAGGGGGTGTAGATGCGGGTCAGGACGGCAGTGGAGGTCTGCGGGGTGAAGGCCGCCAGCGACCCCTTGTGGTACGTCGCCCACTGGCCGCTCAGCTTGCCGGCGAGCGAGCGCTCGCCCGCGCTGATGGACAGCGTCGAGAGCTGGTGCAGGGCGGTATCGATCTTGCGAGTGTCGGCCGTCGCGAGGGCCGAGATCTGCCCCCGGATCTTGGCGCCGAAGCTCGAGTAGACGTCGGCCGTCCCGTTGTAGCTGTTGGTCAGGGTGCCGATCTGTCCGATCGTCTGCTCGACGGGGAGCTCCCGAGTGGCCAGCTGATGACCGTCACGGTGGAGCGTGCCGAGCTGCACCAGGAGAACCACTCCGAGGACAGTGGTCAGTCCGAGGACCACGCCGAACCCGGAGAACAGCTTCACCTGCAGCGATGCGTTGCGCATCGTTTTCACGTCAGTCTCCTTTCCGTCTGCAGAATCAGACGGACGAACGATGTAAATGCCCGCCTGCGTCCGCCCCCCGATGAGACCGTGCAGGTGGTCGAGATTCACTACTCAATAGGCGTTATCGGCGACCGCCGAGCGTGCTTGAGGGCCGCCCACACGCGGCCCTCAGCAGCGGAAACAGCCCTCCGTGGCGGAGCATCGCTCCGCCTTCATCGGGAGGGCGTGCCGAGGTGATTAGCCGAGCGCCTTGCCGACGGCCGCGAGCAGACCCTCGGGCTGGAACGGCTTGACGACGAAGTCCTTGGCGCCGAGCTTGATCGACTCGATGACCTTGCTCTCCTGGCCGAGCGCCGAGCACATCAGGACCTTCGCGCCCGGGTCGATCGCGATGATCTCGGCGAGGGCCTCCAGGCCGTCCTTCTCGGGCATCGTGATGTCGAGCGTCGTCACGTCCGGACGCAGCGCGGTGTACTGCTCGACCGCCTGTGCGCCGTTCTCGGCCTGACCGATGACCTCGTGGCCGCCGGAGGTCAGCGCATCGCTGACGACCTTGCGCATGAACGCAGCGTCGTCGACTACCAGTACTCGTGCCATTGTTTCGGAACTCCTTGTGTGTGTGGGGTCAGTTCGTGAGTGCCGGGGCGGCGGGCTCCCGGCTCTCCATCTCTGTCAGGCGGATCGTCCAGTGACCGTTGTCGTCGACCATCAGCGTCCCTTGAGCGAAGCGCAGTCCGTTCACGTACAGGTCGACCGGTGCATCGGCGTGCCTGTCCAGCTCGACGACGGCACCCAACGGCAGGGTCAGCGTGTCGGAGAGCGGAAGCTTCGTGCGGCCGAGCTCCGCCCACACGCGCATCGAGATGCCGCGGAGCGTCTCCTCGACGTCGCACGGTCCGCCCTGATCTGACGACGCGGTCGCAGGAGTGGCGCCGTCGTCGCCGGCGAATTCGTTCATTGCCTGGCCGACCCGCGTCACGAACGCGCTCGGCACGAGCTGGATCAGCCGGCACGGCGCGCCGCCGACGAGGAACGTCGTCGCGGTCGCGTACGGCGCCGAGCCGAACATCTCATCGGCCTGAGCGGCGTTGTCGATCGTGCGCGTCTGCGGCGGGGAGATCTCGATCTCCTGGCCGAGTACGACGCCGACGGCGCCGGCCGCGGCCGCCATCATCTGGTTGGAGGCCTCCGAGACTGCGGACAGCTCGAGCTCGGTGAGCGGTGCGCCCTCCTCGACCTCGGCGCCCGCGCCCATCCGCTCGGCGAGCGTGCGCGCGCTCGCCGGCGGGGCGAGGAACACGTTGGCGCCGGTGACGCCATCGACGTAGGAGACGCCGGCCGCGACCGTGCCCGGCTCGACCGTGCCGAACGGCGAACCGCTGTTTTCAAGGACGCTGACCTCGCCGCGCTCGACGGCGCCCGGGGCGAACATCTCCAGCACCTGAGCGATCGCCTCGGCGGTCGAGGCGCCAAGGCGCAGCAGCGCCTCGCGCTGGTTGACCGCGCCAGTCATCGCTCACCCTCCTCGAAGAAGCCGCTGAGCTGGACGGCGCGCCGCTGGCCGTGACGACCGGCGCGCGCTCGCGCGAGCGGGACGGAGTCGGCGTACAGCTCAATCCCATCGGCGGCCGGAGCCTCGAAGTGGATCGTGCTGCCGGGGCCGAGCGCGAGGATGTCCCGGACCGCCATCTGGACGTGGGCGACCTCGGCACGGACCGCCACCGGCACGTTGCCGAGCGGGTCGTGCAGCGGCGTTCCGTGCGCGGCCTCTTCCTCGTCCTTCTCGCGGCCGGAGAGCTTGCGCTCGATCGGCTCGATCGCCGCCCAGGGCACGAGCAGTCCCAGCGAGTAGGACTGCTGGTTGATCTTGACCTCGATCTGGGCGCTGAACGTGGGCTCGCTCACCGATGCGATCTGGCTCGCGTCATGCGCGTCGAGCTCGATGACCTTCAGGGTCACTCCGCCGAGCTCCTTCCAGGCCTGCGACAGCGGGGTCACGATCGAGTCGAACAGGCTGTGGGCGAGCGACCAGTCGATCTCGGTGAGACGGCGGCTGCGGTTCGGGCGCTCGGGCGCGCCACCGAGCATGCACTCCAGGCAAACGATCACGAACGACTGCTCGACGGCGAGCACGATCCGGCTCCCGACCGGCTCGATCTCGAGCACCGCCAGCAGCGAGTTGGGCGCGATCTGGCCCTGCGTCGCCGTCCACGTGAGCTGGGCGGTTCCCAGCGGCTCGAGCTCGAGCGGCCAGCGCAGCTCGGATGAAAGCCGCGTATTCGCGGTCTGACAGAACGTGTCGATTGCGCGGTTCAGCCCGCGTTGATGATCGGCGCCGAACTTGGTCGGGCGCGAGAAGTCGATTGTGCGCACGCGTCCGCCGCGGCGCGCCGACGGGGCCTCGGCCTCGGGCAGCTGCCCATCCTTGGCCGCTTCGACGAGCGCGGCGATCCGGTCCTGTTCGAGCACTTCCATCAGGCTGCCCTCCTCAGGGCCGACGTATCAGCCGCAGCCGGCAGCAGATCGATTTCGGTACCGCCCGCGACGCGCACGGTCGCGCCGCCGGCAGCGACGGAGATCCTCACCGTGCGACCCTGCGTGCCGCCGGTCTCGGCGACATGGCAGCGCACTCCTGCCGCGCTCAGTGCCGAGCGGACGGCGGCCTCGTTGCGCGCCCCAATCTCAAGCTGGCCTCCGCTTCCGAACATCGCGGCGCCGCCGGTGATGGCGACGCGCACCCGGCCGCGGACCGCACCCTGCGCGACCATCTGCGACAGCAGTTCCGGGATCGCGGTGTCGGCGAACTTGCCCTTGGCCGTGCGCTCGCCGCCCGACTCGGGCAACATCACGTGGGCGAGCCCGGCGACCTGTGCCTGCGCGTCGATCATGACCACACCGATGCACGAGCCGAGCCCAAGGGCCACGAGCTCGTCGTCGGGATTGCCTGAGACAACGATCTCTCCAATGCGTGCATGCGTCATCCCACTCAGCTCACGGCGGGGCCAAGACCGAGCGGGACGAGCAGCCCGTCGATCCCACCGGAGGTCGGCAGAAGCATGAAACCGATTGCACACTGCTCGCCGGCGACCGTGAGCTCGGAGTCGAGCAGCAGCGCAAGGTTCTCCTCGCCGGCCATCTGCGTCATCAACGAGGCGACGAGCGCGCCGATCATGTCGACCTGCAGCAGCGGCGGGCACGGCATCAGTTCCAGTCCGGTCATCGCGGCCAGGCCGTTCAGGTACGAGGTGCCCAGGATGTTCCCGATCTCGCGCAGCGCCGAGTCGCCGACCTCAGTGCCGGGCTCGACTCCGAGCAGCTCGCAGAGCGTCCCGGCCTGCTCGGGCGGGATGAGCAGCAGCACCTGGCCGCCGAAATCCCCAGCGACGCCGATCAGGACCGCGGTGACCTCCTCCTCGGGGTCGCCGCAGGACTCGATCGCGTCGGCGATCGAGAGCGCGAGCGCACGCGGGACCGAGATGTCGACATCGCGCGCGAGCATCTGGGACAGCGCACCCGCGGCCTTGCCGGACGCGATGTTGGCCAGTTCCCTGAGGGCGTCCAGCTGCGAGTCGTTGAGGCTGATGGTCACGGGAGCTCCGATGGGTTCAGGCGGCGACGGCGGCGGATGCCGACGCGGCGAGGTCAACGTTGGCTGTGATGGGGGTGCGCTGCGTGCCCACGGGGGAGAGCGCGTCGCAATCCACGATCAGCGCGATCCGGCCATCGGGCAGGGCGGTGCCGCCCGACACGGGCTCCCCGCCGGAGACCGCCGCGGGGAGGGGGCGGGTGACGAATTCACGCTGACCGATGAGCTCATCAACGGCAAGCGCCATCCGCTGCTCGCGGCTGCGGACGATGACGGCGAACTCATGCGGCCTGGGCTCCCGCCCAAAGACGCGCGAGGCGTCGAGCAGCGGAAGCACGCCCTCGTCGAGGACGAGCAGCTGCTCTCCGGCGACCGACTGCACGGGGTGCTCGGCGAGGCGCAGCGTGCGCTCGATGCGATCGAGCGGGATCGCGTACGGGCCGTCGCTGATGTCGACCAGCAGGCCGGAGACGATCGCGAGCGTGAGCGGCAGCCGGATCTGGGCGGTCGTGCCCTGACCATGGACGGACTCGACGATGACCTCGCCGCCGAGCTCGCGGATCTTGGCGCGCACGGCGTCCATCCCGACGCCGCGGCCGGAGATGTCGCTCGTCGTCTCGGCGGTGGAGAAGCCGGGAGCGAACAGCAGCTCGACGGCCCCCGCCATGTCGATGTCGTCGACGGTCGCGGGGTCGATCAGGCCGGACTTGGCAGCTTTGCGGGCGATCGCGGCCGGGTCGATCCCACGGCCGTCGTCACGCACCTCGATCACGACGGAGCCGCCGGCGTGACGCGCGGCGATCTGCAGCGTGCCCTCGGCGGGCTTGCCGGCGGCGCGGCGCTCCTCGGAGGGCTCAAGCCCATGGTCGAGCGAGTTGCGCACGAGGTGGACCAGCGGGTCGCCGAGTGCGTCGACGACCGTGCGGTCCAGCTCGGTCTCGGAACCGATCAGTTCGAGTCGCACCTCTTTGCCGAGCTTGGTCGACAGGTCGCGCACGAGCCGGGGGAAGCGCAGGAAGACGACATCGACGGGGATCATGCGGACCTGCATGACCATCGCCTGCAACGCCTGCGAGCTGCGGGTGAGCTCCTGCATCGCCTGGTGCAGCTCGGAGACGTCAAGGCGCGAAGCGATCGCCTCCAGCGCGGTGCGGTGGATGACGAGCTCGCCCATCGAGTGCATGAGGGCGTCCAGCCGCTCGGCGTCGACGCGCACGGTGCGTGAACCGCCGGACGCGGGCCGAGCGGCCGCGGCCTGGCGCGGCTTGGCGGACAGGCCGGGGATGGCCGGTCCCGAAGTCGACTCGGCGGCAGGCTGCGGCTCATCCTGGGCAGGGGCATCGACGGCCTCGGGCGCAGCCACCTCGGCAGCGGCGACGGCCTCGGGCGCAGGCGCCTGGGCGGTCGTCACCGGGGCGATGGCCTCGCCGGCCTGGGAGGCCTCAGGAGTGGCCTCGGTGGCCCCGGGGGCGGCGACCTCGTCGACCTCGACGCCGATGACGTCGGAGATCCCGACGACCGTCGCGAGGACGACCTCCTGCTCGTGCTCACAGGCGAGCCATCCCTCGATGAGATGGCCGTCGAACTGTTCGACGCCGTCAGGCGTCGGAGCCGAGCCGAGCATGTCTCCGTGCTCAGCCAGGGCGGCGAGCACCATGTGCGCGCGGACCGCCGGCATGAGCACCGACTCGCTGAGCGCGGCACGGACGTGAAGCACGCGGACGCCGTCGGCGAGGACCGCGTCCAGGTCAGGGACGACCCGGCCGCCGGCCCGCTCGATCTCCTGGTCGGGCGTGCGGGCGTGGACGAGGCCGCGCAGGCGGGTGATCAGCTCGGAGGGGTCGAGCTCCTCGGTGCCGACGGATTCGATCGACTCGACGGCACCCCCGAGCGCGTCCAGGCAGGCGAGCACCGTGTCGACGGCCTCCCGCGAGAGCGCGCGCTCTCGCTGGCGCAGCAGCTCAAAGACGTCCTCCATCTCGTGGGTGAGCGTCGCGATCTGCTCGAAGCCCATCGTCGCGCTCATGCCCTTCAGCGAGTGCGCGATCCGGAAGATCGTGTCGACCTTCTCACGGTTGCGCGGGTCTTCCTCGAGGCTGACGACCGCAAGGTTGAGTTCCTGGAGGTGCTCCTCGGCCTCGGCCAGGAACATCGGCATGTACTCAGAGGTGTCCATCATCTGTCCTTGCGGTAGAAGAACGGTGCAGTGGCGGTGAGGCCGAGGGAGGACGCGTTGGCGACGCGCTCGGTCGCGCCGACGAGTAGGTATCCGCCCGGGCGCAGGGATGCGGTGAGCCGCTCGTGGAGCGCATCGCGCACCGGCTCGGAGAAGTAGATGACGGTGTTGCGGCAGACGATCAGGTCGTGGCTGCCGGGCCGGGGCTGCAGCCGCAGCAGGTCGCCGACCTCGAAGCGCATCATCCGGCGCAGCGCCTCGTGTGCCTGCCAGCCGTCCTGTACGCGGTCGAACGCGGCGCGCATCGTCGGCTCCGGCACGGCGCGGGCGTCGTCGAGCGAGAACCGCCCGGCCTGCGCGCGCTCCACCATGCGGTGGTCGATGTCCGTCCCGAGGATCGACACGGTCGCGGTCGGGATGCAGCTACGGCAGACGGCCCCGATCGTGAACGCTTCGGCGCCGTAGGAGCAGCCCGCACTCCAGATCCGCACCCGCGAGGTGGCGGCGGCGAGTTCGGGCAGCACGCTCTGCTCAAGGTGCGTGATCTGGGCCGGATGGCGCCACAGCTGGGAGACGTTGATCGTCACCCGGTCGAGCAGGTTGTCGAGCAGCTCACGGTCGGACCGGAGCATCGGCAGCGTCTCGCCGAGATCCTCGATCCCCAGCCGGCTGAAGAAGGTGCGCAGCCGCCGCTCCATCTGCGGGCGGCGGTACTGGGTCAGGTCGACGCCGCAGATCCGGCGCAGGCCCTCACAGAAGACAACGTAGTCATCGGCTGCGCTCGCGCTGGAGGAGGAGGCCCCGGAGGTGATGATGCTCATGACCCGGCCTCTTCGGCGATTGCCGCGGCGAGCGCGTGCAGCGGCTCGACGCGGTCCACGAGGCCGGCCTCGGCGACAGCCCGCGGCATTCCGTACACGGTGCACGTCTCCTCGGCCTCGGCGAGCACCCGACCGCCGTGGCGACGAACGGCCTCCGCGCCGCGCAGCCCGTCCTGGCCCATGCCGGTCATCACGACCAGCAGCAACCGATCGCCGTGACGGCGAGCCGCATCTTCGATCGTGAGGTCGGCGCGCGGCCGCAGCCCGCCGATCGGATCATCGTCGCTGAGCTGGGTGCGGCCGCTGTCGTCCATCCGCAGGTGGCGGCCACCGGGGGCGAGCAGCACGACGCCGGGGTTGAGCAACTCCGCGCCGGCGGCTTCCTTGACGGTGAGCTTGCTCGCGCGGTTGAGGCGATCGGCCAGCGACGCGGTGAAGCCCGCGGGCATGTGCTGGACGATCACCGTGCCCAGCCCCAGCGGCGAGGGCAGCTGGGGAAGCAGTGAGGCGAGCGCCTTGGGGCCGCCGGTGGAGATCGCGATCAGCACGACCTTCGCGCCGCGCGCTGAAGGTCGGCGTGCCGGCGCCGCGGCGGGGGCTGCCGGGCTGGCCGGGGCGCCGGTGGTCGTGCGCCGAGGCCACGGCGGCGTGAGCGTCCGAAGGGTGGGAGCGACGCGCAGCATCGACGCCTGGCGGCGCGAGGTGACGGCGAGCGTCACCCGGCCGAGCAGCGTCTGCTCGAACACCGGCGCGTCGGCGAGGCCGGTCGGCTTGGTGACGAGCTCGAAGGCCCCCTCGGCAAGGGCGTCGACTGCGTAGGCGCCCTGCGCCGGCGAGAACGCCGAGACGACGACGACCGGGAGGTCGAGGTTCTCGCCTCGCATCGTGCGCAGGACGTCGATGCCGCCCATGCCGGGCATCGAGAGGTCGAGCGTCATCGCGTCGGGACGGTGACGGCGGCACTCCGTGAGCGCCTCGTCGCCGTCGCGGGCGGTGGCCACGACGTCGAATCCGCCGCGCGTGAGCACGTCGCCGACGAGCCGCCGCATGAGTGCGGAGTCGTCGGCGACGACGACACGCGGGCGGGTCGATGTCGAGGCCGCGAGGGTCATGCCGCGAGCGGCAATTCGGGCGTGGCTGCCGGGAACAGGCAGTCCAGCGTGAGCAGCGCGACCAGCCGGCCCTCGACGCGGATGATCGCCTGGATCAGCGAGCTGTCGGCGGTGGGGGCGGCGGAGATCTGCTCCTCGGTGATGGTGAGGACCTCCTCGACGGAGTCGACGATGACCCCGGCGGTCTCGGTGCCGATCTCGGCGATCACGATCTTGGTCTGCTCAGAGACCTCGGTGCGCGCCCCGATGCGAGCGGCGACGTCGTAGACCGGGACGATGCGCCCGCGCAGGCTGATCACTCCGCGCAGCCAGTCGGCCGGCGAGGCGACCGAACGCGGATCGCTATAGCGAATGATCTCCTGAACCTGTTGGATCGGGAGGGCGTAGTGCTCGCCACCGAGGCTGAACACGACAAGTTGATAGGACTGGTTCTCCGTGGACATTTGCGCTGCCTGCTCCTTGCGTTTGCGGGCGTCCGGACCCGCTTGTCCGGACGCTGATTCCCATGGGGAGTAGTCGTCAATCGGACTGGGGAACTTGAGCGTCCGCGCTTAGATGACTGCTTCGTCCTCGCCGCGGGCGAGGACGACTGTTCCCGCTTCTTCGAGGCTGCGAACGACCGCCACGACCTTGCCCTGCGCCGACTCGATGTCACGCTTGCGCTGGGGCGGCTGGTACTCCATCTCCTCGGCGAGCATCTGGGCGCCGCGCTCGGACATGTTGGAAAGGACCTTGGTCTTGACATCCTCGCTCACGCCACGCAGGGCGAGTGCGAGGTCCTTCTGGTCGGTCTCGCGGAGGATGAGCTGGATCGAGCGGTCGTCGAGCTTGACGATGTCCTCGAAGACGAACAGCAGTCTGCGCACCTCGGCGCTCAGTTCGGCGTCGGCCTCGGTGAGCTGCTCCAGCACGTTGCGCTCGGTCGAGCGGTCGGACAGGTTGAGGATCTCGGCCAGCGACTTGACCCCGCCCGCGCCTGTGTACTCCTGGGCGACGACGCTGGCGAGCTTCTGGCGCATCACGTCCTCGACCTGCTCGATGACATGCGGGTTGGTCTCCGCCATCCGGGCGATCCGCAGCGCGATGTCGGGCTGTGCGGCCTGGTCCAGGCAGCACAGCACCTGGGCGGCGAGCGTGGTGTGCAGGTTGGCGATCACGAGCGCGATCGTCTGGGCTGACTCGCTGCGCAGGAAGGTGGCGATCTGCTCGGCCGGAGTGCGGCGCAGGAACTCGAAAGGGCGCTTCTCGATCACGGTCGAGAGCCGGCCGACGATCTCGGCGGCACGATCGGGGCCGAGCGCGCGCTCGAGCACCTCGCGCGCGTAGTCGACGCCGCCGGCGGTGACCGCGTCGAATGCCTCGACGGTGGCGGCCATCTCCTCGAGCACCGAGTCGGCGATCGAGGGCTCGAGCATTCGCATGTTCGCCATCTCGAGCGACAGCTCCTCAATCTCCTGCTCGTTCATGCGCGAGAACACCTCGGCGGCGCGCTCGGCGCCGAGCGAGACGAGCAGCACGGCGGCCTTGCGGCGGCCCCTGATGTTCGCCGGTAGCGGCGCTGCCGCGCGCTTTGCGGGCACGGGGGAGTTGCCCGGAGGCGGGTTGTAAAGCTCGACCGCCACAGCGATTACTCCTCTGCCATCCAGGCCCGCAGGTGCTGGGCGACGAGGTCGGGATCACGTTGCACGAGATCCTCGATCTGCTTTCGAGCGACCCCGACGTGCGGCTGGAGCGAGCTGACCTCAACGGGCATCGAAGCCTCGAGCGCGGCCAGCGGCCGGGGGGACTCGAGCTCGGAGAGCCACTTGGGCTGGCCGAAGGAGTCCTTCTCGCGCTTCTTGATCGCGCGCAGCATGAAGAAGAGGAACACGATGGCGCCGATCCCGAGGGCTCCGTACTTGCCATACTTTGTCAGCGGGTTGGCGGCGGCCGGCTTGACCGTCGGCGCGGTCGCGGGGGCGAACTTCAGCTGCGAGACCGAGATCTGATCGCCGCGCTTGGCGTTGAGGCCGACGGCGTTGGCCACCGCGCTCTTGATCGTCTTCAGATTGGAGGCGGGGACGGAGGAGGAGACGAGCACCGACACGCTCTGGCGCTGGATCGCGCCGGGGGCGATCACCGAGTGGGTGATCGTCTTGTCGACCCCGTACTGCGTGTGGTTGGTCGCGTTCTTGTAGTTGCTGGTGCCGCCCGAGCCGTTGCCCGCCGCGTACGCGGGGATGTTGCTCGTCGTCCCAGCCGTGCCTGAGGCGGAGGTGCCGTTGCCCTTGAGCGACTGGTTGGAGGTGGAGGCGTTCAGCGCCGTGCCCTTCTTGCCATAGATGAGCTGCTCCTGCGTCGCGCGGTTGGCGTTGAGCGTGGCGTTGACGACCACCTGGGCCTTGCCGACGCCGAGCGTCTGGGCGAGCATCGCCTCGACCTCGGTCGACATCGAGGAGTCGTACTTCTGCTCGGCGGCCTCCTCGGCGGGGAGCCCGCCGCCGGAGTTGCCCGAGGAATTGGAGGGCCACAGCTCGGCACCGCTGGAACCGGTGATCGTCACCTTGTTGAGCGACAGGCCGGGGACGCTGGAGGCCACCAGCTGGGCGATCCCGCGGACCGCGCCCGACTGAAGGTTCGAGGTGCCTGAGAGCAGCACCGAGGCGGTCGCCGCCTGGCTCTGATCGGAGAAGAGCTGATCCTGGCTGTCGGGGATCACCAGGTTCACCTGCGCGGAGGAGATCCCGTCGATCGTCTCGATCGTCGACGCCAGCTGACCCTCGAGCGCGCGCTCGTAGGTGACCTGCTGCTGGAAGTTGGACTGCCCGAGCGACTGCTTGTCGAGCAGCGAGAAGCCGGGCTGGGAGTTGCCGAGCAGGCCGGCGCTGGCGAGCGCAACGCGCGCCTGCGCGGTCTTGCCGGACTCGACCGCGACCGCCGTGCCGCCGTTCTGCAGCTGAAACGGGATCCCCTGCGTCGACAGGGTCGAGGTGATCTTGCTCGTCTGCGAAGGATCGATCCCCGTCTCCAGCGTCGAGTAGCTCGGCGCGGAGGCGAAGTGCATCACCAGCACGATGAAGACGACGGCAGCCGCGAAGGCACCGCCGACCATCGCCCAGCCCTTCGGCGACAGACGTCTTACCAGGTCCATTGCTGAGGCCATCGGCAGATTTCAGCTAGACCTGAAGCTGGAACAAGGTGGTCTCTGCCGAGATCAACTTGTTCTGGATCTGGGAGGCGACGTCCATGGTCAGCGACGCGTTCTCAACGGCGGTCACGGCGGTCGTCGGATCGCTGATCGTGCCCGTCGCCAGGCCCTGGGACGCGGCCGACGCGGTGTTCTGGGTCTGGTCCAGCCCGTTGATCGCGCTGGTGAGCGCGGAGCCGAAGCTCCCTGCGCCGGTCTTCGCCGGCTCGCTGACGGAATTGGCCCCACCCGACCCGCCGATCGAGCCGACCGAACCGACGGAGGCGGCGGATCCGAGCGCGGAGACGCCGGAGATTGCGGGAATCATTTGAGCAGCTCCAGCGTGTCGGAGTACATGGTCTTCGAGGTGCTCATCGCGGTCACGTCGGACTGGTAGGTGTCCGACTCGTCGATGAGGTCTGTCATCTCGGTCACCGAGTTGACGTTCGGCATGCTGACGTAGCCCGCCTTGTTCGCGCCCGGGGCGCCTGGGTCGTACACGAGCTGGTCGGGGGTCTTGTCGGCGACGATGCCCGCCACCTCGACGCCGCCGGGAGGCGCGGAAGAGTTGCCCATCGCCTGCGAGAGCGAGGTGCTGAAGTCGCCCCCGACGGACTGCAGCTCGACCTCCTGGCGCTGGTACGGCTTGCCGTTCGGGCCTTGCGTCGTCTCGGCGTTGGCGAGGTTCTCGGACGTGACGTCCATCCGCATCCGCTCGGCCGTGAGGCCGCTGGCGGAGATGTTGAGGGAGTCGAAGAAGCTCATGAGTTACCTCCCTGCCCGATTGCGGTGAGCATGATCTGCTCACGCGCGGATGCGACCTGCGTGAGGTCCTGGTAGAGCAGCCCGTTCTCGGAGATCTGCGCCGAGGTCTGCTCGGCGTCGACCCCGTTGCCGTCGGCGGAGTTGACCCCGCCCTCGGCGGCCGCCGCGTAATTCACGGCGCCGGGGGCCTGGCCGGCCTGCATGGCCGACTCCAGCTCTCCCTGGAAGTTGACCGTCTGCGCCTGGAAGCCAGGCGTGTCGGCGTTTGCGAGATCGTTCGCCAGATAGGTCTGGTCGAGCATTGATCCGCGCATCGCGGATTCGAGGGAAACCTGTGTCGTATCAAGGAGTGACATGCGGTCAATAGGTCGCGGACCGGCCCTCCGTGGGCACTCATCAGACCCGCTCCTTGCAGGTCGCTTGGATACTCGGCCGGGGCTCCTGATCCTTGAGGGTCCAGGGCAGGCTTTGCCGGTCGTACATCGGTCCAGGAACGCAGGGGCGAGCAGGGGTCGCGGCTCGCACGTCGAGCCGCAAAACCCGCTCGCCGAAGGCGTCAGGCGGAGGTGGCGATGCGCCGGTGGGGCGCACGGGCGGGCGCGTAGCCCGCGGCGGCACGGTGCGCTTGGCGCACCCGCGCGAGGTCGCGCACGATGGCGCTCCGGACGCGGCCGAGCTCGGCCGCGATCTGACCCTGAAGGGCCAGGCAGCGCTCCAGCGCGCCACGCGCCTCCGGCGGCGGCGCCACCGGCGCGATCAGCTTGACGATCGCGGCGCGCTCGCGCTTGATCGCCGGCAGTCGCCCGAAGTCACCGGCGGTGACGATCTCGAGCTCGCGGCGGATCGTCGCCTCCAGCGCCTCGTAGGGGGACACGGCCCCGCCCTCCCATTCGAAGGCGCTCATCCGGCGAGCACCGCGACGGGCGTCCGCTCAGTGCCGGCGGTCTTGGCGGCATCGTGCTGGTCGGCGATCGTCGCCCACGAGCTCCGCAGCTGGCCGAGCAGATTGCTGACCTGCTCCAACAGCTTCGGGTTCTGCTCGAGCCGGGCCCGCTGGCACTGCCGCAGCGAGAAGCCGTAGATCGAGGCGAGGTTCGTGGGGATCTGGCCCTGGCTCATGTCGAGCGTGTTGCGCAGGTGGCGGAGGATGTGCTCGGCGCCCCGCAGCTTGTTGTGGGCCGTGGCGACATCGCGCTCGGACATGGCGACGCTCGCCTGGTGAAGGAAGCGACGCGCGCCGTCGTACAGCATCACGATCAGCTGCGGTGAGGAAGCGGTCAGTACGGCGTTGGCACGGTACGCGCCGGAGGAGGCGGAGGCGTATGAGGTCATGTCATCCGAGGGAGTTGATCTGCTGGGTGAGCCAACTGCTCTCTGAGCTGTTGGAGGAGAGCGCCGATTCCATGGCGGCGAACTGCGTGACGAGCTGGTTTTCCTGGTCGGTCAGATTGGCCTGCATCGAGGTGATCTGATGGCCCAGGCTGCTCACCTCGGTGGTGTTGCCGGTGATCCGCTGGGTGAGCGTGCCGCCGGCGTCGGCCTCCGTGCCGACCAGGCTGGAGAAGCTGTTGGCCCACCCGCCGAGCAGCTGCTGGACCGCATCGGGGTTGGCGGTGATCGCGCTGGCGAGCGTCGTGGTGTCGAGCGTCAGGTCGCCCGCCAGCGAGGTGGCGGACTCCGTCCCGCTGCCGGTCGTCGCGCCCGTGCTCATGCCGATCTGGAGCATCGAGGTCAGCGAGCCGCCGCCGATGCTGGAGACCGTCGCGTACATCGAGGAGCGCATCTGCGAGAGCAGGTTCTTCAGATCCTGATCGTCGTACAGCGTGCCCGTCTCGGTGCCGTTGGTGTCAGACGGCGTCGTCGAGAGCTGCGTCTGGATGTCGGTGATCGCCTTGTTGTAATCGGTGATGAACTGCTGAAGGGCGGTCGACACGTTGGAGCTGCTCACCGCCGGCGGTGACACGTTGACCGTGACCGGGTTGGATCCGGTGACGCTCGAGAGGGTGAGCGTCACGCCGGGGATCGCATCGGTGACCGAGTCGGAGGGAGAGGTCTGGGACGCTCCCCCGTCGATCGAGTAGGCGGCGTCCTGGCCGGCGTTGGGCGTGTAGCCGGTGGCGGTGGACTCCACGAGAGAGGTGCCGGCTCCGACGACCTGGAGGTAGCTTCCGGTCTGCAGACCGGTGGCGCGCTCGGAGAGCACGATGTTCCCCGACTGGGTCGCGGTCGCGTAGAAGCTGAGGTTCGAGTTGGCGTTGACCGACGCGGCGAAGGACGACGCGGATTCGCCCGCCGTGATCGACACGGAGTCTCCGTCGACCGTGAATGTGCTGGCGTTAGTCGAGTCGAACGTGAAGGTCCGCTGGGCGGACTGCGCGAGCTGGGTGACCGCGATCTGGTACCCCCCCTCGACGGCGCCCGTGCTGCCGGCGAGGGCCGCGCCCACGCTCGACGAGTTGCTCGAGGTGACCGCTTGTGCGGGGTCGTAGAGGCTGGGGTCCAGCAGCGCCATTGCGTCGGTCTGGATCGTCTGCAGCTCGCCCTGGATCGACTCCAGCGCGCTGTTGCGCCCGTTGAGCAGGGCCTGCTGGTTCTCGAGATTCGTCAGCGGCTGCTGCTTGGTCGCCATCAGCTCCTCGATGAGCTGATCGGTGTCCAGACCCGAGGAGATACCGGTGATCTGTGGCGTCGAGCTGCCCGTGAGCGTGCTCAGCTGGAAGTTCGACGAGGTGGTCGAGGCGGTGGTGGATGTGGTCGTGGACACGGTCAGCTCCAGGGTGTGGTCAGTCGAGGGCGTCGCCCGAGGCGACAGACAGCACGGTGCTCGGCGCCACCGTGCCGAGCACGGTCCCGTCGAGCGTGGTCAGCTGCACCGAGAGACCGGTGGTCTCGTCGGTGCTGAAGTGGAGAGCTCTCCCGGAGGCGGCCAGCCGGTCGGCGTTCTGCGCGGCGGTGAGCATCGCGGCGAACACCTCCTGCGGGGGCGCGCTCGGGATCGCGTCGCGCGTCACCGACTCCCCGGCAGAGGTGGCCGGGGTGCTTGGCTTCACGTTCGCGTGCCGGGCGTCCCGGACGCTCTGGGAGAACGCGTGCGTGAGGTCGGTGGAGATCGGGTTGGTGCTCATGGCGCTTGTCGAAGACTGGGAGGTGGCGGATGGGGGTCCGCTGTGGACCTCCGTGTCCTGTCCTTCCGGTAATCGTTCGCGCCCGGGTCGAACTTGAAGCCGGTTCGATCATCCGTCCAAACTCACGCGGCGGCGGGCGCCTCGGCGCACCGCAGTAGCTCGATCAGCTCGCTCGCCCCGGTGAACGACGGGTCGAGCTCCAACGCCGCCTGCGCGAACAGGATCGCGTTCTCATGTGCTCCCGTTGCGGCCGCCACCTGGGCCAGGCCGAAGCGGGCGCGCGCATCCGGCGCCTCGGCGCAGACGGCAAGCCACTGGGCGGCGGCGCCGGCCGGGTCGCCGTGACGGAGATGAGTCTCGGCGACGAGCTGGGCGCGCTCGCGCGGGGGCAGGTGCGAGCCGTCCAGCAGCGCTCGCAGCTGGGCGTACGGCTGCTGGGCGCGGGTGCGGAACATGATCTCGAGCAACGTGGCCAGCAGCGGCACGCTCGCCACCGCGAGGCCCTGGCGGGTCGGCTCGCCGGCGGCGGCCCCGAGCCAGGCGTCGAGCAACTCGCGCTCGGCGTGTCCGAGGCCCACGGCGCCCGCGCGGTCGCAGGCGGCGCGGGCGGCGTCGAGCTCGCCGCCGGCGAGCCGGGCCGCGGTCTCGATCCGGCAGGCAAGCGCCGCGTACGGGTCGTCGTCGGAGATCCGGGCGACGGTCTCGGCGGCCTGGGTCCACTCGCCGTGGGCGAGCAGGATCTCGGCCAGCGCGATCCGCACCGAGCTGTCGCGCTTCGCGTCGCCTTGCTCGAGGACCAGGCGGTACTGCCGGACTGCGGCCCCGGGGGCGCCACTGCGGGCGAAGGCGCGAGCCACCGCGATCCGGACGGCGGCGGTGAGAGGCTCAAGACGGGTCTCGAGCTCGGACAGGATGTCCTTGGGGGAGACACCCTGGCCGCGACGTGCGGTCACGTACAGCGGGGCGACGCCGAGGTAACCGGGGTGGTTCGCGATCGACCACTCGAGATGCGCGATCGCCACCTCCCGGTCGCCGCGGTCAAGTGCCAGCTTGGCGAGCGCCACGCGAGCGAGGTAGGTCCCGGTGCCGACCAGGCCGCCGAAGCTCGCCGGGGCGTCGCCCTGGGCGACGCAGCGCTCCAGTCGCGCCTGGGCCGCGTCGGGCGCTCCGAGGTCGAGGTGAGCGGCGGCCTGCTCAAGCAGCAGGTCGGTGTAGGCGGGAAAGTGCGCAAGGCCCGTCTCGGCGAACGAGATCGCCTCCGCGGGCTGGCCGCTCAGCCGCAGCGCACGGATCAAGGTGGAGAGCAGCGAGGGGGCGTAGAAGGTGCTGTGCACCTCACTCGCCGCGACGAGCAGGTTCCAGGCGCCCCCGAGCTCCTCGATCGCCTTCAGAGCGTCGCCCGCGGCCGCGTACTCGCAGCCGAGGTTGAAGTGCAGGAACGGCGTCGCCGGCGCGCCCGAGTGACGCTGCTCGAGCAGCAGCGAGAGGTTGCGCGAGGACTTGTCCTTGACCGCGCGCGTGTCCTCGAGGTAGCCGTAGTGCTCGATGCGGACCGAGCTGTGGCCGACTCTGCCCGGCGCATCGCTCGGCAGCGTCGTGTAGATCTGCTCGTGGATCGTGCCCGAGAATCGGTACCGAGGACGGTTACGGAACACCCGCAGCGCGGTGTTGACGATGGCGGCGCCGTCGCCCAGCTCGCCGACGAAGCTCGTCTCGATCAGATGGAACGCCTCACGCCAGGTCTGCCCGGTGAGCTCCCGCAGCCGCTCGACGTCCTCGGCGACGAGCACCTCGTCGGCATCGAGGTAGATGATCCAGTCGGAGGTGGCGGCGTCGAATGAGACGTTCCGCGGCTCGGCGAACGAGCCGGTCCACGGGCGCTCGATCACGCGCGCGCCGAACGAGCGCGCGATCTCCATCGTCGAGTCGGTCGACCCGGTGTCGACCACGATGATCTCGTCGACGGCGGGCCGGACGGCCTCCAGGCAGCGCGGGAGCATCTGCTCCTCGTCCTTGACGATCATGCACAGGCTGATCGTGAGCCCGGTGGCCGCGCGGGCTCGACCGGAGATGCCGCGGGCGCGGCGCACGAGCGCTGGCACCGCGTTGTGCAGCGGCCGGCCCGGTCGGCGGCCGCGCAGTCGCTCGGCGAGCTGATCGCGGTTGCGTGCCAGGTCCGGCAGACTCGGGTCAAGCCGGGCGGCGGCGCCGAACAGCGCACGCGCGCCCTCGAGCGCCCACACCTCGTAGCAGGCGACGCCCGCGTAGAGCAGCAGCACCGGCTCGCTCGGCTCGCGATCGAGGATCGTCAGCGCACCGTCGGCCACGGCGACGAAGCTGCGCACGGCGGCCGAGTCCGACGCGCCCCGCGCGTGCAGAAGGCCCTGCTCGAGCACGACCAGCTCGGTGCGGTAGCGATGCTGGGCATCCGGAAGGTCGCTTGCCTCAGCGAGGATGCGCTGGAAGCCGTCGAAGTCACCGGTGGCGAGCGCGGCGCGCGCGTGTGCGGCGAGACCGGCGGTGACCGTCTCAGGACCGGTGTGAAGAGGTTCGTCGGTGTGGGTGCTGCCGGGGAGCCGAAGCGCCATGCGTCAACCTTTGGGATCGAGGGATCACGCATGTCATCGGCGTTCGGGACGCGAAGTTGAGTCGTGGTACTGGACGCACGACGCCGGTCTCCGCAGGCGCGACGCTGGCCGCGCGCACGCGCGCGATCGATCACCTGCGGCCTGAACTCTCCTGGCTCAAGGATCCGCTGGACGCGACGATGACCTGGCCCATATGGACATCGGTCTCGCCATCGCAGCTCAGGGAATGCTCGCCGAGCAGGTCCGCCAGAACGAGCTCTCCAACGATCTTGCCAACGGATCCACGCCCGGTTACAAGCCGCAGCTCTCCGAGCAGCGCAGCTTTGACTCGCTGCTGCTTCAGAACAGCACGAACGGTCACACGGTCGGCACGATCGACGCGGGCGTCGACATCGCCAAGACCGTCACCGACACCGCGGCCTCGCCCCTGCAGCAGACCGGTCAGGCGCTCGACTTCGGTATCTCCGGCGACGGCTTCTTCGCCGTGCGCACTCCGCAGGGCGTGCGTTACACGCAGGATGGTCGCTTCAACCTGAACAGCCAGAACCAGCTGATCGACGCCAACGGGGACCAGGTGCTCTCCCAGGGTGGTCAGCCGATCACCGCAACGGGCGGGAAGGTGAGCCCGACGAGCCTCGGCGTCTTCAACCTGTCAGGTGCCTCCGAGCAGGGAGACAACCTGTTCACCGGCACCGCGACCGGTCGTGGAACCGGCGTCGTGCACTCCGACACACTCGAGCAGTCCGGCGTGGACTCGATCTCCACCATGACCGACATGATCGCCTCCCTCCGGTCCTACCAGGCCGGCCAGAGCGCGATCCAGTCGATCGATCAGACCATGCAGGAGAACGCCCAAAACACCGGCTCAGTGCCGGGAGGTTGATAGATGCTTCAAGGTCTTTACGCAGCGGCTTCCGGCATGGAGGCGCAGCAGACGCAGATCAACGCGATCTCGAACGATCTGTCCAACGCGGACACGCCCGGCTACGAGTCGGTCAACGTCGGCTTCGAGGATCTTCTGTACTCGAGCGGCGGCGCCTCCTCGGGCTCAACGGTCGCCACCGGCGCCGGCGCCCAGGCGTCGATCGTCGGCCGTGACACGACTGAAGGCGCCATGACCGACACCCAGCGCCCGCTGGACCTCGGGATCCAGGGCGACGGCTTCCTGCAGGTGCGGCTGCCCAACGGGCAGACCGGCCTGACCCGCGACGGCGCGCTGCAGACAAATAACAAGGGTCAGCTCACCGATGTCAACGGTGACCCGCTCGTTCCCACGATCACGATCCCGACCGGCACCGATCCCGCGAACGTCAAGATCGCGCAGGACGGCTCGGTCACGCTCGGCAGCAAGTCGCTGGGCAAGATCAGCCTCGTCACCGTGCCGGCTCCGGGCCAGATGCTGGCCAACGGCGACAGCACCTTCACCGTGACCGCCGCCAGCGGTGCGATGAAGCCTGCCACCGGCGCCGCGATTCACCAGGGTTACCTACAGGGTTCCAACGTGGACATGGCGCAGGAGATGGCGACCATGATGACGACTCAGCAGAGCTACGCGATGGACAGCCAGGCTGTCCAGTACCAGTCGCAGATGCTTCAGATCGCCAACCAGCTGAAGAGCGGCGGCTGATCGCCATGACCTCTATCTCGTCACTCACCGGCGGCGTGCCCGCGGCCGACTACGTCAACGAGCCGTACGCCATCAAGCATGGCGACAAGGCCGCAAAGTCCGCGTACGCGGAGGGCCTCGGCTTCGAGCAGGTGTTCGTCAACGAGCTCACCCAGCAGCTCACCGCGACGCTGAGTGGCGACTCGAGTGACTCCTCGGACTCCTCGGGCGATTCCTCGGACGGGTCCTCCGACTCGGCCGGTGGGGGGGCGGGGCCGTATTCCTCGCTGCTCTCCTCCGCGCTCTCGCAGGGCGTCATGTCCTCCGGCGGCGCCGGCGGCCTTGCCATGCAGCTCGCCCAGTCGCTCGACCCCTCCCTCGCGCTCCAGACCAAATGACCACCTTCTCCCACTCACTTCCCACTGACCGCGGACTCGGCGCCGACGTGCTCGCTCACCTCGACGTGCAGATGATCTCCGCCCGCCGCCTGCTCTCGATCGTGCTGGAGCAGGGCGGAGCGATCCGCGCCCGCGCCGTGCACAAGGTGGTCGCGCTCGCGGGTCTGCTGCAGGCCGAGATCGAGCGCCGGGCGGCGATCGACAGCGAGCGCGCCGGTCTGCTCGCGCGGGCCGGTGACCGGCTCGGGATCGACCCGGCCGAGGTCACGCTCGTGCGTCTGTGCACGATCGTCGACGAGGAGACGGCGGAGGCGCTGCGCGAGCGCAGCTCGTCGCTGCGCGAGGTGCTGCGCGAGATCCGCCGGGAGCACGACCTCAACCGCGGGCTCATGACCCACCAGCTCGCCTACCTCGACCACCTCTTCTCGCTCGCCGACGTCGACCGCACCCTCGGGTACGGCGCCGCGGGTCGCACCCGCAGGGCGAGCACCAAGCTCACCATGTCCCACCGCGTCCTTGACCTGGAGGTCTGACCGTGACGATTCCCACATATGCCGGACTGGGCACCGCACTGTCGGGCCTGGAAGCCATGCAGGCCGGCATCGATACGAC
>DASXZK010000082.1:0-4363 GCA_036501965.1 Solirubrobacteraceae bacterium
CCGCGGCCTGCCTTACGGCCGTGGTGGCCGGAGACGGCCATCCGCTTAAGCAATGGTGGCGGCGCGTACTCCGGTCGCTTGAACTCCTCGTAGAGAGAGTCGCAGACCGCGTAGAGCACATCGAGCCCGATGAAGTCACACAGCGTCAGTGGTCCCATGGGATGTGCGGCGCCGAGCTTCATCCCGGTGTCGATGTCCTCGCGCGATGCGAAACCTTCCTCGTACATGCGCACGGCCGCCATCAGGTAGGGGATCAACAGCATGTTGACAATGAAGCCCGCACGGTCCTTCGTCCGGATCGGCGTCTTGCCGATCGCCCGAGCGAATGCCTCCGCACGGGCAACCGCGTCGGCGCCGGTGTCGAGGGCCACAACGACCTCGACGAGCTTCATCACCGGCACGGGCGAGAAGAAGTGCAGGCCGAGTACCCGCTGGGGATGGCGCGTCCACGAGGCCAGCTGCGCGATCGGAATCGACGACGTGTTGGACACCAGCAGGGCGTCGGGCGCCAACCAACGATCGATCTCCCGAAAGACCTCGCCTTTCACCCGCGGATCCTCGACGATCGCCTCGATCACCACATCGCTGCCGCCGAGGGCCTCGAGGTCCGACGTCCATGTGATCCGGTCGCGCAGTGCTGCGGCGTCTTCGTCGGTGAGCTTGCCGCGGGAGACTGCCCGCTCCAACGACGCGTCGACGCGGTCGCGCGAGCGCTCCAGCGGTCGCGCCTCCGGCTCATAGAGCGCGACCGGCACGCCGGCGCGCGCGGTTGATTCCGCGATGCCGGATCCCATGAAGCCGGCGCCGACGACTCCAACCTGGGCGAACACGTTCTGGTCCTGCATGGAAATACCTCCGATTTAGTAGCCATCCGGTCGACCTAGCCGTCGAGGGACGAGACGTCATCTGAGCTCAAGTGGGGCACGGACGGCCTGACCGCCTCGGCCTCGCGGTTCACGCGAAGGACGTACCCATCCTCGAGATCGATCGCCATTTCGGCACGACTCGCACCCGTCGGCTCGGATCGCTCTCAACCAACCCGCCGCTCTGCAACGTACGGACGGCTAGCGCAGCGGTGTGCGGTCATCCCAGCTCCTCGGCGAGCACCATCTGCCACATGACCGCGCCAGGGCGAAGCTCGCAATCGAGGGGACATCGTTCCGGGTCAGAGAGCGCGGAGAAGGTCCTCGACGCGGTCCTTGGCGTCGCCGAACAGCATCTGCGTGTTGTCGCGGAAGAACAGGGGGTTCTGGACGCCGGCGTAGCCGGAGGCCATCGAGCGCTTGAACACGATCACGTTCTTGGCGTCCCACACGGCGAGGACGGGCATGCCGGCGATCGGGCTGCTGGGGTTGTCGGTCGCGGCGGGGTTGACGGTGTCATTCGCGCCGATCACCAGGACGACGTCGGTGTCCGGGAAGTCGTCGTTGATCTCGTCCATCTCGAGAACGATGTCGTACGGGACCTTTGCTTCGGCGAGCAGGACGTTCATGTGGCCGGGCAGGCGACCGGCGACCGGGTGGATGCCGAAACGCACGTCAACGCCCCTGTCGCGCAGTTTCCGCGTGAGCTCGGCGACGCCGTACTGGGCCTGGGCGACGGCCATCCCGTAGCCGGGGGTGATGATGACCGATTTGGCCTCGGTGAGCAGGTCGGCGCCGACCTCGGCGTTGATCTCGTTGGGCTCGCCGTACTCGGTGTCGTCGTCGGACGGCGCCTCGATTCCGAACCCGCCGGCGATCACCGAGATGAACGAGCGGTTCATGGCTTTGCACATGATGTAGGACAGGTACGCACCAGAGGAGCCGACGAGCGCGCCGGTGATGATGAGCGCATCGTTGTTGAGCAGGAATCCCGAGGCGGCTGCCGCCCAACCCGAGTAGCTGTTGAGCATCGAGACGACGACCGGCATGTCGCCCCCGCCGATCGACGCCACGAGGTGCAGCCCGAGCGCGAGCGCCAGGATCGTGACGATGATCAGGGCGACGAGGTTCGGGCTGGCCACGAACCAGGCCGTCAGCCCGGCGAACGCGACGAGCGCGCCGATGTTCAACGCGTTCTTGCCGGGCAGCATCAGCGGCTTGGAGGTGATCCGCGCGGACAGCTTGAGGAACGCGATCACCGAGCCGGTGAAAGTGACCGCGCCGATGAACACACCGATGAAGACCTCGGCGTGGTGAATCCCCAGCGTCCCGAGGGCCTCGAACGACAGCGCCTCGGCGCCGTGGGGCTTGTTCTCGACGGTGAGGTATCCGTTCCACCCGACCATCACCGCGGCGAGACCGACGAAGCTGTGGAACAGGGCGATCAGCTCCGGCATCTGGGTCATCTCGACGACCCGCGCCCGCCACAAGCCGATCGTGGCGCCGACCACGGTCATCACGATCAGCAGCGCGAAGCCCAGTCCGCTGATCCTGTGGTCGATCGCGAGCACCACGGTCGCGACGAGTGCGACGGTCATGCCCGCGATCCCGAAATTGTTGCCAGCCTTCGCAGTCTCGTGCTGGGAGAGGCCGGCGAGCGCCCTGATGAACATCAGGGCCGCGATGATGTACGCGGCGTCGGCGGCGGTGGTCGCGGTCATCCGGCGATCAGCTCCTCGAGAACATTCCGAGCATCCGACGGGTCACCGAGAACCCGCCGAACACGTTGATGCTCGCCAGCAGGATCGCCACTGCCGAGATGACCGTCACCGCAGCGTCGCCGTAACCGATCTGCAGGATTCCGCCGACGACGATGATCCCGGAGATCGCGTTCGTCACCGACATCAGCGGCGTGTGCAGCGCGTGACGGACGTTCCCGATCACGTAGTAGCCGATGACGATCGCTAGCGCGAACACGGTGAGATGCGGGAGCAGCGACGTCGGCGCAAACGCCAGGATGAGGAAGAACGCGATCGCGGCGACCGCAGTCAGCGCGAGCCGCCGCCGCGGCGACACCGGCGTCCTCGCCGGTTTGACCTCGGCCGGTGCGGCGACCGCGGCCGGAGCAGGCGCCGCCGATACCTGCACGGCGGGCGGTGGCCAGGTCAGCTCACCGCTCCGCACGACTGTCATCCCGCGCTGCACGACATCGTCGAAGTCGAGGACGAGCTGCCCGTCCTTCTCCGGCGTCATCAGCTTCATCAGGTTGACCAGGTTCTGGCTGTACAACTGCGAGGCCTGGCCGGGGAGCCGGCCGGCCAGATCCGTGTAGCCGAGGATCGTCACACCATGGTCCGTGGTGGTCTTCTCACCCGCGACGGTGCCCTCGACGTTCCCGCCGTTGGCTGCTGCCATGTCGACGATCACGCTGCCCGGCTTCATCCCACGCACCATCTCAGCGGTGATGAGCCGCGGTGCCGGCCGCCCAGGGATCAGGGCCGTGGTGATCACGATGTCGGCGTCCGGAACGGTCTTCGCGTACAAGGCCTCGGCGAGCTTGTTGTAGTCCTCGGACATCTCCTTGGCATAACCGTCCGTGCTCACCTCCTGC
This sequence comes from Solirubrobacteraceae bacterium, assembly GCA_036501965.1. Lineage (GTDB taxonomy): Bacteria > Actinomycetota > Thermoleophilia > Solirubrobacterales > Solirubrobacteraceae > Palsa-465. Next base: position 3,475 of record DASXZK010000082.1, read on the forward strand.
TCGCCCGAGTCCACGTTCAGGTACTCACCACCGAGCGACTTGACCTGATCGGCGACCTCAGGCCGCGGATCGGTCGCGTGCACGATCGCGCCCAGGCTGCCCGCAGCGCCGATCGCCGCCAGACCGGCGACGCCCGCGCCGGCCACAAGCACCTTGGCCGGCGGGACCTTCCCGGCAGCCGTCACCTGCCCTGTGAAGAATCGGCCGAACTCGTGGGCGGCCTCGACAACCGCACGGTACCCGGCGATGTTCGCCATCGAGCTGAGCACATCCAGCGACTGCGCACGCGAGATCCGCGGCACCGCATCCATCGCCATCGCGGTGATCGGCCGCTTCGACAGATCCTCCACCAACTCCGGATCGAACATCGGCGCCATCAGGCTGACCACCGTCGCCCCTTCGCGCAGCGCATCGAGCTGCTCCTTCGACGGGGCGTTGACGCCGAACACGACATCCGCCGCCGACGGATCGCCGATCGACGCGCCGGCCTCGACGTACGCCTCGTCGGAGAAGCTCGACGCGACCCCCGCACCCGACTCCACCACGACCTCATAGCCGAGCTTCAACAGCTGCGCGACGGTCGCCGGGCTCGCCGAAACCCGCGTCTCACCTCGGCGGGCCTCCTTGAAGACTCCGATGGTCATACCAACGATCTTTCGTCGATCCCCGAATCGGGTCGTCGGTCGAAGAACCGATGCAGCGGGCTGCTACGGGCCTCCGGTTCACGGGCCGCAGGCCGAGGCAAGATGGTCGAGAAGGCAGCAACCGCCGACAAACGCCTCATATCGGTGGCGGCGCTCTCACGCGCCATTCCGGCGCGTCGTATCTCAAGAACATTCGGCGTGACCATGGCTGACTCCGATTGGATGGAGGGCGAACAAGACCATCG
>DASXZK010000083.1:0-22876 GCA_036501965.1 Solirubrobacteraceae bacterium
CGGCGGCGAGCGTAGAGGGACCCGATGACCGGGGCAATCGGCCCCTCAGCACCGCCCCTCATCCCGAGGCGGCCGTGACCCGAGGCGGCGTCCGGACCAGCTGGACGACGTAGAGCCCCCCGGAGTAGAGGTGCAGCGCGATGCCCCACACCGTGAACGCGTAGGCGAACGGGCGCGTCGCGTCGGCCCCCGGACAGTCCATCTGGGCGAGCAGCAGCAGCGGGAAGGCGTAGAGCAGGCACAGGGTCGCGGCCTTGCCGAGGTAGAGCACCGGGAAGGCCAGATAGCCCTTGCGCCGCAGCAGCGGCAACGCCGCGGACACGACGACGTCGCGCCCGACGATGAGCACCACCACCCACCACGGCACGATGTCCCGCACGACGAACGCCACCAGGGCCGCGAGGGTGTACATCCGGTCCGCGAGCGGGTCGAGCGCCTCCCCCAGCCGGCTGTACTGGTCGAGCCAGCGGGCGAGCTTGCCGTCGAGGTAGTCGGTGATCCCGGAGATCACCAGCACGATCAGCGCCCACCCGTCGGCGCGGGGACCGAGCAGCAGCCACAGGAAGACCGGCACCCCAGCCAGCCGGATCACCGACAGCAGGTTGGGCACCGTCAGCCAGCGCTCGGCGGCGATCTCCCGGATGGTCACGCCGGGAAGTCTGACGCAGCGGACCTCAGCGCGCGGTCCAGCCCATGTCCATCGTCACGGGCGCGCCGCTGAAGGTGCGCCCGGCCGGGGTGGTGAGGAACGCGACGACGTCGGCCACGTCACTGGGCTCGATCAGCGCCTTGCGCGCGTGCGGGGTGAGGATGACCTCCTCGATCACCCGGTCCTCGCTGATGCCGTGGGCCTTGGCCTGGTCCGCGATCTGCTTCTCCACGAGCGGGGTGCGCACGTAGCCGGGGCAGACCGCCGTGGTGGTGATCTCGTGCTCGGCGCCCTCGAGCGCGAGCGTCTTGACCAGCCCGAGGACTCCGTGCTTGGCCGAGACGTAGGCCGACTTGAACGGTGACGCGGCGAGCGCGTGCGCGGAGGCGATCACGATGAAGCGGCCGCTGCCCGACTCGGCGAGCGCGGGCCAGGCCGCGCGGGCGAGGAGGAACGGGCTGGTGAGCATCAGGTCGATGATCGTGCGCCAGCGGTCGACCGGGAACTCCGCGATCGGCGAGACGTGCTGGATGCCGGCACCGGCGACGATGATGTCGAGCCGCCCGAAGCGCTCACGCGCCGCCGCGACGGCCGCCGCGTTCGCCTGCTCGTCGCAGAGGTCGGCCTCGAACATCTCGACCGGGCCCTCCGCGCGGCGGTCGACCCCGAGCACGTCGACGCCCTCGCTCGCCAGTCGCTCCGCGATCGCCCGGCCGATGCCGCTGGCGGCACCGGTGACGAGCGCCGCCTTTCCCTGCAGCGGACCTGGATTGTCAGAGCTCATGCAGCGATCCTAGGTGCCACCTCGGATCCGCGTAATCTGGCTGCACAGGGGGTAGGACTTTCCTTGCAGGACGTCACGGACATCTTCGATCGCAGCTACCCCGCGACGCCAGTCCCGGTCGGGCGTGTCCGTGCCGACGTCGCGGGGTTCGCCGCCGCACACGGGGTGAAGCGTGCGTCCGTCGACGACATTCGCCTCGCCGTCTCCGAAGCCGGTCACCAATGCGGTGATGCACGGGTACCGCGACAGCTCAGGCACCGTTCATGTCACCGCCCGGCACGCGGACGGGACCCTCTGGATCTCGATCCGCGACTTCGGCTGCGGCATGCGTCCGCAGCCCATCGGCACCGAGCAGCGCGGGATGGGACTTGGGCTCGCTCTGATCGGGCGGGTGGTGAGTGAGCTGTCGGTCGGCCCGCAGGTGGGCGAGGGCACCGACGTTCGCATGCGCTTCGATTTCGTCTCGCATCGAGCGACGCGTCATCGTCGTCTGAACCGGTCCCCCACCCACTCCGGCGTTCAGCGCGCCGCGCGGTCCAGCATCCCGAGAGCGCGTGCCTGGCCGATCGCGTCGTCGCGACTGAGCCCGCCGCCGCTCGCTCCGCCATCGACCACCGCGTCGAGATCCTCGGCCTCGAGCCGGTAGGAGTCGGCCGAGGGGATCTCGATCGGACGCTCGCCGTTCCCGTCGCAGAGCACGATCCCCGGCGTATGGATGTGCCAGGGGTCGTCGACGCGGAGCACGCCGGCGTCGCCCGCGACCTCCAGCCGGCTGCCGTCGGCGATGCGGAAGCTCACGTCGAACGCGGCGATGACCTCGTCGGGGAACCGCATCGCACCGGCGAAGCTCACGTCGACGTCCTGTCCTCCGACCACGCGCACCCCGGCCACCGACTCGGGCTCGCCCGCCAGCAGTCGTGAGGCGCTCACGCAGTAGCAACCGAGGTCGAGCAGCGCCCCGCCCTCGAGATCGCCGGACAGGCGCACGTCCTCCGGGTCCGACAGCACGAACGAGAAGTTCGAGCGAATCGCGCGCAGCCTGCCGATCGCGCCGTCGGCGACGAGCTCGGCAAGGCGCACGGTCTGCGGGTGGTGGCGGTACATGAACGCCTCGCGCAGCGTCACCCCCTGTTGCTCGGCGAGGTCGAAGGCGGCGGCGACGGCGGCGGGATCACGACCGAGTGGCTTCTCGCACAGGACATGCTTGCCGGCGCGCAGGGCGCGTTCCGTCCAGTCGAGGTGCATTCCGTTGGGCAGCGAGATGTAGACGGCGTCGACCGCTGGATCGGCGAACAGCGCCTCGTAGCTGCCGTGCGCGGAGTCGATCCCACGTGCCTGCGCATAGGCGCGCGCCCGCTCCCCGTTGCGGCTGGCCACGGCGACGACGTCGGCGGACGAAGACTCCGCGACGCCGCCGAGGAACGCGTCGTTGATCCGTGCGGTGGACAGCAGGCCCCAGCGCAGCGCCATCAGTCGTGATTGCGGACCGGCAGCGGGAGAACGTGCTCGGGCTGCACAATGTCGCGCAAGAACACGAGAGGAGAGTACCGCGTGGGGGACCTGGTCACCGCGTTTGCGCCCGGGCGAGTCAACCTGATCGGCGAGCACACCGACTACAACGAAGGGTTTGCCTTGCCGTTCGCCATCACGGAGGGCGTGACCGTCCGTGCGGAGGCGACCGGCGACCGCCGGGTCCGGGTGCATGCCGTCGATCTCGCCGCCCACGACGACTTCGACCTCGACGTCATCGAGCGGGCCCCGGGCTGGCGTGCCTTCGCGCGGGGCGCGGCGGCGGAGCTCGCCGCGACTGGCGCGCGACTCCTCGGCGCTCGCCTGCGGATCACGGGCACCGTGCCACGGGGCTCGGGCCTGTCCTCGTCGGCGGCTCTCGAGGTGGCGCTGTGTCTGGCGATGCTCGGCCTGGCGGGCGAGACGCCGCCGCCGGACGTCGAGCTGGCGCGCCTCTGCAGCCGCGTGGAGAACGATTGGGTCGGCGCGCGCACCGGCCTGCTCGACCAGGTCGCCTCGCTGTGCGGCGAGCCCGAGCGGGCGCTCCGAATCGACTTCCGCTCGCTCGAAGTGACCCCGGTGCCGCTCGAGCTCGGCGACTGGTCGCTGGTGACGCTCGACTCCGGTGAGAGCCACGCCAACGCGGGGGGCACCGAGAACGGCTACAACCGGCGGCGTGCCGAGTGCGCGGAGGCGAGTGCGGCGCTCGGCGTGCCCGCGCTGCGCGACGCAACCTTTGAGATGGCCGCCGAGCTGCCCTGGCCGCTGCGCGGCCGGGCGGAGCACGTGATCAGCGACGACGCTCGGGTCGAGCAGACGATCGCCGCGCTCGCCGAGCACGATCTGGACGAGGTCGGGAGATTGCTGAATGAGTCGCACGCGAGCCTCCGGGACAGCTTCGAGATCTCGACTGACGCGGTCGAGGCGACCGTCGTTCGGCTGCGAGAGGCGGGAGCCGCCGGGGCGCGGCTCGTCGGCGGAGGATTCGGCGGGCACGTCCTCGGCCTGTTTCCGCCGGGCATCGAGCCACCCTCCGGAGCGCTCGCGGTCGCGCCCGGCCCGGGTGCCCAGCTCACTTGACTGGCGACAGCGCCGGTTCGCAGTCGTCATCTGTGAGCGCTAACATCACCGCGCCCGAACGTGTCACCGGAGAGGGCGGAGAGGAGCGACGTGCAGGACGACGGACGGTCGCCGGGGCGGCCCCGATCGCCGGTCATGGCCGATGTGGGACGCCTTGCGGGGGTCTCGCACCAGACCGTGTCGCGCGTCATCAACGGATCGCGACACGTCAGCCCGAGCACCCGCACCCGTGTCCTGGCCGCGATGGAGCAACTCGGCTACCGGCCGAACTCGATCGCCCGGGCGCTGGCGACCGGTCACACGAACACGCTCGGCGTCGTCAGCTCGGACTCGACGCTGTACGGCCCGGCCTCGACGCTGTTCGGGATCGAACGAGCGGCCCACCTCGCGGGCTACTTCATCGTGATCGCCTCGATGAAGGCGCTCGACCGCGGGACGATGCCCGAGGCGATCGATCGGCTGCGTCTGCACGGCGTCGAGGGCATCCTGGTGATCGTGTCCGACGCGGACGCCGCGGACGCGCTCTCGGATGTCTCGCCGGACCTGCCGTTGGTCGCAGTCGTCGCCGGGCCGGAACGGACCTTTCCCCTGGTATCCGTGGACCAATTCGAAGGCGCACGGCTGGCCACACGCCACCTCCTCGACCTCGGGCACCCGACGGTTCACCACGTCGCCGGACCTCCGAATTCGCTGGAGGCGCGCCAGCGCATCGCGGGCTGGCGGGCGACGCTGGAGGAGGCCGGCGCTCCCGTCCCGACCCCGCTGGTCGGGGACTGGGGGGCGCGCTCGGGGTACCACGCGGGCAGGCGGCTGGCCAGGGAGCCTCAGGTGAGCGCGGTGTTCGTGGCCAACGATCAGATGGCCCTCGGTCTGCTGCGCGCGATGCACGAGGCCGAGCGGCTCATCCCGGATGAGGTCTCGGTCGTCGGCTTCGACGACACGCCGGAGGCGCCGTACTTCACCCCGTCGCTGACGACCGTACGCCAGGACTTCGGCGAGGTCGGCAGCCGGAGCCTCGCCGTACTGGTGCGCGCGATCGAGGCCGACGGGTCCGGCCACCGTCCCCAGGAGGGATCGATCGTCGCGCCAGAGCTGATCATCCGGGCGAGCACCGTCGCCCATGGCGCGGGCTCGATGACGTTCCATGGCGTCGGTTGACATGGCAAGAATGTGACCGCTAACATGCCGCGGCGCATCACGTGGTGAGGAGAGTTAGGCTGACGGTTCTTGGAGCGATCCGCTCCAAGTGCAAAGCTATGAGGCAGTCCACGCCGACGCCCTGGGGCGCCGGCCGGCACAGAGAGAGGAGCAGTGCATGTCGGACGAAGATTTCATGGGGGACATCGTCGAGCGGCTTGAGTGGGACGAGCGCAAGGAGGTGGACAGCCCGGCCAAGCGCATGAAGCAGGTCACCCGCCGCACCGCGCTCACCGGCGGCGCCGCGGGCATCGCCGCGATCGCTCTCCAGGCCTGTGGCGGCTCCAACCACAAAACGACGAATACCGGCACGGGGACCGCGACGGCGTCGAGTACGAGCAGCGGAGGCACCGGTGCCGCGGCGTCGATCTTCGGACCCAGTCCGAAGTACCACTTCGTGGTGGTCAACCACGTGACGACAAACCCCTTCTTCACCCCTACGCAGAGCGGGATCAATGATGCCTGCAAGCTGCTGGGCTGCACGGCGCAGTGGACGGGCTCGGCGACGTCGAACATCGGCCAGATGGTCACCTCGGTCAACAACGCGGTTGCCGCCAAGGCGGACGGCATCGCGGTGGCGCTGATCTCGAAGACATCGTTCAACGCTCCGGTCAAGAAGGCGATGGACGCCGGCATCCCGGTCGTGTCCTACAACTCGGACGTCACGACCGTCGACCGGCTCTCCTACATCGGGCAGGACCTGTTCGAGTCGGGCGTGCAGATGGGCCAGAAGATCCTCGGCCTCGTCCCGTCCGGTGAGATCGCCCTGTTCATTGCGACCCCCGGTTCGCTGAACATCCAGCCGCGCATCGACGGTGCCGAGTCGGTGCTGAAGGGTCACTCGTCGATCAAGTACGACGTCGTCGCCACCGGCGCCCAGACGCCGCAGGAGCTCTCGACGATCAACTCGTGGGCGTCCTCGCACGGCAGCGCGAAGGGCATGTTCGCAGTCGACGCCGGCTCGACCCAGTCGCTCGGTCAGGTGCTGCTCAAGCAGAACCTGTATAAGAAGGGCTGGAAGGGCGGCGGCTTCGACCTCACCCCGATCACGCAGAAGCTCATCTCGCATGGGATCCTGGAGTTCACAATCGACCAGCAGCCCTACCTCCAGGGCTTCCTGCCGATCCTTCAGCTCTACATGTACAACGTGACAAAGAAGCTCACGGGCCCGGCGACCACCGACACCGGCCTGAAGTTCCTCACCAAGGCGACCGTCGGTCCGTACGTGACGACGAAGAGCCGCTACGAGGGCACGAGCAACTCCATCGGGGTTCAGAAGGCGTAGCAGTGTCTGTTGCATCATCGGATACCGGACCGGCGGGGACCACCCCGCCGGCACCGGGGTCGGCCAAAGCGGCGGCTCCGAAGACGAGGGTCAATCCGTTCAAGCGCCTCCTCCTGTTGAAGGAGGGGTCGATCATCGTGGTGACCGCGGCGACGCTGATCTACTTCGCGATCACCACGTCGCACTTCTTCAGCTCCGACGGGCTGCAGAACCTGCTGCCGTTCTTCGCCCCGTTCGCGATCCTCGCGGCCGGCGAGGTGTTCGTGATGATCAATGGCGAGATCGATCTGTCGATCGGCGGGACCTACCTGATCTGCCCGTTCATCTTCAACGAGTTCACCTCGGCCCACATTCCGCTGCTGATCGCCATGATTCTCGCGATCCTCGTGTGCACGGTGGTCGGTGTGATCAACGGCTTCTTCATTGCGTACGTGGGGATCAATTCGTTCGTGACCACGCTCGGCACCTTGTTCGCGCTGTACGGGATCACGCTCGTGATGTCGCACGACACGCAGATCACGACTCCCGGCACCTCGCTCTTCGGAGGCGGAACGTTCCAGTCGATCTTCGGCGGGGGGACGTACTCGGAGCTGTTCTGGGCGATCGGGATCGTGATCGTCCTGCAACTCGGGCTCTCGTTTACGAGGTGGGGGATCTACACGGTTGCGGTCGGCGGCAACCGCCTCGGGGCCAAAGAGGCGGGGATCAACGAGAAGGCCAACATCGTCCGGAACTTCATGCTGTGCGCGGCGCTCGGGGCGTTCGTCGGAGTCCTCGAGGCCGTCCGGAGCGGCTCGGCCACACCTGACCCCGCCCAGGCGAGCGAACTACTGTTTCAGGTTGTCGCCGCCGCGGTCATCGGCGGTACGTTGCTGGTGGGTGGCTTCGGCACGGTCATCGGCGCGATGATCGGCGCGCTCTTCCTCGGGATCGTCCAGGACGGCCTCGTGCTCAAGGGCGTCAATGCCAACTACATCTACCTCTACCAGGGACTCGCGATTCTGCTCGCGATGACCATCAACATCTACATCGCACGAGTGAGAGTGGGGTCGGGCCGTGGCTGACCAGGGTGAGGCCGGCAAGACCCGCACCGTCGACCACCTGACGCCCGCGGACGACGACGTTCTCCGCGTCGACAGCGTCTCCAAGCGGTTCGGGCCGACGATCGCGCTGCAAAACATCAACCTGCACCTACGCAAGGGCGAGGTGCTCGGGCTGCTCGGCGACAACGGCGCCGGCAAGTCGACGCTGATCAAGATCCTGGCCGGGTTCCAGGCTGCCGACCAGGGGTCGCTCTGGGTCAAGGGCGAGAACTATGCCCCCAGGACGGTGGACGACGCGCGCCGAGCCGGGGTCGACACCGTGTTCCAGGACCTGGCGCTCGTCAACGAGCTCACCGTCTACCAGAACATGTTCCTCAAGCGGGAGATGACCACCAAGCCGTTCGGGTTCGTCCGCAACCGCGAGATGCGCAAGAAGACCCGTGCGGCGCTCGACGAGATCGGGATCAACATCCCGACGATCGACGTGCCGGTGGCCCGCCTGTCCGGAGGACAGCGACAGGCGATCGCCGTCGCCCGGACGATCTCCGGCGACGCGGACATCATCCTGCTCGACGAGCCGCTGGCCGCGATGGGCGCCAAGGAGGGCGCGATGATCCTTGATCTGATCGCGCGTCTGAAGGACGAGGGCAACGTCTCGATCATCATGATCCTGCACAACTACGTGCACGTGCTGCAGGCATGCGACCGGGTCAACCTGATCCAGGACGGCGTCATCGCGCTGGACAAGCCGACCGCGGAGACGTCGGTGGAGGAGTTGACGGACATCGTGGTCGAGGAGTACCGCCGGGCGCGGCTGGAGGCTCAGGCCGAAGCTGCGGCGTAGGGCGGTTCGGGTCCATCACGTCGGCGGCGGCAGCGCTTCGCGGTCGATGTGACGGTCCCCTGCGATGGTGTGTTCGCGACCACCGCCGCCGTGATGGACCCGAACCGCCGCCGGCGCGCTCTCGGTCTGCGGTCGATCCGCGTGCTTGAGAGCGGGCGGCGGGCCCGTGCGTGCGACTCGTTCGATCGGACGAAATCGGGCCGCCGGTGTTGGGGAGCCGTCCGATGAGTGCGGGTCTGGCCGCCGGTAGCATGGCGCGGCCCTGCACCCCCGCGACTCCGGAGCGAGCCGAACTATGACCGCCTTGCGCGCGCTGATCTCTGCTGACGTCGAGGGGATGACGGGGGTGACCTGTCCCGCGGACTGCACGCCGGGGACGGTGGAGTACGCGCGGTTTCAGCCGATGTGGACGGCCGAGGTCAATGCGGTGGCGCTGGGGCTGTTCGAGGGCGGGGTGGAGGAGGTGCTCGTGACCGAGGCGCATGGGCCGATGCGCAACCTGCTGCTCGAGCAGCTTGACCCGCGGATCCGGATGGTCACGGGGAAGCACAAGACGTACTCGATGATGGAGGGGATCCAGTCTCGCCCGGACATCGTCGCGTTCGTCGGCTACCACGCCGCGGCCGGCGAGAACGGTGTGCTCAGCCACACGATGATCGGTCCGATCCTCGTCCATGCCGAACTCAACGGCGTGGTGATGAGCGAGGGGTACGTCAACGCCGCGCTCGCCGCTGAGTTCGGGGCGCGCGTGTCGCTGGTGGGCGGTGACGACCTCACCTGCGCCGACGCGGCCAACTACGCCCCCCGCGCCGAGATGGTGGCGGTCAAGGAGGCGGTCGATCGGTACACCGCCAACTGCCTCCACCCGGAAGTGACGCTCCCGCTGCTGCAGGAGGCGGGCGCCCGGGCGGTCGAAGCCGGACCGATGACCGCCGCCGAGCCCCCGTTCGTCTGCGACATGGAGTTCGCGGTCTCGAGCGCCGCGGCGGCCTGCGCGATCATCCCGAGGGTCACGCGCATCGACACGCGAACGGTCCGGATGCAGTTCGACAGTGCGTCGGAGCTCTACGGGTGCATCAAGACCGTGTGCCGGACCGCCACGTCCACCGCTGAGCCGACCTACGGCTAGGAGTCGGCGGCCGGCCCGCCGACGATCCGCGCCAGCAGATCGGCGGCCTCGGCGGGGGAGATCGCCAGCGCGGGCTCGCCGATCGTGATCTCGGCGCGGCTCACGCCGGGAACGGCGGTGGGCTGCAGCGCGGGCAGGATCCAGACGCGCTGCTCGCGCGCGACCGCCAGCGCTCGATCGAAGAGCGCCTCGCCCTCGCCGCGCAGGTGTAGATGGAACATCGGGGTCTGCGGCGGGTCCGGCACGACGTCGACGCCCGGCACCTCCCGCAGCGCCGCGGCGACCGCGCGTGCATGCGCGCAGAACGCGTCCATCTGCGGCAGCAACTCGGCGAATCCCGGGCGCGCGGCCGCGACGAGCGGGAACAGGCGGGGCAGGGTCCCGCCGTGCCGGCGACGCCACACTCGCGCCTGCTCGATGACGCCCGCGGGGCCGGCGAGGACCGCGCCGGCAAGCCCGGCGAGGTCCTTGTACAGCGAGACGTACACGGTGTCGAACAGCGCGGAGATCTCGGCGTAGGAGCGCCCGTAGAACGGCGCGACCTGCCAGATGCGGGCGCCGTCGAGGTGCACCGCGGCGCCGCGCTCGCGGATCGCGGCAACCTGCGCGCACATGTCCTCCCAGCCGGGCAGCTGGCCGCCGATCTCCCGCTGGGGCAGCTCGAGCAGGACCGCGCCGAGCGGCGGGCTCAGCGCCTCCAGGTCGGAGAGCGTGATCAGGGCGTCGCGATGGCCGACGAGCGTCGCCGCCAGGGTGTGGAGGTGGACGTAGCCGGCCTGCTCGAAGAGCTCCAGATGGCAGGTGGGGTGGAACGCGATCGACTTGGTCCCACGTGCGTCGCAATGGATCCGCAGCGCGATCGTCTGCGCCATCGTGCCGCTCGGGAAGAGCAGTGCCGCCTCCTTGCCGAGCAGATCCGCCACCTGTCGTTCCAGCTCGGACACGATTGGTCCCTCGCCGTAGCGATCGACCCGCTCCTCGTCGGAGAGCGCGTCCGCCGCGGCGCGCAGCGCCTGCGCGGCGGTCTCGGGCCGGAACTGGCCGAGCCACCTCTCGCAGCCGAACATCGCCTCGCGCCAGTCGTCCCCGGGCACGCTCACAGCGGGTTGAAGCATCCGTAGACGACATACAGCGGGTTCGTCGTCCGGGCGCCGGACGCCGTGGTCATCGTCGGATTGCCGATGAACGTCGGAGGCGACTCGGCCTTGAAGCAGCCGTTGGAGCTGACCGAGACGTCGTATTCGACGTTGGTGCGCTGGAACGGCACCGACTTGGGCTGGGGCAAGTAGACGAAGACGTTGCACAGCCAATCACCGGGGCCGCGCGAGCGAACTCCGGCGCCGCGGCCGCAGTAGGGCTGGACGTCGAGCCGAGCGCCCGCCGGTGGGTGGCGGCCGATCAACGCCTGCTGCAGCAGCGATGCGTTGGAGAACGTCTCGGCGACCGCGTTCTGGACACGCACCTTGGTGACGCCGACCGGGCCGAGGCTGCAGGCGAGCGCCAGCACCCCCACGGTCGCGGCAATGGCCACGGCCACGCGCGCGGGAACCTGCCAGCCGGCCCGCTGCACCCCCGAGCCGCCGGCCAGAAAGTCCCGGCGGCGCAGGATCAGCCACGCCGCCGCCAGCGAGCCCGCTGCCCAGACGAGCCCCGCGATCAGGGTGACGGCGAGCGGGCCCAGGAACGGGTGGGCGGCGAACAGCCCGAACTCGTTGGTGAACGTCGCGCCGACGAGCAGCAGGTGGACCCACACCCCCTGCCCGATCAGGTTGAGCAGGAGCGTCGCCATCGCCGCGACGAGCGGCCCGACGACCCCGACGATGCCGTTGCGGCTGGCGACCGAGAACAGGATCGCCAGGCCCGTGTAGCTGAGCGCGGGCACCAGGCACAGCAGCCAGGCGAGCGCGGTCAGCCCGAGCGCCCGGCCCGCCGGGATCTGCTGCCCGCCGAGGTCCACCAGCGGATGGGCTCCGACGAACACGACCCCGGCGACGATGCTCGCCAGGCCCGCCAGCAGGACCAGGCCGCAGACGACGCTCGCCGCCGCGATCAGCTTAGCCGCGAACAGATCGCCGAGCGAGCAGGAGCGGGTGAGAATCGTCTTCCACGTGTTGTGGCGATCCTCGCCGGAGAACATGTCGCCCGCCACGAGCCCCGCGATGATCGGCACTCCCCAGTTGCCGGCGAAGCTCAACACGACGAGCGAGACCGCGAAGCCCGAGTCGTGGACGTAGACGCCGAACAGCGCGTCCGACGGGGTGCCGCTCTGGACCTTCAACAGCAGGCCGAACGCGAACGGGCCGACCACCGCGAGCACGACGATCAGGCGCAGGACCGGCTGGGCCGCGAGCTTGGCGATCTCCGTTCGCCACGCCCGCGCGAGACGCTGGTCGAGCGCCGCGCCGCCCGCTGTCGCCTCGAACGGCGCCGACGGGGCGGACGCGCTCACCGGCCCGCCTCCGCGAGGACATGGTCAGCGACCTCGTCGGGGGCGAGCTCGCCGACCGCCCGGTCCTCGCTGAGCGCGAAGAACATGGACTCGAGCGGGCTGGCGAGCAGCTCGAGCCGCCGCACGGCCACCGCTTCGGCGGCGAGCGCAAGGATGAAGCCGTCCAGCTCTGGCTCGGCGATCGCGACCGTGAGCGTCCCGCCTGCGGAGCGGGCGGCGCGCACGCCCGCGCGGCCGGCGGCGAGCGACAGCGCCCGCTCGTCGTCGCTGGTGACGAGTGCGTAGGCCGAGGCCGGCGCCTGCGCGGTGAGCTCGGCGGCCGAGCCGTGCCAGACGGCGCGCCCGTCTCGCAGGAACGTGTATGCGTCGCAGACGCGCTCCAGCTCCCCGATCTGATGGCTCGACAGCAGCACGGCCACGCCGTCGGACGCGAGCTCGCGGACGAGCGCGGCGACATCGCGCGCACCGGCGGGGTCGAGGCCGCTGGTCGGCTCGTCGAGCAGCAGCAGCCGGGGCACGCGCAGCAGGGCGGCGGCGAGGCCCAGGCGCTGGCGCATGCCCGTCGAGTAGCCGCTCACGCGATCCTGCCCGCGCGAGCCGAGACCCACCCGCTCAAGCGCCGCGTCGATGCGGGTCCGCGACGGGTCGCCGCCGTCGAGCCGGGCGAGCAGCGCCAGGTTCGCAACGCCCGACATGTAGGGGTAGAAGGCCGGATCCTCGACGAAGCCCCCGACGCGATCCAGGGCGGCCGAGCCCGGGCCACCGAGCGGTCGGCCGAGCAACTCGACCGAGCCCGCGTCGGGCGCGATCAGCCCGAACAGCAGACGCAGCAGCGTCGTCTTGCCGGCGCCGTTGGGACCGAGCAGTCCATGGACCTCTCCGGCGGGCAGGGTCATCCCGAGCTCGTCGACCGCGATCGTGGCCCCGAAGCGCTTGCGCAGTCCGATCGCCCTCACCGCGTCCACCGGCGGAGCATACGGGCCGCGGGCAGCGCCGGTAATCGCGATTACGCGACGGACACATCGCGAAATGAAGAGAACCGTAAGATCGCGTCGCGAGCCGGTATCGAGCGGTGTCCTGAACGGAGGCTTCACGCATGCGCACAGACGGAAGTCGGCGACCGGGCCTGAGAGGCCGGGCGCTCCTCATCATCACCACCGTCGTTGCCGGAGTGCTCGCCGCAGTCGGCGTCGGCATCGCCGCGGTGGCGGACGTCGGCCCGTTCGGCAACGCCGAGGTCGGTCAGACCACCGCCCAGGGCACGCTGCTGCCCTCAAACCAGTGGGTGACGCCGCTGGGAACGCGCATCCTTGACAACAACGCGCGGCTCGTGTCGAGCTCAATCAGCCCGGATGGAAAGTACCTGGCCGCGCTCGGCTGGAACAACTTCTCGGGCTACCTGACCATCGTCAACCTGCAGACCCAGAAGATCGTCGAGCAGCAGGCGCTCGTCACCGGCCCGAGCGGCAACCAGGACTACTCGGTCGCCGCCGACGGTCCGCTGTGGTCGCCGGACGGCTCGACGCTCTGGGTCCCGCAGTCGGCCTACCTCGATCGCTTCTCCTTCGATGAGTCGACCGGGCAGGCGAGCGAGACCGCCACGATCCTGCTCTGCGGCCAGCCGGCCACCGCGTCGGCGTGCACCTTCGGCCCGTCCAACGCGCAGGGTGCCTACCTGCCCTCCGGCATGGCGCTCTCGCCGGACGGCTCGTCGCTCTACGTCGCGCTGAACGGCGCGAATGCGCTCGGCGTCATCGACACCGCGACGAACACGCTCTCGACGATGATCCCGGTCGGCAATGCGCCCCGGCAGGTCGTGCTCACCAATGGCGGGCAGGACGCCTACGTGTCGGACGAGGGCGGCAGGCCCGCGCAGGCCGGGCAGTTCACGAACCTCTCCGACGGGACGCCGATCGTCTCCAACAAGTCGACGGGCGCGGCGAGCACCGGCACCGTGTCGGTCGTCGACCTCGGCGCCGGCTCAGAGACGAAGGAGATCAAGGTGGGGCTGCAGCCGACCGCGATGTACCTCGACGGCAACGCCCTGATGGTCGCCAACTCCAATGACGACAGCCTGTCCGTGATCAACACCAACAGCAATGTCGTCACCCAGACCGTGAGCACCAACCCGGTCCCCGGGGCAAAGGTCGGCAGCTACGCCGACTCGATCTCAATGCCGGACGCCGGCCATGTGCTCGTCTCGATCGGCCGCGACAACGCGATCGCCGAGTACAGCTGGAACGGTCTGAAGACGAAGATGACCTACGACGGCCTGATGGGAACCGACTGGTACCCGGTCAACGCCCAGCCCGATCCCGCGCTGGGCGCCGGCACGATCGTCGTCACCAACGACAAGGGAATCGGCGCCCGCGGTCCGCAGTCGACGATCTACAAGGGCCCGTACACCAAGAACGCGACCGGGTACAACACCTACGACGACACCGGGAGCGTCACGCTGTTCACGTTGCCGACGTCGTCCTCGGATCTCGCGAACGACACCAAGCAGGTGTTCACCGACAACGCCTGGGACCAGATCGGTCCGATCGACTCCGGCGCCGACGACACCGTGCCATCGGTGATCCCCGCGCAACTCGGTGAGAAGTCGCCGATTAAGCACATCGTGGTGATCGTCAAGGAGAACCGCACCTACGACCAGGTGCTCGGCGACCTCGGTGAGGGCAACGGGGATCCCGCGGACGCGCAGTTCGGGCAGGCCGTCACCCCGAACTTCCACGCGCTCGCGCAGAGGTTCGGGGACCTCGACAACTTCTACGACGAGGGCACGCTGTCGGCGGACGGCCACAACTGGATCGTCCAGGCCGAGGCCAACGACTACCTCGAGAAGGAGTTCGGGGCGTTCTACCGGTCGTATCCGTCGCAGGGTGGGGACGCCCTCGCCTACCAGCGCGACGGCTTCCTGTGGAACGCCGCAGAGAAGGCCGGCAAGTCGGTCCAGGACTACGGCGAGTACGCCTACAACCCCTACAGCCAGCCGCCCCCGAGCTGGGACAAGTGGTACACGGACTCCCAGATCCTCGAGGGCAAGCAGAAGGGGACGCTGCCCGTCCCGACCTGCAAGTACAAGACCAGCAGCGACATCCCGTCGCTGAACAAGATCCTCGACCCCTGCTTCCCGAACTTCCAGCTCAACATTCCCGACCAGTTCCGCGTCGACATGTGGAACCAGGAGTTCCAGCAGCAGGAGAAGTCGGGCGACATGCCCAACCTGACGTTCATGTGGCTGATGAGCGACCACACCGCGGGCGTGGGCACCGGAGACCCGGACCCGGTCGCCGAGGTCGCCGACAATGACCTCGCGGTCGGCCGGGTCGTCGACGAGATCTCGCACAGCAAATTCTGGAAGTCGACCGCGATCTTCGTGGACGAGGACGACACGCAGAACGGCGTCGATCACGTCGACGGGCATCGCGACCCGGTGTTCGTGGTCAGCCCGTACTCGGCGGGTGGCGTGCAGGACCAGTACGACAGCCAGGTCAACATGGTGCGCACGATCGAGCAGATCCTGGGCGTCAAGCCGATGAACCAGGAGGACGGCGCCGCCGAGCCGATGTACTCGGCCTTCACGGCGACGCCGAACGAGGCGCCCTACAACGCGCTCGCCAACGAGATCCCGCTCACGCTGGGGGCGCCGGGCTACCCGAGCACCATCACGAGCGGTCCGCTGAAGGGGACCGGTGCGGTTCCGTCCTCGATGCGCAAGGTCTACCGGGCCTGGGTGCGGTGGAGCCGGAGCCCCCGGCGACGCTTCAACGGGATTGGAGCACGTCAGGACGTCTCCAATCCGGCGCAGCTGGACCGGCTGGACTGGTACTCGGCCCACAACTGGACGGTCGCGTACCCCGGCGACAAGCGGATCGACCTGCCCGATCAGGTCCCGGGTCGCAACCTGCCGAACGTCTTCATCGGCAACTGACGGGGCGGGCGGGACCGGTATTCGGCGGCGCGCCCGGCGCGCCGCCGCCCGGCGGCCGCGTCACAATAGGGGCGATGAGCGACGACTCCAGGACCGCCGCGGCGGACAAGATGCGCGCCGACGGCCAGCACGAGGAGGCGGTCGGGGCGTTCCTGTCCGCGTACGACCGGCTCGTCGGGGGCGACGAGGCGCTGATCACGAGCGACAGCCTCGAGCCCGCCGGCGAGGTCGCGGTGCTCGACGACCTTCCCGCGGTCGAGGAGCGGCGTCTCGGCGAGGTGCTCGGTGAGGTCGCGCTGATCAAGCTCAACGGCGGCCTGGCGACATCGATGGGGCTGCAGCAGCCGAAGTCGCTGATGGAGGCGCGCGACGGCAGGACCTTCCTCGACATCATCGTCGGGCAGACGATCGCGCTGCGTGAGCGCCACGATGTCGCGTTGCCGCTCGTGCTGATGGACTCGGAGTCGACGCGCGCCGCCACGCTGCAGGCGCTGCGCGCCTACGACGATCTCCCCGTCGACGGTCTCACTCCCGACTTCATGCAGTCGATGATTCCCAAGCTCGACGCCGACACTCTGGCCCCGGTCAGCTGGCCGCAGCGCCCAGCGCTCGAGTGGTGCCCGCCCGGTCATGGTGACGTGTACGGTGCGCTGCGGCGCTCCGGGATGCTCGACGCGCTGCGGGAGCGCGGGATCCGCTACGCGATGATCTCCAACTCCGACAACCTCGGAGCCCAGCTCGACGCGCGCGTGCCGGCCCACATGAGCGAGCATGAGCTGCCGTTCCTGATGGAGGTCGTGCGTGGCACGGAGGCCGACCGCAAGGGAGGACACCTCGCCCGGCGCCGGTCCGACGGCAGGCTGATCCTGCGTGAGAGCGCCCAGACCCCGTCAGAGGACGCCGACTCGTTCCGCGACTACCGGCGCTGGCAGTACTACAACACGAACAACCTATGGGTCGATCTCGACGCGCTCCACCGAACGCTGGAGCAGTCGGGTGGAGTGCTCGAGCTCCCGCTCATCATCAACCGCAAGACCGTCGATCCGCGCGACTCCGACTCCACGCCGGTGATCCAGCTCGAGAGCGCGATGGGTGCGGCGATCGGGGCGTTCGAGGGCGCGGAGCTGCTGCTCGTGCCGCGGACCCGCTTTGCTCCGGTGAAGACGACCGACGACCTACTCGTGCTGCGCTCCGACGTGTACACGGTGACGGCGGAGATGGCGGTCGAGCCGATTCCCGAGCGGGCCGCCGACATGCCCTACGTCGAGCTCGACCCGCGGTTCTACAAGATCATCGACGGGTTCGAGGCGCGTTTTCCAGCGGGACCGCCGTCGCTGCGCAAAGCGGAACGGCTGATCGTCAAGGGCGACGTCACGTTCGAGCGCGGGGTCGTCGTGCGCGGCGCCGTCGCGCTGGACGGCGACGAGCCCCGGACGATCGCCGCCGGCACCGTCCTGGAGGACGCTGAGTGAGCGCGGGCGGGCCGATCACGCTGCTGCTGGCCGAGGATCATCGCGTCGTGCGGGCCGGGTTGCGACTGCTGCTCGACCGCGAGGAGGGCATCGAGGTCATCGGCGAGACAGGGGATATCGCAGAGACCGAGCGGTGCGCCGCCGAGCTGCGACCGCGCGTGATCGTGCTCGACGTCGACATGCCCGACGGTTCCTCGATCCCGGCGATCCCCCGGATCCAGCAGAGCGCGCCGGGGACGCGGATCGTGATCCTCACCATGCACACCGCCCCCGCGCTCGCGCGCGACGCGCTGCGTGCCGGTGCAACCGGATTCGTCCTCAAGGATGCGGCCGAGGCGGAGCTGCTGGCCGCCATCCGCGCCGCGGCGGCGGGCCGCACGTACCTCAACCCGGAGCTCGGCGCGCAACTCGCCGCCGAGGGCCCCGAAGGGGGAGGGCGTCCCGACGATCTCTCGGCACGCGAGCTCGAGGTGCTCGAGTTGATCGCGCTCGGCCACACCAACGGGGAGATCGCCTCGCGGTTGTTTCTGAGCGTGCGCACGGTCGAGTCCCATCGCGCGCACATCCAGCAGAAAACCCGGCGGTTCACCCGCGCCGAGCTCGTCGCCTACGCGCGCGAGCACGGCATCGTCTGAACGCGACGGACGCTCAGCCCCGCCCCGCGCCCAGTCCCCGGGGGATCTCGTCGCCCCGGGCGGGCAATTCGGCTGAGGCGGGCGCCTGCAATCGCAACGGCCCTCCGCGGGTCAGGCGCACCACGGGAACGGGCGACCCCTCGCTCGAGGCGACGGTCCGGCGCCCGTGCCGGACCCAGGTGATCGCCGCTGGCCGGTAGCGCAGCAGCGCGGCCCAGGTCCCGGCGCCGACGATTCCGTCGACCACCAGCCCGTGCGCAGCCTGGAAGGCCTCGACCGCTGCCTGGGTGCTCGGCCCAAAGCGGCCGTCGACGGCGCCGGGCTCGCCCGCGGTCAGCAGGTGCTCCTGGATCCAGACCACCAGGTCGCCCCGTGCGTGTAGGCCCACCGTCGCCATGGCGGGCGCGGTTGTCGTGGCGGCGTGGGGGAGGGAGGAGGGCGCGGCGGACACCGCGCTCCACTCGCCCGCGTGTGCCTCCTGCCAGTCCCACCAGCTCACGCCGCCGGCGCCGTACTGAAGCGCGAGCCGCCGGAACTGCTCGACCTGGCGCATCGGCGGGTTGCCGTACACCTGGCCGAGCGGGTAGATCGGTCGGCCGTAGGGGAGGTTGAACGCGTAGGTGTGCGCGAATACGGCGGTCGGTGAGACCCCGATCGCGCGCCAGTACATCTGCGGGACGTCATACTGCGCGCCGCCCGGCCCGAGGAACACCGAGTACGGGAACGCCGGGTGGTAGTCGACGTAGGGAAAGCCGGCGAGCGCGACCGGATAGCGGGCGCTGATCTGCTTGCGCAGATCACGCACGAACGCCTGAGCGGCGACGTAGCGGCCCTGGTACTCGGTTTCGGCGTCGAGCACGAGGCAGTCGGCGCCGTCCTTGACGGCATCAGCGCCGAGGTTCGCCTCGACCCCCGGATGGTTGCCGTAGATGTACTGCCAGGCGCAGACCCGGAGGTGGGCAGCGTGCAGCGCGGCGACGAGCTCCGGCGTGAATTGCGACCACGCGGACGTGCCGTCGCTCGACTTGATGATCAGCGTGGTGATCCGGTAGTACCGCGCGCCGGCGATGATCCGTCGCAGGTCGCCGCCGTCGGTGCTCCCGAGCTCCCAGATCCACATCGCACGTCCATGAAGCGGGTTGGTCGAGCGCGGGGCGGAGCGCGTCAGGCCCACGCCGCCGCCGGCTCGCGCGGACGGGCAGCCGACCAGCAGCGCGGCCACGGCGAACGCGAGCGCCATGAGCGTCGCGCCTCTTTGGGCCATGAGACGGTTCACCGTAGCGAGAACCCGTCACCTGCCGCGAAGGTTGCGCAGGTGGCCCCGGGCGCGGGGCGGCGCCTTACTTCACGAACAGGATCTCGGAGTACTTCGGCAGCGGCCAGAGATCGTCGCTGACGACCTTCTCGAGCGCGTCGGCGGCCTCGCGGACCCCGTCCATCGCGGGGATCGTCGTGTCGCGCTGGTAGTCGGCGTAGAGCTGCGGGTCCTCGTCGGGCTGGTTCTCGGCGAGGTTGGCCGACTCGAGCACGCGGATGCGGTCGACGAGCGTCGCGATCAGACTCTCGGTCTCGGAGGCGAGCTCGCCGAGCTGGGCGGACAGCAGCAGCGCGAGGTGCCGCGCGGCGGCCGGCAGCAGCATCGTCTTGGCGATGTCCGCAGCCGTCTCGGCCTCGATGTTGATCGTCCAGGCGTACTGGTCGAGCATCACCTCGTAGCGCGAGGTGAGCTCGCGCGGCGAGAGCACGCCGTAGTTGGAGAACACCGTCTCGGTGTCGTCGGCGATCAGGTAGGGCAGCGCGTCGGCGGTCGTCGGCAGGTTGAGCAGTCCGCGGCGAGCGGCCTCCTCGTGCCAGCCCTCCGAGTAGCCGTCGCCGCCGAACACGACCTGCTTGTTGTTCGCGTAGGCGCGCTGCAGGATCGGGCGCAGCGCGTCCTCGAGCTCCGTGCCGTCTCCGAGCGCGTCCTCAAGCTCCTCGGAGAGGTAGTCGACCGACTCGGCGACGATCGTGTTCAGCACCGTGTTGGGCAGCGCGAGCGACATGCTCGAGCCGAGCGCCCGGAACTCGAACTTGTTGCCCGTGAACGCGAACGGGCTCGTGCGGTTGCGGTCACCGCCGTGCATCGGCAGGGGCGGCAGCACCGGAGTGCCGAGGCCGAGGAACGACTCGGGGGTCGACTCGCCCGCCTCGCCGCGCTCGATCGCTCCGAACACCTTCTCCAGCTCGGCACCGAGGAAGATCGAGATGATCGCCGGCGGCGCCTCGTTGGCGCCGAGACGGTGGTCCTGGCCGGCGCCGGCGACCGAGGCGCGCAGCAGCCCCTGGTGCTTGTTGACCGCCGCGATCACCGCCGCGCAGAAGAACAGGAACTGGAGGTTCTCGTGCGGCGTGTCGCCGGGCTCGAGCAGGTTCTCCCCGTCGTCGGTGGCCATCGACCAGTTGTTGTGCTTGCCGGAGCCGTTGACGCCGGCGAACGGCTTCTCGTGCAGCAGGCACATCAATCCGTACCTGCGCGCGACGTTCTGGAGCACCTGCATGGTCAGCTGCTGGTGATCGGAACCGACGTTCGAGTTCTCGAAGATCGGCGCGATCTCGTACTGCGCTGGAGCCACCTCGTTGTGACGGGTCTTAATCGGCACTCCGAGCTTGGCCAGCTCCTTCTCGCAGTCGAGCATGTAGGCCAGGACGCGCTCGGGGATCGAGCCGAAGTAGTGGTCGTCGAGCTCGTGACCCTTCGCCGGCTTGGCTCCGAACAGCGTGCGGCCGGTGGTGATCAGGTCGGGCCGGGCGAAGAAGTACTGCTCGTCGACCAGGAAGTACTCCTGCTCGGGCCCGACGGTCGTGAACACGCGCTGCGCGCTGGCGTTGCCGAACAGCTTCAGAGCGCGCATCGCGGAGCGGCTGAGCGCGTCCATCGAGCGCAGCAGCGGGATCTTGGCGTCGAGCGCCTCGCCGGTCCAGGAGACGAACGCGGTCGGGATGGTGAGCAGCGCGCCGTTGGGGTTCTCCAGGATGAACGCCGGGCTGGTCGGGTCCCATGCCGTGTAGCCGCGCGCCTCGAACGTCGCGCGCAGGCCACCGGTGGGGAACGAGGAGGCGTCGGGCTCGGCCTGGATCAGCTCCTTGCCGGAGAACTCGGCCAGCGCCGTGCCCTCGTCGGTCGGCCCGTAGAAGGAGTCGTGCTTCTCGGCGGTGAGGTTGGTGAGCGGCTGGAACCAGTGGGCGTAGTGGGTGGCGCCCTTCTCCAGCGCCCACTCCTTCATCGCCAGCGCGACCGCGTCGGCGAGCGAGGTGTCGAGCGCCTCGCCACGCGCAAGCGTTTTGGAGAGCCGCTTGTAGACGTCCTTGGGCAGCCGCTGGCGCTGCACGATGGGGCTGAAGACGTTCGCGCCGTAGATCTGGTTGTCGATGTTGGTGAGGTCGACGGCGCCCATGGCGTTCCCGTCGACGCTCCACTGGGCGGCGCTGACGTTCTTCTGGCGGATCGGCATCGTTCTCTGTGCTTCCTTCCTGGCGGCTGGCGGCTCTGGATGCGGCCACGCGCGGTGGACGCCCCGAGGGGTGTCAGGGAATCTAGGTCACGGATGCCCACCGGTCACTATCCCGATGGCCAAACCGCCGCTTTCCCCCTGGGCCGGACGGAGTAGCCCTCCGCCGTGACTCTTCAGGCGCGGAGCTGGTATTAGTCCCGGGTGTGCGTGACGACGTCGAGACCGGGCCGGTGGCGGCGTACCTGCCGAGTGCGGATCGCTACGAGCGGGTGAGCTACCGCCGCTGCGGGCGCAGTGGCCTCGATCTGCCGCCGGTCTCGCTGGGGCTCTGGCAGAACTTCGGCGACGACGTCCCGATCGCCCGGCAGCGGGCGATCCTGCGCCGCGCCTTCGACCTCGGCGTCAACCACTTCGATCTGGCCAACAACTATGGGCCGCCCTACGGCGCCGCGGAGATCAACTTCGGCCGGATCTTCAGCGAGGACTTCCTCCGCCACCGAGACGAGATCGTGATCTCGACCAAGGCCGGCTGGGACATGTGGCCGGGGCCCTACGGAGACCACGGCTCACGCAAGTACGTACTCGCCTCGCTCGAGCAGTCCCTGCGCCGGATGCGCCTGGACCACGTCGACATCTTCTACTCCCATCGCTTCGATCCGGACACGCCGCTCGAGGAGACGATGGGGGCGCTGGACACGGCGGTGCGCTCGGGCAAGGCATGCTACGCGGGCATCTCCTCGTACTCGCCGCGCCGGACCGAGGAGGCGGTGGAGATTCTCTCCCAGATGGGAACGCCGCTGCTCATCCATCAGCCGTCCTACTCGCTGTTCAACCGCTGGATCGAGCCCGACCTGCTCGACGTGCTCGAGCGGGAGGGCGTGGGCTGCATCGCCTTCTCGCCGCTCGCCCAGGGGCTGTTGACGAACAAGTACCTGAACGGGATCCCCGACGACTCGCGCGTCCGCCGTGGCCTGTACCTGTCCGAGGACATGGTCACCGAGGACACCGTCGCCCGCGCCCGGGGCCTGAACCAGATCGCCGCCCGGCGGGGCCAGACGCTCGCGCAGATGGCGATCGCCTGGACGCTGCGCGACCCGCGCGTCACCTCGGCCGTGGTCGGCGCCTCGAGCCTCCCCCAGCTGGAGGACTCGCTCGGCGCCGTCGACGCGCTCGACTTCGACGAGGCCGAGCTTGCCGAGATCGACCGCTACGCGGCCGAGGCCGGCGTCAGCGCCTAGCGCAGGGCGAGGATCAGCTGGAACCCGTCGGGATCGGCGAACGCGATCCCGTGGACGCGCCAGTACGGGTTCTCAGGCGTCACGGGAGGCTCCGCGATCCGCGCCGCCAGTGCCGCGCGCTCAGCTTCGTCGGTGCA
>DASXZK010000084.1:0-11638 GCA_036501965.1 Solirubrobacteraceae bacterium
GCGCCCGCCGAGCGGCTTCTCCAGCATGAACGCGCCCGCCTGGGTCGCGATCTTGCCCGCCACCTCCGACATCGGCGCCAGCAACGGCAGCCGCCCCTTGCTGTCCTCCACCGTCTCATACGCGATGCAGGTCGCCCCGGACTTCGCGAGACCATGGGTCAGCTCGGCGTCGGCGGCGAGATGCAGATAGGTGAAGAGCGTGTGCCGGGGCTCCAGGCGCGCCACCTCGACCGGCTGAGGCTCCTTGACCTTGACGATCATCTGCGTCTCAGCGAACACCGCGTCGGCGTCGGACAGGATCGTCGCGCCCTGCGCGACGTAGGCGTCGTCGATGATCGCCGACCCCTCTCCGGCGCCCTTCTGCACGAACACCTCATGGCCGGCGTCGACGAGCTCACGCGTGCCGGCGGGGGTCAGTGCGACGCGGTACTCGTCCTTCTTGATCTCGGTGGGTACGCCGATCTTCATGTGGTGATCTCCCGGCCGCGCAGGGCCAGCCAGAATTCGATCCGGTCACGCGCACTGGACAGGCTGCGCCCTGTCAGCTCCTCCACGCGCCGGATCCGGTAACGCAACGTGTGCCGGTGGAAGTAGAGCCGCCGCGCGGCTCGCTCCCACTGGCCGTTCTCTTCGATGAATGCCTCCAGCGACCGCATCAGCTCGCCACCGTAGTGGCCATCTCCGGCCTCGATGGGGCCGAGGATCGAGTCGCAGAAGAGCCTCAGCGCCTCCTCGTCCTGCAGCGAGAGCAGCAACTGGAAGGAGCCCAGGTCCTGATAGGTGGCCACGCGGGCTGCCGCGTGGGCCGGTCCGTCGCTCCCGTTGCGATGAGCGGCACCGTTGCCGTTCGCGCGTGCGGCGTCGACCGGATCGGCCATCCACACCGCGTCGACGGCGCAGCGCGCCTCATGGAAGCTGCGCCGAGCCCGCTCGGCGTCGACCGCGCGGCCGAGCCCGACCCGCGGCTGCGAGGACGCGGGAAGCCGTCCGGCGACCGACTGCGCGAGTGCGAGCAGCTCGGACTCGTCGCCTCCCGGGACGAGCGCGCAGGTGAACACCGGGCCGTCCGCGGCGAGCGACACGGTTGCCACCAGGCCCGCGCTGGCGTCCTCGCGCAAAGTCTGGGCGACTACCACCTCGGCTTCGGGCGGCGCCTGGCGACCGGGCCGGGTGTCGTCATGGCGGACGACGATCGCCGCCAGCGTGTCGCCCAGCCCGAACGGCGCAAGCCGTCGCGTGAGCTCCGGTCCTGACAGGTCTCCGCTGACGATCGCCGACAGCAGGTCACCTGCGAGCCGGCGCTCGGTGTCTCCGGCGACCCGCTCCTGCAGCAGTTCGAGCGCGACGATCGTCACCGCCTGGTGCAGCGTGAGCCGGTCGAAATCCGACAGGGGTCCCGAGTCCTTGATCGCCACCAGCCAGGCCTGAGCCGTCGGCTCGCTCGGCGCGGAGCTGTTCACCGATTGCGCCCCGGTCTCGGCGGCGACCGGCAGCGCGAGCGCCCGGTCGGCGAGCTCGGCGTGTGCGGGCAGGAAGGCCCGCGCCCGGCGAGGCGGGCGGGAGTCATATCCGCCGCGTCGCTGGGCGAGCTCATCGCGGAGCGCCTGCACCGTCTCCGGGTCGAGCGTGCGCCGGAAGGCGTGGGAGGCGAGGACCCGGCCGCGCGCGTCGCAGATGAGCACCGCCGCGCCGATCAGCGTCGCCAGCGTGCCGGCGAGCGCCTCCAGCCCCTGCTCGGAGAGGACGACGCGCTCGAGCCGCTCGTGCGCGGCGAGGGCCCGGCGCAGCACGGCGTACTGCTCGTTGACCAACCGCGTGAAGGCAGCTTCGGTCACCGCGATGAATGGCGTCTCATACGGCACCTCGAAGACCGGGAACTCGCATTCGCGCGCTGCCTCAAGCAGCGCGGGCGGAACCTCGCTGTGGCCGAAGCCGGTCCCGAAGCCCAGGCCGGCGAGCCGGTGGGAGGCGAGGCGCCCGACGAACTCCCGCTGGCGCTGCGGCGTCCCGAGCTGCATGCCGGTGGTGAGCAGCAGCTCGCCACCCGAGAGCCACGGGGTCGGGTCCTTCAGCTCTGTGATGTGGACCCAGCGGACGGGCACGTCGATCGCGTCCTCCCCGGCGAGCAGACGGAGACCGTCGAGCTCGCCGAGAAGGTCGCGCACGGTGACCATCGCACCGGATGCTGTGACCTGGTTGTTCAGGGCCGTGGAGGGTGGGTGCGCGTCACGCGCCCGCGTGCATACGCGCGTGCGCCTCAGTCAGCACCGGCCGCAGGATCGACTCGATCTCGGCGAACTGCTCGGGACCGGCGATCAGCGGCGGCGAGAGTTGGATGACCGGATCGCCGCGGTCGTCGGCGCGGCAGATCAGGCCACGCTCGAACAGCTCGCCGGACAGGAAGCCGCGCAGCAGCTTCTCGGATTCCTCGTCGCTCCACTGCTCGTCGGAGTCCTGGTCCTTGACCAGCTCGATCGCGTGGAAGAAGCCTGCGCCGCGGACGTCACCGACGATCGGGATGTCGCGCAGGCCGTCGAGCATTTCGCGGAACGGACGCTCGTTGGAGCGCACGTGCTCGAGGATCCCCTCGTTCTCAAACGCCTCGAGGTTGGCCAGCCCGATCGCGCTGGACATCGGGTGACCGGCGAACGTGAGCCCGTGCAGGAAGCTGTTCGTACCCTCTAGGAACGGCTCGGCGAGACGGTCTGAGGCGATCACCGCGCCCATCGGCGCGTAGCTCGAGGTCAGGCCCTTGGCGGTGGTGATGATGTCGGGCTGGTAGTCGTAGCGCTGAGCGCCGAACCACTCCCCGAGACGGCCCCACGCGCAGATGACCTCGTCGGAGATCAGGATGACGTTGTACTCGTCGCAGATCTCACGGACCCGCTGCCAGTAGCCGTCGGGCGGGGTGAAGCAGCCCCCAGCGTTCTGGACGGGTTCCATGATGACCGCGGCGACCGTGTCCGGGCCTTCGAACTCGATCCGCTTGGCGATCGCCTCGGCGAAGTCGTGCCCGGTCAGCTGCGGCTGACGGAACGTGTTCGTGTTCGGCACGTGGCAGCCACCGGGAGTCAGCGGCTCGAACGGCTCCCGCAGACCGGTGATGCCGGTGGCGCTGAGCGCGCCGAGCGTGGTGCCGTGGTAGGCGATCTCACGCGCGATGATCTTGGTCTTGAGCGGGTTGCCGGTGACCTTGTGGTACTGACGGCTGAGCTTGATCGCCGACTCGACTGCCTCCGAGCCACCGCTGGTGAAGAACACGCGGTTCAGGTCGCCGGGGGCCAGTTCGGCGATCTTGGCTGCGAGCTCGATGGAGCGCGGATGGGCGTAGGTCCAGTTCGTGTAGAAGCCGAGTTCCTTCGCTTGATCGGCGCCGGCCTGGGCGATATCCGCGCGGCCGTGACCGATGTTGACGCAGAACAGCGCGGACAGACCGTCGAGATAGCGCTTGCCCTTGTCGTCCCAGACGTAGCAGCCCTCACCGCGCACAATGATCGGGATGTCGGCGTCCTTGTAGGCCGACATGCGGGTGAAATGCATCCACAGGTGGCGCTTGCCGAGCTCCTGAAGCGTGCTCGACTGGGTTGCTTCCTGGGTGCTTGCCATTGACTCTTCCCTCGCTTTTGCGGTGCGGTCTGCCGTTCTGTACAACGCTAACCGCCCCCCCGTCGGTTCTCAACCGGACGTTGTGGCGAACAGCGGCGGCGCCGTTGTACAAGTCGTCCGGCGCCGCCACACACACCTCTCGGGGCTCAGTCTCAGGGCTCAGTACTTCAGGGCGCGCTCCTCGAAGTAGTGGCCGGCCGCGATGTCCTCGACGAGCTCGGGGCCGCTCGGCGCCCAGTCCAGCAGTCCGCGCGTGATCGCACTGGAGACCGGCATGTCCATCGCGACGAACGCCGCCAGGAAGCCGAAGTGCTCGCCGGCCTGCTCGGCGGTGATCGAGTCCGCTGGGATGCCGAGGCCCTGGCCGATCGCCTCGGCGATATCCCGCATCGCCACGCCCTCCTCGGCGACCGCGTGCAGCACCGAGCCGGCCGGAGCCCGCTCGATTCCAAGCCGCACCAGCCTCGCCGCGTCACTGACGTGGACTGCCGGCCAGCGGGCCGCGCCCTCGTCGACGTACGCCGCCAGACCGTGGCCGCGGTCGGCCTCGGTGATCATCTTGATGAAGCCGCCGTCGCCGTCGCCGTGAACGGTCGGCGAGAAGCGCACGCTCATCGAGCGCACCCCCCGGTCGGCGAGCGCGAGCGCCGTGCGCTCGTTCTGGATCCGGCCGCCGGGGCCGGGGAATGGTTCAGGGCGCTCATCCTCGGTGGCGAGCGAGCCCGGCTTCAGACCCGCGACGCCCGAGGCGATGGCGAACGGGCGGTCGCTGCCGGCCAGCTCCTCGCCGATCGCCTCGATGGCGGCCTGGTTGGAGTCGACGGCCGCCTCGAAGTCCCCGTCGCGAAACGCCACGTCGTGGCGGAACGCCATGTGGACGACGGCGTCGGAATCACGAGCGCCCGCGCGGACGACGTCGAGATCTTGGATGTCGCCGCGCCGGACCTCTGCGCCGGACTCCTGCACGGCTTCCGCCGATGCGTCGGAGCGGGCGAGCCCCACGACCTGGTTGCCGGCTTCGATCAGCTCGGCGGCGACTGCGGAGCCGATCCACCCTGATGCTCCGGTGACGAATACACGCATTGCAACTCTCCTGTGGTCAGTGATGTCAGTTGCTGACATCGGACCATAGCACGTTGATGTCAGCGTCTGACATCAACGGTATCCTGCGCGTCATGGCTCGCTGGGAACCAGATGCGGCAGGGCGCCTTCAGGAGGCGGCAGTCGACCTCTACGCCGAGCGCGGCTACGAGCAGACGACGGTTGCCGAGATCGCGGCGCGCGCGGGGCTCACCGAACGCACCTACTTCCGCCACTTCGCCGACAAGCGCGAGGTCCTGTTTCACGGCAGCCAACAGCTCCAGGAGGCGATGGAGGCCGCGGTCGAGGCCGCACCCGCCGACGCCGCCCCGCTCGACGCCATCGCCTACGGCCTGCGGCGGATCGGGCCCTTCTTCGACGAACGCCGGCCCCACTCGCTGCGGCGCCACGGGATCATCCGCTCCAGCCGGGAACTGCAGGAGCGCGAGATGATGAAACGCGGCTCGCTGGTAATCGCGCTCACCGCCGTGCTCGAGCGGCGTGGAGTCGAGCCGGCGGTCGCGGCGCTCGCCGCGGAATCCGGCATCTCGGTCTTCCATCTCGCGTACGAGCGCTGGGTCGCGGACGATGGGAACCGGGGGTACGCCGAGCACGTCGACGAGACGCTCGCCTCGCTGCGGGCGCTCGCGGCGGTGGGCTGAGAGCTCAGCGCCTTTGCGCTGTCCGTAGCCGGACGAGGGTGCCGGGCTGGTGGCGTGCCGTGACGTCGGCCGTCATGGGTTCTGCAATGACGTCGGAGCCCACTTCGTGTGCCTGACGACGGGCCATTCTGGGACTCTCGAGACGAAGCGGGCAGGACGGTGCGCGATCGTGACCCTAGAGCGGGCATGTTCACCCACTCGCCATCGCCGCCGCGTCCGGCTGGGTGATCCGGTCTGCGGAGCGCGGCCGATCACCCGCACGCCTTCCGAGGATGCGGCGAGTGGGTCAAAGACGCCACCGCCGACCGCCCCGACCCCCCAGATCGCCCCATCTGCCGACGTAACGACCCGATGTGTCCGATCGAGGCGAACCCCGCGCCCCGATCGGACACATCCCGCCCGCCCCGAGAGACGGCAGGCACCAGCCCAAGTGCGGGGCGCGCCTCGCGCGACCCCTCAACGCCCCACGGAGCGAAACGCGCTCAGATCGTCAGCTGGCCGTCCGCGCGCGCCACGTGGACCTTGATCAGCCGGCTGCCGCCGGCGATCGCGAGTCGCCACGGCCCTTCCGCGAGCTCGATCTCGCAGGCGGAGCGCCCGAGCAGGATGCGGATGAGAGCCACCGCCTGGTCGTGCGGCTGGGCGGGCGAGACGTACGTGGTGCCGCTGTGGCCGGCGAGCCCCTCGTCTCGGTGGTCCTCGACTTCGACCACGTAGAACCGGTCGGCCACGAGATCACCGCGTGACCGGGCCGGTGTGGTCGCCGGTCTGGACCGGGCGCTCGGGGTCGCTGCACCACCCGCTCCACGAGCCCGGGTACAGCGCCCCGCCGACCCCGGCGAGCTCGAGCGCGAGGACTTCGTGCGCGGCAGTGACGCCCGAGCCGCAGTAGACGCCGACGCGAGCCTGCGGCGTGGCGCCCAGCGACGCGAACCTCCGCGTGAGCTCCGCGGGGTCCAGGAACGCACCGCCCCCATCGACGTTGTCGCGAGTGGAGCGATGGAGCGCGCCGGGAATGTGACCGGCGCGGGGATCGACCGGCTCTTGCTCGCCTCGGTAGCGCTCGGATTGGCGGGCGTCGAGCAACACGCCGCCCGGATCGTCCGCGAGTGCGGCAGCCTGGTCGGCGTCAAGCGTCGGCATGGCGCCCGGCGCGCCCCTGAAGTTCCCCGCCGCAGCCACGGCGGTCGGGGCGGGCGGGCCTGCCTCGGTCGCCAGCCCCGCGCCCACCCATGACGGCAGCCCGCCGTCGAGCAGGGCGACGTTGTGGTGGCCATGATCGCGCAGCAGCCACCAGGCTCGCGCTGCGATCGTGCCGCCGGCGTCGTCGTAGACCACGACCGGCCGGCCCGAGTCGACGCCGGCCTCCCGCATCGCCGCGACGAATACGTCGGTGTCGGGGAGCGGGTGGCGCCCGCGCCGGCCGTCACCGGCCGGGGCGGCAAGCGCGGTGTCGAGGTCGACGAACACCGCGCCCGGGATGTGGGCGGCCTCGTACAGATCGGGCCGTGGTCCCTGCGCGAGGTCCCAGCGCACGTCAAGCACGGCGGACCGGCGGGCGGGGTCCGGTTCGGACAGCGCCGCATTGAGCTCGGCGGCGCCGATCAGCGGTGATGCGCGCATGCCGGCAGTCTGACAGGAGGCCGATGACGCGATCGCCGCCCGGAGCACCGCCGGACCTGATTTGGCGCACGCGGTATGGGACGCGCGACGCTGGTGACAGATCCGCCGTCGGCGACCCGGCGAGCGCCGGACCAGCGCTGCGGCTCAGAGGACGATGCGGCTCAGAAGGCGACGGCCGGCTGACCGACCGCGACGGTGGGCTCGACCGACGTGGCCCGCATCGGGGCGGGCGTCAGCCAGGCGGCCACGAGCACGAGCGTGAAGGCGGCGAGCTCGGCGGCGAGCATCAGCGGATGCCCGGAGAGGGGGTCGCCGAACACGATGATCCCACCGACGATCCCTCCGACGTTGGCGCCGGTGCCGGTGACCGCGATCACCGGGACGGCGTCGCCGTCCTGCAGCCCCTTGGCGGAGGCGTAGAACGCGGCGACCGAGCAGAACACGGCGATCGCGAGCGGCGGCGAGAACAGGCCGAGCGGTCCGTGGGCGCCGATCTCACCCGACACCGCCTTGATCGCGACGTCGGAGGCGGCGAACATCAGGCCCGCGGAGGCGCCGAGCATGAAGCCGTGGTGGCGGCCGCCGAAGCCGAGCTGCTTGCTCCACATCAGAACGAGCGCGACGATGATGAAGGTTCCCTCGAACAGCCCGATGCCGAGCGTCGAGAAGTGGGAGTGCGCGCCGTGGATCGACGGCAGGCTGAAGCCGAGCATCAGCAGGCCGACAGCGGTGAGCACGATTCCAGCCCACTGGCGCCGCGACATGTCCAGACCGAATGTGCGCTCGGCCATGACGGCCAGCAGCACGACGCCACCCGCGAGCACCGACTGGACGATTGTCAGCGGCGCCATCGACATCGCGGCGACGTGGAAGCCCCAGGCACCGGTGGCGATCGCGAAGCCGAACGCGAATGTCCTGCACGAGAACAGCGCTCTGGCGGAGCGCAGCGGGTGCAGGTAGTCGACCGCGGGCACCTGGCAGGCGCCACGATGCTTGAACAGGAAGCCGACGTTCGTCGCGAGGGCGCAGGCGAGAGCCAGCAGGATGCCGAGAAGGATGTTCATGTGGGAGGGGGTCCTGGGTGGAGGCGGGAAACTGGCCGGCCTTGGGCCATACTCACCTGTCGGCACCCTTTTCAAGCGCCTTGAGAAGGTGAGCGCTGCGTCCGCTTCGACCTGGACACATCGAGAGCTGCCGGGGGGAGAACCGCACCGGCGAGCTAACTTGGCGAACCCACCTAAAGGAACCTTATGTCGGAGCGTGGTCTTCTGTTAGGTGTCCACACTCTGACCGCCGGATCGCCCTTCCAGCGGCGATCCGTGACGTCCGGAGCCGCCCCGGAATCGCTCGACCCCTGCCGGCGCGTGCGCGAGCGAGCGCCGGCCGTGGGCGAGTTCGACGGCGAGTGCGTCTGACTCTGGCAGGCCCTCCTGTTCGAGCGCTGACAACCGGTCCTCACGCAGGCATACCTGCGGGAGCGCGGCAAGCTCGTGGGCGAGCGCCCGCGCCGCGTCCAGCGCCTGCCCGGTGGCAACGATCCGTTCGACGAGCCCGATGCGCTCCGCCTCCTCGGCGCCGATCGCCCGGCCGGTGAGGATCAGATCGAGCGCGCGTCCGCGACCGATCAGCCGTGGCAACCTCACCGTCCCGCCGTCGATCAGCGGGACACCGAACCGACGGCAGAACACGCCGAGCACAGCGTCGCGCTCGGCGACTCGTAGGTCGCACCACAGGGCGAGCTCGAGCCCGCCGGCGACCGCATGGCCACTGATCGCCGCAATCACCGGCTTGGAGAGCCGCATCCGGGTCGGCCCCATCGGACCGTCGCCGCCGGCCTCGACGCGGTTCCCCTCCGGGCCTCCGGCCGCGTGCAGGTCCGCGCCCGCGCAGAACGTCCCGCCGGCTCCCCACAGGACCGCGACCGACGCCTCGGAGTCGGCGTCGAACGCGCGGAAGGCATCCGCGAGCGCCGCGGCGGTCGGCCCATCGACGGCGTTGCGCCGCTGCGGCCGGTCGAGGATCACTGTCGTCACCGGCCCGTCATGCTCGACCCGCACCGAATCAGCGGACATCGGTCGCTCCGTCGATACCGGCGCCCACCGCCCGGCGCACGAACGCACGCAGCGACGCGACGACCACCTCTTGTGACGGCGTCAGGCTCGAGGGCGCCAGCGGGCCGACGAGCGCGGCGCCGCACCCGCCGACCACGGCGGCCGCGGTGAACTCGACGTCGAGCTCGCGGATCTCCCCCTCGGCGATCGCGCGGCGCAGCGACTGGGCAACGTAGGCGGTGTAGCGCATCCGGTAGGCGAGACGCTCGGCGTCGACCAGGGGGTCGACCGGCTCGGCGAGCAGCGCCCAGGCGAGGCGCGGATTGCGCAGCGCCCGCCGGGCAAACGTCGCGAGCACCTCCTCCAGACGCGCGATCGCCGTGCACGATCCGTCCGCCTGCAGCGCGTCGCCGGCGGCGAGCATGGCCCGCTCCTCGCGGGTGCAGACGGCGCGAAAGACCTCGACGAACAGCTCCTCCTTGGATTCGAAGTGCCGATACAGCGTCCCCGCCGCCACCCCCGCGCGCTCCGCGACCTGGAGCACCGACGCGGCCGAGTACCCGTCCTGCTCGATCAGCGCGCGAGCGGCATCGAGGAGCCGCTCGCGCGTTCCACCGGCCGCCGCGGTGCTCATACCGGGTAGGCGCGCGCGATGATCGCCCGTGCGTCGACTCCGAGCGGCAGCGTCCCGTAGACGCGACCCGCACCGCCCTCCAGCCGCGCGGCGCAGAACCCGTCGGCGACTGCCGCAGGCGCGTGACGAACGAGCAGCGAGCCCTGCAGTGCAAGCGCCAGGTCCTCGACGAGGCCACGCACCCCGAACTGGGCGTCCTGGTCGGCGGCGGTCGCCAGCGCTCCGAGCCGGGCCCGCAACGCGTCAAGATGCGCGTCGAGCCGCCGGTCCCCGCCCTCGGAGCGCTCGCACTCGGCGAGGAAGGTCGCGGTTCCGTCGGGCTCGCGGGCGATCGCCCGCAACACATCCAGGGCGGCAACGTTCCCGGACCCCTCCCAGATCGAGTTCAGCGGGGAGTCGCGCAGCAACAGCGGCATCCCCGAGTCCTCGACGTAGCCGTTGCCACCCAGGCACTCCAGCGCCTCCGCCGCGTGTGCGGGGGCCCGCTTGGTGACCCAGTACTTCATCACCGCGGTCGCCATCCGCCGGAACGGCTCCTCGCCAGGGTCGTCATAGCTGCGCGCGACCCGCAGCGCGGCGACCGTCGCGGCTTCGGACTCCACTGCGAGGTCGGCGAGCACGTTGGCCATCGCGGGCTGATCGACGAGCCGCGCGCCGAACGCACGGCGGTGGACGGCGTGGTGGATCGCCTCCACGGTGCCGCGACGCAGACTCTGCGTCGAGCCGAGCAGGCAGTCCAGCCGGGTGTGGTTGACCATGCGGATGATCGCGGCGACGCCCCGGCCCGGCTCGCCGACCAGCGACGCCCGCGCCCCGCGGAACTCGACCTCCGAGGAGGGCAGCGACCGGGTCCCGAGCTTGTCCTTGAGCCGCTGAAACTCCATGCCGGGCCCTCGCTCGACCAGGAAGCAGGACGGGGAATCGGACCCCACCCGCCCACCCCCAACCGCCTGCGCGTCAGTCTGGGCGAGCGTGAGGAACACGCGGCACGGCGGATAGGAGCAGAACCACTTGTGCCCGTGCAGCGTCCAGTCGCCGTCGAGGTCGGGCTCGGCCCGTGTGACGTTGGCGCGGACATCGGAGCCGCCCTGACGCTCGGTCATCGCCATGCCGGCGAGTCCGACGGTCGCGTAGTCGGTCCCGCAGAGCAGCGGCTCCCAGCGAGCGGCCAGCTCCGGCGCCCCGTCGCGAAGCGCCGGCACGGCTGCGTAGGTCATCGAGACCGGGCACATGACTCCCGCGTCGATCCCCGACCAGAGCATGAACAAAGCGGCACGGACCACGTGGGCCCCGGCGCCGGCATCCGGGCGCCACGGCAGCGAGTGGATCCCGCGGGCGACCGCGCCCCCGAGCAGCCAGTGCCAGGACGGGTCGAGCTCGACCTCGTCGACCCGGTTGCCGAAGCGATCGTGGGTCAGCAGGCGCGGCTCGTTGCGCTCGGCCCTCCGGCCGTGCGCACGAGCCTCGGCGCTCCCCGCGATCGCCCCCGCCTCGTGCGCGATCTGGACCCCCCAGCCCCCGCCCTCGCGCTCGAGCCCCTCCCGGAGGGCCAGGTCGAGCGCGAACGCGTCGACGTCCTGGAGCGGGGGCGGCTGGTTGAGGACCGCCCGCGCGGGATCGATCGCCTGCTCGTCGATGATCGCCATCGCCGGACCTCCTTTCAGGCCGCCGCCTCAGCGAGCGTGCGCTCAGCCACGCGGTCGGTCGCGTCGCGGGTGCCGCCAAGCAGCCGCCGGGAGAGCTCGGCGCGCCTGAAGAACAGGGGCGCGTCATGCTCCCAGGTGGCGCCGATGCCGCCGTGGACGTTGATCATCGCGCGGGCCGCGAAGTCCAGAGCCTCGCCCGCGGCCGAGCGGAATGCCGAGGCGGCGAGCGGCCACTCCTCCTGGGGCGGGTGGGGCCGGTGCCCCGCGGCCCAGCCGGCGTAGTACTCAAGGCCCCGGGCGTTCTCCATCCGGCGGAGCACCTCGACGAGCTCGTGC
>DASXZK010000085.1:0-102322 GCA_036501965.1 Solirubrobacteraceae bacterium
GCGTCGGGGGAGGGGGTGGCGTCGGGGGCGGGGGTGGCTTCGGTCGAGCCGGTCGGGGTCGCGCCGTCGGACTCGAGCGTCAGCAGCACGCTGCCCTCGGAAACGCGGTCGCCGATCTTGACGCCCAGTTGAGCGACCTTCCCGGCCTCGGGCGCGGGGACGTCCATCGTCGCCTTGTCGGACTCGAGCGTGACCAGCGGGTCCTCGACCGCGACTTCGTCGCCCGGCGAGACGTGGATCTCGATCACCGGCACGTCGGTGAACTCCCCGATGTCCGGGACGCGGACCTCGGTCACAGCAGCGCTCGCTTCAGATCGCTCAACACCTTTACGAGGTGGACCATGAACCGCGCCGCGGCGGCGCCGTCGATCACCCGGTGGTCATACGACAGCGACAGCGGGACCATCAGCCTGGGAACGAACTCGCGACCGTTCCAGTCCGGCTTCATCGACGAGCGGGTGGCGCCGAGGATCGCGACCTCGGGGGCGTTGATGATCGGGGTGAAGCTGGTGCCGCCGATCCCGCCGAGCGAGGAGATCGTGAACGAGGCGCCCTGCATGTCGCCGGGCATCAGCTTGCCGTCGCGCGCCTTGCCCGACAGCTCGGTCAGCTCGCGAGCGACGTCCAAGAGCCCCTTCTGGTCGGCGTTCTTGATCACCGGCACGACCAGCCCGCCGGGCGTGTCCGCCGCGAAGCCGATGTTGTAATAGCGCTTCAAAATCAAGTCCTCGCCGTCTAAAGACGAGTTGAACGTCGGGAACGCCTTCAAAGACGCCACCGACGCGACCACGAGGAACGACACCATCGTGACCTTGACGCCGTCACGAGCATGCTCGTCGTTGAGCTGCTTGCGCCACGCCTCGAGGTCGGTGATGTCGGCCTCATCGTTGTGCGTGACGTGCGGGATCATCACCCAGTTGCGGGCCAGCACCGGGCCCGAGATCCGCTGGATCCGCGACCGTTGCACGCGCTCGATCTCGCCGAACTTCGAGAAGTCGACCGACGGCCATGGCGGCAGGTCGAGGCCCAAGCCGGTTCCGCCCCCCGCAGCCGGCGCGGCCGGCGCCGCCGCGGATGGGCCGCGCTCCACGAACGCCTGGACGTCCTCGCGGGTGATCCGGCCCTTGCGGCCGCTGCCGGCCACCTGGTGCAGATCGACCCCGAGCTCGCGGGCGATCCGGCGGACCGCGGGGCTGGCGTAGACGGGGCCTGCGCCGTTGCCCGCGGAAGCGGGCGGCGCCGGGGCTTCGGCCGGTGGCGGCGCAGGCGGTGCGGCCTGCTCCTCGGCCTGGGTCGCGCTGTCGACCGAGCCCGCCGCCTTGGTCCCCGCAGCCGGGGTTGGCTCGGCGGCCGGGGCGGCGTCGCCGGACGGAGCACCTCCGTCGCCGTTGCCCGATGGCGACAGCGTCAGCAGGGCGGCGCCCTGAGAAACCTTGTCCCCGATGTTCACGAGCAGCTCGCCCACGGTACCCGCGAACGGCGCCGGCACCTCCATCGTCGCCTTGTCGGACTCGAGCGTCAGTAGCGGGTCGTCGACCGCGACGGTGTCGCCCGGCGAGACCAGGATCTCGATGATCGGGACATCGGTGAAGTCACCGATGTCGGGAACCTCGACCGATACCGCGCCCGAGGTGGCGCTCATACGGTCGTCGGCATCGGGGCCTCGGCATCGATCTCGTAGCGGTCGATCGCCTCCTGCACGCGCGCGGGCTCGAGGACACCCTCGTCCGCGAGCGACTTCAGGGCGCACACCGCGACGTAGTGGCGGTTGACCTCGAAGAACCGCCGGAGCGCGCTGCGCGAGTCGCTACGGCCGAAGCCGTCGGTGCCGAGCGCGCTGTAGCGGCGGGGCACCCACTGGCGGATCTGGTCCGGGAACGCGCGCAGGTAGTCGGTCGAGGCGACCACGGGGCCGTCACGTGACTCCAGGCACTCGGCCACGTACGGGCGACGCGCCTCCTCGAGCGGATGGAGCATGTTCCACCGCTCCGCGGCGATGCCGTCGCGCCGCAACTCGGTGAACGAGGTCACGCTCCACACGTCGGCGGCCACGCCGAAATCCGACTCGAGTAGCTCGGCGGCGGCGAGGACCTCGTTGAGGATCGTGCCCGAGCCGAGTAGCTGGACGCGCGGGCTCTTCTTCTTGCCGCTGACAGAACCCTCGCGCAGCAGGTACATGCCGCGCAGAATCCCGTCCTGCGCGCCCTCGGGCATCGCCGGGTGGTGGTAGTTCTCGTTCATCAGCGTGAGGTAGTAGAAGACGTCCTCCTGCTCGGCCACCATCCGCCGCAGCCCGTCCTGGATGATCACCGCGACCTCGTAGCCGAACGTCGGGTCATAGGCGCGGCAGTTGGGCACGACCGAGAACAGCAGATGGCTGTGCCCGTCCTCGTGCTGGAGCCCCTCGCCGTTGAGCGTCGTCCGTCCGGCGGTCCCGCCGAGCATGAAGCCGCGCGTGCGCGAGTCCGCCGCCGCCCACACCAGATCGCCGACCCGCTGGTAGCCGAACATCGAGTAGTAGATGTAGAACGGCACCATCTGGACGGCGTGGGCGCTGTACGAAGTGCCGGCGGCGATGAACGAGGAGATCGATCCAGCCTCGGTGATCCCCTCCTCGAGGATCTGGCCGTGCTTGTCCTCCTTGTAGAACATCAGCTGCTCGGAGTCCTGAGGCTGGTAGAGCTGCCCGAGCGGTGAGTAGATCCCGACCTGGCGGAACATGCCCTCCATCCCGAACGTGCGCGACTCGTCGGGGACGATCGGGACGATGTGGCGTCCGATGCCCTTGTCCCGCAGCAACGCCGCCAGGACCCGGACGAACGCCATCGTGGTCGAGATCTCGCGATCGCCGGTGCCCTCCAGCTGACCCTTGAACAGCTCGAGCTCGGGCACCGCGAGCTCCTGCGCTTTCCCACGGCGCACCGGCATGCTGCCGCCGAGCGCGGCCCGGTGCTCGCTGAGGAACCGCATCTCCCCGGAATCCTCGGGCGGCTTGTAGTACTCGGCCGCACGCACCTGCTCATCGGACAGCGGCAGCTCGAACCGGTCGCGGAACGCGAGCAGCGCGTCCTCGGTCATCTTCTTGGCCTGGTGAGTGATCATCTGGCCCTCGCCCGAGACGCCCATCCCGTAGCCCTTGATCGTCTTGGCGAGGATCACCGTCGGCTGGCCGGTGTGCTGGACGGCCTCGTGGTAGGCGGCGTACACCTTCTGCTGATCGAGGCCGCCTCGATTCAAGAGCCAGATCTCCTCGTCGGACATGTGGGAGACGCGTTCGAGCAGGACCGGGTCCTTGCCGAAGAAGTACTCGCGCACGTACGCGCCGTCGCGCGACTTGTACGTCTGGTACTCGCCGTCGACGCATTCCTCCATCACCTTGACCAGGCGGCCGTCGGTGTCCTGCGCAAGCAGCGGATCCCACCGCGAGCCCCACACGACCTTGATCACATTCCAGCCGGCGCCCCGGAAGTCGGCCTCGAGCTCCTGGATGATCTTGCCGTTGCCGCGGACCGGGCCGTCGAGCCGCTGCAGGTTGCAGTTCACGATCCAGATCAGGTTGTCGAGGTGCTCCCGGCCGGCGAGCGCGGTGGCGCCCATCGTCTCGGGCTCGTCCATCTCGCCGTCGCCGAGGAACGCCCACACCTTGCGCGCCGAGGTCTGAGCCATGTCGCGCGCCTCGAGGTACTTCATGAACCGGGCCTGGTAGATCGAGGTGATCGCGCCGATCCCGAGCGAAACCGTCGGGAACTGCCAAAACTCGGGCATCAGCCACGGGTGGGGGTAAGACGACAGGCCGCCACCGGCGACCTCCTGGCGGAAGTTGTCGAGCTGGTCCTCGGTGAGGCGCCCCTCGAGGTACGCGCGCGCGTAGTTGCCCGGCGAGGAGTGACCCTGGAAGTAGACGAGGTCACCGCCGTGGTCGCCTGACGGCGCGTGCCAGAAGTGGTTGTAGCCGACCTCGTACAGCGTCGCCAGCGACTGGAAGCTCGCGATGTGACCGCCGAGCTCGGACGACAGCTTGTTCGCGCGGACGACCATCGCCATCGCGTTCCAACGGATGATCGAGCGCAGGCGCCGCTCGAGCGCGGGATCACCGGGGAGCCGGGCCTCGCGCTCGGGCGGGATCGTGTTCACGTACGGGGTGGTGATGCTCGCGATCGGGCCGCTGCCGGCGAGCTCTGCGCGCTGGACGGCGCGCGCGAGGATCTGGCGGGCTCGATCGGGCCCGTCGTGCTCGACGACGGCATCGACGGCCTCGAGCCACTCGCTGGTCTCGGCCGCGTCGATGTCAGCTCCGGCGCCGTTTGAGCTTGGGGTCTTCAGTTGGTCCGTCATGCGGCATCCCTGGTTGGACGAGCGAGCCCCGCCCGCTGCGTGCCCACTATACCCAGGGCCAGTGGTGCTGAGCCTTCGCGCTTCGGTGGTTTCCCGTACGGTTGATGACGTGGCCCTGAGAGATCTCCAAGGCGTCGTCGGGGCGCCGTGGTCGCGTCCGCTGGGAGGGGCGCTCGACCAGCTCGTGGTCGAGTCCGACGCGCTCGCGGACAACCCGCTCGGAGACCCCGCGCGCCGCCCGCTGTACGTGTACAGACCGCCCGGGGTCGAGCTCGACCACCCGCGGGCACTGCCGACCGTGTACGTGATTCAGGGGTTCACCGGGCAGCTCGACATGTGGCTGTCGCACTCGGCGTTCGAGCCGAACATGATCGAGCGCGTCGACGCGATGTTCGCGGCCCGGGCCTGTCCCGATGCGATCCTGGTGTTCGTCGACGCGTGGACGTCGCGGGGAGGGTCGCAGTTCATCAACTCGGCATCGACGGGCCGCTATCTCGACTATCTGTGCGACGAGGTAGTCGCGTTCATCGACGATCGCTATCCGACCATCCGCGAGCGAGATCACCGCGGGATCGCCGGCAAGTCGTCGGGTGGGTACGGCGCGATGGTGGTGCCGATGCTGCGACCTGACGTGTTCGGAGCGCTCGCCTCGCACGCCGGCGACGCGCTGTTCGAGTGCTGCTACCAGAAGGATTTCCCGAACGTGGCCCGGGCGTTGCGCGACAACTTCGACGGCTCCTACGAGGTGTTCTTCGAGCACCTCGCCGCCGCCGACCACTTCGACTTCGACAGGTACGGCGCCACGTTCGAGACGTATGGCTACGCGTCCGCATACTCCCCGGACCTGACCGCTCCCGGCCGGGCGCTGCTTCCGTTCGACATCTCGACCGGCCGTCTTGTCGACGACGTGTGGGCACTGTGGCTCGAGCACGATCCTGTACGGATGGCCCCGCGCCACGCTGATGCGCTCCGGAGCATGCGCCGGATCTACCTCGACGCCGGCAAGGCCGACGAGTACTACCTGGATCTGGGCGCCCAGGCGTTCGCCCAGGAGCTGTCGAAGATCGGCGCCGCCCATACGCTCGAGTTGTTCGACGGCAAGCACGGCGGGATCACCTATCGGTATCCCGGCGCGATTCGCGAGTTGGTAACCGCGCTTCAGGCATGACGGCCACCGCGGAAGCCGAGCTCGCATTTGCGGGGCCGGGCGCGCTCGCGGGGATGGTCCGCCGGCGCGAGCTGACGCCGCGTGAGCTCGTCGAGCTGTGCCTGCGACGGATCGAGGCGATCGACGGGAAGCTGAACGCGTTCCGGGTGACGATGGCCGACGAGGCGCTGGCCGCCGCCGAGGCGATGTCGACGCCCGACGGTCCGCTCGCCGGCGTGCCGATCGCGATCAAGGACGACATGCCGGTCGCCGGCCAGTCCGTGACTCGTGGGTCACGGTCGTTCCGGCCGCCACAGGCCGCCGACGGAGAAGTCGTGCGGCGGCTGCGCGCCGCCGGGGCGATCCCGATCGGGATCACGAACGTCCCCGAGCTGATGATCTTCCCGTGGACCGCGAGCGCGGCCAACGGCATCACCCGCAACCCGTGGGATCCGACGCGGACGCCCGGCGGCTCCTCGGGCGGCTCGGCGGCCGCGGTGGCGGCGGGCATGGTGCCGTGCGCGACCGGATCCGACGGCGGCGGGTCGATCCGGATTCCCGCCGCGTGCTGCGGACTGGTGGGAATGAAGCCGAGCCGGGGTCGCGTCTCGACCCAGCCGTTCGGCGAGGGCTGGCTCGGATTGAGCGTGTTCGGGGCGCTCGCGAGAACCGTCGCCGACAGCGCTCTGCTGCTCGACGCGATCCACGGATCGCTGCCCGCGGACATCAGCTCCGCGCCACCGTTCACCGGAAATTATGTGGAGGCCGCGTCCACGGCGCCCGGCCGGCTCCGGGTCGGGTTCTCGCGCAAGCTGCCGCCGGGGTTCATCGCGCGGCTGTCCGGCGACCAGCGCGGAGCGTGGGACCGGACCGGGGCGCTGCTCTCAGAGCTGGGCCATGACGTGGTCGAGCGCGATCCGAGCTACGGCATGGCTGGGATCGAGTTCACGCAGATGTGGCTGCGCGGCATCTACGAGGAGTCGCGCACGGTGCCCGATCGGGCGCGGCTGGAGCGCTCGACGCGACAGCTCGTCGGGATCGGCCGTCGCCTGGTCCCCAACCGCCGGCGTGATCAGCTGCTGGCCGGGCGGGCGGTGAGGACCGCGCGCGTGCTCGAGCTTTGGAATGAGATCGACGTGCTCCTGATGCCCGTGCTCGCGACGACGGCGATTGCCGCCGAGGGGGGATACGGCAAGTCCGCGCCGATCGCGGTCGACCGGTCGTCGCGGTTCATGCCGTTCAATCCGCTGTTCAACGTGACCGGCCAGCCGTCGATTGCGGTGCCGGCGGGGTTCGGGGCCGACGGCCTCCCGCTCAGCGTTCAGCTCGTCGGCCGACCGGGAGCCGAGGACCTGCTGTATTCGCTCGCCGGTCAGATCGAGACGGCGCGGCCGTGGGCGCATCATCTTCCGCCTGTTCGCTAGCGAACAGCTCCTTGGACAGCTGCAGGAACTCGGCCGCGGCCGGGGGGAGACGCCGCCCTTCGCGGCATGCGAGCGTGATGTCGCGCCGGAGCGAGGGCTGCACGAGCGTCGCGACGGCGACGTTACCGGCGGACAGGTCGGCGTCCGAGCGGGGGAGGATCGCGACACCCATGCCGCGGGCCACGAGCCGCCGGATCCGCTCGCTCTCGTTCGACTCGAGCTTTATCTGCGGCTCGAACCCCGCGTGACGGGCCGCGAACGTCAGCAGCTCGCGCAACCGGGCGCCTTCCCGGTAGCTGACGAACTGCTCGTCGGCGAGCTCGGCCATCCGTACCCGCCGCCGACCGGCGAGGGGGTGGTCGACCGGGAGAACTGCCACCAGTTCCTCGGAGACGAGTTGATGGAGGCTCAGCTCATGGCTCTCGATCCGCTCGGTCACCGACAGGAACGCCAGATCGAGCACGTCGTCGCGGAGCATCTCGGCTAGCTCCTCGCTCGACTGCTCGCGGACCGTGAGCTCGACGCCAGGATGGCGCTCATGGAACAACGCCAGCGCGAGCGACACGTCCACCGGCCCCATCGTGTGCATCGTCCCGACGGTCACGTGCCCGCTCCGGACGCCGGCGAGCGCTTGCATCTCCGCGTTGGCGGCGTCGACCTCGGAAAGGATCCTGCGGGCCCGCGCGACCAGCACCCGCCCGGCTTCGGTCACCGCGACGCGCCGCGTAGTGCGCTCGACCAGGGCCAGGCCGACCTCGCGCTCGAGCCGGCGGATCTGCTGGGAGAGCGCAGGCTGCGCGATGTGCTCGCGCGCCGCGGCCCGCGTGAAGTGCTGCTCGTCGGCGAGCGCCACCAAGTAACGGAGCTGCCGGAGTTCCATAAGCTAAGCCTATAGATTAACTCCAACATCGGTCTTTGACATATGAAAGCGGTGGCGCGATGATGATCGGCACCCTCCTCCCTCAGTAAGCGCCCCGCAGATCCGGCCACAGCTTCACCGCCAGATCGGGGGCGCTTCTGTTTCTCCGGTCGGAAAGGAAGGGGTCGGCTACGAGAGTTGCCGACCGAGCTCACCGATCAGCGCCACGGCGTCGAGATCGTCGTGCACGAGCGACTGGCACATGACCCGGCGCAGGCCGGCGTCGCGGTAGGCCGCGAACTGCTCGGCCGCCTGCTCGATCGTCGCCACGATCCAGCCCGAGGGCGGCTCCCGCACCAGCGAATCGGCTGACCTCCCGGTCCGCTCGGCGACGCGGCGCGCGCGATCCTCGAGATCCGCGGCATCGGCGCCGAGAACGGTCCCGATCATCGCCGAGAACGGGATCAGATCGCGACCGGCGCGCTCGCAAGCCTTCGCGATCTGGGCGCGGCGCTCGCGGGCCTCATCGAGCGACGGGAACGGCGTGTTGTACTCGTCGGCGAAACGCGCGGCGAGTGCGGCGCTGCGGGGGCCGGCTATGCCTCCCATGATCAGCGGTGGGTGGGGCTGCTGGACGGGCTTGGGTCTCGCGTCGAGCTCGGACAGGACGTAGTGCTCGCCGTCGAGGGAGAACGGCTCGCTCCCCCAATGTCCGATCAGCACCCGCAGTTGCTCCTCGAGCACATCCATGCGCACCGCGGTCCGCGCGAACGGAAACCCGTAGGCCTCGTGCTCGCGCTCGTGCCATCCGGCGCCGATGCCTAGCTCGATCCGACCCTGAGATACGTGGTCGGCCGTGACGACGAGCTTTGCGAGCACCGACGGGTGCCGGAAGCTCGCCGGCGAGACGAGCGTGCCGAGGCGGAGCGTGCTCGTGATCGCGGCGAGCGCGTTGATCGTGCCCCACGCATCGAGTGCGCCCCGCTCGAGATGCTGCCCGTCCAGGTTGAGATAGTGGTCAGAGCGGAACAGCGCGGGGATGCCGTGCCGCTCGCAGGCTGTCGCCAGTGCTTGCCACTGCGGCCACGTGACGCCCTCCTGACCTTCGATCATCAAGCAGAGATCCATACCGAAACCCTCTCGCGGTTGAAGGGTTGGCGATCGTATTGCAAGCGCGCG
This sequence comes from Solirubrobacteraceae bacterium, assembly GCA_036501965.1. Taxonomy (GTDB): domain Bacteria; phylum Actinomycetota; class Thermoleophilia; order Solirubrobacterales; family Solirubrobacteraceae; genus Palsa-465. The sequence goes on from DASXZK010000085.1 coordinate 8,945, forward strand.
ACCAGTTACCGACATCCCTCCGCGCGACACTTCAGTTGTGAACGCCTGGCGCCGCAGCCGCTTCTTCGGATTCGACGTCGTCGTCGTGTCGATCGTGGCCGTACTGATCATCGGGTTCTCGCTGGCGAGCGCCGGCGGCGGCGACGCCGACACCCCGATCCGGCACGCGCGGGCGGTCACGGTCGACCCCGGCCCTCGCGACCCGTTGGTGCCCCGGGGCTTCTTGGGTCTGTCGATCGAGTACCCCGCGCTCGAGGCTTACGCCGGCGCCGATCCGAGCTCGCTCGACCCGGTGTTCGAGCAGCTCGTGCGCAACCTCGCGCCGGGGCAGGCGCCGATCCTGAGGATCGGCGGCAACAGCGCGGACCGGACCTGGTGGCCGGTGGCCGGCGCGAATCGGCCGCCCGGCGTCACATTCGATATCACCCATCAGTGGCTCGCGGTGACCCGCGCGCTCGCGCAGTCGCTCGGCGCCCATCTGATCCTCGGAGTCAACCTCGAGCAGGACAGCCCGCAGCTGGCGGCGGCTGAGGCGCGGGCGCTGATCAATGGGGTCGGCCAGCAGGCGGTGAGGGCGCTCGAGCTCGGCAACGAGCCCGACCTGTACTCCGCGTTCCCGTGGTACAGCTCGGGCCGTCACGGGGTCCTCGGCCGCCCCAAGAGCTACGACGAGGCCGCGTTCGCCCGCGACTTCGCAGGCTTCACCGGGGCCTTGCCGCACGTGCCGCTCGCCGGTCCCAGCCTGAGCGGAATGATGTGGACGCGCGACCTCGGGCAGTTTCTCGCCGCCGAGCCGCACCTCGGGCTGGTGACGTTGCATCGGTATCCCCTTCAGGTTTGCTTGACCCCGCGCACCTCGGCCCGCTATCCGACGATCGCCCGGCTGCTGTCGCCGGCGAGCTCTACCGGGATCGCCAATTCGTTCGCGCCGTACGTGGCGCTCGCCCGCGCTCATGGTCTCTCCCTGCGGGTCGACGAGCTGAATACCGTCTCGTGCGGCGCCGATCCCGCCGTCAGCAAATCGTTCGCATCGGCGCTGTGGGCGCTGAACACGCTGTTCGGGCTGGCCAGCGCCGGCGTCTCCGGCGTCAACATCCACACGTTCCCGGGCGCGGGATACGAGCTGTTCGAGATCAGCCACCAGGGCGGGCACTGGCGAGCCGCCGTGTCACCGGAGTACTACGGCCTGCTGATGTTCGCGCAGGCTACCCCGCCCGGATCTCATCTGCTGAGCGTCAGCCCGACGGGAGTCGCCGGGGTCAACGTGTGGGCGACGAGCGCGACCGACGGCACGGTCCGGGTGGTCCTCACGAACGAGGGCTCCACGACACATGAGGTCGCGGTTCGGATGCCGGGCAAGTTCAAGGGCGCCACGCTGGTCCGGCTAACCGCGCCGAGCGCAGGCTCGACGAGCGGCGTGACGCTCGGCGGTCAGAGCTTCGGCTCGGAGACGAGCACCGGCCGGCTCGGCGGCCCGGCGCAGAGCGCCTCGGTCGCCTCCACGGACGGGAGCTACGAGGTCGAGGTGCCGGCGGCGAGCGCCGCGATGCTGGTGCTGACACCGCACTGAGACGGTTAACATGGCCGGCGGGATGCCCGACGTTCTCATCCACGGCGACACGGTGCGTCACTCGACGATGCGCCACGAGCTTCCGCTGATCGTGCCCGACCCGTTCCTGTACGCCGAGGTCGGTGGGGCACGGCACGTCGTTGTGAGCTCGCTCGAACGGTCACGGCTCCAGGAGCTCGACAGCGCCCTCACGGTCCACGCATTCGAGGAGTTCGGCATCGACGAGTTGATCTCGGCCGGCGAGGAACGCGGAGACGCGGTGCTCAAGGTCCTCGTCCGTGCTGCCGGCTCACTCGGTCTGGAGCGTGCAGCGGTGCCTTCCGACTTCCCGGTCGAGCTCGCCGACGGGCTCCGCGCTGCGGGCTTGACGCTCGACGTCGACCGGCGGCTGTTCGAGGACCGCCGCCGCGTCAAGACCGAGGCCGAGCTCGCGGGCATCCGGCGGGCGCAGACCGCGGCCGAGGCGGGCATGCGGGCCGCGGTCGAGTTGCTGCGCCGCGCGGAGCCCGGCGGACCCGGGCTCCTCGCCGACGGCGAGCCGCTGTCCTGCGAGCGGCTCAAGGAGGCGATCCGGGCTGCGGTGGCCCGCGCCGGCGCCATCACCGGCGACGCGATGATCGTGGCCCACGGCGGGCAAACCGCAGCCGGTCACGACATGGGATCGGGCGAGATCCAGCCCGGCGAGCCGGTGGTCATCGACCTGTGGCCGACCGATCTGGGGTCGGCGTGCTACGCCGACATGACGCGAACGTTCGTGGTCGGTGAGGCCCCCGATGAGCTGCGCAAGTACCACGAACTGACGCGGGAGTCGCTCGAGCGCTCGTTGGCGGGCGTGCGCGCCGGCGTCGCCGGCAGCGAGCTGCACCGGATCTCGTGCGAGCCCTACGAGCGGGCCGGGCTGCCGACGCAGCTCACCAAGGCGCCCGGCGAGGTGCTCGAGGAAGGCTTCTACCACTCGCTTGGCCATGGCGTCGGGCTCGAGGTCCACGAGGCCCCATTACTCGGACGGGCGTCCGACGTGCTCGTCGCGGGCGACGTGGTCACGCTCGAGCCCGGCTGCTACCGGCAGGGCTTCGGCGGTTGCAGGCTCGAGGACCTGGTGATCGTGACCGACGACGGAGCCGAGCTGCTCACCGACTTCCCTTACGAGCTCGAGCCCTAGACGCTCTTAGTCGGCCGTCCCCGGGGCGGAAGCGGCCATCGCGGCGCCGACGCTGCGGCGACGGCGCCGTGGCCGTCCCGAGCGCCGTGGCAGTCCCGACGCGCGCCGTCGCCGCGACGACGGCGCCGTAGCAGTCCGGAGCGTGGTAGCAGTTCGGAGCGCGCGCCGTCGCCGGGGCGATGTAACCCAGAGTTCACGCCGTCGCGTTCCTCCGCGATCTGCGCGGGTTTGTCTTCCTGGATCGGACTTCGCCCCGACCGACGGCCACGTGGCCCTTAGATCGGGCCTCTTTACACCAGATAACGGTTGGTGACGCGCACTTCTCGCGGGCGGGGGACAGTGGCTTTGCGCTGCCGACGCTGAGATGATCAGCGCCGAGGGCGCTCGATGCTCGTCGATCTACACGCGCATTTCCCGATGCATCTACTGGCCGACGACCAGCAGCACACGCACGAGCGGGCGCGGACGTGGTGGCGGCAGCGGTGGCAGAGCCGGGTCGTCGACCTGATCTCGCGGGTCGCCAACTATCAGGGTCCAGGCGACACGCCGAGCGTGACCGAAACGCTGATGCGCGAGGGCGACGTAGGCGTCGCGCTGTCGATGCTCTACCAGCCGTTCGACGAGATCGATCTGACCGAGAGCTACGGTGCGCCGCCGCGAGAGAACTACTTCAAGGACATCGTCGACCAGCGCCAGACGGTCGAGGACTACGTCGCCGCGCACGCCGGCGAGGTCGCGATCGCGCACTCGGTCTCGGAGCTCGATGCGCTGCTCGGCAGCGGGGTCCCGATCCTGATCCACGCGATCGAGGGAGGGTTCCAGCTCGGACGGGAGCAGTCAGAGATCGCAAGCAACGTCCACACGCTGGCCGGGTTGGGGATCGCGTACGTAACCGTCGCCCACTTGTTCTTCAGAGATGTGGCCACGAACGCCCCGGCGTTGCCGTTCCTTCCCGATTGGCTCTACAACGCGGTGTTCCCGCAGGGCAAGGACCAGGGCCTGACAGCGATCGGACACATGGTCGTCGATGCGATGGTCGACGAGGGAATCCTGATCGACCTCACGCACATGCGGGCGCAGTCGATCCGCGACGTCCTGGCGCAGCTCGACGCCCGCGACCCGGCGAAGGAGATCCCGGTGATAGCGACGCACATGGCGTACCGCTTCGGCGGTCTCCAGTACAGCTTCGAAGACGCGACGATCAAGGCCGTCGCCGCTCGGGGCGGCGTGCTCGGTTGCATCATGTGCGAGCACTTCATCACCAGCGGGCTCTCGAGCGTGAACTCGCTCGAGGGGTCCCTCGAAGCGCTGTGCCGGCACGTCGACAAGATCCGCGAGCTGACCGGGAGCTATGACCACGTGGCGATCGGCACGGACCTCGACGGCTACATCAAGCCCGCGCTGCCAGGACTCGAGGATCACAGCAAGATGGCGGCGCTCCAAGCCCACCTGCGTGCGCGATACGGCGACGCGGATGCCGCGAAGATCTGCAACGGCAACGCGCTCCGGGTTCTGCGCGCGGAGTGGGGACACAAGCGGCCGCGGCCGTAGCCGTGTCGTTCGGCGACCGTCTCCGAGGGCTGACGCCGGGCGGGGAGCTGAAGGCGGTTCTCGAGCTCGTCGGGGCTACGGTGGGCCTGCTCGCCTACGTGTTCGTGGCCGGCTGGATCGTCGACCTCGTCAAGTTCTCCGCGGCGCGTCTGCCCGCCGCTGCCGCGACCGCGGCGCTCAGCGCCCGGCAGCTGTTCGGGGACGGCTTGCGCTCGACGTTGCTGATGGCCGCGGTGTTCGCGGCGAGTTGCGCGGTGGCGTATTTCTCCTCGCGGCGGAACTGGGACGTGCACGGCCAGGACTGGCACGACATCGTCCGCAAGCACGGGGTCGCCAACGCGGCCGCCGACGGCGAGGCGGAGGTCGAGCGCGACCGCCGGGCGCGCCGGCACGACCGGCGCAAGGCAGCGCGGGCAGGCGTGGTGGCGGCGCGTTCGGAGCGACTTCCGCTCGGTCTCGTACATTCCGCGGCGGCGCGCGTCCAGTCCCGCAACCTCGACAAGTCGCAGCGTCTCCCGGCCGAGGCGCCCAAGCCGCCCGAGCCGGCGCCGCTCGGGGACCCCGCGGTGCGCGTGATCGCCGGCTTCAACATCATGATGCTGGCGGCGCTGATCGCGCTGGGAGTCGCGCGGATCGTGGCGGCGGCAGTTCCGATCGTGGGGTGGGTGGGCGCGTTGATCGGGGTGATCGTGTTCTTCGGGGCCCGATGGGTGCTGACACACGTGAGCCCACTGGTCCTGAACCCACGCCTGCACGGCGTCGTGTGGGCCGTGGTGGCAATCGGGGCACTGTTCGCATCGGCGCCGGTCGGCGTGCTCGTGCTGACCGGAGTCGGGGTCGCGACCCTCGGCCGGAGCCTGGCCAGGATCAAGCAGCCGAAGACCGCGGCCCAGTTCATACGCTCGCCGTTGCCGTGGGCGCTGCTGACGATCTGCCTGCTCGTGGGGCTCGCGTACAGCGCGACGCCGCCGGTCGCGTTCTCACGGGTGGTGGTGAGCACCCCGACCGGCACTCGCACCGGCGGCCTCGTCGCGCGGACGACCGCCGGCGTTTACATCGCCACGTGTACGTCGCTCGCCGACGCGACCTCGACCAACGAGCAGCTCGAGCTGATCCCGGCGCGGAACGTCGAGGATGTGCGAGTCGGTGGCGGCTCGGCGTACTTCGACTCGGGCCGGCGTCCGTCGCTCGCGACGTTGGCGCTGGAAGCGCTCGGCACCGGTGGGAGCACGCCGACACTGTTCAGCGCCGCGCTGCGGGCCGCGCAGCCCACCTGCGCCGGCGCTCCCGGAACCTTCCTCGCTCATGGCTACGCGGATCCCGCGCTCGGCGCCGGGGTGATCGCCGGGCGGGCGCCCGCGGGCGGGCGCGCCACCGACGGCGAGGCGCCGGTCACGGCCAAGACCTCGCCGGTCGCCGCGCTCGCGCTGCGCTACCAGCCGACGATGCTGGTCACCGCGGCAGATCGAAACTGGCCCGTGTCGGTCAACGCGGTGCTCGCCGAGCGGGGACCGGAGGATCAGCCGGTGTGCCTGATTCAGCAGCGCGCGCCGCAGCGCGTGTGCCCGGCAACGGCGCCGCGGCTGGGCGGGCCGGGCGCTGAGTCGTCCGACTACCTCCAGTTGCCGGTCAAGCTGGCGCACAACCAAAGCCCGGGGGGCCAGTTCCAGGCCTTCCTCCGCGGCCAGTACATCGACTCGGGTTCGCTGCACAACTGGCTCGCGGATCCGGGGGTGCTCGACCCGTGGGCCTCCGCACAGATCTACTTCTATTACGCGGGACCGATCAGCGTCTCGAAGTTCCCCGCGCGCGCCCGAGATCCGAATGTCCCCTCGGGCCTGGATGCGATCGAGTACTGGTTCTACTACCCGTTCAACTACTTCCCCGTGGTGGTCAACTCCGACCTGATGAACCAGGCGCCGCTTGCCGGCGACGACGACAACGTCGACCTCCATCAGGGCGACTGGGAGCACGTCGACGTGCTGCTCGACCCCAAGACGCACGCGCCCGAGTGGCTGTATCTGGCCCGCCACAGCTACGAGGGTCAGTTCATCCCGTGGAACAGTTCGCAGATCGCATTCGACCGGGGCCATCCGGTGCTGCAGGCGGCGTTCGGCGGGCATCCGACTTACCTGGCCGGTTGCGGCTCGCGACCGCGGCCGGTCACCTATGACCTCACCAGCGACTGGCTGTCATGCGGCTCGGGGCGGTTCGCGTTCCGCGCCGCGACGACGCCGCTGGTCGACATCGCGCAGACGCCGTGGGCGTGCTGGCGCGGCTACTTCGGGGAAGCATCGACAAAGCTCGAGGTCCAGGCGGCCAAGCAACCCGAGAGCGCGATCGACTCCGCCAAGCACTTCGTGTTCGTCGCCGGACCGAGGGCGCCGGTCCAGCAGGCCGAGAACACCGGCACGTGCCAGGAGGGCCAGCTGCCGGGCGGCGCCGGCGCCGGATAGGGGTCGTGTCCGCCGGCTGAGCGTCCTACCGCGGGTTGCGGAAGTCGAGGATGGCTTCGAGCGATTGGGTGTTGACGACGTCCGCCGCGGTCGCCCAGCCGCGGCGCGCGGTCGCCACCGACATCACCATGTTCCCGAGTCCCGCCACCGAGTGCGCGTCGGTCGAGCAGACGATCTGCACGCCGGCGCGCAGCGCGTCGCGGACGTGCTCGCCGCTCAGGTCGAGGCGAGGGGGTAGGCCGTTGACCTCGACCGCGACCCCTTCCTCGAGGGCGATTTCGAAGAGCCGCTCGAGATCGAGCGCATTCTCGGGCCGCCGGTTGATGTAGCGGCCGGTCGGGTGGCTGAGACAGCGCACGTAAGGATTGCGGAGCGCCGCCTCGACGCGCCGGGTCATCTCCGCGCGCGGCATCCGCTGCCCGCCGTGCACGCTGGCCTGCACCCAGTCGAGCTCGGCGAGGACGTCATCGGGGAGGTCGAGCCGGCCGTCGGCGTGGATGTCGCACTCGATGCCGGCGAGGATGCGGAACGGAGCCAGCACCTCGTTGGCGGCGGCGATCTCCTCGGCCTGGCGGCGGACGTCGTCTGGGGTGAGGCCGCGGACCGCGCCGACCGCCGGCGTGTGGTCGCAGATCGCCATGTACTCGTAGCCCTGCTCGAGCGCGGCGCGACCCATCTCCTCGACGCTCGCCCGGCCGTCGGACCACGTCGTGTGGCAGTGCAGATCTCCGCGGATGTCGCCGGTCTGTATGAGCTCCGGCGGCTCGCTCTTGAATGGCTGTTCACGGAGCTCCGGCGGGCACCAGGGGATGCCGAGCGCCCGGTAGACGCCGGTCTCGTCGAGCGCGCCCGGCAGCGGCTCGAGCGCCTCGACGTACGCGGGCGACCCGGTCGCTCGGACGAGCGCCGTCCCGAATCGGTCGGGCTCGGCCAATACAAGCTCGACCGGCACGCCCTCGATCGTGACCCCGACCGCGTCGCGTTCGCGTCGTTCGATCACCGCGACGATCACGGGCAGCGCGGCGAAGCGGTCGAGCACCGGCTCGGGGTCGGGCGCGGCGCACACGACCGCGAGCCACTCGCATGAATCCCGCCAGCGGCGGACGTCTCCGGCAGGCTCGCCGTCGAGCGCGGCCGCGACGGCGCCGACGAGCTCACGAGCTTGGTTGAGCAGCAGGCCCTGTCGCGGTTGCGGTCCCTCCGAACGCGCGAGCGCGTCGAGCAGCAGTGCCTCGGTCTTGGGCCCGATGCCCGGCACGTCCCGGAGGCGGCCCGCGGCCGCCGCCGCGCGGAACTCCTCGGCCGTCCGCACCCCGAGCGACCGGGCAAGCTCGATCGAACGCTTTGCACCCAGCCCGAGGTACCGTCCGAGGCCGACGAGATCGGGCGACAGCTCGCGCTCGAGTTCGGCGAGCTCGGCGATCTCCCCGGTCTCGACGAGCTCACGCAGCCGCGACTCGATCCCCTGGCCGACGCCACGCAGGTCGCGAACCCGCCTGGTGCGGACGAGCTCCTCGACCGGGACCGCGGCGCCGCGGATCGTCTCCGCGGCACGCCGGTAGGCCCGGATCGTGTACGGGTTGGCCTCGACCAGCTCGAGCATCAGCGCGAACGTCTGGAGGCGGTCGGCGATCGCCGCGTTGTCCACGGCCAGTAGTTTCCCTGTGGTGGGCAAGGTCCTGATCACCGGCTCTGCCGACGGCCTCGGGCGGCTGGCCGCTCAGCAGCTCGTGCGGGACGGCCACGACGTCGTCCTACACGCCCGGGATCGCCGGCGCGCGGACGACGCGATCGCGTCGACCCCGGGCGCGGTCGACGTGCTCGTCGGGGATCTGGCGAGCATCGCCGCGGTCCGGGGGCTGGCCGAGGCGGCGGATGGTGTCGGCCGCTTCGACGCGGTCATCCACAACGCGGCCGTCGGCTACCGGGGTCCGCGCGTCGAGACCGTCGACGGCCTCGCGCACGTATTCGCGATCAACGTGCTCGCGCCGTACCTGCTCACCGCGCTGATCACCCGTCCCGATCGCCTCGTGTTCCTCAGCTCCGGGATGCACCGCAGCGGGGATCCGGACCTGAGCGACCTGCAGTGGACGCGCCGGGGGTGGAGCGGGACGCAGGCGTACGCGGATTCCAAGCTGTTCGACGTCGTGCTCGCTCTGGCTGTCGCCCGCCGCTGGCCGGGTGTGCTCTCGAACGCGGTCGAGCCCGGATGGGTTCCGACGAAGATGGGCGGGCCGGGCGCTCCCGACGATCTCGCGCTCGGCGCCGATACGCAGGCGTGGCTGGCGGTCAGCACCGACCCGGGCGCCACCGTGTCCGGCCGTTGCTTCCACCACCGGCGCGAGGTCGCGGCCGCTCCGGCGGCCACGCGCATCGACGTCCAGGATGGGCTCCTGGACGCGTGCGCCGAGCTGACCGGGGTGGCGTTCCCGGCGGGGCCCGGGTAATCGTCGCCCGGGGGCCCCGGGTGGTCGTCGCCCGGGGGCCCGGGTGGTCGTCGCCCGCGTGTCGGGATGCACATCGCGACAACGGGGGCATCTCCGCCGGCCTTGCCGAGCAGTGCATGACTATCGTGCACGAGTCGGCAGGGCCGGCGGCTTCGATGCGATTTGTCGTGTCATGCACCTCGCGCGGGGCGACGCGACGTCTCGCCTGCGGCTTCGGTCACGCCGCGTGCGAGGGCGCGGCGCAGACGACGTCGGGCGCGGCGTCGTCGAGACGGTGCGCTCTCATCAGGGCGATCGCCACCGCGGCCGCGCCGGCGACGCCGGCGAACGCGAACGCGGCCTGGGCGCCGGCGGTCTGTGCGAGCGCGCCGGCGACGGCCGCTCCGAGCGCGGCGCCCGACGAGGACGCGGTCTCGACCCACGAGAACGCCTCGGCATGGCCGCCCGCCGGCGCCGAGCGGTCGACCATCGCGTAGATGCTGGCGGCGGTCGGGGCGATCGTCCCGCCGGCGATCAGGATCACCGCTCCGATCGCGAGCACGCTACCGGTCGACAGCATCAACGCGCCGTGAGCCACCGCGAGCGCGGCGAGGAGCAGGATCAGGCCGCCGGCGCGCCGCGCACCGCCGCCGAGACGGGTGGCGGCGATCCCGCCGAGCAGCGACCCGACGCCCCACAGTCCGAGCAGCGGACCGGCCGCAGCGGCGCTGCCGAGCGCCTTCGCGGCGGCGGTGACGCCAACCTCGGTGGCGCCGAACACGATGCCGGTGCCGGCCTCGATCAGCACCAGCGTGAGGATCACCGGCGTGCGGAGCGAGCCTCCGCGACGCCGCGGCGCGCTCGGATCCGGCCGCCAGGCGCGCGATGCCGGCTGGACGGCGAACGCGAGCGTGCAGACGAGCATCACGATCCCGCTCGAGGCCAGCGCCGCGCCGGTCGACCACAGCGCGCCGACGCCGAGCGCGAGCGGCGGGCCGAGCACGAACGTCACCTCGAGCACCGTCGACTCGAACGCGAACAGCGCCGGCAGGCGCCCGGGCTCGGCGACGATGCCCGGCAGCAGCGTCCGTACGCATGCCGACAGTGGCGGCGTCGCCATCCCGGTGATGGCGCCCAGCCCGATCAGCACGAGCGGGGGAGTGCTCGCCGGGAGCACGCCGGTGATGACGAGCGCCAGCGCCGAGACCGTCGCGGTGGCGACGAGCGCGCCGGTCTGGCCGCACCGGTCGACGACGCGCCCGAGAAGGGGCGCCGAGACCGCGCCGGCGATCGCGTACGCGCCGCTGACCGCTCCGGCCACGGCGAACGAGCCGGTCAGCCGCTGGGCATTGACGAGCAGCGCGATGCTGAACATCGCGAGTGGTAGGCGCGCCAGGATCGAGCTTCCGAGCAGCGCGCGGGCGCCGGGAGCCGAGAGGATCGAGGGGGCTGTGTGCTTGGTCGTCATCGTGCGGCCAATCTATGCTCAAAGCGGCTCACTGATAAGAGCCAATCCGATGCTGAAACAGTGAGCCGCTTTGGCGGCGCCGACGGCTCAGAGCAGATCGCTGATCGCGCTGATCCCGCGCACGATCGCTGCTTCGCTCAGGTTCCCGAAGCCGAGCACGAGTTGCGGGGGCCCTCCGGCCCCGCTCGGGCGGTAGGAGCTCATGCCGTATAGCCCGATCGACCGGGCCCTGGCCTGCTCGACGATCGCCTGCTCGTCGGCTTCCGGGGCGAGTCGGGCGACCGCGTGAAAGCCGGCGGCGAGGCCGCGGAGCTCGACGTGCGGCGCCTGGTCGGCGAGCGTCCGCACCAGCGCGTCGCGCCGCCCCCCGTAGACGTCGCGCATCCGCCGCAGGTGCCGGTCGAACCGACCGGATTCGATCAGCCGCGCCAGCGCCAGCTGCTCGAGTGTCGGCGACCCGCGGTCGCTGAGGCGCTTGTCCTCGATCACCGAGTCGACAAGCGGCCCAGGACACACGACCCACCCGATCCGGAGCGCGGGCGCGAGCGACTTGCTGACCGTGCCGATCAGCGCGACTCGGTCCGGAGCCAGTCCTTGCAGCGCGCCGACCGGGTCGCGGTCGTAGCGAAACTCGGCGTCGTAGTCGTCCTCGATGATCACGGCGTCCCGCTCGGCGGCCCATGCGACCAGCGCCTGGCGGCGCTCGGGGGCGAGCGCGGTGCCGGTCGGGAACTGGTGCGTGGGCGTGAGGATCACCGCGCGCAACTCGCTGGCCGCAAGAGCGCCGACGTCGATCCCACGCTCGTCGATCGCGACCGGCACCGCCTCGATCCCGAGACGGCCGGCGATCACGTGGTAGTCGTCGTCGCCCGGGTCTTCAATCGCCACGCGCCGGACGCCCCGGTCCGCGAGCGAGCGCAGGACGACGTTGACTCCCTGGGCAAAGCCCGCCGAGATCACGATCCGCTCCGGGTCGGCGACCGCGCCGCGTACGCGACGCAGGTATCCGGCGAGCACCTGACGCAGCACATCGGTGCCGCGCGGATCCCCGTAGCCGAGCTCGGTCGGGGTCGCCTCGCGGCAACTGTCGCGCATTGCCCGAGCCCAGTCGGCGCGCGGGAAGCTGGTCAGATCGGGGACGCCGGGGAGGAAGTCGACGGCGAGCCGCGGCGCGGGCGCCGGCGCCGCCCCGGCCGGCGGCGCGGGCGACGGCGTGAGCGCTCCCGCGGCAACGCGCGTGGCGGAGCCCGTCCGGGAGGTGAGGAACCCTTCGGCCTGGAGCTGGCTGTAGCACTCGAGCACGAGCCCACGCGAGAGCCCGAGCTCGGCGGCCATTGCCCGGGAGGACGGCAGCCGTTCGCCCGCGGTCAGCCTGCCGGAGCGGATCGCGTCGCGGAGCGCGCCCTCGAGCTGCGCGCGAAGTGGCTCGGCTGCCGTTCGATCGAGCGAAAGCAGGAGCTCCGGCCCCAAACCGGCCCACTCAATTGGCATCGATTCGGATCGTACTGGTGGACCGGTCTGGCGCGGAGATCCGACACCCGGATCGCGAGCGAGAATCCGCCTAACCTTGGCGTATGCCAGGACGGGCGTCACTCGCGATCGCGTGCGCATGCGGTCTGATGCTCGGCGCGACGAGCGTGCCGGCGGCCGCATCGATCTCCCCGAGAGCATCGGCGCCGGCCGTATCCCCGGTGCCGGTGCCTGCGGGGGGCCGGGCGGTGGACACGTCGCACCCGAGGCGAGTCGTCGGGCACGGAACTCCGGCCAGTTGCACCTCGGCCGCGGTGCTGGCCGCGGTCCGCGCCGGCGGGATCATCCGCTTCTCGTGCGGGGCGGGGCCGGTCACGATCAGGATGAACGCAACCGCGAAGGTCGTGAACACGTCTCGACAGGTCGTGCTCGACGGCGGTGGGCTGGTGACGTTGAGCGGCGAGGGCCGGCGTCGCATCCTGTACATGGACACGTGCGATCCGGCGCAGAAGTGGACGACCTCACACTGTGACGATCAGGCCACTCCGACTCTGGTCGTCCAGAACCTGAAGTTCACCGCCGGGAACTCGACCGGCCAGCGGTTCGACGGTGGCGGCGGAGGCGCGATCTTCGCGCGGGGCGGGCGGCTGCGGATAGTCAACTCCGTGTTTACCGGCAACCGGTGCGAGCGCAACGGGCCGGACATCGGCGGCGCCGCCGTGCGCGCGCTGTCGCAGTTCCACGACCTTCCGGTCTATGTCGTGAACAGCACCTTCAGCGGCAACGCGTGCAGCAACGGCGCGGGGCTCAGCAGCATCGGCGTGTCCTGGACAGTCCTCAACAGCCGCTTCACCGGTAACCGCGCGATCGGCAACGGGGCGAACCCGGCTCGATCCGGGACTCCGGGCGGCGGCAGCGGCGGCGCGATCTACAACGACGGCGATCGGATGACGCTCACGATCGGCGGCAGCGTGTTCACGGACAACCACGCCAACGAGGGCGGCGGGGCGATCTTCTTCGTCAGCGACGATCGGACCGGCACCCTCGCGATCAGACGCAGCGTGCTCGAGGACAACCCCAACGACGAATTTCACACTCCCGGCCTCGCGGGCATCTTCTTTCTCGGCGCCCGCCGTCCGACGATTGCCGACACCGTGCTCCGATGAGGCGAGCCCAGCTCGATGATTTCACCCGACCGAACCGGTCTACGGGTTCGAGCAAACTGGCTCAGCAACCACCGCTTCAAGGGAGATCAACATGGGTGAGATCGTGGTGCACGAGTTCACGACTCTGGACGGAGTGATCGACGAGCCGCGCTGGACGATGGAGTACGGGTTCGACCCGGACATGGGAGTGGCGATCGGCGGGATCGTGGGACCGTGCGAGGCGCTGCTACTCGGACGCCGCACGTTCGAGATGTTCGCGCCGGCGTGGTCGGGCCGGACCGCCGAGGACGACCCCGGCGCCCCGTTCATGAACGACTCGCCGAAGTACGTGGTGTCGGGATCGCTCAAGACCACCGACTGGAACAACTCGACGATCCTCGGTCCGTACGACAAGGGCGCGATCCGAGCGTTGAAGGACCGGCTCGAACGGAACCTCTATGTCAGCGGGAGCGGCACGCTGGTTCGCGCGATGCTCGCCGACGGTCTGGTGGACCAGGTGCACCTGTTCGTCTATCCGGTGGCGCTGGGGGCGGGTCAGAAGATGTTCGCCGACGGCGCGCGGACCAAGTTCGCGCTGGCTCAGTCGGAGACGTACGAGAACGGCGTCGTCCACCTCGACTACCGGCCGCTCTAGTCGTCCATCCGGACCCGGGATGGGCCCCGGCGCGACACCTGGCCGACCGCGCGCTGGGCCGGCCGGCCCGCCGGCGCCCACCACCTAGCGCCGAGCGGCGCCGGGCGCGGGTAGCGCAGCATCCGGGTGGTGCGCTCGAGGGCGGCCTGGGCCCGGCTGACATCTGCGCTGTCGACTCCGAGCTGAGCGGCGAGGGCCGCGTCCTCCCACGCCGGCTGGCGGACCGTCAGGAAGTGCCGCTGGATGACAGCCATCAGGATCACCGAGTCGACGTGGCCTGCGCCGTCGTCGAGATCGGCCGGATGGCCGGGCGTCTCCGGAGCGGCGTATCGCCCGCCGGTGTGCAGGGCCGCGAGCAGCCACGCCCGCGCCTTCATCGGCTGCGGGCCGGCGGGGGTCCTCGGCACGAGGTGCCAGCCGTGGAGCGTGTAGCTGATAGTGATCACGTCGGCCTGGTCGAGATCGTCGTGGGCGATCCCCATGCGTTCCAGGTGACCGCGAGCGTCGTAATTGGTGTTCATCGGGAGCTCCGGGTCGGTTGGCGAGGGCGACTCGACATACAACGCAGGACCCGGCGCCGCTGTGATCCTTCCAGCCGTCCATGGGGGCGCTCCGGATCTGCTGCGGCCAATCCGGGTTCCGGGTTGGCCAGGAATTGGCCGGTTTCTCGCCCGCGTCGCCGCCGCGCGGGGTTTGTGCCGCGGCTCGCCGGGTACCCCACAGGATGCATCGCGGGGAGCCGCGACGAATCACTCGGAAGTGAGGCGATGAACTGGTTGCAGGATGATGTTGGAGCGGCCACGGAAGCCTATGCGGCTTACGTCAACGCGCCGCGCGGGGTGCTCGACCGCGACGAGCAGCTGCTGTTCGACCAGGACCTCATGAGGGCCCGAGCCGCGATGGAACGCGCGTGGCTCGAGGCCAAGCCCGTCCGCGAGCGCACCTAGGCACCGACTGAGCGCCGGCGACCGGAGCGCGCCGGCGCGCCAGCCGAATTCGGCGGGCCCGGCGCCGTCGACTGGTCGCCGTGCCGATAATGACTCGCTGGATGTCCACGCGTGGCTTGACGATCCGGCGAGGCGACGAGAGCGATGGGCCGGCGGTGATCGCGATGTTCGACGAGGCGGTCGCCTGGCTCGTCGACCGGGGTCAGACCGGGCAGTGGGGAGCGACCCCGTTCTCGGAGCGGCCGGGGATCCGTGAGCGGGTCCACGAGTTCAGGGTCGGCGGTGGCCTCCACATCGCCGTGCGCCGCGGCGAGCCGGTCGGAGTGCTTGTCGTCGGCCCCGCGCCGGCCTACGCTCCGCCGGCGCCTGTCCCGGAGCTCTACATCATCCTGCTGCTCAGCTCCCGGCGGCTCGCGGGCCGCGGAATCGGCGGCGCGCTCGTCAACCGAGCCGTCGAGCTCGGATACGAGAGAAGTGCGGAGATCCTCCGGGTTGACTGCTGGGCGCACGCGCCGGGGCTGGTCCGCTGGTATGAGAAGCAGGGGTTCAGTCGATCCAACCGGTTCGAGCTGAACGGCTGGCAAGGCCAGATCTTCACGATGGATCTGTAGGGGCCCCCCGGGTTCGGCGACCGTCACGCGTCGAGCATCGTCAGGTCGAGCCGGCGCAGGCGCTCGGGGTCGGCCAGGATGTCGAGCTCGACGACCTTCCCGTTCCTGATCGTGAACGCTCCCACCGAGAACAGCTCTCCGTTCCGGAGCGACAGCGAGCCGGCGACGCCGTTGATGAGCACGGGGCGGGTCTCGAGCTCAAGCCGCGCAAAGCCGAGCGCCGAGCGCGCGACGGCCGTGGCACCGCGGATCACGCGCGAGCCGCCCGTCGGGACGGCGCCCTGGTCGGCCCGCACCACCACGTCGGGGTCGAGCACGGCGACGAGCGCATCGAAGTCGCCGTTGCGGGCGGCGGCGAGGAAGGCGTCGACGACCCGTCGCTGAGTATCCGGATCGGCGTCGGTGACCGGGGCGTCGGTCTGCACCCGGCGGCGGGCGCGGCTCGCAAGTTGCCGTGCCGCCTCGGGAGAGCGATCGACGATCGGCGCGATCTCGTCGAACGGCACGGCGAACATGTCGTGCAGGACAAAAGCGAGCCGCTCGGCGGGTGTAAGCGTCTCCAGCACGACGAGCAGCGCCAGACCGACGGAGTCGGCCAGGAGCGCCTCGTGCTCGGGATCGGTGCCGTCGGCAGGATCGATGATCGGCTCGGGAACGTGGACCCCCAGCGGCTCTTCCCGATGCGTTCGGCGCGAGCGAAGCATGTTGAGCGACACGCGAGCGACCACGGTCGTCAGCCAGGCGCCGAGATTCTCGACGTCGCTGGTGTCGGTGCGGCTCAGCCGGAGCCAGGCGTCCTGGACGGCGTCGTCAGCTTCGCTCAGCGACCCGAGCATCCGGTACGCCACCGCGCGTAGCCGCATCCGGTGCTGCTCGAAGCGCTCGGCCAGCCATTGCTGATCATCCATCGCGGTCACGTCCCTTCGTTGCCCGGGGTCTTAGCACTCACCTCCTAGACCCGTGAATGGGCGACGACGTGACGTCGGACCAAGACAGGTTGACATGCAGCCGAAAGGCTGCATATAATCATGCAGCCATATGGCTGCGTATTCGGAGAGATCAGAGATCGACGAGGTGTTCAGGGCGCTCGCGGACCCGAGCCGGCGCCGGTTGCTCGACAGCCTGAACGCTCGCAACGGCCAGACGCTGCGCGAACTGTGCGCCGACATGAGCATGGCCCGCCAGTCGGTCAGCAAGCACCTCGTCGTACTCGAGGCGGCCGACCTCGTGACGACGCTCCGGCGTGGGCGCGAGAAGCTGCACTACCTCAACGCTGCGCCGATCAACGGCATCTCCGAACGCTGGATCGATCGCTATGACCAGCAGCGGGTCCACGCGCTCGCTGACCTCAAGCATGCACTGGAGGAACCCAACATGCAGAAACCATCATTCGTGTACACGACCTATATCCAGACAACCCCCGAGCGCCTCTGGCAGGCACTGACCGAGCCGGCATTCACCAAGCGCTACTGGGACGTTACGTTCGAGACGGACTGGAGCGTCGGATCGGCGATGGTGTGGGACAACCACGGCGCCCGCATCGACGACCCGGACCAGGTCGTGCTCGAGGCCGAGCCGTATCGGCGGCTGTCGTACACGTGGCACACCTTCACCCCCGAGCTTGGGGAGGTGATCGGGTTCAGCGACGAACTGCTGGCCACGGTCGCGGCCGAGCCGAGGTCGAAGGTTACGTTCAACATCGAGCCGGCCGGCGAAGCCGTCAAGCTCACCGTCGTGCACGACGACTTCGAGCCCGGGAGCAAGGTCGCCGAGAGTGTCAGCGGAGGCTGGCCGCAGGTGATCGCCAAGCTCAAGACGTTCCTCGAGACCGGCGAGACGTTCGAGCTCCGGGCCAGGCGCGCCGAGGAGCACCTCGTCAGCCGCTGATAGGCAAGGACTGGTGCGCCGCCCCCCGGCGGCGCACCAGCGTCTTGGGCCTCACGGTCAGCCTCGGTTCCACGGGTCGATGAACACGTCATCGACCTGCGGGTCGCCGAGTACGGTCGTCAGCTGGAGCGACACCTGGGCGCTTCCACCCAACAGCAGGCCCAGCAACGGAGACTCCGTGAGCATCACCGGCGTCGGCTGCCAGCCACCCGGGGCGATGGCAACCCCGGCCGGGATCGGCAGTCCTGCGTACACCACGCTCACCGCGACGACGCCGCTGCCGGCCATGAAGAAGCGGATCGTCGGGTCGGAGGTGTCGACGCAAGTGGCCGGGGACTCCGCCGAGGCGCCGGCCGGAAGCGACACCGACCACGCACCCAGCTTGCCCGTCGCCGCGTAGGGCTCGCTGCCGGACACTCGCTGCGCCCCGCCGCTCAAGCTCCAGGATGAGATCTCGAAATCGCCACCCGGCACGAGCTCGTAGGACGCGGAGTCGCCCCAGGGGGCGAAAGCCTGACTGAGTGCCGAGGTCTTGCAGGAGCCGGGGTTGAGCAGGCCGGCTTGTGCCGCCGAGACGGGAAGTACGACGGCGCCGACGGCGCCGATCGCACACGCGATCGACAGGCTGCCATAGACGCGTCGGATGGGACTGATCACTGTGACTCCTTGAAGTCGAGATGGCTGTCCGCCTCAGCCGGCGCCGCGCTATGCGTCGTGTCTGACACACGGCGGGGAACCACGGCGCCGACGGTGCCGTGACTGACCTGGATCGGGATGACTGCGGCGCCGGCGCTCGTAACTCGAGCAGCCGCGAACTGCCGGCGCGCAGGAATGTGCGCGTGTGAAACGTCGCCACACCGCAGGGCCTCGTTTGCCTATTCGGAGAGATCTACGCAGGTGGCCCCAAACCCGACCCGCGCTCAACATCGCGCACAGTCCTCGGTGCGCACGGGACACCATAAGGCTTGACGCGACGATCGCCAAGTGCGTTCAACGTATGTTCGACCGGGCCTCGAACGGGATGGAACAGACGGCCAGGCGAGCTGAGCCCGCATTACCGACGAGGTAAGCGCCCGGAGCGTCGATTACCTGCCGGGTAATCGACGGGGTGCGTGCCGTGCGTCACCGTGGCGGCATGACTACAGAATCCAACTCATCCACACTCGCCGTCGGCGCGGGCCTGCGCTCCACGCCGGTCCGCGCCGACCGCTGGGCGGCGCTTCCGGTCCTGCTGGCAGGGACCTTCATGGTCGTCCTCGACTTCTTCATCGTCAACGTGGCGCTGCCCTCGATTCAGCACGACCTGCACGCCGGCAGCGGCGCGATCGAGTGGGTCGTCGCCGGATTCGCGCTGACCTCGGCCGTGTTCCTGATCACGGCCGCGCGGTTCGGTGACAGGATCGGTCGCCGGCTGACGTTCTCGATCGGCCTCGGGGTGTTCACGCTCGCCTCGGCCGCCTGCGGCGTCGCCGGCACGCCGACGGTGCTGGTGGCCGCGCGGCTCGCGCAGGGCGCCGGCGCGGCGCTGGTGATGCCCAACGTGCTCTCGATCATCAACGTCACCTACCGCGGGGCAGACCTTCCGCGCGCGCTCGGAATCTATGGTCTCGTGATGGGACTGGCCGCCGCCTGCGGGCAACTCATCGGCGGCGGGCTGATCCAGGCCGACATCGCCGGGCTCGGCTGGCGCGCCTGCTTTCTCATCAACGTGCCCGTCGGGATCGCCGCGCTCGCGCTCGCGCCGCGGTACGTGTCAGAGTCGCGTTCGGAGCGACGTAGCCGGCTCGATGCGGTCGGGACGGTGTTGCTGACCGCGGGCCTGACCGCGGTCGTGCTTCCGCTGGTCGAGGGCCGCCAGCACGGCTGGCCGGCGTGGACGTTGATCTCGCTGGGCAGTGCTCCGCTGCTGCTGCTGAGCTTCGCCTGGCACCAGCGTCGCCTCGCCCAGCGCGGCGGCGACCCGCTGCTGGCGCCCGCGATGTTTCGCCACCGGGCGTTCACGGCGGGGCTGTTGACGCAACTCGCGTTCTGGTGCGGCCAGGCGTCGTTCTTCCTGGTGCTCGCGCTGTACCTCCAGCAGGGCCGGGGCCTGAGCGCGCTCGACGCCGGCCTGGTGTTCACGATCATGGCGGTGGCCTACGTCGCGACGTCCGCGCAGGCGCCGGCGCTCGTCGTCCGCTACGGGCGGCGGCTGCTGGGAATCGGAGCGCTCGTGCTCGCCGCCGGCCACGGGCTGCTGCTCGCGGCGGTCGCGGACATCGGCGTGAGCGGCTCGATCGTCGAGCTGGTACCGGGGTTGGTGCTGATCGGCGCCGGCATGGGCCTCCTGCTCGTCCCGCTGACCACGACGATTCTGGCCGCCGTTGACACCGACCATGCCGGCGGCGCCTCGGGGGCGGTGACCACCGCTCAGAACGTGGGCGGCGCGCTCGGCGTGGCGATCACGGGCGTGATCTTCTTCGGCGCTCTACACGGAGGCTACGCACAGGCTCTCGAGCTCAGCCTGGTCGAGCTCGCGGCGCTGCTGCTCGGAGTGGCGGCGCTCACGCGCCTCCTTCCCGCGCCGGCGGCACACCCCCGGGCGACACAGGTGTGACAGTCAGTGGTCACATCTGTGGTGAAGCCATGACGGGCGGTCGGTCACCTGTACCTGCGCCGTACGCTGCTTGTCACCGCGCACGTGGGAGATGCTCACAGTTTCACCAGGCTCGTGCTGTCGAAGTGCCGCGAACAGCTCTTCGACGGTAGCGATCTTCTGCCCGGCGACGGTGGTCAGCACGTCGCCGGGCCGGATGCTGGCCCTGTCAGCCGGACCGTCCGCGGTGACCGTATAGACGGCGACGCCGTTCTCTGTCACACCCAGTTGGCCGGCGATCTGTGGCGTGAGCACTCCCGGCTGCAGGCCGAGGAACGCGACGTCGACGTGCGTCGCGCCGGACACGACATGGTTGTTGGTGAGGATCATTCCGCCGGACCGGTAGCTCACCCCGCTACCGACGCCCTCCGGCCCGGCGCGACCAACGATCGAGCTTCATCTGGCCTGCTTTCTCGAGGTGTCGGTTACGTCACGAGAGATCGTGCGCGAGCGACGTCGGGGCACCCAATGCGGGCGAGGCCCCATCCGGTCGCTGTCACGCGACACCGTCGGAGATGTTGCGCTTCGCGGCGGAGGCGGGTATGGTCCGGACGCGGGATCGCGAAGGCTCCCATCGGGGGGAGTTCGGGACCGGGACATGACAGGGACTCTTTATCGGGGCACGATATTTGGCTGCGCGGTGGCGCTCCTCACGGGGGTGTTGGCGTGGGCTGCGCCCGGTGCGCTGGCCGCCGATTCGATCTACTGGTCGAGCTACACGAACTCGGGAGCAGTGCGGGTTGGAGACCTCGGTGGCTCCGGCGCCCGAGATCTATTCACGGGCGAGAGCAGTCCTGACGGCGTGGCGATCGACGCGGCCGCGGGGAAGATCTATTGGGCTGACACGACGTCGGGCGTGATCCGCGTCGCCAACCTGGATGGCACGGGTGCGCGGGACCTGTACACCGGCGAGACCCAGGCGTCGGGCGTCGCGATCGATCCCGCCGCGGGCCTGCTCTACTGGGCGAACGCAGTGTCGGGAAGTGGCGCGATCCGGGTCGGGCGCCTCGACGGCAGCGGCGCCCGGACGCTGTTCGCGGGCGAGTCCTACCCGGTCGGGGTGGCGATCGATCCGGCGGACGGGAAGATCTACTGGGGCAGCTACGACACGTTCAAGATCCGGGTCGGGAACCTCGACGGCACCGGCGCAGCGGACCTGTTCACCGGTGAGAACTATCCCACCCAGTTGGCGATCGATCCCGCTGCGGGCAAGCTCTACTGGACCAACGAGTTCGGCGGCAACATCCGGGTGGGAAACCTCAACGGCACCGGCGCCACGAACCTGTACACCGGCGAGGGCGATGTCGGCGGCGTCGCCATCGATCCGGTGGCCGGGAAGATCTACTGGAGCAGCTGGAGTCTCGGGACGATCCGGGTCGGGAGCCTCGCCGGCACCACGCCGGCGCAGAGCCTCTACACCGGCCAGAACGAACCGTGGTTCGTCGCGCTCCTGCACGCACCGCTCGGCACCGGCGCCCCGCAGGTCTCGGGGAGCGCCGCGGTCGGCCAGACGCTGACCTGCAGCCCGGGAAGCTGGGCGTCCGATCTGCTGAGCGCTTTCCTGTATCGCGCGCCGCAGACCCGCGGGTATCAGTGGACCGTGGGTGGCGCGCCGATCGCCGCCGCCACGACGAGCTCCTTGCTGGTGAGCTCGCCCGGCGCATACCAGTGCGAGGAAATCGCCACCAACGCCGCCGGCTCGACCACGCAGACGAGCGCTCCGACGACCATCTCGGGGCCTCCGCTGCCGGCCCCCCTGCTGGGCAGGAAGGTGAACGCCGCGCCGGTCAGCGGCAAGGTTTTCGTGATCGTCAACGGCCGGCTCGTACCCCTCACCGGAGCGAAACAGATCCGGTCAGGCGCCGAGGTCGACGCGCTTCACGGGACGCTTTCGCTGACCGCCGCGACTGGGAGCGGGAAGAAAACGCAGACCGGGACCTTCGGCGGTGCGGTGTTCAGGGTGACGCAGGCGAAAGCCGGACCGAGCAAGGGGTTGACGACGCTGACGCTCATCAACCACGCATTCAAGGGCGCTCCCTCGTACGCCGCGTGCAAGTCGCACAAGTCGCTCGATGCGTCGGCGGCCGCGCTCTCGAGCCGGACGCTTCAGCTCCTGCACGCGAGCGCCCACGGGAAATTCCGCACCAAGGGGCGCTACAGCGCCGCCACGGTGCGCGGCACCACGTGGACGATCGCTGACCGCTGCAATGGGACGCTCACCCGTGACCTCACGGATTCGGTGGCGGTCATGGACTTCGTCCGCCACAAGACGATCATCTTGCACGCCGGGCAGAGCTATCTCGCCAAGGCGACCCGTCCGGTCAAGTAGCCTCGGGGGACGCCGGGGCACTGCTCCGCTGTGGGAGCAGGCGGTTTGCCAGCGCCTCGACCGTCGCTCCCTGTAAGGCGGCCGAGAAGAGGACCGCGAAGAACACGATGTTGAGCAGCTCGACGCTGCGTGGGACGCCGTCGAGCACCGCGAACGTCGCGAGCACCACCGGCACCGCGCCTCGCAGCCCGGCCCACGCCAGCAACACCCGCTCCGGTTTCGTGAACCCCTGTCCGATCGTCGCGAGCGTCGTTGCGACCGGACGGGCGATCACCGCGGTGATGATCGCCAGGAGCACGGCCTTGACGATGATCGGACCGAACTGGCTCGGGAACACGAGCAGGCCGAGGGCGAAGAACATCCCGATCTCGGCGACCATCGCCAGACCCCGGTGAAACGCGATCACGGACTTGCGATCGGCGAATGACGCATCTCCGAGCGCGAGTCCGACCATGTACACCGCGAGGAAGCCGGAGCCGCCCAACACGGCCGCGACCCCGTAGGCGAGCGCCGCGGCGGCGAGCGATCCGACCAGCGCCAGGCCGTCGGGTAGGCGGTGCGCGTGCCGGGCGCCTCGCGCGACGAGGCCGCCGGCCAGACCGACGGCAACGCCGACCGCGACCTCGTGCCCGACGAACAGGACCGTGCTCCAGACGCCGTGGTGGGGGCTGGTGATGAGCTCGATCGTGACCAGCACGAGGAGGACCGCCACCGGATCGTTGAATCCGGACTCGCCCTCGAGCGTGCGCCGCAGTCGCAGCGGCAATCGCATTCCTCGCAGGAGCGCGAACACCGCCGCACCGTCCGTGGCGGCGAGGATCGCTCCGAGAAGCAATCCCTCGAGCAGCGAGAAGTCGAAGAGCGAGCTCGCGCTGAGGCCGACGATCGCCGCGGTCACCACGGTGCCAACGACCGCGAGCAGCAACGCCGGCCGCAGCACTGGTCGCACCTCGCCCCACCCCGCGGCGAGGCCGCCCTCGAACAGGATCAGCACCAGCGCGATCGTGCCGACCAGCCGCGCGAGCCGGTAGTCGTTGAACGGAACGAAGCCGAGTCCGTCGCTTCCGACGAGCATGCCGAGTCCACAGAACAGCACGAGCGCGGGCAGACGGAGACGGGCCGCGAGCCCCGCGGCCATCACGCCGGCGGCCAGCACCGCGCCCACGGCAAGGATCAACTGCGCGTCGCGAGTCATACGACCGCGAGCGCGGGCGGGATGGCCGGCGACATGCCTTCATCCTGGCGACGCGCGAGGCCCGCGCCAATGAGGGCAAGACCCCATCCGACCCGGGCGCCGGTTCAGAGCGCGGTGGTGCGCCGGGCGGTGAGGAGGACCGCGACCGTGCTCGAACGGATCGGCCGCCCGAGTCGGTCGTGCATCGCGACGTGCTCGCGCTCGAGGGCTCGGCGGCGGTCCGGCGAGAGCGCGGAGTAGAACGACAACGTGCGGAGGGTTCCGGTGAGCTCCTCGGCGGTGTGCTCGACGGTCACCGGCACGGTCGCGACCCCGACGTCGTAGAACCAGCGGCGGGCGTGGGCCCGGGCCACGTCGTGGCTTCCGATCCAGCCCCACGCCTCCGAGACGTTCGCGCGGCGCTCCTGCACTCCCTCGGCGATCGCGACAAGATCCCGGTAGGCGGGCCAGCTGGCGGCGACGTCGGGCACGATCCGGGCCAGCGACGACAGGAGCGCGTCCTGGTCGTCGAGGCCGGGCGCACGCAGTCCGCAGTACTGGATGAGCGCGAGCGTTCCGCCCGGAGCGAGCGCGCGAGCGGCCTTCTCCCAGCTTACGTCGGGGTCGATCCAGTGAAACGAGGCCGCCGCGAACGCGGCGCGGAAGCGGGCTCGGGGAAGCTGGGCGTCCTCGAACCGCGCGTTGACGAACTCGACCAGTCCACCGCCCGGCAGGTTGCGCTCGGCGAGCGCGGTCAGCTGTCGTCCGGGCTCGACGGCGGTGACCTCGACGCCCCGGGCGACGAGGCTCCGGGTCAGCTGACCGGTGCCACACCCGACCTCGAGCACCCGATCGCCGCGCCCGATCCCCGCGACCCGACACGCGTGATCGACGAGCTCGTCCGGGTAGGTCGGGCGGTGGCGGTCGTAGTCGGCCGCCACATCGTCGAATGCCGTGGCGAGCTCGCGCGACATCCGCACATGATCAGGTGGCGATCGGACGGCCCACGGTCAGCGCGTCGCGGAAGGGCGGATCGAGGTCGGCGTACTTCGCATCGGGTGCGATGCCGAGCGCATCGAGCGTTTTGCTGAAGAAGGAGCGCGCGGCCGCGGCGAGTACGACGTCGAGGATCTCGGCGTCCGACAGCCCCACCGCCCGCAGACGATCGACGTCTGCCTGCTCGACCGTGGTGGCGTCGCCGGCGACCTTGTCGGCGAGGTCCATGATCGCGACGTCGACGTCGGACAGCTCGGCGGCTCCGCGATCGGCGACGAGCGTGCGGACGGCGTCGGGGCCGAGGAACTTGTCGGCGAGCACCGATCCGTGGGCGAGCACGCAGTAACTCGAGCGCAGCCGGTGTGCGGCCGCCACCGTGGCCAGCTCGTACCGGCGGAGGTCCATCTCCTCCTTGATCGCGCCGTTCAACTGACGCCAGGCGGCGTACACGGACGGGCGGAGCGAGAAACCCCGGCTGAAGTTCGGGAGGTACCCGAACGCTTCACGTTCGCTCGCATACAGCTCGGCGGTTGCGCCCGTGGCCTTGTCCTCGGGCACCGTCTCGATGAAGGTCATCACGCTCCTCGATGGTTGTGCGCTTCCCATCCGGAAGTCGGCAGACCGGCGAGCGGACGATCTCAGGTTCGGTCGGGTGGCGCAATCTCAGGCGCCGTCGGGATGGCCGCTCTGACGTGGCATCGGGAAGTCCGGGAGGACGTCGGGCGCGGGGACACGACTGCGCCAGCTCTCGGGCGTCGGGTCGAGGCCCAGCCACATCGGCGCCCGCTCGCCGGCGGGGGCCGTGACGATCGCCTCGAGCGTGGCGCGCAGTCGCCGGACCGGCGCGTGGCCTGCGCGCCCGCACCAGCCGGCCTCGAGCGCGGGCGGCCGGTCCCGGTACAGGGCCTGCGCGGCCAGCCCTCGACCGAGCAGTCGTGCCTGGCTGGATCGTCCCGCCCCGGGCTCTGGCCCGACGCCGATGAACCTCCGCTTGGCCAGGATCCGGAGCGCGACTCGCAGTGGCTCGATGGCGATACCCGATCGCTCACGGAGGCCGGAAACCATGATCCCATCCTCACCGAGCAGCCGCAGCACGTTCGCGCTGTAGCTGAGCGGCGCCGGGGAGTCGGTCTCGTACTCGAGCGCGAGCCCCTGGAGCACCTGGCTGAGCAGCGCTGAGAACGGCAGCGGCCACTCGTCCGGCGCCGCGGCCGGCGTGCCGCGGCTGAACTCGAGCTCCTGGCCGGCGTAGCCGCCGTAATGGCCGGTGAGCCATTGCGGCAGGTCGGTCAGGCGGAGGCCGCGGACGAGCGCCTCGAGGTCCTCGCGCAGGCCGGCCACGGTGGAGGCGCCGAACCGCCGCGCCCAGCGCTGCTCGATCTCCTCGGGCAGCCCACGCCACACCGATTGAGCGCCGAGCCCGGCGAGCGTCGGCGTTATCCGCCATTCCCGGCGAGGCACTCTCGCGCGCTGGTCACCGGGGTCGGGCGCGATCGTCACGTACCGCCACCGCCGCATCCCGTCGAGCGGCAGCCGCGCTCGCAC
Source organism: Solirubrobacteraceae bacterium (assembly GCA_036501965.1). GTDB lineage: Bacteria > Actinomycetota > Thermoleophilia > Solirubrobacterales > Solirubrobacteraceae > Palsa-465. The sequence continues at coordinate 34,972 of DASXZK010000085.1, forward strand.
CGTCCGCTCGAGCTCGGCGATCGACACGCCCTGGTCGGGGACCGCGCGCATGAAGTTCGACCAGCACACGAGCGACGTGGCGTAGACCGCGCCCCGCGGGCCGCCGAAACGCGTCGTGCGGTGAGGCGTCCGCGACTCCCAGGTGTTGTCGAGCTCGATCGTGAACGCCACCAGCGCTCGGGACAGCAGGGCGCTCAGCGGCACGGACTCGCTCATCGTGGCCGAGCTGCGGGCGATCCCGGCGGGGCTCAGAGTCGGAGGCTGGCCGGCCGCTTCATCGTCCGGTAGACGAACTCACTCGTCTGTCCCGAGTCGCGGGCCGAGACGATCCGGTCGTGATGCGGCGAGAACTGGCACACCGGATCGGTGGCGGCGGGGTCGCCGGCGAACCGGAGCGCCTGGCAGCGGCAGCCGCCCCAGTCGACCTCCTGCCGGCCGAGCGGGCACGAGCGGCACGGCTCCTGCATCCAGTCCGTGCCCCGGAACCGCGCGAACGCATCGGACTCGGTCCAGATCCACTCGAGCGGATGGTCGCGGACGTTGGCGAACTCGAGCCCGGGGATCGTCGACGCCGCCTGACAGGGGAGCACGTCGCCGTTCGGGGCGACCACCATCGCGGTCCGGCCCCAGCCGCCCATGCACGGCTTTGGCAGGTCCTCGTAGTAGTCGGGCAGGACCCAGAGGACGTCGACCTTGGGGCCGACGCGCTCCCGGAACCGCAGCACGGCCTCCTCGCCGCGCTCGAGCTGTTCCCTCATCGGCAGCAGGGCGTCCTGGTTCGGGATCGCCCACCCGTAGTACTGCGTGTTGGCGAGCTCGAGCCGCTGCGCGCCGAGCGCGAGCGCGAGCTCGAGCACGTCCTCGATCTGATCGAGGTTCTGCCGGTGCAGGACGCAGTTGATCGTCAGCGGGAAGTCGAGCTCCTTGACCAGGCGCGCGGCGGCGATCTTCTTCTCGAACGACCGATTGCCGGCGATCCGGTCGTTGTCGTGCGCGTTCGGGGCCTGGATCGAGATCTGCACGTGGTCGAGCCCGGCGGACTTCAGCTCCTGCGCGCGCTCGGGAGTGAACAGCGTCCCCGCGGTGATCAGCGACGAGTACAGGCCGGCGTCGCGCGCGCCCTCGCACAGCTCGGCCAGGTCCCGGCGCAGCATCGGCTCGCCGCCGGTGAGCGCGAGCTGAAGGACGCCGAGGCCGCGCGCCTCACGGAACGCCCGGAGCCAGTGCTCGGTCTCGAGCTCGTTGCGGTACGCCTCACCACCGATGTCGAGCGGGTTCGAGCAGTACGGGCAGTGCAGCGGGCACTGGTAGGAGAGCTCGGCGATCAACGTCGAGGGCCTACTCAGCGGCATCGACCACGAGCCCCTTTTGAGTCATCGCGTCGACCAGTTCGCGCACATCGTCGCGCACGTCGGCGCCGCCGTAGCGCTCGGAGAGCGCGCTGACGATGTCGTCGAAGGAACGCTCGCCGTCACACAGCTCGAGCACCTGCGCCGCGGTGGGGTTGAGCCGCACCGCACCCTCGGGAACCAGCAGCAGATGCTCCTCGCGTACCTCGTCGTAGCGCAGGCGGGCGCCGGTCACGAGGCGAGGACGCGTCATGCGCTCTCCGGGGTGGGCGGGATCGAATCATGTGAGTCACCGCGATCAATCGCGTCAAGCTGCGCCCACAGCAGCTCGGTCTTGAACCGGAGCGCGGCGACGGCGGCGTCCTGCTGCTCGCGGGTCCGGGACCGCTCGACGACGAGGTCGAGCGCGTACTGGGCGTCGCGGGGCGCCTGTACGAGCCGCGTCCGGAAGTACTCGAGGCCGGTGGGGTCGATCCACTTGTAGTGACGCTCGAGTGCCTCGAGCCGCACGCGGATCGCCGAGGGCCCGAACAGCTCGGTCAGCGATGACGCGACGGCCTCGACCCACGGCCGCCGGCGCGCGAAGTTCACGTACGCGTCAACCGCGTAGCGCACCCCTGGGAGAACGAGTTGCTCGGACACGAGCTCGTCCCGCGAGACGCCGAGCGCCTCCCCGAGGCGGAGCCACGACTCGATCCCGCCGGTGCCTTCGGTCGTCCCGTCGTGGTCGATGATGCGCTGGATCCACTCCCGCCGCACCTCGACCTCGGGACAGTTCGACAGGATCGCCGCGTCCTTCAGCGGGATGCACTTCTGGTAGTAGAAGCGGTTCGTAACCCAGCGCTGGAGCTCCTCGCGGGTCAGCGCACCGCCGTCCATCCGCCTGTGGAACGGGTGCAGGTTGTGGTAGCGCGTACCCTGCGCACGCAGCCGCGCGATGAACTCCTCGGGCGGCAACGGCTCGCGCTCGGCCGTGGGTGTCGTGGCGGTGGTGGTCACAGGTCGATCTCGAGTCCATCGTAGGCAACTTCGACACCCGCCCGCAGGACCGCGTCGCGCTCGGGTGAGTCCTCGAACAGGATCGGGTTGGTGTTGTTGATGTGAACGAGCGCCTTGCGTGGACGGTCGAGCCCAGCCAGCGCCTCGAGCGTCCCGTCCGGTCCCGACAGCGGGAGGTGCCCCATGTCGCGCGCGCTGCGGGTCGAGAAGCCGAGCCCGGGGAGCTCGTCGTCGCGCCAGAAGGTGCCGTCGACGAGCACGAGGTCGCTGGCCGCGAAGCGATCGAGCGTTGAGTCGTCGAGCCGGGCGAGGCCCGGGACGTAGGTGGCGACGCCACCGCTGACGCCGTCGCGAAACACGAACCCGCTCGCCTCGAGCTCCACGCCCGACCCGTCCAGGTACCGCGGGGCATCGCCTCCGACTGCGAATGGCTCGACGGTGAGGCTCGAGGAGTCGAGCGGCATCACGCGCTCGGGCTCGAGCGTCCGCCACTCGAGGCCGCAATAGCGGTCGAGGATCTCGAGCACTGGAAACCCGTCCCGGAGCGCGCGCTCGACGCCGGCGGCGCCGAACACGCGGACCGGCGCCGCCGCCTCGCGCAGCAGCAGCAGGCCGGCGGTGTGGTCGATCTCGGCATCGGTCAGGAGCACGCCCGCGACCGGTGGCGCCCGCAGCGCGCTGATCTGACCCGGGGCGAGCGCCTCGAGCTGCTGGCGGGCGTCAGGCGACGCGTTGACGAGGAACCACGGTCCCTCGCTGCCTCGGATCGCGAGCGACGACTGCGTCCGCGGTCGCGCCCGCACGCCCTCGCGCGCCGCCTCGCAGGTGGCGCAGCGGCAATTCCATTGCGGGAACCCCCCGCCGGCGGCCGAGCCGAGAACCCGTATTCGCACTTGGCCGAGAAGCTGGACGTAGCCTCAGGTCGCTACCCGAGGCCACGCCGGCTTCAGAGTCCTACCGGTGGTAGAGGTACGAAGTTACCTCGGAGCACAGCTCGACGAACTCAAACTCCGGCTTGGTCCACGTCATCGAACTCTTCCTCTCTCTCGATGGCAAGTAGCTTTACCTTACACAATTGGACAAGCCCGATCATCTGTCTTCACGATGCGCGTCGAGGTGACCGCGGGAGAGCCCGACGCGACCGGCGCCGACCTGGTGGCGGTCGCAGCCGGCGCGCGGGCCTCCCAGCTCGGTGCCCCCGAGCGGGCTTTGGCGGACGCTGAGCCGGTCGCGATCGTGTACCGCGACGCGGGGCCGCGGCTGGCGGTCGTGGCGGTCGAAACCGATGCCGAGGGGCTGCGGACGGCGGCCGCGCGCGCGGTCCGCGCCTGCCGGGGCGGCGGGACGGTCGCGTGGGCGCTCGACCCGTCGCTGCGCGGGGTACAGCTCGACGAACATGTCCGCGCGCTGACAGAAGGCGCCGTGCTGGGCGGCTACGATGGCCGGCGGTGGCGGGGCGGGGAGCCCCCGCGCGGGGTCGATCGGTTCGTGATCTGCGGTTGCGGCCAGGAGCTCACGGCGGTGGCCGATCGCGCCGAGGTAGTGGCGCGGTGGACCAACGTCGCGCGCGAGCTGGTCGACGCGCCGGCGAACGTGATGTCACCCGTGGGACTGACCGAACGGGCAGTGAATTTCGCCCACCTGGACAGTGAGATTGTCGACCCGGTCAGGGCGGGGTTGAGCGCGCTGGCCGCCGTGGGTGGGAGCGGCCCGATCCCGCCGCGGCTCATCGTGCTCAGACACAACCCACCCGACGCCGGGGCCACGCCGCGGCTGGCGCTGATCGGGAAGGCGGTCACGTTCGACACCGGCGGCTACTTCCTCAAGCCCCAGTCCGACATCGTCCGCCAGAAGGCCGACATGGCGGGCGGTGCAGCGGTCATCGCGGCGCTCGGTGCGATCGCCGAGCTCGGGCTTCCGGTGTCGGTGACCGCCGTCGTGCCCGCGTGCGAGAACATGTTGAGCGGCAGCGCGATCCGGCCCACCGACGTGATCACGACCGCCGCCGGAATCACCGTCGAGGTGATCAACCCGGACGCCGAGGGGCGGCTGATCCTCGCCGACGCGCTGTGGTACGCGCGCCGCGACGGCGCGACTCACCTGGTCGATCTGGCCACGCTGACCGGTGCGATGCGCGCCGGCATGGGTGACCTGTACGCAGGGGTGTTCGGGACCGACGAGGCGTGGCGTGACACCGTCGTGGAAGCGGGCAACGCGAGCGGCGACCTTGCCTGGCCGTGGCCGCTTCACCCTCGGTACCGGCCGCTGATCGACTCGACGGTGGCAGACCTGCGGAATATCTCGGGTAAGAGCTTCGGCTTTCCGATCGTGGCCGCGACGTTCCTCCGGGAGTTCGCGGGGGACGGGCCGTGGGCGCACGTGGACATGCTTGGTCCGGCGCTCCTCGACGAGGATCGCGGTGATGCGTTCGGCCGCGGCGCGACCGGCTACGGCGTCAGGATGCTGACCGAACTGGTCACGCGGGTGAGCGTGGCGGCGAGCGGATGAGCCGGCACGCACGCGTTACGCTGCCTCGATGAACCAGGAAGACGGCGACCTGAGATCGGTGGCGCCGGCTACGCCCGGGCGCATCGTCGACACCTCGAAGCTCGACATTGCCGCCGCCGAGCGAGCCACGCGGGATCTGCTGCGAGCCATCGGCGCCGATGCCGACGCGCCCGATCTGCTCGAGACGCCGCGCCGAGTTGCCGCCTCGTTCGCGGAGCTGCTCACGCCCGCCGAGTTCGGCGCGACCGTATTTCCCAACGAGGGCTACGACGAGCTAGTCCTGGTCCGGGACATCTCGTTCCAGACGCTGTGCATGCACCACCTGCTGCCGTTCCACGGTGTGGCCCACGTGGGCTATCTGCCGGGGGAGAGCATCATCGGGCTATCGAAGCTCGCGCGAGTGGTCGAGTTCTTCGCCCGCGATCTCCAGTTGCAGGAGCGCATGACCGTTCAGATCGCCGACTGGCTCGAGCATGAGCTTGCGCCGCGGGGTGTCGGGGTCGTGCTCACCGCCGAGCACATGTGCATGACGATCCGCGGGGTCCGCAAGCCGGGGTCCCGCACCGTGACCTCGGCCCTGCGGGGCACGCTGCGCACCGATGCGCGGACCCGCCAGGAGTTCTTCAGCCTTGTCGGCTGACCCGGGGGACGCCGCGCCGCTGATCGAGACCGTGGTGACCACGACCGGGAGTGACGGGGTGGTCAACTGCGCCGCGATGGGAGTGCGCTGGGGAGAGGAGGAGCTGGCGTTCTGGCCGTTCGACAACACCCGCACGCTCGCGAACCTGCGCTTCCGAGGCGAGGCGGTGGTGCACCTCACCGACGACGTGCTCCTGTTCGTGCAGGCTGCGCTCGGCCATCCCAGGCCGGACATGCGCGCTGCCAGCCGGATCGCCGGCTCGGTGATCGTGGACGCAAATGCGTGGCGGGAGGTCGTGGTGGCGGAGATCACGGCGAGCTCCGACGGCCGGCCGCGATCGCAGGTCCGCGCCCGGGTGGTCGCCGCCGGCACGGGCGCGCGCGAGCCGCTCGGGCTATGCCGGGCCCGGCACGCTGCGGTCGAGGCGTCGATCGTCGCGTCGCGGCTTCGCTGGCTCGGCGGTGAGCGCGTGCTGGCTGAGCTCGCGAGCCTGCAGGAGCTGGTCGACAAGACCGCGGGGCCCCGTGAGCGCGAGGCGATGTCCTACGTCCGACGCTACGTCGACGAGCGAACGTGACCGAGGTCGTGGTGACCGCGCCGGCGCGGCTGCATTTCGGGATGCTCGATCCGGCGGGCGTCGGGACCCGGCGGTTCGGGGGCTTCGGCGTCGGCGTCGAATATCCGCGGGTCGTCGTGGCGGTGCGGCGCGCTGACCCGGGGTCATCGGACGCGGTGGTTGCGAGTGGACTCCAGTCCGAGCGCGCGGGGATGTTCGCTCGCCGCGTGTGGTCGTTTTTCGGCGGCGGGGGCGGCGTCGAGGTCGCCGTCCGCGAAGCGATCCCGCCGCACAGCGGGCTCGGGTCGGGCACCAAGCTCGGGCTGGCGATCGCGCGCGGCCTGGCCACGTTGGCCGGCATCTCGGCGGGACCCGAGCAGCTGGCCGAGGCGAGCGGGCGAGGAGCACGCTCGAGCGTCGGCTCGTGGACATTTGCGGCGCCGGGGCTCGTGGTCGAGGCCGGGGTGCCCGACGACGGGTGGATCAGCCCGGTGGTGGCGCGTCACCCGATGCCCGAGCGATGGCGGTGCGTGCTCGCGCTCCCGCTCGGCGTCGAGGGTCTGTCGGGCGACGCCGAGGAGCGGTTCTTCGGCCAGCTGCACGAAGCTACGGGCGCCGAGCCGAGCGTGTCGCGCCTGCTGCTGACCGCGCTGCTGCCCGGTCTGGTCACCGGCGACATCGACGAGTTCGGCGGCGCGCTCACCGAGATCCAGCGCGAGATCGGTTCGATATTCGCGGCGCATCAGGGCGGGATGTTCCATCCGCGCGCGGCTCCGTTGGTCGACGCGCTATCCGCCCTCGGCGTCGGCGCGGTCGGCCAGAGCTCCTGGGGGCCATCGGTGTACGGGATCGTCGACGGGCCCGAACTGGCCGCCGACGTGGCCGGCCGGCTCCGGGCGACCGTTGGCGCGGACACCGACATCCGCGTGGTCGATTTCGATCGGCGTGGGGCGGTGGTGTCGTGAGGCTGCTCGTCAGCGTGATCTCCGCGGAGGAGGCGCGCCGCGCCGTTGCCGGCGGTGCGGACATCATCGACGTCAAGGATCCGAGCGAGGGCGCGCTCGGCGCGCCGGCGCCACGCGTGCTGTCCTCCGTGGTGAGCGCGGTCGGGGCGGCGGCCCCGGTCAGCGTGGCGCTCGGCGATATGCCCCACCTTCCGCACACCGCGGCGCTGGCCGCGCGCGGGGCGGCGCTGAGCGGCGCCGCTTACGTCAAGGTCGGGCTGCGGGGCGTGCGGTCGCTGCCCGACGCGGTCGCGCTCATGGGTGCGGTTGCGGACGCGGTGGGGTCGGAGATCGTCGGGTCGGAGGTCGCGGTGGTCGCGGTCGCCTACGCTGACGCCACCGCGCTCGATCCTGCGGCGTTCGCCCCGGCGTTGCTGCCGGAGCTGGTGCGCGCGACCGGCATCGCCGGCGCGCTCGTCGACACGTTCGTCAAGGACGGCCGTGGCCTTTACGGCTGGCTGTCCGAGGGCGAGGTGGCCGAGCTGGTGGCGCGGACGCGGGCGGCGGGGGGAAGCTTTGGCGTCGCAGGGCAGCTGCGTCTGGGTTCGCTTCGCCGCGTGGACGCCGACGTGGTCGGGGTGCGGTCGGCGGTCTGTCTCGGTGGCGATCGCGCCGGCGACCTCGACGCGGAGTTGGTCGCGGCGGCCGCGGCTGAGCTCCGGACTTTGGCGCTGCAACCTCGCATACGTCAGGTTCATCGCCAAAGTCCGATCGTTAGCGGGGGGTGATGCGGGTCCCCCCGAGGCTCCCGGGCATGCGGACGACGACCGCCACGCCGGTGCGGCGGACGGCTTCGGGCAGGTAGGGGTCCACCGCCCGCCCGCCGCCGCGGGCCTGCAGCTCTGCCAGCTCGTCTGCGGTGATCGCGGGCAGGGGCGGGTCGTCGGAGGGCCAGCGCGCGAGCACGCCGTCGACCGGCTTGAGCAGAACCGCCTCATCGGCGCCGATCGCCGCCGCCGCCAGCACCGCCAGCGAGTCGCTCGTGACGCTCCAGGAGGCGGGCACCCCCGGGCGGCCATTGAACGCCGGCGCCACCCCGAGCACCGCCAGCCGACGCGGCACGACCAGGCCCGCGGCCGGCGAGGCGTCCGGCAAAAACACCGAGGCGAGCAGCACGCCGAGCTGATCCATCGCCTGCATCGCCAGCAGATGGGCGACGTCATCGGACAGGCCCACCTGCGCGTCGACCGCCCGGACGGCATCGGCGAACGGCCCGCCGCCGGGGACGACCAGGACCGGTCGGCGCGCGGCCGTCTCGGTCACTTCGACGCACGCCCGGCGCAGGCCGGCGAGGCCCTCGTCGCGCAGCAGACCCCCGCCCACCTTCACGACCAGCGGACGGGCCTCATTCACGGCCGAGCACCGACAGCGCGACCGCGGCGGCGACCTCCGCACCCTCGCCGGCCAGTGCCGGAGGAAGCGACGGCGAGCCCGAGTCGCGGTCGGTCGGCAACCCGCACCGCGATGCCGCGGCGCGGGCCAGGAACGCGCCGGCCCCGACCGCGATCACGCCGATCCCGGCGGACAGCGGCTCGGCGACGCGGGCCAGCGCGGCGGCGATCGACGCGACCTGGGCCTCCTCGACGGCGGCGGCGATGGCCTCGACGTCTCCGTCGGCAAGCTGGTCGGGGTCCGCGCAGACCACGCGGGCCAGCCGGGCCCCGGCCTCGGCGAGCGAGGGGCCGCGGCCGTCGGGAAAGGTGCAGCTGCACAACTCGGGGGTCAGGCTGCCGCGCAGCAGGTGGGCGTCGGCGCTGATCGCGAACAGCTCTGAGGACACCGGGCAGGGCCGGCCGCCGATCGGCACGTGCGAGAGGATCACCGCCACGTTGGTCCGCAGCGCGCCGGTATAGACGAGCTCGCCCGAGAGCAGCCGCTCGACATCGGTGCGCCCGCGAGCGACGACCTCGCCGGCGACGATCGGGATCACGTCGGTGGTCGTGCCCCCGCAGTCGACCAGGATCGCGTCGGCGACCGAGCGCGCGATCAGCAGCGCGGTCGCCATCCAGTTCGCGGCCGCGCACTCGAGCGGCGCGGCCCGCGCCTCGTCGAGGCCGATGAGCTGACCGCCCGTGGTGATCACGCGCAGCGGGCGCCCGGGCAGCGCCCGCCGCGTGGCCTCGAGCACGTGCAGCACGCCCTCGCGCTTGCTTGCGAACGCGTCGACGAGCTCGGCGGTGGTGGTGAGCGCCACGGGTGCGTGCTCGATCTCGAGCCGGCCGACTACCGACGCGATCGCGCCTGACAATGCATCCGGACGGCGCCAGACCTCGAACTGCTCCGAGGCGACGCGGACGCGGTCGTGGGCGTCGACGACCGCCGCCTTGGTGTTGGCGCCGCCGATGTCGAGCCCGATCACCGGGACCATCAGGGCATCATGACGGGCACGATGCGCATCGTTCCGGTCCTCGATCTCAAGGGCGGCATCGTGGTGCACGCCCGCCGCGGCCGCCGCGCCGAGTACGCGCCGCTGCACAGTCCGCTCGTCGAGGGATGCGATCCCGTGGACGTCGCGCGGACGCTGTGCGCACTGTGCCGGACCCGGACGGTCTACGTCGCCGATCTCGACGCGCTCGCGGGCAATCCAACGGACGAGGCCACGCTGGCCGCGCTCGCCGAGGTCGCCGAGCCGTGGGTCGATGCCGGCGCGACCACGGTCGAGCGGGCGGCGGCGCTGGCTCGGGCCGGCGCCGCCCGAAACGTCGTCGGCACCGAGTCGCTCGGGCCGGGGACGCCGGACGAGCGATTCCTCGCCGCCGTGGGCGACCGGCCAGCGCGGGTGCTCAGCATCGACCTGCGTGACGGCAAACTGATCTCGCCGCGCCCCGAGCTCACCGGCCGCCGCCCGGCGGCCGCCGCGCCACTGGCGCGGACGCTGGGGGTGTCCGAAGTGCTGGTGATCGACCTCGCCCGGGTCGGGAGCGGCGCCGGGCCGCCGCTCGACGCCGTGGCCGAGCTGGTTGCCGCGCTGCCCGGAGTGTCGATCTACGCCGGCGGCGGCGTGCGGGACGACCCCGACCTGCGCGCGCTCGAGGCGGCCGGCGCGGCCGGCGCGCTCGTCGCCACCGCGCTGCATGAAGGCCGCGTCACGCCGTGACGAGCGCCTCGCAGGCGGCGACCACGCGATCGGTGAGATCGTCCTCGCACACCGACTGCAGCGCCTGCCAGCCGGGGATTCCGTTGACCTCGAGCACGACGACGTCGCCGTCGGGCGCAACGAGCAGGTCGACGCCGGCGACGTCGGCCCCGAGCGCGGCGGCCGCTGCGAGCGCGATGCCGCGCTCCTCGTCGCCGAGCTCGAGAGCCCGCGGACGGGCGCCGCGGGCGACATTGGCCCGCCACGAGTCGGTGACGCGCTCCATCGCGCCGGCGATCTCGCCCGCGACCACGAGCGCACGCACATCGCGGCGGCCGGCGGGGGCGATCGTGCGCTGCACGTAATAGACCGTCCGCTCGAGCTCGAGCGCGCGGAATGCCCGGTGGGCGAGGTCGCGATCCTCGAGACGGACTATCCCGTTCCCCATCGCACCGAACAACGGCTTGACCACGACGTCCCCGCCCAGTCGGTCGAACGCCTGCATCGCGTCGTCGTAGCGCTCGCAGACGATCGTGGGCGCGGTGGGCACGCCGGCCCGGGCGAGCACCGCGCCGGCCCACGACTTGTCGATCGTGCGCTCGATCGCGCGCGGGCTGTTGACGCAGCGGACCCCGTGCTCGGCGATCACGTGGAGCGCGTCCATGCGGAAGATGACCTGCTCGAGCGAGCCGCGCGGGAGGCCGCGCACGACCAGCAGGTCGAGTGCGTCGAGCTCGTCGCCGTCGGGTCCGAGCACGTGCACCTCGCCGTGCTCGTCGACCTCGGACCGCAGCCGCGTGGCCGGGATCGAGAGCGTGTCGTGGCCGCGAGCCGCGAGCGCGGCCAGCAGCCCCCGCGAATGCCAGGAGCCGGATCCGCCCAGCAAGCCGACGCGGAGGCGGTCGCTCACTGGCCGAACGACCGCTCGAGCACGTCGGGTGCGAGCCCGCCGCCGTGATGGGCACGCCCGGATTCGGTGCTGGTGAGCGTGGCCTGCGCGGGGCTGAACAGCATCGGGTCGATGTCGTAGAAGTTCCAGTCGGCCGCCTCCAGCAGCTCTCCGAACGGGGTGCCGAACGCGTCGGAGGCCGCCGAGGGCAGCCGCGTGGCGAGGTCGGCGGCCTCGTCGTCGCCGGCTTCGATCCACAGGTGGACGGTGCCGCCGTACAGCACCGCGTCGTTCGTGCGCCCGATCGCGGCCGGGTCGTTCTGCGCCACCGGGGCGATCGGGCAGCAGCCCCAGCCGCCGCGGATCCGCGCCGGGTCGATGCCGAGCTCGTGCAGCTTGTGCAGCGCCGTCTCGACCACGCGCGCCGAGATCTGGACCGAGCCGCATACGGACGCGGTGGGCGCGATCAGGAACGTGAGCGCGGACGGCTCGAGCTGGCAGCGCTGCGCGACCTTCTCGACGATCTCCGCCGGCGGGGCCTTCCGGGTCTCGAGGCACAGGACCGCGCGGTCGGCGTGCTCGCGCCAGGCCAGCTCCTCGAACAGATCCTCGGCCCGCGCCAGCGCGCGCCCCGGTCCGCTGGCCATCGCGAAGAAGTCGTCATGTTCGAGCTTCCAGCCGGCGTACTGCGCGGCCAGACAGGCGGCGGCGGGCTGGTCGACGGTGACGCCGACGCCCGGCCAGGTCCGCTCGCCGACCGTGACCGGCAGCGGGTCGATCCGGCCCAGGCCGCCCATGCATGCGGCGGCGAAGCCGAGTCCGGCCTGCAGTCCGCCGCGGGCGCCCGAGCCGCAGTCGACCACCCGCGCGCCGGACTCGAGCGTCTGGATCTCGATCCCCAGCGCATCGGCGTCGGCCGCCATCTCATCCACGAGCGCCGCGGCGCGTTCGTTCATCGACAGGCTCACTTCCCCTCCCGGTCGTCGTCGAAGATCAGGATCTCGCCGCGGCTGAGCTCGGTCCGGTCGCCCGACCACCTGGCCCAGCTTCCGCGCACAAGCGCGTCGTCGAGTGTCAGGCCGAGCTCGCGCGCTCGGAGCAGTTGCAGGCGGAGCGCGGGTGGACTGAAGCGGCTGGCGAACGCGTAGCTCGGGAGCGGCTGCACCCTGGTTCCCGACGCGAGCGTGCCGCGCTTGTTGCCGAGCCCGGCCTCGGGGCCGATGCCGCCGAGCGCGATGATCGTGCCCGCGAGCATTCGCAGCCCGGCTCCGGGTTCGGTTCGGCCGCCGACGACGACGAGCCCGCGGCGCATGCCGGCACCGGCCTCCTCGCCGGCGTCGCCGGCGACGGCGATCTCGCCGCCGGTCATGCCGGCGCGGGCACCCGGGTAGGCGGCGCCGAGCCGCGCGCCCGCGTCTCCGAAGATCCGCAACACCCCGCCGGACATCTCGGCGCCCGCCCAGTCGCCGGCATCGCCACGCACTTCGATCTCACCGCGGGACATCCGAGCGCCGATCTCATCGAAACGGTGCAGATCGCCGGCCAGCACGAGCTTCTGCTCCTCAGCGCCGGCGCCGGACACCTCGAACAGGTCGCCTACGGTCACCGTCTCGCCACCGCAGCGCAGGCCGATGGCGGCGACCGCGGAAGCGTGCAGCCCGCGCAGGCGCTCGGGGACCAGGACGGCCGCTCGGACGCGGGCCGGCGGTTGGGCGCGGAGGGTCATGGTCAGCGTCACGGCGCGTCGCGCAGTTCCGAGAGCGGGAAGTGGAATTCGCCGAGCTTGCCGCCGAAGTTGGCGGCGGACACGTGCGAGGCGCCCGCGGCGGCGGCGGCGTGCAGCCCGCGCCGCATCGCTTCGCGCACCACGTGCTCGGACACGCCGTCGATCACGATCTCGAACATCGCGCCGACGCCGTCGGGGACCAGCGTGTCGTCGATCTGGGCGCGTAGCGTTGGCGCCATCTGGTGGTTGGTCGAGGCGGGCATCGACTTCGACGTCAGCGCGCCGACCTTGCTGCCGCTGCGGACGATCCCGCCGGGGAACGGCAATGCAATCCCCTCGCCGCGCATCGCATCGGCGGCAGCCTGCGCGGCGGCGAGCGCGGCGGGGTCATCGCCGGCGCCGATCACCAGGTTGCCACCGCCGACGCCGTGGCCGACGCCGACCGACTCCGACACCAGGAACTCGCCCTCCATCACCGGGATTCGCCAGAACCGCTTGCCGGCGATCACCTTGCTCGCCTGAAAGCCGTCGCCGAAGTAGCGGAGGCTCGAGCCCAGCGGCACCGTCTTCTCCGCGCCCGGTTCGCCGTCGAAGCAGGCGGTGGTGGGACAGGTCATGACGCTCTGCCCGACGCGCTCGAGCACGCGCTTGCCGACTCCCTCCCGATCCATCGCGAACAGCAGCACGGCGATCCCGGGGCGGCCGTCGGGCGTCTGCCCGGCCGCGAGCGGCTGCTCGATCGCCGCCTCGCACTTGCACCCGATCACCGAGGTGGCAAAGCCGGTCATCGAGCGGGCCGCCTCCAGCGCCCAGGCATCGGTGGCGGCGGTGATCACCACCCGCGCGTAGCGCATCGGGAATGCCTCTGCGAACGTGTCCGCGACCTCGGTGGCGCCGACCGTGTAGCCGCTCATTCGCGTCCGGCCGCCACGATCTGGGCGGGCTCGCGGAGCGCGGGGTCGCGCACCGGGTAGTGCTCGAAGGCCACCGTGTAGCGATCGCCGAACAGTGGCTCGAGCACGCCGGACACGTCCGGATCGAACGGCGCCAGGGTGGAGAGCAGCGTCCCGTCGCCGGCGAGGCGCAGGTCACCGTCCTCGACGGCCAGTTCGCCGCCCTTGATCACGTAGCGCGGTGTGGCGAACATCTCCTCGCGGTCGGCGCGATCGTGGTAGATGGTCACGTCGGCGTCGGCGCCGATCCCGAGATGGCCCTTGTCGCGCAGGCCGAGCCGCCGCGCGGGAGCGGCTCGCGTGATGATCGCGACCTCGTTCAACGTGTACTCGCGCTCGAGGCCGTCGAGCAGGGCGGTGCGCCGGATCGCCTTCTGATTGGCGCGGCGCATCTGGTCCTCCCGGAACGCGCGATCCATCAGCAGGCGGATCAGCTTCGGATAGGAGAGGAACGAGCCGCCGTTCGGATGGTCGGTCGACAGCATCACCTGCCAGGGATCCGCGCCCAGCAGGAACAGCTCGAGCCCGATCCCCCACTGGAGGGCATGTACGTAGTTGCCGGCGCGGTAGGTGTAGGGCACGATCCCGCACCCGGTCTCCACCTCGGTGTCGTGGCTGATCCACTTGCCCCCGTCGAGGTCGCGGAGCACCTCGGAGACGTGCGCGTCTGCGGTCATCGTCATCGCCGGCCCGAACATCACCTGGCCGACGTCGACGGTGAACTCGGGATGGTTGCTCAGATGCTCGAGCAGTTCCGGGGCACGGGAGCGCGGCAGGCCGCCGGGCTTGCCGCCGTAGCTGTGGAACTGGACGTGGGCGAAGTGCGCCTGGCGTCCGGACAGCGTGCGCATCGTCTCGAGCGTGGTGTCCGCGTTGCCCGGGACGCCGAGGTTGTTGGCGTGAACGTGGACCGGGTGCGGCAACCCGAGCTCGTCGACCGCGCCGCCGATCGCCTGGAGCACCTGGCGCGGGGTCACGCCGAACCCCGCGACCTCGTCGTCGAGCGAATCGATGTGGCCGCCCGACTGCTTGTAGAGCTCGACGCCGCCGGGGTTGACGAGCTTGACGCCGTAGCCTCCGGTCGCGTCGAGCCACCAGGCCACGGCGTCCTTGAGCGCAGCCGAGACGCCCCCGCCGGACTCGCGAATCAGCTCGAACAGCACCTGGTTGTTGCCCATCAGGAGCAGGAACGCCTTGTCGATCATCGGCGTATCGCGCAGCTCGGAGAGGACATGGCGCGCGGCCAGCGGCGGGGCGGCCGCCTCGACAACCGTGGTGTAGCCGAGCAGCGAATAGCGGTAGCCGGTGGCGAACGTCGACGGGACCAGACCGCCGGTGCCCGAGCGCAAGACGTCGGTCCGATCGAGCGGATCGTCGCGGCGGTCGTCGGGGGACAGCTTCCGCGCCGCCGTGAGCTTCGGGCCCGCGATGTGGGCGTGGATGTCGACCCCGCCCGGCATCACCACCATCCCGCGGGCGTCGATCCGGCGGGCGTCGGGACCGACGTCGGCGACCACCTTCCGGTCGTCCAGGCACACGTCGCGGACCTCGCCGTCCACGCCATTGGCGGGATCGTGAACCTTCCCGCCGGCGATCCGGATCGCGGTCATCGCCCGACCTCGTCGAGCAGACGCGCGAGCAGGGCCGCAGCCGTCGGCGCCTCGCCGGGGAGCGGGACCTGCAGCGCGAGCGGGACGCCGTCGAGACGGTGGGCGGTCCCGGCGGCAGCGACGCCGGCGGGCGCGGTGCGGATCGACACCTCAACGCCGGGATCGGCCGGCAGGCTGCCGAGCGCTATCTCCGTCACGCCGTCGGGTAGCTCCGCCGGCGCGGCTTCGATCCGCAGCGACACATCCACCGCCTCGCCGGCGGCCACCGGCCGCGTCGCGGTCACGAGCTCCGGGTGACCGCTGGCGAGATCGACCGCCCCGGCGTACCCGGTCTGCCACGAGAGCGCGTCATCGGCACTCCTCGTCCCGGCGGCAACCGGCAACTCGAGCGTGACCACGTGGCGCCCGTGGCACAGCGCCCGGACCAGCTCATGGAGGGCGAGCGCGCGCCGCTGGCCGCCGGCGCCGCCAGTCAGGCCACGTCCGTACACGAACGCCGCGTGCGGAACGGCACCGAGCCGCTCGATCAGCCCGCCCAGCTCGGCGGCGAGCTCGCCCGGCCGCAATGCCAGCCCCTTCTGCAACACGTGCAGACTGGTGAGCGCGTCGAGGTCGTGATCGCGTGCCCAGCGCAGGCGCCCGTCGGCCCGCCGCGCGGTCGCGGTGTCGCGGTCGTCGACGACCACCAACGTACGATCCGAAGCACCGCCGGCCAAGCCCAGCCGCTCGAGCAGACGCGGATGGCTGGTCTCCGGGTCCTCGCGCCAGATCACGACCACGCGCGAGCGGTCGCGGATCTCGCCGATTGTGGCGGTCGATGCGCCGCGCAGCGGTACGGCTGGGGCGCCTGGCCAGGTGTCCGTCCCGTGCCCGCTAAGCACCAGAGCTCCGAGCCGGTCGGCGAGCGCCACCGCGGCGCGCGCGTCCTCCACGGTCGCTCCGTCGAACCCATGTATCAGCGGCCGCCGCGCTCCGCGCAACAAGTCTCCGGCGCGGGCGAGTGCCGCCTCGACATCGACCGCCTGACCGCGGATCGTGGCGGCCGGAGCGTTCGCCTGGCCGTGGACGCGCTGGGAGAACCACTCGGCGCCGAGGTCGCAGCGCGGCCGCAGGCGGATTGCGCTGTCGGTTGGATCGAACACCACGTCGTCGCACAGGAGGCCACAGCCCGCGCACGTGATCGGCCCAAGCTCAGCCATGCGCCGGCACCGCCTGTGGCAGCGCGTCCAGCAGGCGGGCCCCGAGCGCGGCCAGCTCCGCCGGCCCGGCGGTGGCCGACAGCAGCGTGCACGCCGGGGCGCCTGCCCTGATCGTCTCGCCGGCCTGCGGTATGTCGCGCACGAGTCCCGCCGGCCACCAGCCGGGCTCGGGGGCGCGGACGTCGCGGGCTGCGAACAGCACGAGCTTCACCTTCGCACACCTGATAGTTGGGGGGATGCCGGGGGTTGGGAGGCCCACGCCGCGTGCGCCGCGCACGTGCGCTTCGAACGTGCCCGGTCCGAACAGCTCGAGTCCGCCCGGCGGTCGCGGGTTGACCTCGAGCACCCACGCGTGGCGGCCGTCCCAGATCGCGTCGACGCCGAACGCTCCGCGGACGCCGAAGCGCGCCGCCACCTCGTCGCAGACCGCGCGGAGCTGGCCGTCGAGCGCGGCCAGTTCGGGTGGGGGCAGGCGCGGTGGCGCCACGTTCCCCATCCATTGAAAGCTTCGTGGGCGATGCAGTTGCTCGGTCAGGCCGAGCACGACGGCACGGCGGCCGTCGCCGATCGCCACGGCCGAGCACGACAGTCCGTGGACGCGGCGCTGGAGGATCTCGGCGGAGCTGAGGCGTCCGCCGGTCCACCGGCGCACACCCCGGCCGCCGCCGCCATGCCGGGGCTTCCGTAGCCACCGGCCCGGCGCCTCCGGGAGCTCGTCGGCCGAGCGGGTCTCCGGAGCGCGCGCCCCGGCCGCCCGGGCCGCCGCCGCCACGGCCCGTGGTTCGCGAACGGGGGCGAGCAGCTCCGGCGGGGTTCCGAGCAGCTCAAGCCCGTCGGCGAGCCGCGACACCAGATCGGGGCGGTTCTCGAACCCGGCGCCATACACGACGGCGTCCGCGGAAACATGAGTGGCGAGCGCGGTCAGAGCATCGTTGCTCGGCGCGGACGCCCCCGGCGCCACCGCGCGGAGGTCGACGTCGCCGAAGCGATCGAGCGCGGTCACCTGATAGCCGTCGGCGACCGCGAGCTCGGCCAGCATGCGCGCGCTGACGGCGACCACCAGCACCCTCACCGGAGCGTCACTCCCGTGAGCAACGCGACCAGCAGCGTGGCCGCCACGAGGTCCGCGGTCGTACCCGGGTTCAGCGTGTGGTCGGGTCCGCGCAGCGAGGCGTCGAATTCCTCGAGCGTGCGAGCCCCGTCGCGCACTTCGCGTGCCGCGGCGCTGACGGCCTGGGCCGCGGCGTCGCCGGCCTTGCGCCCGATCAGGGTGTCCGGGTGGGAGGCGAGCAGCCCGAGGTGCAGTGACACGATCGCGTCGAGCGTCGGCGCGCGGGCGCCGAGTGCGTGCGACAGCAGCGGCAGGCCGGTGTCGAACGCGATCGCGTAACCACTCACGTACTCCGAGGCGACGCTGTCGCGGTGCGCGGCCGCCGACATCGCCTCGCGCAGCGAGACGCGCGCCGGAGCTCTGACGTCGTGCTCGGCCGCGTCGCCGAGGCCGCCGGGGTGGGCCTCGACGATTGCCGCGAACGTCGCGTCGGCGTCGTCGACGCCGAGCTCCGCGAGGACCCGGTCGGTCGCCGGCCGGAGCCGCTCACCGGCTCGCCGGGTCGCCTCGGCGCGGACCAGCGGCGCGAACAGCAGCACGATCCCGAGGTTGGTGTTGGCGTCGGTGACGCGGGCGGTCGCGCGCACGCCGTCCGCGATCAGCTCTCCGACGCTCCGCCGGCGGGCCCGCCGGCGCGCGAACACGGGTCCGAGCGCGAGCGCCGAGCGCACCATGTCGGTGTACGTCGTGTCAGCGAAGTCGTGGGCCGGGGTGATGTTGCCCGGCTTCGGGGCGGCCACCTCGAGCAGGCAGGCCAGTTGGACGTAATGTGCGAGTAGGTCCCGGCTCAGTCTGGAGTGAGCTAGGGTTGCGTCCACTACGGTCACCATACGATAGGAGAGAGGACACTCACGTCATGGCCATCACCCTGGCAACCGGCGAGGCTCTCGTCGGCGAAGGTAACGAGGTCGCCCACATCGACCTGCTCATCGGGTCAAAGAGCGGACCGGTCGGTGAAGCATTCGCGCATGCCTTCGTCAACGAGTCCGAAGGTCACACCAACTTGCTCGCCGTCGTCACCCCCAACCTGCCGGCCAAGCCCGACACGGTGCTCAGCAACAAGGTGACGATCAAAGGCGCGACGCAGGCCGTGCAGCTGTTCGGTCCCGCTCAGGCCGCGGTCGCCCGCGCCGTGGTGGACTCGGTCGCCGAGGGCGTCATCCCCAAGGACCAGGTCGACGACCTTTGCCTCATCGTCAGCGTCTTCATCCACTGGGAGGCCAAGGACGACAAGAAGATCTACGACTGGAACTACGAGGCCGTGAAGAGCTCGATCGCCCGCGCCATCGGCGGTGAGCCGAGCACCGACAAGGTGCTCGCCGACACGCCGGCCGCCCGTCATCCGTTCGCGGGCGGCGCCGAGGATTAGCGAAGGAGGGCGCAGTTGACCGCGCAGACCGGAGAGCTGCCGCTCGCCGGTCTGCGCACCGTCGTCACCGGAGCGAGCTCCGGGATCGGGAGGGCAATCGCAGTCGCGTTCGCGGCCGCCGGCGCCAGAGTCGGGATCGGCTTCTGCCGCTCGTCTGAGGCCGCGCAGGCGCTCGCCGGTGAGCTCGGCCCAGGTCATCCCGTGCTGCAGGCCGACCTGAGCACGCTCGAAGGCTGCACTGCGATCGTCCGCGATGCGTTCGGCGCGCTCGAGCACGTCGACGTCTGGGTCAACAACGCCGGTGCCGACGTGCTCACGGGCGAGGCGAGATCCTGGCCTGACGAGCGCAAGCTCGAGCTGCTGCTCGACGTCGACCTGAAGGCGACGATTCGCTGCTCGCGGCTGGTGGCCACCCGGATGCGACCCGGCGGTTGCATCCTCAACATCGGCTGGGATCACGCCACGATCGACGGGATGGCGGGTGACAACCCAGAGCTGTTCGCCGCGGTCAAGGGCGGGGTGCTCGGCTTCTCGAAGTCGTTCGCGCGCTCGGTCGCCCCGGACGTCCGCGTCAACGTGCTGTGCCCGGGGTGGGTCGAGACGGCGTACGGCGCGGGCGTCGACCGCGCCTTCTACGCGAAGGTCGCGGCGGCCACACCGCTCGGTCGCTGGGGCCGGCCCGAGGACATCGCGGGTGCCGCGGTCTGGCTGGCGTCGCCGGCCAGCGCCTTCGTCACCGGGCAGGCGGTCAACGTCAACGGCGGCACTGTTGGGTGAGACGCTTTTCCTCACGGGCCGCCTAGCCGAGCCGGCGCTGCGCGGGGTGCTGGCCGACCTCGGCATCGACCATCAGGTAACCGTGATGAACATCAGCGTCGCGGCACTGATGACCACGCGCTGGATCGCCCGCCGGCTGACGGTGCCGCCTGGGGTCGACAACATCGTGATTCCGGGCCTGTGCGAGGGCGACGTCGACGCGTTGCAGGAAGCGACTGGCCTCCCAGTGCGCAAGGGCCCGGCCGACGTCCGCGCGCTGCCGGAGTGGTACGGACGCGAGGCGATCCGGGCGGAGCTCGGAGCGCGTGACATCCGTGTGTTCGCGGAGATCAACGATGTGCAGTCGCTGGCCCGCGAGCAGGTGATTGACCGAGCGGAGGCCTACCGCGCCGACGGAGCCGATGTGATCGACCTGGGCCTGTCGCTGGATCGCTCATGGTTGACCGAGGGCCCCCCGACGATCGCGGCGCTCCGCGAGCGCGGGCTGTCTCTCAGCATCGACTCGCTCGACCCCGAGCACATCCGGATGGCAGACGCCGCCGGCATCGACTACGTGCTGAGCCTGACCCCGGACACGATCGACCTGGCCGAGAGCTTGCGCGCAACGCCGGTCCTGATCACCGACGATCCGGACGACCTGGACGGGCTTGGCCGGATCGCGAGCCGCATGGAGGAGCTCGGCCGCCCATACCTGCTCGACTCGATCCTGGCCCCGATCAACTCCGGTTTCGCCGCGTCGCTGGCGCGCTACGTCGAGGTGCGCCGGCGCCACCCCGAGGCCGACGTGCTGATGGGGATCGGCAACCTGACCGAGCTGACCGAGGCCGACTCGACCGGGGTCACCGCGCTGCTGATCGGCTTCTGCCAGGAGGTCGGCATCGGCGCGGTGCTGACGACGGAGGTGATCGGGTGGGCGCGCGGGGCGGTGCGCGAGACGGTGCTCGCCGCCCAGATCATGCACCTCGCCCAGCGCCAGGCACGGCCGCCGAAGCACATCGACTCCGGACTGGTCACGAGCCGCGACGAGTCGATGCGGGCACCCTCCGAGGAGGAGCTGCGCTCGATGCAGGCGCAGATCTCCGACTCGAACTACCGGCTGTTCGCCGACGCCGACTGGCTGTACGCATTCAACGGCGAGCGGTTCGTGCGCGGCGCCAATCTGTTCGCGGTGTTCGACCAGCTCGGTGTGACCGAGCCATCGCATGCCTTCTACCTTGGCAAGGAGCTGATGAAGGCAACGATCGCGCGAGGGCTGCGCAAGAGCTATCGCCAGGAGGGGCCCCTCGATTGGGGCCTTCTCAGCTTTCCCGAACCCAGACGGGAGGACCCGACATGAAGAAGATCCTGATCCAGCTCGACACCGATCCGCACCCGAGCCCGTTCGACGCGATCGCCGCCTACGACGCCGGCGTCGATGTCGTGCTTGGGTTCGGCGGCGTCACCCCGGACAACCTCGACGGCGTCGTCCAGGGCGCGATCTTCCCGCGGGGACCCGATGGCCTGGCCAACACCGCGTTCTGGGTCGGCGGGTCGAAGGTGCGCGACGGCGAGGCCGTGTTCGAGGCGGCGCAGAAGCTGTTCTTCGAGCCGTTCAGCCCGTCGATCATGCTCGACTCGGACGGGTCGAACACGACGGCCGCCGCGGCGGTGGCCAAGGTACGCGGCGCGGTGACACTCGAGGGGAAGCGGGCGGCGGTGATCGGGGTTGGGCCCGTCGGACTACGCACGGCGGAGCTGCTGCGGCGAGAGGGCGCCGAGGTGACGATGTTCACGTTTCCGCCCGATGTGATGAAGGGCTCCTATCGCCGTGCGTCGGGCGTCCCGGTGGCGCAGGAGGCTGGCTTCGAGGTCGTCGAGCCGGGGTCCAGCGACGAGCTCGACGACGGCCTGGGCGGCCACGTGGCCGTGTTCGCGGCGGGCCCCGCGGGTACGCAGGTCCTTCGCCGCAGCGGATGGGCGCAGGTCGACGGCGTCGAGGTCGTGGTCGACTATTCGGCGGCCGAGCCCGTCGGGGTCGAGGGCGTCGACCGGGGAGACAGCCTGGAGGTGCAAGACGGGGTCAAGAAGCTCGGTGCGCTCGCGGTCGGCGGCCCGAAGATGAAGCTGCAGAAGCGCTGCGTGCAGCAGATGTTCGAAACCAAGGGCACGGTCCTCGATCTGACCGGCGTCTACGACGTCGCCGTGGACGCGCTATGAGGCGGTGGCGCGCAGGCGTTACTTCGAGAACACGAACTTGCCCATCGGCCCGTCGAGCGGGCCGTCGGCCTCAGGCCGCCACAGGATCGTGTCCTCGATCTTCCGTGCCAGGGTGAAGTCCTTGTCGGTGATCCCGCCTGCCGAGTGCGTGGCCAGCTTCACCCAGAGCTTGCCCCAGGTGACGTTCAGGTCGGCGTGATGGCCGGCGGCCTCACACAGGTACCCCACGGCATTGACCGCCATCAGCGTCGTCGGCCAGCCGTCGGTGTTGTACTTGCGACGGATCCATTTGTCCTCGTAGTACCAGCTGTCGAGGCCGTACTCGGAGAACTTGGCGGGGATCTCGTCCTCGCTGTAGGTGCGCGGCTTGTCCTTCGTTGAGCTCATTCCCGAATGATATGCCCCGGCCTCGCGTAGCCGGTGTCGACCCGGGAACGGTCTCGTTCGACCTGTGCGTGCTGCACGACGGCGAGCCCGTCGTCGAGCAGGTGTTCGCGACGGGGTCGCTGAGCAAGGACAGCGGGCCGCTGCTCGAAGCGCTCATTCGCCACGGGCCATACGACCTCGTCTACGGTCCGAGCGGCTACGGGCTGCCGCTGATCGCGGCCGCCGACGTCGGGGAGCGCGAGCTGGCCGAGATGGTTCTCGTCCGGCCCGACGAGGCGCACGCCGACGCCGGGGTCGGCGGCGTTCGGTCGCTGCTGCGCGCGCTGGCGGGCAGCGGCCTGCCGGTGGTGTTCGGCCCCGGGGCGATCCACCTCCCATCGGTTCCGCGGCACCGCAAGTACAACCGGATCGACATCGGGACCGCTGACAAGGTGTGCGCGGCGGCGTACGCGATCTTCGACCAGTCCAACCGGCGGGCGATCGCGCTGGAGGAGACAGCGATGGTGCTGCTCGAGCTCGGGGGCGCGTTCACCGCAGCGCTGGCCATCGCCGGTGGGCAGATCGTCGACGGTGTTGGGGGGTCATCGGGACCACTCGGGGTGCGCGCCGCCGGGGCGCTCGACGGCGAGCTCGCTTACCTACTGGGGCCCGCGCTGCGCAAGGACACGCTGTACAGCGGCGGGGCGCTCGATCCGGCTGGGGATCTGCGGATCACCGACCTGGCGGCGCTCTGGTCCTCGCCGGCCCACGCCGAGGGCTGGATGGCGCTGCTCGAGGCCGCGACCAAGTCGGTCCGGGGCCTGACCGTCAGCGTTCCGGCGCCGCACGAGATCGTGGTGTCCGGTCGCCTGGCTCGCCTCCCCGCGCTGATCGCCGCGCTCGGCGCTGCGCTGCGCGACGTCGCGCCGGTGATCGCGCTCGCCCCCGGCCAGGCGAGCGTGGCCGCGCACGGTGGCGCGCTGCTGGCCGACGCGCTGGCGGGCGGCCGGCACGCCGCGCTGGCCGAGGTGCTGAGACTGGGCGAGGCCGGCGGCACCGTGCTCGACCATCTACGTGTGGCCGGCGCGGAGTCGATCTCGCTGGGCTGAGCAGATTCGGCCGGTGAGCACATTCGGTCAGGTCACCTGACCGGATAGATCATGGTCGCCCGATCTCGGTGCGTCGACGTCCATATAGATAGGTGCAACCTGCCCAGGTGGTCAGGTGATCACTGTCCGCCTCGGCAGGTGTCAACTCGCTCGTTGGATCAGGATGTTTTCCACCTGAATTTGGTGCTTGTAACCGGGCGTTGCCGGTGTTAGGTTTTTTTCGTCCATTTTTTCGATGGAAGGAGAGAGAGCCCGTGAGCGCCACTGTGGATAAGGCCGTTCTCGAGGGGTTGGAAAAGCAGAATGGGGTGACGCTGGGTCGGGTGCTCGGCCGCGGAACCGTCGGCGTCGCAGAGGAGGGATCCGACGGCAAGATGCACGCCACGATCCGGATCCCATTGGACGAGTTGGTGTTCGAGCCCAGGGTCCTCGTCATGCCGCACGGAGGGGTGCTCGAGCTCGAGATCATCAACGATGACAACAACTCGCACTGCGCGGTCCTGCCGAGCAACGGCGACAGCAAGTTCATCTGGTTGGTGAACTTCTCCAAGGGAACCGCGACGCTCGAGCTCGACGGCCCGGGCTACTACTGGTACGGGTCCCGGACCGGAAACGACGAGGGCCGCGGCCTGACCGGCACGATCGTGGTCGGCGGCGAGGTCCCCGACGAAGCCAAGCTCGACCGTCCACCCCAGCCCCGACCGTAGAAAGGAGCAGCGGAATGGCAACCACTGAGTATTCCGACGCAGGCGCGGCCATTGACTTCAAGACTCTGAGCAATGTGGCCGGTTCTGCCCCGCCGGTGACCAAGGGCGTCAACTACGACCGGATCCTCAAGGGTCGCGATGCGGAGTCGCACAATTGGCTCACCTACTACGGCGCCTACGATGGGCAGCGCTACAGCCCGCTCGACCAGATCAACACCTCAAATGTCAAGGACCTCAAGCCCGAATGGGTATTCCAGTGCGGCTCCCAGGGCATGCACTCGGGCGCGTCGACGTACTCGTTCGAGGCGTCTCCGCTGGTCGTCGACGGCATCATGTACGTCACCGGCTGGGATGGCTGGCTGTGGGCGGTTGACGCGAAGAACGGGCGGGAGTTGTGGCGCTACAAGCACGCCTCCCCGTACGACGTTTCGCTGTGCTGTGGGAACGTCAACCGTGGGTGCGCCGTAGCCCAGGGGCTGGTGTTCATGGCCACCCTGAACGCCCACATCATCGCGCTCGACGCCGAGACCGGCAAGAAGGTCTGGGATGTGACATACGGCGATGTGCGGGCTGGCGAGAGCGCCACGGTCGCTCCTCTGATCGTCAAGGACATGGTCATCGTCGGGAGCTCCGGCGGCGAGTTCGGGGTGCGCGGTCATGCCGACGCCTTCAAACTCGAGACCGGCGAGCGCGTCTGGCGGTGCTACATGGTTCCGGCCCCCGGCGAGCCCGGGTCCGAGACCTGGCCGTCCGACGGCGAGGCCTGGGCGCGTGGCGGCGCGAACTGCTGGACGACGCCAACGTTCGACCCCGAGCTCAACCTCCTGTACTTCAACACCGGCAACCCGTGCCCCGACTTCGACGGGGGAGTACGCGAGGGCGACAACCTCTACACGAACTGCGTCGTGGCGGTCAACCCCGACAGCGGCAAGATCCAGCACCACTACCAGTACACGCCACACGACGTGTGGGACTACGACTCGACCATGGAGAACATCCTGATCGACATCGATGGCCAGAAGCTGCTCGGCCACTTCGACAAGAACGGGTACTTCTTCGTGCTGGACCGCACGGACTGCTCGCTGGTCCGCGTGGCGCCGTTCGTCGACCGCATCACCTGGGGTGAGATCACCGCCGACGGCAAGGTGACCGCGAAGGTGTTCCCGGACGAGGAAGGGGTGCCGGTCCACTTCTGGCCCGGTCCGGCGGGCGCGAAGGAGTGGACGCACGCCGCCTACAGCCCGAAGACCGAGCTGTTCTACGTCCCGGTGCAGGACGTCGGCGCGACTGCCACGCGGCGCCGCCGCGAGTTCAAGGAGAGCATCCCGTACTGGGGAGCCGGCGTCGCAGTGGACGCCGACGACGTGGCGGGGTCGATCAGCGCGTTCGATCCGAAGACCGGCAAGGAGGCCTGGCGCTTCCGCAACGAGCACCCGCAGACCTCGTCGTGTCTGGCCACGGGCGGCGACCTCGTATTCGCCGGCTCGCCGTCGGGCGAGTTCAGGGCGTTCAACGCCAGCAGCGGAGAGCTGCTTCTGGAGTTCCAGTGCGGAAGCGGCCACCACTCGAGCCCCAGCACCTACACCGTCGACGGACGGCAGTACGTCGCCGTACCGGTCGGGTACGGGGCCTGGACCGAGGGGTTCTACCCCGGCGCGCTCGGGCAGACCGGTGGTTCCGCGCTGTTCGCGTTCGCGATACCGGAGTAGAGCAAAGCAACTGAAGCCATTTGCGATCTGTCACGGCGCCCGCGTCGTGACAGATCGTAGGCCTCGACGAGCTTAGGAAGAAGTATGTGGGCGCTTCTCTCGCTCGGGTTCACGCTGAGCCTCGACAACTTCCGTACCTCGATCGTGCTGGGGGGGCTCAAGCCGACCCTGATGCGGTCGATCAAGACATCCGCGATCTTCGGCCTGTGGGATGGCGTCGCGCCGCTGATCGGGATCCTTGTCGGCCACTTCCTGAGCGACAAGATCAGCTCCACCGCCGACATCATCGCCGCGATCGGCCTCGGTGCCTATGGCCTGTTCGTCCTGGTCAAGGCTTTGATGTCACCCGAGCATGCCGACCCCGACCTGCGCTTCGCGACGCGCGGGCTGCCCCTCCCGTTGAGCGTCGATAACGTGGCCGCCGGCGCGGCCCTTGGCATCGCGGGCTTCTCTCCCTGGCTCGCCCCCCCGCTGTTCGGGTTCATCACGTTCTTGATGTCGGTCGCCGGGCATCAGATCGGCCGCACAGCGGCCCACTTCATACCCCGCATCCGCACAGACGTGTTGACCGGGATCGCGTTCGTCGCGATGGCGGTCTTCTTGGTGGTGGGCATCAACCTCCCGGGCGGCGACTGACGCCGGACGCCGCCGGCGGCGTCCTGCTACCCGGGCCTAAGCCGCGGCCTGGGACCGGAGCAGGCCGGCGGAAGCCAGCCGCCGGCGGCACATGCGCGTCACGTACTCGCGCGTGGACTCGGGCACGGCGTCTCCCCACGCCGACGATGCGTCGTCGGCCTTAGCCAGCAAGTCTTCGATGAGCTCCGGGGACGGGCGGGTCTCGATCAGCAGTCGCAGCCCGAAGCCGATGTGCCAGCGCTCGTCGAGCTCGATTCGCCCGATGCCCTCGCGCACCCCAGGCAGAGCGTCGTCGTCCATATCGTCGAGCAGCGCGCGCTGTCCGGCCGCGAACACGATCCCCTCGAGCACCATGTGGTAGAGGCTGAGGCCCTGTGCCAGCCCGGCCTGCCCGGTCGCGAGCTCGGAGGCTACCGCCGGCAGCTGCTCCTCGAACAACTCGAGCACGGGACCGGGGACGTGCTCTCTGGCCGCTCCACGCCGCTCCTCGGGCGTTGCTCCCGGGAACCCGAGCACCTCGGCGGCGATCCGGTCCATCAGCTGCGCGTGGCGCGCCTCGTCGCGGCGCTGGAGAAACAGGACCCACGCCACCAGCGTCTCGTCGGAGTGCAGCGTGGTGTTCTCGGCCGAGGTGATGAACGGTGCGAGCTGCTCTGAGACGGCCTCCTCGGCCACGCAGAAGCCGGCGAGGAGCGTGGTCAGTCGGCGCCGGCGCTCGTCGGGGAGTTCGGTCCACGCGTGGGCGTCCCGGGTCAGGTCGATCGCGTCGGCATCCCACTGGAGGCGCCCGACGATCCGGGCGAAGAAACTCGGCCAGAAGCTCTCGCTCTGAAGCGGCTTTCCTACCCCTCCACCTTGTCCTGCGGGTAAGCCACCACGCGATATGAAACGCTCCATACGCATGTGTTCGAGAGTATGACGGAGCACGGCGTCGGTCGGTCCCCGCGATGACCTCCCCGCTCGTCGCGAGGATTCTGCCGCCCGTCGCATATCCCGAGCCGTCCACCTTGGGGCGAGGTACGGTGACGCGAGCCGCGGTTCGCGCGGGGAGATAGGGAACGGAGGAGAAACATGCGGTCGATACGTGTGGCACTTCGACCTGTCGGGTGGCTGGTGGTCGCGGGAGCCCTGCTCGCGGCTGGGACCCTGATACCGCTTGGCTTGGCGTCCGGGTCGCAGCAGCGACAGCACGACGTCCAGGGAGGGAACCGAGAGGCCAGTGCGTGGGTCACGAGCTGGGCGGCGAGTCCTCAGGTTGCGGTTCCGGGGACCCTGTCGGAGACTGGATTCGACGACCAGACGGTTCGGAACATCGTGTTCACGAGCGTCGGCGGAGATGTCGTGCGCGTGCGGTTCACCAACACCTTCGGCAGCACACGGCTGGACATCGGCCAGGCCGCGATCGCGCTGGCGGGGTCGGGAACGACCGCGTCGACGGGCAGAGAGGTACCTCTGTCGTTCGCCGGCCAGTCGTCCCTGCAGATCCCGCCGGGTGGAGAAGCCCTGAGTGACCCTGTCCGCCTGAACGTCCCCGCGCTCCAGGACATCGCGGTCAGCGTGTATCTATCGGACCCGACGGGTCCTGCCACCCAGCACGCGCTCGGGCAGCAGGTCAACTACGTGGCTTCTGGGAATCACGCTCTGGACCGGTCGCCGACCGCGTTCACCACGCAGACTCAATCCTGGTACTTCATCGACGCCGTGGACGTCGTCCGGACCCCGGACGACCTAGGCACGCTGGTCACGTTCGGTGACTCGATCACCGACGGAATCAACTCGACCGCCAACGCAAACGCACGTTGGCCCAACGATCTGGCGCGACGGCTGGATGAGCGCAGGGGCGTCACGCTGGCGGTGGCGGATGAGGGGATCAGCGGCGACCGTGTCCTGAACTCCGACGTGTGCTGCGGGGAGAACGCCCTGGCCCGTTTCGGTCGCGACGTGCTCGAGCGTGCCGGCGCCAGGGAGGTCATCCTGCTGATGGGGATCAACGACTTCGGCTTCAGCGCCACGCCCCCCAGCCCGGTCACCAACCCGCTCCCTGACGTGTCCGCGGCTCAGGTGATCGCGGGCTATGAGCAGATCATCGCGCAGGCTCACGCCGCAGGGCTGAAGATCTTCGGAGCGACGCTCACGCCGTTCCAGGGTGCCGGCTACTACACCGGGCCCGGGGAGGACAAGCGCGAGGCGGTCAACACGTGGATCCGCACGAGCGGAGCGTTCGACGGCGTGATCGACTTCGACAAGGTGGTGCGGGACCCGAGTAACCCACTGATGATCAACCCAGCGTTCGACAGCGGCGACCACCTGCATCCGAACGATGCCGGCTATCAGGCGATGGCGAATGCGATTCCGCTGTCGCTGCTGCTGAATCTCAGGCCCTAGGGTCCGTCGGCCGCGATCGCACGCCCGCGCCTGCCTCGGCATGGCGCGGGCGTGCGTCTGAGTCCGAGCGAGGAGCCGGACGGCCTTTACCGGTAGAGCCAAAAGCTCACGACGAGCGGCGGAAATTGCGCGACGAACGGCGGGTCGAGAGCCGCTGGGGCGGTCTGATCGCGCCGGTAATATGCTTCCCAGAGGGAGGACCGCCGACCGAGGGAGATGAGACTGATGGAAGCGGCGCTCGGGTTGCTGCTGTTCGTCGCCATTGCTGGATCCGGTCTCGGCGCGTGGCGGCTCACGTCGTCGCCGCGACGCGTTCTCAGCCCCGAGCGCGAGGCCATGCGGAGCGCTCTGCATCATGCGATAGCGACCCTCCCTCATCTCCGTCGCGGCCTCGACGAGACCAGCGCCAAGGCCGCCGCGCCCCACCTCCGCGCGCTGACGCAGGCGACGGCGGTGGCGATAACCGACGGCGACAGGGTTCTGGCGCTCGACGGGATCAGTGGATTTGAGGCGTCGCCGTCTGATCTCCGCGACCTCTCCGCCCAAGTGATGGACGGCCGAGTACACGTGCAGCCGCGAACCAACGCCGTGAGGGTTTCCGGCTCGAACGGAGCCGCCGTGGTCGCCCCCCTGGTCATTCAGGACGTGAGCGTCGGGGCACTGATCGCGCTCTATGACCGGGATTATCGGCTGCGTCCCGACGATGCCCGCGTGGTCGGGGAGGCCGCCGCACTCGTCTCGGCTCAGGTGGAGCTGTCAGTGGTGGCCGACCAGGAAGAGCGCTTGACACGTGCGGAGCTTCATGCGCTGCGGGCGCGAATTTCGCCGCACTTCGTTTACAACTCACTCGCCGCGATCGCGAGTTATATCCACTCGAGCCCAGAGCAGGCCCGAGAGTTACTCGCCGAGTTCGCGGAGTTCACGCGGTACTCGTTCAAGCGCGAACGCACCTACGTCACGCTTGCCGAGGAGTTACATTACGTGGAGAAGTACCTGCGCTTGGAGCAGGCTCGTTTTCGCGATCGCCTGACGGTTCGCGTTCAGGTCGACCCGGACGTCCTGCAGACGGTGGTTCCTGTCTTGTCGCTGCAGCCGCTCGTGGAGAACGCGGTGAAGCATGGCGTGGAGGCGCGGTCCGGGCAGCGAACGATCGAGATCGTCGGGTTTGATCGCGATGTGGACGTTGAGGTGCGCGTACGGGACGACGGCATCGGGATGAGTCCCTCGGAGGTGGCGATCGCCCTCAGCGGAGAGGCGGACGGTACCGGTCTACACAACGTCGATCGGCGCCTGCGCGCCACGTTCGGCGAGGACTATGGACTCGCGATCGAGACCGAGCCGGACCGCGGGACCACTGTGGTCCTGGCCGTCCCCAAGTTCCGGGTGGGAGTTCGAACGGCGTGAGCGACGCGTCGCTGAGCGTCCTCGCGGTTGATGACGAGGTGCCGCAACTCGAGGATCTGGCTCGACTGCTGCGGGCGAATCACCGGGTCGGTGAGGTGGAGACCGCGGCCAGTGCTCACGATGCCGTCATGAAGGCGCGCGAGCGTGGTTACGATGCGATCTTCCTCGACGTGCGGATGCCCGAACTCGACGGCCTGGAGCTGGCAAAAGTGCTGAACGCGTTCCCGCACTCGCCGGCACTCGTGTTCGTCAGCGCATTCGACACCTCGGCCGTCGCGACGTTCGAGCTTCGCGCGCTCGACTATCTGATGAAGCCGGTGACCCCCCAGCGGATCGACGAGGCGCTCAAGCGAGTTGAGGCGGCGGCGCCGCCCTTGGCGGAGCTCGGGGAACCGGGCGGGGAGCGCGGGTCGCCGCCGGCACGTGACGTCATCGCCGTCCATGATTTGCGCGCGCGCGGGATGCGCCTGCTGGCGCGGAGCTCGATCCTGTACGTCAAGGCGCACGGCGACTACGTGCGGGTATACGCGGACAGCGGGCGCTACCTGCTTCGCTCCTCGCTGACCGACGTTGAGCGGCGCTTCACCCCGCACGGGTTCCTGCGCGTCCATCGTCAGTACCTCGTCAACCTCACCCGGGCGGTTGAGATCCGTGCCCAGCTCAACGGCACTGCGGTCATGCGGTTCGAGAACGGCGGCGAGATACCGGTTGCGCGTCGGCACGTGCCGGAGCTGCGCCGCCGAGTGCGCAAGTGACCTCGAGCCCACCATCGGCTCGACGCACTCCCCGTGACGAGCTCGCTGAGGACACAGCTCACGGCGAGCTGTACCTCAGCCAGTTGCGGCGCGCGCAATTCGAGCTGTCGCTGCTCGGCCTCGTTGCCTTCGGAGGCGTGGTCGGGTCGCTGCCGCTGCTGTTCGCGCTGATACCGTCGCTCGCGCACGTCGCGCTGCTCGGCGTTCCACTCGCCGCCTGGTTGGTCGCCGCGCCCGCGTTTCCGGTGTTCGTCGTGATCGGTGCGGTCTACGAGCGGCGCGCCAACGCGCTCGACCAGTCGTTCCGCGATCTCATTCACGAGGAATGACGCTCTCGATCATCGCCGTCGCGGCGGTGACGCTCGGGACAGTGGGCATCGGAATGTGGGGTGTGCGGTTCGCGCGCACCACCTCGGACCTGTATGTCGCATCGCGCGCGATCTCCCCGTGGTGGAACGCCGCCGCGGTCTCCGGCGAGTACCTCTCGGCGGCGAGCTTCCTCGGCATCGCGGGCCTCGAGATGCAGATCGGCGTGGCGGCCCTGTGGCAGGCCGTCGGGTTCGCGGCGGGCTACCTGGCGCTGCTGCTGTTCGTCGCGGCGCCGCTGCGCCGATTCGGCTCCTACACCCTTCCCGATTTCGCCGAGGGACGGCTGGCGAGTGCGTCGCTCAGGCGCCTGGCGGTCGTCGCCGTCCTCGCGATCGACGGCTTCTATCTCGTTCCACAGCTGAAGGGCGCGGGAATCGCGTTCGGCGAGGTCATGGGAGCGCCTTACTGGGCCGGCATCGTGGTCGTGGGGGTCGTCGTGAGCCTGTACGTGGCGCTCGGCGGGATGAGGGGAGTCAGCTACGTGCAGGCGTTCCAGTTCTGGGTGAAGACGGTAACCATCGCGCTGCCGGCGATCGTGCTGCTGATCTACCTCGGCGGGATCCCGAACCACCGCGCGGTGTTCGGGGACGAGCTGCCACATGCCCCGCGATCGGGAATGACGGTCGTGCTGCACCAGCCCGAGCTCGTGCGGTTCCCTTCCGCGACGCGCTTTCAGCTCGACGGACACGACGAGTACGCGCGGTCCGGGGAGGAGATCAGGCTCTCGTCGGGCCAGATCTCGCTGCCGCCCGGCGCAGCCATCCCGCTCCCGTCCGGGACCCCCGCTCAGACCGGGAGCGAGTGGGCTCGCCCGGTTACCTCCCGCGGCGAGGGGTCTCCTCTGTACATCTACTCGTTGCTGCTCGCGACGTTCCTGGGGACGATGGGGCTGCCGCACATCCTCGTCCGGTTCTACACCAACCCGGACGGCCCGGCGGCTCGCCGGACGACCGTACGAGTGCTTGCGCTGCTGGCACTGTTCTACCTGTTCCCGGCGGTCTATGGCGCGCTCGGCCGGGCGCTGGCGCCAAGCCTCTACGTGACGGGCCAGACCGACACGGTGGTGCTTACGCTTCCGGCGATCGCCTGGCCGGGTACGGGCGGGCAGATCCTCGGGGCGATGACGGCCGCGGGAGCGTTCGCGGCGTTCATGTCGACCTCCTCCGGCCTGCTGATCTCGATCGCCGGGACGATCTCCCACGACGTGTGGGGACAGGGCCGGCGGGCGAGCATGGGCGTGCGGAGACGCCGCTTCCGCATCGTGGCGGCTTTGGGCATGGCGCTCCCCGCATTGCTGGCGCTCGCGGCACGCACCGTCGATATCAGCATCATGGTCGGGTGGGCGTTCGCGCTCGCGGCGAGCACGTTCTGCCCCCTGTTCCTGTTGGGCATCTGGTGGACGCGGCTCACGTCGGAGGGCGCCGCGGCCGGCATCATCATCGGGGGCCTGCTCGCGGTCGGTGCGATCTTGGTCGGGGCGCTCGTCGGCGCCCAGAGCGCCGGCGGCGCGGTGAACGCGCTCCTGACCCAGCCGGCGATCATCACCGTCCCCGTGTCCTTCGCGGCGATGATCGTGGTGTCGCTGGCCACGGCGCGCCCTCAGGATGTGAGCTCCCAGATGCTCGCGCTCCACGCGCCCGAAGGGCTGGGCCTCGAGGCGCTCGAGCGGGCGCGGGCGTGACGCGGATAGCCTCGGCGGTGTGTCGCGGCTTGGCTCAATCGGCGGCCCTGGCCTCAGCGTCCTGTTCGTCGGGATCAACCCGTCGCTGCGCTCGGCCGAGGTCGGGCATCACTTCGCCCGGCCCGGGAACCGGTTCTGGCCGGCGCTGCACGCGGCCGGGTTCACGCCCCGGGTCCTGACTCCGGAGGAGGACGGGCTGCTTCCGTCGTTCGGCGTCGGCCTCGTGAACATCGTCTGGCGCCCGACGCGGGCGGCGGCCGAGCTGACGGTCCCCGAGCTGCGGGCCGGCGCCGTAGAGCTCGAGGCGACGGTGCGCGCGTGGGCGCCGCGGCTGGTGGCGTTCGTCGGTGTCGTGGCCTACCGCGCGGCGTTCGGGCGACCGCACGCGAAGCTCGGTCTGCAGGACGAGCCAGTGGGTGACCGGCCCGCCTGGGTGCTGCCAAACCCGAGCGGTCTCAATGCTCACTTCAAGCCGGCGGATTTCGGGCGGCTCTACGCCGAGGCTCGGCTGTACGCTGCGTCGGTCGATGAATGACGCCGCGCGGAGGACGGTCGCGCTGTCGTGGAGCGGCGGCAAGGACTCGGCACTCGCGTTGTGGGTGCTCGGTCGCGACCACGGCGTCGCGCCGCGGGCGTTGATCACGACCGTCACGGATGTCTACGACCGGATCTCGATGCACGGAGTGCGCCGGTCTCTGCTGGCTGCGCAGGCCGAGGCCGTCGGCGTGCCGCTCGTCGAGGTCGAGATCCCGGCGATGTGCACGAACGAGGTCTACGAGCAGCGCATGGAGCAGGCCATGACGTCCGAGCCGCTGCGCGACGTCGGCGCGGTGGCGTTCGGCGACCTGTTCCTCGATGACGTCCGGAGCTACCGCGAGGAACGTCTGGCCACCGCCGGCAAACGAGCATGCTTTCCGCTGTGGCACCGAGACACGACGAGCCTCGCGCGCGAGTTCATCGCCGCCGGCTTCGAAGCGATCCTCGTATGCGTCGATCCGGCCAAGCTCGATCGCTCGTTCGCCGGGCGACGGTTCGACGACCGGCTGCTCGCCGATCTGCCGGCGGGCGTCGACCCTTGCGGCGAGAACGGCGAGTTCCACACGTTCGTCTACGCCGGTCCGATCATGCCGGCGCCGATCGCCGTTGAGGTCGGCGAGACCGTCGAGCGCGACGGGTTCGTGTTCACCGACCTGACGGCCACGGCCACGCCCAGATAGAAGGGAGAGGTTTCGAAATGCAGACGCGGATCGATCACATCACGGGCGGGATCTACCGGATCTCGATCTGGGAACCGGAGGCCATGATCACGTTCAACCAGTTCCTGATCGACGATGAACGGCCGACTTTGATCCACACCGGAACGTACGATCACTACGAGGCGGTTCGCGGGGCGATTGGCGAGGTGCTCGACCCGGCCCGGCTGGCGCACATCGTGCTGCTCCATTGGGAGGGCGACGAGAACGGCGGGATGGATCGCTTCATGGCCGAGGCGCCCGGGGCCGAGCTCGTCGGCTCCCAGCTTTCGATCGCGCTCAACGCGGCCGGGTTCGGGGTACGCGAGCGGGTCAGCGGATTCGTCGACGGCGACCGGCTCGAGCTCGGGCGGCACACGCTGCGGTTCCTCGAGACGCCGCACGTGCACCACTGGGACTCGATGATGGTGTTCGAGGAATCGACCCGGAGCCTGTTTCCGTCCGATCTCTACATCCAGCCGGGCGACCAGCCGCCGGTGACCGGCGAGAACCTGTCGATGTCGATGATCGAGCTGTACCGCGGAGCGGGTATCTTCGCGCACGAGGATCCGGTGCGGGCGATCTCCGAACGGCTCCAAGCGCTCGCACCGGACTGGATCCATGCGATGCACGGGGCCACGATCCGCGGCGACGCGCTGCACTACTTGGCCTCCGCACTTCGCGACCACGAGTTCGCCTACCGCGGCCTGCTCCTGGGACGAGAGGTCATGCCATCGCAGGCAGGCGCGCGTCCGGTCTGAGCGGATCGCATTCACCTGGGTGAATGGCCGCCCGCGGCCACCGGTCGATGCGGGGCCGCCATAGCGTTGGGATCGAGCCGGACAAGGCGATCGCCGCTCTCGAGCAGTACGGCGGCACGGTGATCAAGACCTCGCTGGGCATTCCGCTTGATTCGAACGAAAGGAGGTTGAGATGGCTGTTGTTGGAGCAGAGACGCATCAGACGTTGTCGGGGCTTTCCGCCGGCAACATCGATGTTCTCGAAGAGGCGATGGGCCTCCGTGAACTCAATCGCGCCGGCAGCGGATTGGATGCGCGCACGTTCGCGCTGGTCAAGCTGGCCGTGCTGATCGCGCTCGACGCGCCGCCGGCGTCCTACGCCTGGCAGATCGCCAACGCGGTCGAGGACGGAGTCACAGCGGAGGAGTTCCTCGGCGTGCTCAAGGCGATTGCGCCGCAGGTCGGGGGGCCGAGGGTCGTCGCGGCCGCGCCGGAGATCATGCTCGCGATGGGGCTGGCGATCGAAGAAGAAGAAGGGCAGGCGTAACCATGCCGCTGTTCAGACGCCGTCGTCCGGTGCTACGCGCGGCCGCCGTCGGCGGCGGGGCGTACGCGTTCGGAAAGCACAGGCAACGCAAGCAGGAAGAGCAGCAGGAGCAGGCCTATTACGAGGGCCAGCAATCGGCCCAGGCCGCGGCGCCGCCCGCGGCGGCGCCTCCCGCGCCGCCGGAGCGACACCAGCTAACCGCGGACGACACGGCGCGCCTGGGGGAGCTTGGGAAGCTGCACGAGCAGGGAATCCTCACCGACGACGAGTTCGCGAAACAGAAGGCAAGCATCCTCGGCTTGTAGCCGACCGGCTACCGGTTTGCGGCCGCCGCGCGGGTATGGCATCCGCGCCGGATCTGCCCGCCACAACTGAAATGGAGCAGACGATGGCTGACAAGAGGCAGAAGAACGTGGCGGAGTTCATCGAGTCGTTCCGGGTCAAGCCCGGGTCGAAGGTCAGGCTCGAGAAGGATTTCGATCCGTCGTTCAAGGCCGGCGTGAAGAAGAAGAAGGAAGGTGTTGCGCTCCTCGCAACGGGCGTGCAACTGCTCACCGAGTACCAGGCGCGGCTGGCCGCCCAGGACAACTGCGGGGTGCTGGTCGTGCTGCAGGCGCTCGACGCCGCGGGCAAGGACGGGACGATCCGCCACGTGATGAGCGGCGTCAACCCGCAGGGTGTCGCCGTGCATAGCTTCAAGCAGCCGTCGGCCGAGGAACTCGACCATGACTTTCTGTGGCGATACGCGCGACATCTCCCTGCCCGCGGGGAGATCGGGATCTTCAACCGCTCCCACTACGAGGAAGTGCTGGTGGTGCGGGTGCACCCGGAGATCCTCGATCGACAGAAGCTGCCACGTGCAGCGAAGCGGAAGGACGTCTGGCAACGGCGCTACCGCGAGATCAACGATTGGGAGCGGTACCTGACCGAAAACGGGTTCCGGATCGTGAAGCTGTTCCTGAACCTCTCCAAGGAGGAGCAGCGCATCCGGTTCCTGCGGAGACTGGACCTGCCCGATCACAACTGGAAGTTCTCGACCGCGGACGTCACGGAGCGCGAGCGCTGGGACGACTACCAGAGGGCGTTCTCGGAGATGCTCTCGCACACGAGCACCGAGTGGGCGCCGTGGTACGTGATACCCGCCGACCGGAAGTGGTTCGCCAGGATCGGCGCCGGGGCGGTTCTCGTGAATGCGCTCATGGAGATGGATCCCCGATTCCCGACTGTCACCAAGGCCCAGCGCGGGGTTCTCATGGAGGTCAAGGAGGCGCTCGAGGCCCAGGCGCCCGAGGGCGCGCACCGCGATCCGTTCGAGCACGAACAGAAGGCGGCGATGTCCGCCTCGAGCGACGGCCGGAACGGGCACGAGACGGACGCGCAGGTCGCGCCTCCGACTGACCCGGCGACATCCGAGTAGGGGTACCCATGACCACCGGGACCCGACCAGATGCCGATCGCGCCGCCCGCGCCGACAGCTGGTACGGCGTCGCCCCGGACGAGGTGCGAGCGCGGCTCGGCGTCGATCCGTCGATCGGGCTCTCCAGTCAGAAGGCTGCCGAGATGCTGGCGCAGTATGGCCCGAACGCGCTTCCCGCCGAGGCAACGGTGCCCGGGTGGCGGAGGTTCCTCGAGCAGTACCGCAGCTACATGCAGATCATCCTGGTGGCCGCGGCGATCGTGTCGCTCGCGATCAAGGAATGGAGCACCGGCGTCCTGCTGATCCTGATCACCGTGCTCAACGCGGTCGTCGGCCTCCGCCAGGAGGGGAAGGCGCAGAGCGCGATGAACGCGCTCCAGGCAATGGTCAAGGCGACTGCGCGGGTCCGCCGCGACGGGTCCGAGGCTGAGATCCCCGCCGAGGAGGTGGTGGTCGGCGACGTCGTCCTGCTGGCGGCCGGCGACGACGTGCCGGCGGACGGGCGGATCATCTCGGCCAGCGCCTTGCAGATAGACGAGGCCGCCCTGACCGGCGAGAGCGTGCCCGCCTCCAAGGGCGTCGAGGTGCCCGACGGCCACGACCTCGCGCCGGGCGAGCAGACGGACATGGCGTTCATGCACACGCCGATCACGCACGGCAGCGGCGTGATGATCGTCACCGCGACCGGCGCTGACACGCAGGTCGGGAAGATCGCCGGGATGCTCGCGACGACGACGCGCGAGGAGACGCCGCTGACCAAGCAGCTCAACACGTTGACGCTGTGGATCGCGGCGGCGGCCGGGGTGACGATGGTGATCATGTTCGTGCTGGGCGCACAGCGCGGTCTGTCCTCGACGGTCGTGTTCACGAGCGCGGTGGCGCTCGCGATCGCGGCGATTCCGGAGGCGATGCCGACCGTGCTGCAGGTGGTCATGTCCGTGGGGGCCGCCGACCTCGCGCGGCACGGGGCCGTGTTGACCGATCTCGCTTCGGTCGAGACGCTCGGCTCGACGTCGGCGATCAACTCGGACAAGACCGGGACGCTGACGATGAACCAGATGACGGCGGTCGAGGTCCTCGACCCGACCGACCGGTACACGATTTCGGGCTCGGGCTACGAGCTCGAGGGGAAGGTCCAGCACGCCGCGGGGTCATCGGACACGATCGAGGACGCGATCCTGCCCTATATCGTCGCCAGCGACGCCACGCTCGTCGACGGCAAGGTGGTCGGCGATCCGACCGAGGGCGCCCTGCTGGTGCTCGCGCACAAGGCTGGCCTCGACATCGACGCCACGCGGGGGCAGCACCCGCGCCTGGCGACGCTGCCCTTCGACCCGACGTACAAGCTGATGGCCGCGTTCACCAAGGCGACCGACGATTCGGGCAAGGAAG
Organism: Solirubrobacteraceae bacterium; assembly: GCA_036501965.1. GTDB lineage: Bacteria > Actinomycetota > Thermoleophilia > Solirubrobacterales > Solirubrobacteraceae > Palsa-465. Next base: position 73,383 of record DASXZK010000085.1, read on the forward strand.
TCGTCCGCTGCTACGTGAAGGGCGCGGCGCCCGCGGTCATGAGCCATGCGTCGAGCGCGCTGTCAGCGGGGCAGAGCATCCCCTGGGACGCGGACCTTCGCAGTCGGGCGCAGGAGAGCATGCGCAGGATGGGCGAGGCCGGCCTGCGGGTGATGGCCGCCGCCTACCGCGACCTCGACGCCGGCTCGTTCGACGCCGGCGGCGACCTCCTGAGCTACGTCGAGGGCCTCGAGATGACGAGCCTCGTGGGCATGGTCGACCCAGCGCGTGCCGAGTCCAAGTCCGCGGTACAGGATGCCCAATCGGCGCACATTCGGGTGCGGATGGTCACCGGCGACGACGTGATCACGGGCGCGGCGATCGCCGCGCAGCTCGGGATCGAGGGCGAGGCAATCCTCGGCGCGGAGTTCGCCGCGCTCGACGAATCAGAGAGATTGGCGCGGATCGACCAGATCGGAATCGTCGGCCGGGTCGCGCCCGAGCACAAGGTGCTGCTCGTCGAGACGCTCAAGCAGCAGGGCCACGTCGTGGCGATGACCGGCGACGGCGTCAACGATGCGCCGTCGATCAAGGCCGCGCACATCGGCGTCGCAATGGGCAGCGGCACCGAGGTGGCCAAGAACGCGGCACGGATGATCCTCACCGACGACAACTTCGCGACGATCGTGCGCGCGGTCTCGGAGGGGCGGAAGCTCTACGACAACCTGAGCAAGTACGTCCGCTTCGTGCTGATCTCGCTGGTGGCGTTCGTGCTCACGTTCCTCGGCGCGACGATCCTGAACATCGCCGAGGGTCAGCCGTTCTCGCCGGCGCAGGTCCTCTACATCCACTTCTTCGTCAGCGCGCCGTTCGGCATCGCGCTTGGCCTTGACCAGGCGACCGGGGGCCTGATGGAACGCCGGCCCCGACCCAGCACGGAGTCGATCGTGAACCGCGGCGTACAGATCACCTCGGGGCTGGTCGGTCTGTACATGGCGATCTGCATGGACTTCCTGATCTACTTCGGCAAGCAGCACTACCACAGCACGGCGATCGGGTCCTCGATCGGGCTGAGCGCGTTCGCGCTGATGCTGATCGTCTCCGCCTATGAGTGCCGGAGCGTCGCGGGCTCCGTGCTGGTCAGCCAGACCTTCGATAACGCCAAGATGAACTGGACGGCGGCGGCGGAGCTCGCGCTCGCGGTGATGATCACGCAGATGGACCTGTTCAACCGTCTGCTGAAGACGACGCCGCTCACCTCGCCGCAGCTGGGGCTGGCGGTGGCCTCGGCGGTCCTGCTGCTCGCCCTGTGGGAGATCGGCAAGTTGATCGCCCGGCGTTCCTAGGCCGCGCACCGCCGGCCGATGGGCTTTCGCTCGCTTCCCGGGATCCGTTCGCTCGCGACCTACGAGGTGTCGTGGCTGCGCAGCGATGTGGTCGCCGGCATCGTGCTGACGACGCTGCTCGTCCCGCAGGGAATGGCCTACGCCGAGCTCGCGGGCCTGCCGGCGATCACGGGCCTTTACACCACGATCCTGTGCCTGATCGGCTATGCCGTGTGCGGGCCGTCGCGGATCCTGGTGCTCGGTCCGGACTCGTCGCTGGGGCCGATGATCGCGGCCACGATCCTGCCGATCGTCGGCTCGGACGGCAGCCCCGCACGCGCGATCGCGCTCGCGTCGATGATGGCTCTGATCGTCGGCGCGATCATGATCCTGGCCGGGGTCGCCAAGCTTGGCTTCATCGCCGACCTGCTCTCGAAGCCGACCCAGCTCGGCTACATGAACGGCCTGGCGCTGACGATCCTGATCGGGCAGCTCCCCAAGCTGTTCGGCTTCTCGACCGACGCGAACGGGCTGGTCAACGAGGCGCACGCGTTCGTCCATGGAGTCGCGTCGGGCGAGACGGTCGGGGCGGCGGTCGCGATCGGGCTGGTCAGTCTCGCGCTGATTCTCGCGCTCGGTCGCTGGCTGCCGCGAGTCCCGGGCGTGCTCGTGGCGGTCGTCGTCGCGATCGCCGCAGCATCGGTGTTCGACCTGGCCGGCCACGGGGTCTCGCTCGTGGGCGAGCTTCCCAAGGGGTTCCCGCCGCTCACCGTCCCGAACCCGGTGTCCGATCTTCCCCTCCTCGTCGCCGGAGCGTTCGGGATCGTGCTCGTAGCGCTGGCCGACACGATCTCGACCGCGTCGGCGTTCGCCGCGCGCACCGGCCAGGAGGTCGATGGGAACGGGGAGATGATCGGGATTGGCGCCGCCAACGTCGCCGCCGGGTTGTTCCAGGGGTTCCCGGTGAGCACGAGCGGCTCGCGCACTGCGGTCGCCGAACAGGCCGGCGCCAAGACGCAGCTCACCGGCGTGGTCGGCGCCGCGCTGATCGTGTTGATGCTCGTGCTCGTCCCGGGGCTGCTCAAGAACCTCCCGAACCCGACGCTGGCCGCGGTCGTGATCGCCGCGTCGTTGTCGCTCGCCGACATACCCGGGACCGTGCGGCTGTGGAAGCAGCGGCCCGTCGAATGCCTGCTTTCGATCGCCGCCTTCCTCGGCGTGGCCTTGCTCGGCGTGCTCGAGGGGATCGTGGTGGCGGTGCTGCTGTCGATCCTCAACGTGTTCCGCCGGGCCTGGCGGCCGTACCAGACGACGCTCGGGCGGGTTCCCGGCCTCGCCGGACAGCACGACCGACAGCTCCACCCGGAGGCCGAGGAGCTGCCCGGACTCGTGATCTTCAGGTTCGACGCGCCGCTGTTCTTCGCCAACGCCCGGACCTTCCGTGATCGGATCCGCGCTCTCGCCGCCACCGATCCCGGTCCGCAATGGATCGTGATCGCCGCGGAGCCGATCACCGACGTCGACACCACCGCCGCCGACATGCTCGCGGACCTCGACGAGGAGCTCAACGCCGCGGGCACGTCGCTCGTGTTCGCCGAGCTCAAGGATCCGGTCAGGGCGAAGCTCGAGCGCTACGAGCTGATCGGCCCGCTCGACCCCGATCACTTCTTTCCGACGCTCGACGGCGCGGTGCACGCTTTCCGTCAGAAATCCGGCGCCGAGTGGGTGCCGGCACCCCGGTAGTGGGTGTGCAGGCAGGTGTGTTTGGAGAACTCCTAACACGCTGTCGGTGACGGCGAGGTTGAATCGCGCCATGTCAGTGGAGTTGCGTCTGGCCGGCGAGCTGCCGCCGCTCGCGGAGGCGAAGCTGGCGGCACCGCGACTGCGTGCCGGTATGGTGCGCCGGCCGCGTCTCGAGCATGCTCTCGAGGCCGGTGCAGACAGCGCGCTGACCCTCGTGGCCGCCCCCGCCGGATACGGGAAGACCACGGCGCTGCGCGACTGGGCCGAGCGCAGCGGAAGCGCGCTCGCCTGGGTGACGCTCGACGCGGGCGACAACGAGTCCGCGCGGTTGTGGACCTACGTGGCCACGGCCGTGGACCGGATTCGCGACGGCCTCGGTCGGCGGGCGCTGCATCGTTTGCGGTCGCCCGGGATGGCGATCGACGTCGCGGTCGACGAGGTCATGAACGGGATCGCGGAATATGGCCGGGCGTTCACACTCGTCCTCGACGACCTGCACACGGTCACCGATCCGGACTGCCTGGCGTCGCTCGAATACGCGATCCGGCGGATGCCGGCGAGCGCACGCCTGATCGTGATCACCCGGGCCGACCCGGCGATCGAGCTCCCGAGCCTCCGCGCGCGCGGGGCGTTGACCGAGGTGCGCGCGCGGGACCTGGCGTTCACGGCGTCCGAGGCGCACGAGCTGCTCGTCGATCGCGCAGGCCTCGAGCTGGATGAGGGGCAGATCGGCGTCCTGCTCAAGCGGACCGAAGGCTGGCCGGCCGCGCTGTGCCTCGCCGCCCTGTGGTTGAGATCCGTCGAGGATCGTGATCGCGCCGTGCTCGAGTTCGGCGGCGACCATCGCTTCGTCGCCGAGTATCTGAGTCACGAGGTGCTCGCGGCGCTCGATGCCGACCACCGCTCGTTCCTGCTTCGCGCGGCCGTGCTCGGCAACTTCACGGCCGAGCTGTGCGACGCCGCGCTGGGCCGCTCGGACTCGGCCTCCGTGCTCGGCGAGCTAGAGGACTCGAACCTGTTCGTGCTGAGCCTCGAGCGCCGCGAGTGGTTCCGGGTCCACGCGCTGTTCGCGGAGTTCGCGACCGCGCGGCTGGCGCTGGTCGAGCCGACCGAGCCCCAGGAGATCCACCGGCGCGCCGCCGGGTGGCTCCGGTCGCGAGGTCTGGTCGTAGAGGCGGTTGAGCATGCCGCGGCGGCGGGCGACCACGAGGTCGTCGCGGACCTGCTCGCGAACGACCATCTGACGCTGATTCGCAACGGCCGCGCGGGGACGATCCTCCGGTGGGCGCGGACACTCCCCGACGACGTCGCGATCGCGCATCCCGACGTGGCGCTGGCGGCGGCGACATCCGCGCTCCTCGTCGGTCGGCTCGCGCGCGAGCGTCGTCATTTCGTGCGTCTCGCGGATCGGGCAAGAGCGGCGCATCCCGAACGCTTTGGGCCCTATGAGGAGTGCGTGATGGCGATGGTGCGGTCGGCCGGGATCGACGACGGGGTGAACGAGGCCGTGGTCGAGGGGTACCGGGCGGTCGAACTTGCACGGAGAGGCGCGGACGCCACGCTGGTGGCGGCGTATGCCGGCCTCGCGCGTGCCCTCTACTTCGCCGGCGACTTGGATCAGGCCTGGAGCGCGGCATCGCGTGCCGTCGACCATCCAGACGCCGCCCATCGGGCCCCGGGATACGCGGTGTCGCGGGGGGTTCTCGCGATGGTCGCGGGCGATCGCGATCGCCTGACCTCGGCGCGCGGCCACGCCGAGGCGGCCCGCGCGATCGTCGGCCGGATCAGCAGCAGCCGGAGCTGGTTGGGCGCGACCGCGGCCGAGGCGCTCGGCGTCGTGCTGGCGGCTGAGGGCGACCTGGCCGGGGCTGAGCGCGAGCTCTCGTTTGCGGAACGGCTTGTCGAGGACGACGTCGCCACCGTGGAGCACGCATGGCTGCTCGTGCGGCTTGCCGACGTTCGCCGTCGCCGCGGCCGGCTCGACGAAGCCGCGGTGAGCCTGCGCAGGGCGCTGGACGAGCTCGCCGATCTTCGCGACAGCGGAGCGGTGCCGCTGCTCGGCGCTGGGGTCGCGACCGCGCTCGAGGAGGCGCGGCGACAGGCGAGGGGCGGCGAGGTTCTCGATCTCCCGACCGAGGCGGAACTCGCCGTGCTCCGATTTCTGGCGACCGACCTCTCAGCACGGGAGATAGGCGCGGAGCTGTTTCTCTCTCCCAACACCGTCCGGTCACACATTCGGGCGATCTATCGCAAGCTCAGCGTCGGATCACGGGGGGATGCGGTCGCCAGGGCGGACGCCATCGGCCTGCTCGGAGAAACGCAATCACCCAGGTGATCGAGGCGAGTTCGCGTGAACCTCGGACGGGATGTGAGAACGTGAGCTCATGGGAGGAGGTGGAACCTACCGACTCGAAGTCCAAGGTCAGCTCGGCGACCTCGTGGGCCATTCGTTCCCACGCATGCGGATCGTCTACAAGAACGGCAATACCGTGCTCGTTGGCCCGGTCCAAGATCAGGCTGAATTGACGGGCATGCTCCAGCGCTTCTCGGCCCTGGGCGTGAACCTTGTGAGCGTCGCCGCACTCGGAGATCAGACCAGCGTGTGACCGCTGCACGGTGTGAGATGGACCTCACGACTCCACACTTACCGTACGGCGCGGCTCGTGAGCGGCAGCGTCGGTGAGCGAAACCTTCGTGTTGGCGCTGACCGCGGCGCTGAACCCGACCCTCGTCGCCGCGTCGACGGTGATGATGCTGCTGCCGAACCCGGCGAGGCTGATGCTGGGGTATCTCCTCGGCGCGCTGCTCACGAGCATCACGCTGGGTCTGCTGATCATCTCGGCGCTGGATGGCTCGCAAGCGGTCGCCACGACCAAGAGCACGCTGAGCCCGGCGGCGACGATCGCGCTCGGCGGCCTCGCGCTCGTGGCCGCGTTCGTCCTCGGTACAGGACGCCACCGAGGCAAGAGCGAACGCCGGCAAGCCCGCGAACAGCGCAAGAAGGAGAAGGGACCACCGCGGTGGCAACGGGCGCTTGGGAAGGGATCGGCGCGGACCACGTTCGTCGTCGGGGCGGCACTGACTCTTCCCGGCGCCTCGTACCTCGCCGGGCTGAACCGGATCGACAAGTCGAACTGCTCGACGGCCGAGACGGTGGCAGTCGTGGTCGGCTTCAACCTGATCATGTTGGCGCTGCTGGAGGTCCCGCTCATCTGCTTCGTCGTCGCCCCGGATTGGACCCCGCGGGCAATCGACCGTGCGAAGGCATGGATCGGCCGCCACGCGCACCGGTTCGCGGTGACGGTGCTGACCGGGGTCGGGTCGCTGCTCGTGCTCAAGGGGTTGCTCGAGCTGCTGTAGGCCGCTCGCGGACCTGAAGGCGCAGGGCATCCTGACCGAGCAGGAGTTCGCCGCCGAGAAGGCCGGCATCCTCGGTTGACGGCGACGGTACGCGACTATGCCGTCGCCCGGGGTCGACGCGCTAGACCGCGCGAACCCCGGTTGCAGAGGCTATAGTCGCCTCCCGATGCGGAGGAACCACAACGCCCGTCGCGTTGGACTCGCGGTCCTGGTGGTGACGGCGCTGGTGGCGGTGGTCGGCATGACCGGCTCGGCCACCGCGTTCCAGACGCAGTACTGCGCCGGGGTCCCGATCGTCGGCGGGATTCCGCCATGGGGCTTCCATACGGGCGATCCGATCACGGGAGCGACCGGGAGCTACGCCCGCGGCCACGGTGACATCAACCTCGATGCCAACACGGTGTCCGGGATCCTCTGCCAGGTCGACCGGGTCCGCAACAAGCCCGACCGCCTGATCGTCATGACGGTCAAGCACCACCTGGTCTACCACTCGCACCACGCGGTGATGTGGGGCGTGCCCGGGAACATCATGAAGATCATCGTCCGCGTGCAGAGCAGCACCGACCCGCGGTGCAAGGTGGGCACGATCGGTCACGTGACGCTGTTCGCAAGTTACAACGGCGTGCGCAGCGACAGCGTCCAGTTCTTCTTCCCGGCCGCCTGCCAGGACCACGACCACCTGTACCACGGGCCGCAGGTCAACAACCAGGTCCCACCGCTCTAGCGCCGCCGGTCCCCCGGCACGCACTGGCCTGACGGAGACCGCGCTTGGAGCGCCGGGCGGCTCCGATCACCCGTGAACGCACGCCCGGTGGTATAGCGATGCACGACATGTCGATAGACGATATATTGCGCCGCGGCCATGGAGATGCGGACACCCAGCTATTACGCGCTCGCGGCGCTGATCGACGGCCCGCTCCACGGATACGCGATCGTGCGCCGCGCCGCGGAGCTGAGCGACGGAACGGTGCATTTATCGACCGGAACTCTGTACGCGTTGCTGGACCGGGCGATCGACGCGGGGCTGGTGGTCGCGGGGGAGCCGTACGTCAAGGGTGGACGCACGCGGCGAGACTACGCGCTGAGTCAGGCAGGTCGCGATCAACTCGATGCCGAGGCGCAACGACTTCTTCGTGCGTCGCGCACGGTGGTCCGGCGGCTCAGAGCGACGTCGCCGGTGGCTGCACAGTGAACCGCGAGCGGATCGGAGCTGCGCTGCTGCGGGCCTATCCGGCCGAGACGCGTGCGGCTCGGGGCGCGGAGATGCTCGGCACCCTGCTCGATTCGAGCGCCGACTCGACCGTCGCCTTTGCCCGTGAGGCCGTTGATCTCGTCCGGCTCGGCCTGAGGGCGCGCGCGACGCGGCTCGCCGCCGGGGGCGCACCTCGTCTGGTCGCCGACGGCGCCTGTCTAGCGGGGGTCTTCTTCCTCGCACAGGATCTCGCGACCGCGTTGCACAGCCGCGACGTGCCGGACGCGGTGTACTCCCCGGCGGCGATGACGGTACTCGTGGTCGTGCTGATAACCGCGATGGCGGGTCATGATCGGATCGCAGGGCTGGGGGCCCTGGTGTGGACGGCGCTGCGGTTCTCGGGTGTGATGGCGGGTATCGACGCGGCCGGCTATCCGGCGGCGGTCCTGCCGGTGATCTGTTTCACCGTCATGGTGGTGAGCCCGCGAAGGCGGAGGGCGCGTGCGCTTCTGTCCAACCCCTGCGGGAGCTGGTGGCTGGTCGCGCTGGTAGTCCTGGCCGGCGCGTTCGGCGGGTTGTTCGCGACCCTCGCCCTCGCGGCCGCGGCCACATTCGCCGGCATCGCTGCAGCGCTGCTGAGCACCGATCCTCGGCCGGCGATCGCGGTGGCGCTGGTCGCCGCCAACGTCGGGATCGCAAAGATCGGCTCGGACCGGCCAGCGCTGATGACGCTGACGTTGTTGGCCGCCGCTCCGGTGGTCGTGGCGTTGACAGTCGGTCGCACTCGCCACCTCGTCAGAGCGGGCGAATAGGAACGCCGAGCTGCGCCTGACCGCAGCGACGCTAAGGGAGTAAGACCGGCCTGGGGACCGGGTCGCGGTGCCGTTCGGAGGCCCGCTGGCGGCGAAAGTGCTCGAGGATCAGCACGCTGATGAGTGCGACATACAGACACCACAGCGACGTCAGCTCGTCGGTGCGCACGATCGAGACCGCGACCACACCCACGAGGCTCATCAGCGCGAACCAGCGGAGGTAGCGACGGCTCGACATCAAGGGCGGACCGCAGGTGACGGCGACGTAGAGCACTCCGATCAGGATGTCGTTGGGGGTGTGCGTCGTGTAATCGATGCACCTGGCTTGCGGTTGCGCCCCCACGGGATACGCGGTGACTTGCCACAGCATGTATGCGCCCAAGAGCAGGCCGAGGCAGACCAACGGCCACATCAGCTGCGACCGCGCGCGGTCGGGCTCGAGCAGCGTGAACCCGAGGGGAACGATCACCGGCAGGACCGCGTGGGCGTACACGATGTAGGCCTCCTTGGCAGCGTCACCCACGCCACTGGAAACCTGGCCCCTGAGCCCCAGCCAGACGAATCCCTCGACGAGCTGATGGACGCCAAACAGCAGCGGTAGCGCCCCGACGACGAGCTCGCGCCGGAACCGCACCCGGCGCAACGTCTCAACCCCGACGCCGGCGACGACCGCGCCAGCGACGAAGTCAGCCTGCGGCGAAAAGCACATCGGCACGAGAAGCTAACGCCCCCAGGCCGATCGGGCGGTCAGGGGAGCGTGGCGCGCAGAACGATCCTTCCCGGGCTGTCGCTTCGCCTGGGTGGTTGGGAGGCGATCACGATTTGCCGTGCGCCGCCGGCCGTGGCCGGAAGATCGTACGAGCCCTTCAACTGACGTTTGACGGTGGGCTCGGCGAGCGCGGTAGCTTGATTGTGCGGGCCCAGCAGCCAGACTCCGTACCGGCCCGGGCGGAGTCTGACCGCGAACAGCTCAATCCCGCGCTTGCCGTTGTGAGTGAGCTCCCAGACGGTGCCGGCGGCGCCGGAGTGGGAGCCCGGCGGGGGGGCGAGAGTCCGTTGCGCAATCGTCTTGGCCAGCGGAGCGTTGGGGGAGCGACCCTTGGTCTCGCCCCGCTCGGAGGCGGCCGTCACGAGCGCGTTCGGGCGGCAATCGCCGAAGCGGATCGTGGTCGTAAGGTGCGCCGCGGTGTCATCGAGTGAGCGCTCGATCTCTGGTGGCAGGCCGGTGACGGGCGTCGAGGTCGCTGTGACCGACAGGGTGTGGTACGCGCATGCCGGACGCGGCAGCGCGGCGATGAAGAAGAGCGTGTGGGCGGTGGCCGTGAGCTGCGCGGTGCCCGCGGAGATCGTGATCCGGTAGCCGCCGCCGCCCGTGGCCACGTAGCCGTAGACGATTCCGTGAGGGCCGGCGTTGATCAGGCCGAATGGAACCGGCACCGACTGCTGGCTGCACAGTCCGTATTCACGGGCACCGAGGCGAAGCCGACCGTGTTCGAGACCGCCGGGAAGCTCGGCGTCGGGCAGCACGCGCAGCTGCCAGGCGAGCCCGGATAGGCGCCCTCCGGCGGCGCGGATCGTCCCGTCGGACGCGGTCACCGGCGGAGGGCTTCCCGGAGGGGGCCGCGTCCGTGCCGGGGTGCGGCAGTTGCCCCCGCTCAGAGCGAGTCCGGGCGCGGCGCTGGCCGTGACGTGCGGTCCGCCGTGCCGGGATAGGCTGAGGAGGGCGATCGCCAGCCCCGCGATTGCGAGCGGCACGGCAAGTGCCACCGCCATCGCGATCCGTCCGGTCAGCTTCGCAGTGCGCGACCGCGCGCGCCCCCGACCCGGATCGGCGCCAGCCGCTCGCTCGAGCCGCTCGAACTCGGCGCCCAGCTCACGGACGAAGCGCAAATCGCTCATGTGCACAGCTCCTCTCTGCTCGGCGCGGCCTCGAGGACCGATCGCAGGGAGCGCAGCCCGCGGGAGACCCGAGCCCGGGCGGCCTGCTCGGAGATGCCGAGCACCCTCGCAACCTCCGGATAGGGACGCTCCTCCACCACCCGCAACCGCAGCGCGTCCCGGTGCTGCGGGTGTTCAGGTCCATCAACCACGCGCTCACCTCGCCACGGAGGGCAACCAGCCCCGCGCGCTCCTCGATCAACTCGATCTCGTCCTCGTCTACGACCGGCACCTGGATCCCGAGCCGGCGCACCGCGCGCTGCTCGGCGCGGGCGCTCCGGAGATAGCGGCTGACCTGGCGCCGCGCGACGGTGAACAACCACGCCCGGACCTCCTCATCGGTACGCCCCTGCAACCTCGGCCAGCCGCGAAACGCGATCGCGAACGTCTCCGCGGCGAGATCCGCCGCGATCGTGACATCGAGCGTTCGTCGCGCGAGGAAGACCAGCACCCGCTCGATCTCCCGCGCGTACATAGCGGCGAACTCCGTGTCGGATCCCATCTAGACAGAGAATGCCGCGAGCGCCAGAGCCTGTGACAGCCCGGCCCCGAGGGCCCTGCAAGAGCTCAGGACCCGGCGGGCCGCGGCTGGGGCGGTGCCCCGACGCGGACCAGGTCGAGCGTGTTCTGCTGGACGCGCTCGAGGCTCATCGTGAAACTGGGGGAGTAGAGGACGAGGTGGTCGAAATCGCCGTCGCGGCGGGCGATGCCGGCGCGGATCTGGTCGGGCGTGCCGGCCACGCCGATCGCGTCGAGCATTTCGTCGCTGACCGCGTCGAGCATCGCCCGGTGGTTGCCGTCGGCGAACGCCGCGCGGATCCGGTCGGCCTCGGCGGCGAAGCCGCTTGCCTCGAACATCGGCGCGTAAGCCCGCGGCGCGGCGTAGAACGCGATCTGGGCCGCGACCTCGCGCCGGGCGACCTGCTCGTCATCGTTGACCGAGCACAGCAGCATCCCGAGGATCTCGACTCCGCCGGCGTCGCGGCCGTTTCGCGACGCGCCATCGGCGATCGCCGGCCGCACGACCTCGTGGACGTATCGGGAGCTGAACGTGGGGTGGCAGACGAGACCGTCGGACACGCGGCCCGCGGTCTCGATCATCCGCCGGTTAACGCCCGCGGTGAAGATCGGGATCTGAGCGCGGGTGGGTGGGAGGACCTCGGCGGTCGGGGTGAGGTTCATCGAGTAGAAGCGACCCTCGTGCTTGAGGGGTCCTTCGTGGAGCTTCCAGATCCGGCGTATGAGCGGCACGAGCTCTTCGAGCCGAAGGGCGGGCGATTCGGGGTCCTTGACGCCGTGCCATCCGATCTGCATTCCCTTCGTGCCGGTCCCGAGGCCGAGCACGAGCCGCCCGCCGCTGAGCTCGTCGAGACCGCGCGCGTCGTTGGCGAGGATCAGCGGCGAGCGCCCGACGCCGTACGCGATCGCGCTGCCGATCCGGCAGCGGCTGGTGTTGTGCGCCATCGCCGCGAGCGCGACGATCGCCGACCGATCGTTGAACTCGCCCGTCCATGCGGCGTCATAGCCGGCGGCGTCGGCGGCCGCCGCGATCTGGACCGTGTCGGCCATCCGCCCGGCTAGCACGCACACCCCTCGCGTCGCCATGCCCGGACGCTACCAGTGTGCGCGACGCCAGCCACGGGGGTGGGAGGATGGGCGCGATGCCGACACCTCGACAGATCGCCAGGCGGCTCGGCTCAGATGAGGGAGAGCTGCTCGGGGCGCTGCTGTCGAGCATGGTCGACGCGGTGTACGCGGTCGACGACGCGGGCGTCGTCCTATTCGCGAATCCCGCCGCGGTGAGCATCCTCGGCTACGACTCCGAAGCTGAGCTGATCGGTCGCCAGAGCCACGCGACGATCCACTATCAGCATCCGGACGGTCGGCCGTTCGCCGAAGCCGACTGCCCGCTGCTGGCACCGCGCCAGACCGGCGAACCCGTGCGCGTCGATCAGGACTGGTTCATCCGGCGCGACGGATCGTTCGTGCCCGTCGCGTATTCCTCGGCGCCGGTGACGTTCGAAGGCCGGCGCGGAGCCGTGGTCGTGTTCCGCGATGTGTCCGAGCGGCGTCGCGCGGAGGCCGAGCGGCTGCGCGCCGAGGCGATCCACGCCTCGCGGGCGAGGATCGTGCAAGCGGCTCTCGACGAGCGCCGCCGGCTTGGTCGCGACCTGCACGACGGCGCCCAGCAACGGTTGATCAATGTCATCTTCGCCCTCCAGGCGGCCGGACGCGATCCGGGCGGCGAGCAATCACGCAACGCGATCGCCGACGCGGTTCAGGAGACACAGCTGGCGATCGGGGACCTGCGCGATCTCGGCGCCGGGCTCGATCCATCGGTACTGGCCCACCGCGGACTCGCGGCGGCGATCATGTCACTGACCGCGCGCACCCCGGTGCCGGTCATGCTCGATCTGCCGAGCGAGCGATTCCACGAGCTGGTCGAGAGCACCGCGTATTTCGTGGTCGCCGAGGCGCTGGCGAACGTGGCCAAGCACGCGAGCGCGTCCGAGGCGGCGGTCGCGATCGCGGCGCAGACAGTTCGGTTGGTCGTGAGCGTCACCGACGACGGGCGCGGAGGGGCGGTTGCCGACCTCGCGAGCGGTTCGGGCCTCGCGGGCCTCGAGGACCGCGTGGCCGCGGTCGGCGGAACCCTGACGATCGACTCTCCCCGAGGCGGCGGCACGCGAGTCACCGCGGACCTGCCGTTGATCGAAGCCGTCAGCGAGCCCGCAGGAGCGTGAGCACGGCCAGCACGCGCCGGTGCTCGAGCGGCTCCTCGCCGAGCCCGAGCTTCGCGAAGATCCGCCCGACGTGCTTCTCGACGGCCGCGAGGGTCACGTCGAGCGACTCGGCGATCCCGCGATTCGACTTCCCCTCGGCCATCAGCGCCAGCACCTGGTGCTCGCGGGCGGTCAGCGCCTCGAGCGGGTCGTGCTTGCGCCGGCGTCCGACCATCAGCGAGACGATCTCGGGGTCGAGCGCCGACCCACCCTCGGCAACCCGGCGCACGGCGTCGGTGAACGACTCGACGTCAGCGATCCGGTCCTTGAGCAGGTAGCCGACGCCGCGGGCGTTGTCGCCGATGAGGTCGAGAGCGTAGGCCTCGTCGCGGAACTGCGAAAGCATCAGGATGCCGGTCTCGGGCTGGGTGCGGCGAATCTCGATCGCGGCCCGCAACCCGTCATCGGTGTGGTCGGGTGGCATCTGCACGTCGACGATCGCGACGTCGGGGCGGTGCCCCGCGACCTTGCGCCGCAGATCGTCCGCGTCCGCCGCCTGGGCGACGACGTCGAACCCCGCGTCGGTCAGCAGGCGACTGAGACCCTCGCGCAGCAGCAACTGGTCCTCGGCGACCACGACCCGCAGCGGCGTCATGCGGGCAACGCTACTGCGCCAGGGGTATGGCTAGCCCGACGTCGCCTTGTCGGGTCCGCCACGCGCGCCTGGGAGCCGGCCCGGTCGAGAAGCGCATCCCGGTGGGCGATGCTGTGGTCGATTGGAGTACGCGATGGAACCGACCGAGGAGCCCGACATGACCGAAGCCATCATCGACCAGCACACGGAGGTCTCGGACGCTGCTTCCCCGGGGATGCTCATCGTCCGTTACGGACTCGGCGGGGTGATGATCCTCGGCGGCGTGGTCATGCTGATCGCCTCGCCGGCGTCGCTGGGAGTCGACGGCTTCGCGATGGCCGTCGGTGGCGGGCTGTCGGTCGTCCTGCTCAACTTCCTGCTTCGGCTGAGCGTCAGCAGCGAGGCCGACCGGGCCGAGGAGCAGCAGGCACGCGTCTACTTCGACGAGCACGGCGAGTGGCCCGAAGATAAGCCGCGCCAGGGCCGGAAATGGGTGCTGCCGGCAGGCGTCGTGACCTATGAGATGGAGCAGGAGCAGCTCAGGGCTCGCCAGGCGGCCAAGGATCAGCCCGAGCGATGAGCGACCGGCGCCGCCGGCACAGCGCTCGTTGACCGGCGCGGTAGGCTCCGGATGTCAGAGGAGGGGGGGACGCACGCGCGTTGCCCGCGGATAAACCGGAGGTGGTGCTGATGAAGGCCGTCAGTCGGCGTAGATTTCTCCAGCTCGCGGGCGGCAGCGTCGCGGCGACGATGCTGTCCGACAGCATCGCTCGCGCGCTGGCGATCCCGGCGAACCATGCGACGCGCAGCTTGAAGGACGTCGAGCACGTCGTGGTGCTCATGCAGGAGAACCGGTCCTTTGATCACTATTACGGTGTGATGCGCGGGGTGCGTGGGTTCGGTGACCCGCATCCGGTGACACTCCCCAGCGGCCAGCCGGTCTGGTATCAGGCGGACGGAGCCAGCGTCGTGCCGCCGTTCCGCCCGAACGTGGGCAACCTGGCGCTGACCTTCATCGAGGATCTCGACCACAGCTGGAATGGGACTCACCAGATGTTCAACGGCGGCAACTGGGACCAATGGCTGCCGGCCAAGACCACCACCTGCATGGCGCACATGGAGCGCTCGGACCTGCCGTATCACTACGCGCTGGCCGACGCGTTCACCGTGTGCGACGGCTACCACTGCTCGATGCTCGGCCCGACGGACACGAACCGGTACTACATGTGGACCGGCTGGGACGGCAACGATGGGAAGCACGGCGGCCCGGTGATCGCCAACGACGAGCTGGGCTACGGGTGGCAGACATACCCGGAGCGGCTCGAGAAGGCAGGGATCAGCTGGAAGATCTATCAGGACATCGGCGAGGGTCTCGACAAGGCCGGTGTCTGGGGCTTCACGTCGGATCCCTACATCGGCAACTACGGCGACAACTCACTGCTGTACTTCTTCAACTACCAGAACGCGGCACCGGGCAGCGCGCTGCACAAGCGGGCTCGAACCGGAACCGACGTCAACAACGGCGGTGGCTTCTTCGAGATTCTCGCGGCCGACGTCAAGCACGGCCGGTTGCCGAGCGTGTCCTGGATCGTTGCGCCGGAGGCGTACACCGAGCATCCGGCATGGCCCGCCGGCTACGGCGCCTGGTACACCGCCGGCGTGCTCAACGCGCTGACCAGCGACCCCGATGTGTGGTCCAAGACGGCGCTGCTGGTCACCTTCGACGAGAACGACGGATTCTTCGACCACGTCGTCGGGCCCTACCCCAATGTCGGCGGGCTCGCCGGTCGATCGACGGTGCCGCTGGACAACGAGCTGTTCAACGGCACCGCCGGCACGCCCAAGGGCTCGAACGGAGTCGTCGGGCCGTACGGTCTCGGCGTACGGGTGCCGCTGCTCGTGGTCTCGCCGTGGAGCCGAGGTGGCTGGGCGTGCTCTGAGACGTTCGACCACACGTCGCTGATCCGCTTCCTCGAACACCGATTCGGCGTCCACGAGCCCAACATCACCCCTTGGCGGCGGGCGGTCTGCGGCGATCTGACGTCCGCGTTCGATTTCGAGAGCGCATCCGATCACGTCCCGGCGCTGCCCAGCGTTGCCGCCTACAAGCCGAACCAGAGCACGACCCCGCCGAGCTACCATCCGGTGCCGCCGGCGGTCGGATCGGTCCCGACTCAGGAACATGGGGTGCGGCCATCACGCCGGCTCGGCTACCGGATCCAGTTCGGCTTCGAGGCCGCCGCCGGCAAGCTCCACCTCACCGTCAAGAACCGCGGGAGCCTCGGCGTTGGCCTACAGGCACGATCGCTGACGGTCGCCGGCGGCCCCCGCAGCTACACGGTCGGCGCCGGCCATGAGCTCGCGGTTGCCCTGGACAACCCCGGCACCTACGACGTCAGCCTCCACGGCCCGAACGGATTCTTCCGTCACTTTGCCGGCTCTCCGGCGTCGGACCTGCGCGTGGAGGAGAAAGGCGACCACGACCTCGGCAAGCTGACGCTCCGGCTCGTTCACGGCGGCCATGCACATCCGGCCGTCGTCAGAGTCACCGACGCGTACGGTCCCGATCGCCATGTCACGGTGCACGGCACCAGAGAGATCACGATCGACACCAAGCACACCGGCGGCTGGTATGACATCGCGCTCACGACGCCGAGCGACGCGAGCTTCAGCTATGTGCTCGCGGGTCGCCTGGAGTCCGGCGACAGGTTGACGAGCGATCCGCAATTCGGCCGCTGAGCCTCACTCGAACAGGCCCCGCGCGTACCAGTCAGTGCCGTCGCGCACGCCGGGCACGGCGAAGAAGTACCCACCTCCGACCGGCGAGATGTAGTCGACCATCGGCTCGCCGATCAGCCTGGTCTGGCTGGCGATGAACTGGCGCACGAGGTTCTGCTGGAAGGCGTTGAAGATCAATCCCATGTCGAGATCGCCGGTCAGGTCGATGCCGTTGTCGTAGTTGTAGCCGCGGCGGAAGATGCGGCTGTCCTCGGTGGCCTTGGTGCGCGGGTTTGCCAGCCGGATATGGGCCGTCATCGGGATCGTCCGGCCGTTGGGGTCGGCGGCGAAGTCGGGCTCTGCAGTCAGCGTGCCAGTACCGAGCACGTTCCCGCTGGCGCGATAGCGGCCGATCATCGTCTGCTGCTCGTTCAGCGACACTCGATCCCAGAACTCGATGAGCATCCGGATGACCCGACAGACGTGGTAGCTACCGCCGACTGACCAGTCGGGCTCACCGATCTCCGGGACCACCCACAGCAACCGGTTCGCGACCGCCGGATCGGTGACGTTGGGATTGGCGATCCCGTCCATGAAGCCGAAGTGGTTGCGCGGGACGCCGGCGGGCCGTGCCGGCGCGACGAAGCCGTCCGTCCGCCACGCGATCTGCATCCCGCCGCGGGTGTGCTTGGCGATGTCCCGCAGCGCGTGGGTCGCGGTATCAGTGCTGCCGGCGCAGATCTGCAGCAGCAGGTCGCCGCCGCACAGGTTCGGGTTGAGGTCGTCATTCGGAAACGAGGTCATCGTGGTCAGGTGGTTCGGCTTGCGGTCCGCGATGCCGAAGCGGTCGTCGAACAGGGTCGAACCGAAGCCGACCGTGACCGTCAGCCCATCGGCGGGGATCTCGGGCCCGAGCGTGCCGCTGTCTGACGGCGGAGCCACCGGCCCGAGGTCGGCCGGCATGCCCCCCGCGGTCAGGAACCGGGCGCGCGCGGTCAGCGTCTGAAGCAGGTCGATCAGCTCGCTGCGGCCGGCCGCGGTCACGTTGAACGAGACGAAGCACGCCGCGGGGGGTGGCGGGTTGACGATCCCCGCCTGCCATTGGCCGTGGAACGGAACCGCCGGCAATCGCGCCGCTGGATCCGAGGCGACCGCATACTGAAGCCGGCCGTCGGCTCCGAGGGGGTCGGGCGGGCCCTGCTGGGCTCGAGCCTGACGCTCGGCCGCGTCGCCCTGCGACAGATGAGCTCCGCCAAGTGCGCCGGCGGCGGCCACGGCCACACCGGAGCGGGTGAGGAACTGGCGGCGATCGAGCATCACACCGCAACCTGGATCGACGGCACGTCACGCACTGACGCTGAGGGATTCTCGCAGGCCGGTGCGAGACTCCGTGCCATGCACGCATCCAGGCGCGCATCCTCGATCGCCGCCGGTGCCGCAGCACTCGCCGTCGTGGCGGCCGCGGTGCTGGTTCTGTTCGGCCCGCTCGGCGGGTCCGGAGGGCGTGCGATGGATCCTCCGTGCTCGTCCTACCCGGCTCCCGGGACCCTGGCTCCCGCCGACACCAAGGTGCCGCCCGGCTTCACGGCCAAGTACGCGGTGTTCGGCGAGCCTCAACGGGCCGTGGACAGGCTCGCGCCCGGGCAGGTCGCCTCGCTCGGCGCGTCCGGCCTGATCATGTCCGGGACGCGGCTGCTCGGCGACGTCGCTCACGGCGGCCACATCTACGTCGTGCCCGCCGAACATCTGCTCGCGAGCAGCCTGGCGCCGCCGCGATGCCTGTCCCAGGTCCAGCGCGTGATCGAGCAGGCTTCGCTGCCGGTGCTGCGGAGCGAGTACCGCCAAACCGCGCTGTGCATCATCGTGCTCTACGGCAAGACCGGCACGCACGACTGCGCCCCGGCGAACGGCACACCGTACGCGCTGCTGTCCGAGATCGGCACGCCGGGCTTCGGGCTGGTGCCGAACGGCGTCACCGCGGTCACCGTGACCTACCAGGTCGCACCCCCGCGCACCGTTCCGGTCCATCGCAACTTCTTCGTGATCGGCACGGCATCGCATACCGCGCCGCCGTGTGGCGTCCAGTGGCTCGACCCCACCGGGAACGTGAGGAAGACCCCCGTCGGATGCTCCTTCCTGACCGTCGAAAGACAAGCGTTCGCGCGGTATCGGGCCTACGTGGCGAGCAAGCTGTCGACGCTGCGGGCGCAGGTCGCGGAGCTGTCCGCGGCCGTCGGCTCGGGCAACCTCGCACGCGCACGGTCGGCCTGGTTGACCGCCCACCTCACATGGCTCGAGATCGGCCAGGACGACGGAGCTTACGGCTGCTTCGGACCGCTCGGCGGCCAGATCGATGGCCTCGCCGCCGGCCATCCGCGCGGGACGGCCGACCCGGGGTTCACGGGGTTTCACCGGATCGAGTCCGACCTCTGGGCCAAGCGCGACCTGCGCGCGGCGAGCGCCGACACCACGACGCTCGAACAGCTGCTCGGACAACTGATGAAGGTCCCGCTGTCGAGCTACCTCCCGGCGACCGCCACCGGCATCGGCAACTGGCTGCTACGGCCGCACGAGGTACTCGAGGACGCGCTCCGCGACTCGCTGACCGCCGATGACGACTACGGCAGCGGGACCGGCCTCGCCTCGATCGCCGCGGACGTCTCTGCCGCGCGGACGATGCTGGGCGAGCTCAAGCCGGCCGTCGACCCCGTCGCGCCACATCTCGTAAGCGACGCGAGATCAGAGCTCGACGCGCTGACGAGCGCGATCGACGCGACTCGTGCCAGCGGAGCCTGGACTTCCGTTCAAAACGTACCGGCCCGGCAGCGTGAGCAGGTCGATGCCGATGTCGGGGCGGCACTCGAGACGCTCGCGCCGATCCCGGACCTGCTCACGAGCACCGGATCGAACTCACCCAGCAGCTGACCGCCACACGCCACGGGAGCAGGCCGACATCACACCGGGCCGACGTGCTTGACCTCCTGCATATACCGCCCCGCCGACGCGGATGCCTCGTCCGGGCTGTTGCCGGACTGGCGCGCGGCCATGTAGGCCGCGTACCAGTCCCACCAGTCGTGCGGCGCGTGGCTCTTCTCGAAGGGATCGTGATGCTCGGCCGTCTCGTGCAGCAGTTGCGCCAACGCTTCGATGTCCACCGTTCACCGCCCCGGCAGTCGGGTCTTGATCTCCTGGAGCAGCCAGCCGTTGCCGTCCGGATCGTTGAAGGTCGCGAACGAGCCGTAGGTGCTGTGCTCGGGCGCCGGCCCGGCCACCCGGCCGGCCTCGTGGAACCGAGCGCCGGGCGCGCCCTCGTGGAACACCTCGCTCACTTCCACACCCCGGGCGAGCAGGTCGTTACGGGCGGCGTCGATGTCGGAGACGATCAGGTACAGGCTCTGGGCCGAGCCTGGCGCCGCCGAGGAGATGTTCGTTCCAAACTGGATCGAGCATCCGGAGCCTGGCGGGTTGAACTGAACAATGCGGAAGTCGTCACCGGCTGCGACGTCGGCGTCGAGCCGCCAGCCGAGGCTTGAGTAGAACTCCTTCGCCCGGTCGGCGTCGGATACGGGCAGAACCACAACCTCGAGCCGTACCTCCCCGGGCTGCACCTCCGGGGTCGGGGCGGATGCTTGGTCGCTTGGGTGGGTGGTGCTCACTGTTACCTCCGTTGAGTCTGCTGATCACGAGACGAATTGCTGGCCGCCGTCGATGTCGAACGTCGCGCCGGTGAGCGCGGTGTTGATCATGATGTGAACCGCCAGGGCGGCGACGTCCCCGGGGCCGACGACGCGGCCGATCGGAAGCGTCGTCCGAAGCTCGTTCCGTCGCGCGTCGAGTTGATCTCCGAGCAGGGACGCCGATAGCGGGGTGTCGACGAAGCCGGCCGCGATGAGGTTCACGCGGACGGGTGCGAGCTCGAGCGCGAGGGCCGCCACGAACGGAGGGATCGCGGCGGTGGCCGCGGAGGCGATTCCGAGGCCATGGGCGACCCGCCGGCCGCCGGTGCCACCCATGAGCACGAGCGTCCCGCCGGGCCTCATCTTGCGGTGGGCGTTGCGCGCGACCTCGAACCCCAGCACCACGTGGTCGCTGAGCGCCTCTCGCACCTGACCCGAGTCCATCTCGAGCAAGGGCCCGTAACTCGGGCCTCCGGCAGTGACCAGGATGTGGTCGATCGGATCGGGCAGGCCGTCGAAGAACTGCTGGAGCGCGGCTGAATCGGTGGCGTCGAAGGCCGCGGTGCTCCGCGCGCCGACATCGAGCGCGGCCTCCTTCAGGCGACCCGGGTTGCGGCCGGTGAGGACGACCTCGGCGCCCTCGTCGCGGGCTCTCCGGGCGGTCTCGAGGCCGATCCCCGCGCTGCCGCCGATCAGCACGACGGTCTGACCGGCCAGCTCAGTACTCATGCTCCGCTCCTCACGTCCTCATACTCGCCATCTGCGGGTCCATCGGGCTCACCAGCCGCGGCCTGTCCGCAATCGCCATGCGGAGATCCATCAACGCCGTGTCGTAGATCCCCGAGAAGCTCGGGAACGGCTGGATCGTGTCGCTCAGGACCTCGACCGGGACGTGCGCGCGGATGGCCAGCGTGGCCTGCTGCATCCACTCACCGGCGTCGGGGCCGAGCGCGTAGGCGCCGGTCAGGCGCTTGCCGTCGCTCAGCAGCGTCATGAAGCCGTTCGATTCGGCGTAAGCATGGGTGTAGGTAGCGGTCTTCGGCACCTCTGACACGAGCGCGCTCCCGCTGAACTGCGCTTCGAGCGCGCCGACGGCGGCGGCCTGCGGGTCGGTGTAAGTGACTCGCGGAACGGCCTCGTAGTTCGCGGGACGTGACTCGCCGGCGATGTTGGCGGCGACCACGTCGCCCTCGTACTCGCCGACGTGGGTAAGCGGCCAGATGCCGTTGACGTCGCCGATCGCCCAAAGTCGCTCGCCGACGCGGAGGTGGTCGTCGACGTGGATGCCATGCGGGTCGACCTCGACGCCTACCGTCTCCAGGCCGATTCCCTCTACGCGCGGGCGGCGGCCGGTTGCCACCAGGAGCCGGTCGCCCCGGAGTTCCTTGCCACCGTCGAAGGCGAGGACGTACTCCTCGCCCTCGCGCCGCGCGGCAGTGGCATGCATACCGAGCATCAGCTCGATTCCATCCCGGCGAAGGGCCTCGGCGAGCGCCTGGCCGAGCGGCGGAGCCTCGCGAGGGATCACACGGTCGGCGCCCTCGACGATCACCGCCTCACCGCCGAGACGGCGGACGACCTGGGCAAGCTCGACGCCTGCCGAACCCCCGCCGAGCACGAGTAGGCGGCGCGGGACCGCCGTCATGCTCGTCGCCTCGCGTGTGCCCCACACGCCCTCGAGCTCGCGGAGCCCGGGGAGCGGAGGCACGATCGGATCAGCGCCCGTGGCCACGACGACGTGCCCCGCGGTGTGCCGGGCGCCGTCGACCTCGACGACGCCGGTGCCGGCGAGCCGGCCCGTCCCGCGGAAGAGGTCGATGCCGTGGCTTGCCAGCCACTTCTCCTGTCCGGTATCGGTGTGGTTGGAGACCATGTAGTCACGCCACGCGAGCGCCGCCTCAACATCGACTTCGGCCGTCGCCGCGGCCTCGCGCGCGCCGTGTACGGCCTCGCCGGGTCGGAGCAGCGACTTCGACGGGATGCATGCCCAGTACGAACACTCGCCGCCGACCAGCTCGCGCTCGACCACGGCGACACGCAGCCCGCGTGCGGCCAGCGCAGCGGCGCAATGCTCGCCCGGGGCGCCGCCCCCCAGGACGATGACGTCATAGTCGTTGCTCGAGCTCATCATTTACCTCCGTCGGTCGCTGGGTAGGGTCCCGGCCGGGACGACCGTTCGCGCCCGTGGGGGCACTGGTCGAGGCCTTGGTCTGAGGCTCGGGCCTAGCCGAGCGGTGGGTCGGTGTCGTCGTAGATGCGGGCACTGGCGAGCTTTCCGGTCGCGCCGCGGTGGTAGACCGCGAGGCCGGCCTCGGGCGCCAGCTCGGTCCGTCCCCACCGCACGACGTTGTATTCGAGTGCGCACGAGCGGCCATCGTCAGTGATCGAGCAGTGCTCGAGCGGGATGCCGCCACCACCCGAGAAGAACCGCTCGTACAGGGACACCAGCTCCTCGCGGCCACGATGGACGTGGTCGCCGCCGGCGGGCTCGCGAACGTACGCGCCGGGCTCGAACGCGGCCACGGCGGCCTCGACGTCGCCGGCCGCGAGCGCGCGCTGGTGCTCGCCGACGATGTCGGGCAGCTGGACGTCGGGGTCTGGCTGGAGCAGCGGCGGACGGTGGCAGTGCCTGCCCCACAGCCACCACATGCTGTAGTAGATCCGCAGCTCGCCGATGCGTCCGTCGTCGTCGCGGTCGGCCACGACCGCGACCGGCACCTCGGTGCGGCCGCGGTCGCCGTCGAGCGTCAGCACCATCTCCTCGACCCCGCGGTGCGGCGTGATCAGCCGCTCGGCATCGCTGAATACGGCATTGCTATCGGTGAGCCACGCGTTGGTATCGGCCACATACCACTCGAACGCCTGGCTTCCCTTGACGCGTCCACGAATCGGCTGATACAGCTCCGGCTCGCCGGCGAACGACCGCACGAGGGCGTCGGTCTCGCCGGTCCTCACCCCGTCGAAGTACGGCACCGGCGCGGTCGCTCTGGCGTCGGCCACCTGGTCGAGAACGCGCTCGAGCACGGGCGCCGAGAACAGCTCTGGGATCCACGGCATACGCCAAGCCTCTCACAGCGGACCGGCCGGCGGTCGTCGAAATCTGTGCAACCGACGCTCGACTCTCAGGTTGGGACGCTGCCCACCATCAACCGGCGGACCTGGGCGGCGATCTCGAGATCCTCGAGCGCATGAATGGGGACGCGCGGATCTCCGCGTTGCTCTCGCCGGCCGACCCGGCCCTTGACGCAAATGCGTCTCGCTCGTCATGAGCGTGGCTGACCAGATACGTCGGGCCTGGATGTGGCTGGCTCGTAGACGGTCGCCGCTCCTGTCCGGGGCGTCGTCGCCTCGAGCATCAGCTGTCCGAGCACGGCAGCGGTCACGAGCCCGACGAACGCGAGCGGCGCAATTGCGCCCCCGACCGCCGCCAGCGTGATCCCCACCGCCGCCAGCCCGATCCGGCCGAGGAACGTCCGGTCGCGAGTGGAGGTCCACTCGGCTCCGATGTGGAGCACGGCGAGAGACAGAGCGAACGCCCCGACACCGCCCGCGAGCGCCCAGCGAGCTCCGGCCTCGAGGCCCGGGTCCGCCGCATGGACGATCGCCAGCTTGGTACCTGCGCCGAACGCCGCCACGCCGGCCAGCAGCGGGAAGTGGCCGTAGACGAAGATCAGCCCGAGCGCGCCGCGGCCGACGACCGATGTGTCCGCGAGGTCGAAGTAGATCCACCACAGGCACAGCGCCACCACGAAACAGAGGCCTCCGACGATCCAGCATTCGACCGTGAACTCGAGTCCCGCCACGCCCGCCACCACGCTCACGACGGCTTCGCCGAGGACGATGATGAAGAAGGTGCCGAAGCGCTCGGTCAGATGCGAGATCACGACGGCTCGGCCCTTGAGCGCCTCCCACGCTCGGGGCGGTATGGCCAGGTCGATCAACATCGCCACGCACCAGAGCGCATACCGATACGGACCGGGTACGAAGATCGACACGAGCCACAGCCCGGTCGTGCACGAGTAGCCGACGATGTAGATGTCAGCGAGCCTGCGGCCCTCGCCGTGTACGTGGTATCTGGCGCGGCCGTACAAGGCGATCAGGAACGAGCGGAGCACCACGTAACCGATGGCGAACCCGGTCGTGCCCCCATCACCCGCCATCACCCTGTGGAGATTGACCGCGACCGCCGCAATCGCGAGCATCGCGCCCGACTTTGCAAGCCGGAAGATCAGGTCGTCGGTGTCAAAGCGGTTGGCGTACAGCGTGTACAGGACCCAAGCCCAGATGATCACCGCGAACAGCGCCGCGAACCGTGCGAACACCGCCCCCGAAGGGTCCCGCGCGAGCGCAGAGGCGAGCTGACTGACCGCCGCGACGAACACGAGGTCGAAGAACAGCTCAAACCAGGTCGCGTGCCGTTCCTCACGGGGATCGGCGGTTGTCCGCAGGCGCGGCGGCTCGAGACGAAATGTCCCGCCGGCGCCCAGATTCCGAGGTGTCTCGGGTGCACGATCTCCGGTTCGCGTCCGGGTCTCGTGCGTCGTGGGTGACGGTGGCGGATGCGCCGTCACGTACCTCCGGCGGGTGTCAGGTGACCGGGTACTCCCGACCGGGCGCTGCCGGTGACCTCGTCGAGATCGAGGTTGCGGTCGGGACCGTGCGAGATGACGTGCTGGCCGGGCGCGAGCTGCTGCAAGATGCCGTCGATGACGACGGTGACCTTATCCGGCTCGAACGAGATCAGGTCGGAGATCCGGTCGACCTCGCGGTATGGGTCCCGGTACGACCATGCCGCACGGCGAGCGTCGCCGATGTCGTAGTAGCTGCACAGGCCCTTGTACGGGCAGAACGTTTGCAGGTCCACAGGCTCGAGCGCCTCCTCGTTGATGTCCTCACGCGGTAAGTACCACCTCGGCGCGAATCCCGACTCGTAGAGGACGAGTGGCCGACGCGACTCGGCGATCTCCTGCTCGCCGGCCCGAACGATGAGGTGCCGCGACGTCTGGCGGACGTCGATGCGGTGATACGCGTCCGCGGCGTGGCCGACGATCCGTTCATCCTCTTCGTAGAACGCGTCCATCGCGTGCCACGCGAAGGCGACGCGGTCAGCGAGGACATCCGCGAACGGCGGGAGCGCGATGTGCTCCCACGCCCCGCGCGGCGCCTCATGATCGCCGAGCCGGACGGCGTACCAGGCCGTCCGGCCGAGGTCGCGATGCTCCGTCGTGCGGTCGGTGCGGGCGAGCACGCCGGGCTCGATGTCGCTCCGGCGGAAGTACGCCACCGGATACCGACCCGGTTCGTGCAGGAGCACGACGTCGTCGCTCTGTGCGATCCACGTCTCGGCGAAGCGGACTCGCATCCGCCGCCGCAGAGGCTCCACGTAGAGAAGTCGATCGGGGAGCGGGTCGGGTACGAGGAACTGTCCAACCGAGCCCGGCGCCAGTGGCCCTTGTTGCCATGCCAATCCCATCGCTGTTCCTTTCGATTGTCGAGGTGGCCGCGAGCCGTCACGCCGCGGCGGGCTGTCGGTCATGCGACTGGTAGAACTGGGTTTCGCCGTTCCCGAACGACCAGTTGTCGGCCGCCGTCTCCACCACTGAGATCAACACGTCCTCGGGCCGGACGCCCGGGTTCGCTCCGAGGCGCGCGACGATCCGCTTGTACATCGCGAGCTTGGCGTCGGCCGTCTTGCCCGGTGCCCAGAACACCTGGATCTGAACGAGATCGTCGCTGCGGTCGATCCCGAGAAACGGCCCGTAGGCGAATTCGTCCTTGCCGTGCTCGGTGACCGCCATGAAACGGTCGCCGTCCTTGATCGCGACGGTCTCGCGCATCGCCTCGTAGATCTCGTCCATCAGCGCGCGCTTGTACTCCGGGGTCTTGCCTTCGCGGATCGCAATGCGGGTGACGGGCATTATCGTGTCCTCCTGCGTTCGTGGGGAGAGAAGCTGGGCGATTAGAGCCGGCCGGCGGCGACTTCTTACTCCCCGGTGGCGAGCGTCATCGCCGACGCGGGATATCGCCCGATGAGCTGATCGGCGACCGCGTCGAGGTCGTTGCCGATGTAGGCCGGCCGCGGGCCGACGTCGGGCGGCGGTAAGAACCGCCGCTCACGTTCACGCTCATGGGTTATACGGGCCGTGCACGATCGGCCCACGACACCCGGGAGCAATGATGAACGCATATCGGACGATCGAGGTGAACGGCAGCGAGATCTTCTACCGGGAGGGCGGCAACCCGTCGGGAGCGACGTTGTTGCTGCTGCATGGCTTCCCGAGCTCGTCGGCGCAGTACGAGCAGCTCATGCAACGGCTGGCCGGCCGCTACCACGTGGTTGCCCCCGACTATCCGGGGTTTGGTCGGAGCCCGGCACTCGCGGGGACCACGACCTTCGACCGGCTCGCGGAAGTGATCGACGCGTTCACCGAGGCCAAGGCGCTGGACCGGTTCGCGCTGTATATGTTCGACTTCGGCTCGCCGGTGGGATTCCGTATCGCCACCCGCCATCCGGAGCGGGTCCAGGGGCTGGTGCTCCAGAACGGCAACGCCTACGACGTCGGCCTCGGGCCGGGGATGCAGGCGCTCCAGCCGTACTGGAGGGATCGGGCGCCCAACGAGTCCGCGGTCCGCGGGTTCCTGACGCTCGAGGCGACACGCTCGCAGTACGTCGACGGAGTCCCGGACCCGACGACCGTCAACCCCGATCTGTGGGAGCTCGACCAGCGCTACCTCGAGTTGCCGGGCCGGGACCAAGTCATGCTCGACCTGCTCTACGACTATCAGAGCAACGTCGTGCGGTATCCGGCGTGGCAGGATTACATGCGCAACCACGCCCCGCCGGCGTTGCTCCCGTGGGGACGCAACGACGCCTTTTTCCCGCCTGAAGGGGCACGCGCGTATCTCGACGATCTGCCGGACGCCGAGTTGCACCTGCTCGACACCGGCCACTTCGCGACGGCAACGCACAGCGCGGAGATCGCGGCGCTGATCGGCGCATTTCTCGACAGCCGCGCGGTCGCTCCCGCGGCGGTTTGAGCATCCGCATGCTCGAGCCTTGTGGAGGTGCGCGCGAGTAGCATCGACGCCAACAGCCAGTGAGCGGTGAATCGAGCACAACCACCGAGAGCGAAGACCTCCGGACGGAACCGGACCGCGAGTCGGGGCTGTGGGTGGAGCGGCTGCGCCGTGGGCATCCCCGCCACGATCGGACCGTTGCCAGGCTCCACGAGGTGCTGCTGCGAATCGCGTTCCACGAGCTCTCGCGCCGGCGCGGAGGGCTCGAGTCGATCACCGGACCTGAGTTCGACGATCTCGCCCACCAGGCGGCGGACGACGCGCTCGTGAGCATCCTCCGCAGACTCGACGAGTTCCGAGGGCACAGCCGGTTCACGACCTGGGCGTACAAGTTCGTGATCTTCGAGGTGTCGGCCAAAGTGGCCCGCCACGCGTGGCGCAGGCATCGGCCCAGTGCCGTGGAGCTCGACTGGGAGCGATTGCCCGACTCGCTGACGCCCCGCCCTGGCGACCGACTCGAGCAGCGGGAGCAGCTGAGCGCCCTGTCGCATTCGATCGGGGAGCTGTCCGATCGTCAGCGCGAAGTGTTCGTCGCGATCGCGCTCAACGAAGTCCCGATCGACGTGCTCGCGCTCGAGCTCGGCTCCAACCGGAATGCGATCTACAAGAACCTGTTCGACGCCAGGCGCAGTCTGCGCGTCAAGATGGCCGCGGTCGGACACCCGGTGCTCGAAAAGGACGTCGT
The DNA here is from genome assembly GCA_036501965.1 of Solirubrobacteraceae bacterium. Classification (GTDB taxonomy): domain Bacteria; phylum Actinomycetota; class Thermoleophilia; order Solirubrobacterales; family Solirubrobacteraceae; genus Palsa-465. Next base: position 101,246 of record DASXZK010000085.1, read on the forward strand.
CCAGTGAGCGATCGTCGTTACCTGGACGAGCTGCTCCGCGCTCAGGACCGAGACGCCGGTTGCAGCGCGGGCGAGGAGATTCTCGACGCCTACGTCGACCTCGAGCTCGCCGGGGAGAACCCGGCTCGCGCGTTCCCGGGCACCGCTATCCATCTGGAGAGCTGTCCTGGCTGCCGGGCCGATCACGACGGGCTGCTCGAGGCCGCCCGCCGCTTCGCCGACACCACGCCCGAGTAACGGGTCACAGCCAGGCGAAGGCGGCCTGGCGAAGGTAATCGCCTCGGGCTTCCCGGGGACGGCACTCGCGCGACCGGCTGGCGTCGGGTGACAACGGATTGACGAAAAGTTTGGCGCCCGGAGTCGAACTAGTGCGCGGAGATCCCGGGTAGACAAGCCGGTGGCAGATCGGAAAGACAGGGAGAAGCGGGAGAAATGAATACGAAGCAGGTCGGATCCGACGGTCGAGTGGAGCCGAGACGGCGTCTCATTGCAGCCCCGAGGCTGTGGCGCCGGCGAGTGCTGTCGCTAACGCTTGCGTTGATGGTCGCGTCGGCGCTGGTTCCCTCAGCGGCGAGCGCAGTCACCGCGCCGGCGTCCGATCCGTTCTACACGCAGCCGGCGAACATCGCGTCGTATCCGCACGGGACGATCCTGCGCGAGCGCGAGGTGACGCTAAGCGGCCCCACACAGACGGAGGTCGCAGCCGCCTATCAGCTGATGTACGCGACCACGAACGCCACTGGCCAGCCGGTCGCAGCGGTGACGACAGTGATGGTGCCGACCGCGCCGGCGCCCGGGCCGCGTCGTCTGGCGTCCTACCAGACCTACTACGACAGCCTGACCCTCAACTGCGCGCCCTCCTACACGCTGCAGGGGGGCAACAACGGCGGCGGTACGAACGGCCCGACCGAGCAGACGATGATGAGCCAGCTGCTGCAGCACGGGTGGGATGTCGTGACATCGGACTACGAGGGGCTCAACAGCGAATGGGCGGTTGGTCCGATGCTCGGGTACGCGACGCTCGACTCGATCACCGCCGTGGAGCACTTCGCCCCCGCGGGCCTCGAGGGAGCTAAG
>DASXZK010000086.1:0-1511 GCA_036501965.1 Solirubrobacteraceae bacterium
CTCGAAGCGGGCGTCGGCCGTGATGAGGCTTGCGAGCAGCTGTGCCTGGGTTAGGTTGCGTTCGATCGCAGCGCGGATCGCGTCGGCGCCGTGGACGGTGAACGCGAGCCACAGTTTGAGTCCGCGCAGGGGGCGCGAGTATTCGAGCGAGCGGTCGACCGCATGGAGCTGCTCGCCATGCGGCATGTACCCCTCAGAGTGGGAGAACGCGTTCTCGAGCGCCTCGAGGTCGTGCATCAAGAGGACGCTGCAGGCCTTCGGGACGTACAGCCACTTGTGAGCGTCGACCGTCGCCGAGAAGGCGGCGGGGAGGCCTTTGAACAGGTGACCGGCTGTCGCCGTCGACGCCGCGGGGAGGCCGTAGGCGCCGTCGACGTGCAGCCAGACGTCGTCGCCACAGACCTCGGCCAGCGCTTCGATGTCGTCGACCGCTCCGGTTAACGTGGTGCCCGCGGTGGCGACCACGGCGATCGGGGTCACGCCGTTCGTGCGGTCGTCTGCAATCGCGTCTGCGCACGCTTGTACGTCCATGCGCCTGTGTTCGTCGATCGGGATCGCGCGGACGTTCCGACCGCCGATGCCGAGCACCTCGGCGGCGCGGCGCACGGAGTAGTGCGCCTCGGCCGAGCAGTAGAGCGCCATCTGCCGGCCGCCCGGGCCCTCGTGGCGGACGCCCGGGAGGGCGCGTTCGCGCGCGGCGGTGAGCGCGGTCAGGTTCGCGATCGTGCCGCCCGCGGCCAGTAGACCGCAGGCGTTGTCGTCGAACCCGACGAACTGCCCGACCCACCTGATCGTCTGCTCTTCGAGCAGGTCCGCGGCGCCCGCGCTGTTCGCGACGTTGACGTCGTGCGAGGCCATCAGGGCGTCGGCGAGGACACCGATCTCGAGGCCGGACGACCCGATGTACGCGAACCAGCGCGGCCGCGCCTGCGCGAGCGAGCGGTCGAGTACGTCGGCGGCTGCGTCTAGTTGTTTTCGGGGGTCCGCGGGTCCCTGGGGAAGCGGTCGGCTCAGCAGCTCGCGGGTGTGCTCGTCCGGTAGCGGCTGGCCCGGGCGGGGGTGGTCGAAGCTCCGCCAGGCTTCGGCGATCAGGTGCGCGGCGTGTTCGAGCACGCGGTCGCGATCAGGGAGGGGGAGGGTCGAGCTCACGGCATTGCCAGCGTATCGCCGGGGCCCTGGCGGTCCGGAGCTACAGTGGTTCGCGAGTGAGCCCCAAGCCGGTACTCATCTTCCAGCATGGCAGCGCCGGACCGCCCGTCCGCGTGGGCGAGTGGCTGGACGAGCGCGGGCTGCCGTACGTGATCCACCACGGCGGCAAGGACGCTCCAGTCTCCCCGGCGGAATTCGCATTCGTCGTCTCGTTGGGATCCCAGCACTCGGCCGCGGCCACCGATCCGCCGTGGGTCCCGGAGGAGATCTCTGCTTTGCGAGCCGCGGTCGACGCGGATGTGCCGGTGCTGGGCCTGTGCTTCGGCGGGCAGGCCCTGTCACTCGCGCTCGGTGGCGGGGTG
>DASXZK010000087.1:0-49291 GCA_036501965.1 Solirubrobacteraceae bacterium
GAGGACATCGCAGAGATGCTGCTCGGACTCATCGACGGCTTCAGTCTGCATTCGCTGCTCGATCCCGGGCGGCTGACACGCGAGCGGCAGGCTCGGTTGATCGAGGCGGAACTTGACCGCCTCACCAGTGAAGCGAAAGGCGTCGCCGCGGGGCGCGACGCGAGCACCCAACGCGTGAGGAGACACTGATGCGCAGACATGGACCGTTCGCGGCCGCGGCACTCATATCCACCCTCTTGCTCGCCGCATGTGGAAGCAGTGGCGGAGGCGGTGGCTCAGCCCAGAAGCTGTCACTGCAGGCGGGCCTGTATGGCGCGTCCAAGGCGAAGGTGTGCCAGGGACCACCGGTGCGCGGGGGCACGCTCGTCTACTCCCGCCAGGCCGCCACGACCGGCTTGAACCCGATCGACCCCAAGAACGGCAACGGCGACATCTTCGCCGACAACCTCATCTACAGCGGTCTGGTGCGGTCCAATCCCGACGGCTCGACGAATCTCGAGCCGTCGCTCGCCGAGAGCTGGACGATCTCCAAGAACGGCCTCGTCTACACCTTCCACCTGCGCCCCGGACTGAAGTTCTCAAACGGCCAGCCGGTGACCGCCGAGGACGTCAAATGGAGCCTTGATCGCTTCGGCAACCCGAAGATCAACACCGCGATGAGTGCGGTTGCGGTGGGATACGGCACGTCGAAGGTCATCAACAACACGACGATCCAGTTCCACCTCGCCCAGCGCGAGACCTCGTTCCTCTACGACATCAGCATCTTCCCGGCGTTCATCCTGCCCAAGGACCTGGTGCTCAAGGAGGGTGCCGCGTTCTACAACCACCCGGTCGGAACCGGGCCGTTCATTGTCAAGAGCTTCGACCGCGGCTCGCACATCACATTCGTGCGCAACCCGCACTACTGGGAGAAGGGCAAGCCGTACCTGGGCTCGGTCCGCTTCAACTTCGTCATCAACAGCGACAGCCGGATCCTCGCTCTGCGCAGCGGCGCGGCTCAGATCATGGACGGCGTGCCGTTCTCGGCGATCGCCTCGCTCCGCAAGGACACGAGCATCAACGTGCAGGCGGCGAAGGTGCCGCTGTTCCTCGGCCTGTGGCTGAACCATCAGGACAAGCCGCTTCAGAACCTCGACGTGCGCAAGGCGATGCAGTACGCCCTGAACCGCCAGGAGATGAACCACGACATCTTCCACGGCCTGGGACAGATCCCCAACAGCGTGCTGATGGGTCTGCGTTACAACGCCCCGGACAGCGTCGTGCACCCCTACCCGTACAACGTCAAGATGGCCAAGGCGCTGATGGCCAAGTCGCCGTATCCGCACGGGTTCTCGGTCACGCTGAAGTACCCGGCCGGCTACGACTACTACACGCAGCTCGTGCTGCTGATGCAACAGGAGTACGCCGCGATCGGGATCAAGGTGAAGCTGCTGCAGGAGGATCCGGCCACGAACACCACCCAGTGGAACCAGGGTGCCTATCAGCTGATCTTCCCGTTCGCATCGTTCACCAGCGACGTCGTGGTCCCCGACGAGTACGCCGACTTCCTCACCGACTGGAACAACGGCCTGAAGGGATTCTTCTCCTACTGGCGTGACCCGGCGATCCAGGCGATGGTGCTCAAGTTCAAGAGCACGATCAGTGAGTCGGCGCGGGCGCAGGAGTGGCCGAAGGTCCAGCAGGCGCTGATGAATCAGACGCCGGTCATCAACGTGATGGATCTCCCGTTCGTCAACGCCCACTCGGCGACGACGTGCGGGACGGACATCGACGCGCTCGGCTCCGACCATCTGGAGGACACGTGGATCGCCAAGGGCAAGAGCTGACAGGCGGTCCACAGATCGGCGCAGGTCCGGAGGACCGCCGGTGCTGATCTATCTGGTCCGGAGGGTGGCGCTCGCGGTGGTCGTGCTGTTCGGCCTCATGATCGCCACCTTCCTGATCATCCATCTCGTCCCGGGGGATCCCGTCCGAGCGGTGCTCGGCGGGAACGCCCCTCCGGCGGCGATCAATCGCATCCGTGATCAGCTCGGACTGAATAGGCCTCTGCTCACCCAATTCGGGTCCTACATCTCGCACACGCTCCAGGGGCACTTCGGTCAGTCGTACTCCCTCGGCATTCCGGTCGGGCAGGCAGTCGACGGTCGCATCGGCCCGAGCGCGGCGCTGATCATCTATGCGCTGTTGCTGTCCATCCTGATCGGGTTCCCGCTGGCGATCTACGCGGCGCTGCACCCCAACGGCGTGCTCGACAACGTCATCCGCCTGGGGACGACGTTCATGTTCGCGATGCCGGCCTTCTGGCTGGGACTGCTCCTCGCGCTCGTGTTCGGACTGGAGCTGAAGTGGCTGCCGGTCTCCGGCTACTCCGGCGGGGTCGGCGGGATCCTGCGCACGCTTCTGCTGCCCGCGCTGACGCTCGGGCTGCCCCTGGCGACGGTCGTCGTACGCACCCTGCGATCGAGCCTGCTCGAGGTGCTCGGCAGCGATTACATCGATGCTGCCCGCTCACGCGGGCTCTCGATGCGCCGGATCGTCACCCGGCATGCGCTGCGCAACGCGGTCATGAACACGCTCACGGTGCTCTCGGTGAACATCGGCTTTCTCATCGGCGGCACGCTCGTCATCGAGCAGGTCTTCCAGATCCCGGGTCTCGGGTCGTTGCTGTTCGGCGCCGTCGAGAAGCGCGACTATCAGCTCGTACAGGCGATCTCGCTGCTCGCCGGTTCCGCGGTGGTGATGGCGAGCCTCGCGGCCGACCTGCTGCAGGCCGCGTTGGATCCCCGGGTCAGGCTGGGTGGACGATGAGCGCCGTCGACCTCCTTCCCGGGGCCGGCGCGCCGATCGTCCCCGCGCCCTCACCCTCGCCGAGCACGGGCAGCTGGCCGCGGAGGATCGCCCGCGCCGTCTGGGGGATGCCGCTGCAGGCGAAGGTCGGTGCCTCCATCCTGCTGTTCCTCGTGCTGCTCGCGTTGCTCGCGCCGCTGATCGCCCCGTACGGCCAGAACCAGCTGGACTTCGCCAACCTGCTGGCCGGTCCGTCGGGCAAGCACTGGTTCGGCACCGATGCCGAGGGGCGCGATGTGTTCAGCCGCACCCTCTATGCCCTGCGGCTCGACCTGGGGATCATCATCCTCGTCACCTACGTCCCGCTGCCGATCGGAGTGCTCGTCGGCGCGGCCGCCGGCTGGTATGGCGGCGTCGTCGACGCGATCGTGTCCCGCATCGCCGATGTGATGATCGCGTTTCCGTTCATGGTGCTCGTCATCGCCGTGATCGCGATCGTCGGCCCCGGGGTCGAGGGGGTGCTGATCGGCGTGCCGATCGTCGCCTGGGCGCTGTACGCGCGCCTCGCGCGCTCCGAGATGCTCGTCATGCGCGAGCAGCCGTTCATGCTCGCCACCAAAGCATTGGGCTACAGCGACCGCCGCGCGATCCTGCGTCACGCGATCCCGAACCTGATGCGCGCGGCGCTGATCTACTCGACGCTCGACATGGTCGTCAACCTGTTGCTGCTCGCGAGCCTCGCCTATCTCGGGCTCGGCGCCCAGCCGCCGAACGCGGAGCTCGGATCGATCATCGCCGACGGGCAGAACACCCTGCTGAGTGCCTGGTGGGTCGCCACGCTGCCGGGACTCGTCGTCGTTCTGTTCGGCATCGGCGCAGGGTTGCTCGGCGACGGACTGTCCGACGGCCGGCGACACGGAGGGAGCGCGTGAGCGGCCTGCTGGAGATCGAGAACCTCCGCGTCGACTTCGGAACGCGGTCCGGACCGCTCACCGCCGTCAAGGATGTGAGCCTGTCCGTCGCCGCGGGCGAGATCGTCGGTCTCGTCGGTGAGTCGGGCTCGGGCAAGTCGCTCACCTGTCGCGCGGTGATGCGGCTGATCGACCAGCCCGGTCGGATCGCCGGCGGGAGGATCGCCTTCGACGGCCGCGACGTGTTGGCGATGGGCGAGAGGCAGCTGCGGGACTTCCGCGCCCATGAAGCCGGAATGATCTACCAGGACCCGTTCAGGTCACTCAACCCGGTCCACCGGATCGGGCGGCAGCTGGCCGAGACGCTGAGCGTCAACCGCGGGCTCGGGCGGACGCAGGCGCGCGAGCGCGCGATCGAGCTGCTCGACGGAGTCGGGATCCCGGATCCCCGGCGCAGAGCGCTCAGCTATCCGCACGAGCTCAGCGGTGGGATGCGCCAGCGCGTGATGATCGCGCTGGCGACGGCATCGGAGCCGCGCCTGCTTCTCGCCGACGAGCCGACCACCGCGCTGGATGTGACCACGCAGGCCCAGATCCTCGACCTGCTGGAGCGCCTGCGCGCCGAGCGCGGGATGGCGGTGCTGCTCGTCTCCCACGACTTCGGCGTGATCGCGCGGACGTGCGATCGAGTGGCCGTCATGTACGGGGGGCACATCGTGGAGACGGCCGACATCGCGACCATCTACACCGCTCCCGAGCATCCCTACACCAAGGCGTTGCTGCAATCCGTCCCCGAGCTCGCCTCGGCCGGCCACCCGCGCCGCCGCGGTGGTATCGCCGGCCGGCCACCAGAGCTGGGCGAGGAGCTGAATGGATGCGTGTTCGCGCCTCGCTGCGCCTACGCCGAGTCCGATTGCACCGAGGTCGAGATGACGCTGCGGGCGGTGGGACCGGCGCACGAGAGCGCCTGCCCCAAGCGGCCGCTCGCGTCCACCGGGGCGGGCGCCCCCGCGAAGGCAGGGCCGGAGACAGCGGCTCCGGAGGCGGTGCCATGAGCTCCGACGCACACCTGCTCGCCGTGAGGAACCTCACCAAGGAGTTCCCGCTCCAGCGCTCCATGCGCGAGACGGTGACCCGCCAGGGTCAGGTTCACCGCGCCGTCGACGACGTGTCGTTCTCGCTGGCCCGGGGTGAGATCCTCGGCGTGGCCGGCGGCTCCGGCAGTGGCAAGACGACCCTGGCACGCTGCATCATCCGGCTGGTCGAGCCCGACTCGGGCCAGCTCGAGCTGGACGGCGTCGATGTCCGGGCCGCCCGCCGGCGCGAGCTGCGCGAGCTCCGCCGGCGCATGCAGATGGTCTTCCAGGACCCGTACTCCTCACTCAATCCGCGGATGAGCGTGGGGGCGATGCTGCTGGAGGCCGGGCGGGTGCACCACCGCCCGGGCAGTGAGGACGGCGAGGTGTTCGTCAGAACCGTCCTCGAGCGTGTGCATCTCAGCGCAACGATGGCCTCGCGCAAGCCGCGGGAGCTCTCCGGCGGGCAGCGCCAGCGCGTGGCGGTGGCCCGGGCGCTCGCCGTCGACCCGGAGCTGCTCATCGCCGATGAGGCGGTGAGCGCGCTCGACGTGTCCGTCCAGGCCCAGCTGCTCTCCCTGTTCCTCGATCTGCGCCACGAACTCGGAGTGGCGATCTTGTTCGTCGCTCACCAGCTGGCCGTGATCGCCGAGGTTGCGGATCGTGTGGCGGTGATGAACAACGGGCGGATCGTGGAGATCGGCGACACTGCGGCCGTCTTCCAGGCGCCGCAGGACGAGTACACGAAGGCACTGCTTGCGGCACATCCGCATCCCGACCTGGAGGGACGCCGGGCACAGCAGGTGTGAAGCGACTCAGGCCGCGCGCCGCCGAGGATCTGGCGCGCGCGGACGGGATGGTGTGCGGCGGCTGACGATCAGCCGGACCCCGCCGCCGCGGACCGGATCGCCATACTGTGTGGATGCTCAACATCACGAGACGCCGTGGCGAGCGCATCGTCGTCGGCGACGACATCTTCGTCTCGGTGATCGAGGTGAGCGGCCAGATCGTGCGTCTCGGGATCGACGCGCCACGCTCGGTGCGCGTCTATCGCGAGGAGCTGTGGCTCGAGATCAAGGCGCAGAACGAGGCGGCCGTACAGGCCGCCGCCTCCGCCACGCTGCCTGAGGGAGTCGTACCGGAGCTGGGCCGGCCGCTGCCGGGAAAGACGGACTCCCCGCCGGCTGACGGGGAGTAGGGCAGTCGGTCAGGCCACGAAGCTGAACAGCTGCTCGTCGGCCTCGAGCTGACGGCGCAGGTTCTTCAGAATCTGCGAGTGCAGCTGGCAGACGCGGCTCTCGGTGACGCCGAGGATCTCGCCGATCTCACGCAGGGTGAGGTTGTAGACGTAGAGCAGGACCGCGACCTTGCGCTCGCGGGGAGCCAGGCACTCGAACGCCTCCCGGAAGCGCTCCTTGGCGATCGTCGCCATCGCGGCGTCCTCGGGATTGGTCTCGCGATCGAAGGAGGCGAGCGTGTCGATGCGCTCGATCGCCGCGTCCTCGTCGGAATGCACCAGCGTGTTGAGCGAGCCGACCTGCGATCGGGCCAGCTCGTCCTGGCGGCGGATGAGCTCCTCGACCGGGACGCTCATCGCCTCGGCGAGCTCGTCGCGGGTCGGCTTGCGGCCGTAGAGGCCGATGAACTGGTCACGGGCCTTGGTCAGCTCCCGGTCCCAGCGTCGCAGCGAGCGGGGCGCCCAGTCATTGCGGCGCAGCTCGTCGAGCACGGCACCGTGGATGCGGGTCCAGGCGAACTGCTCGAGGGTCGCGCCCCGCTCCGGGTCGTACCGGTCGATCGACCGGATCAGGGCCTCGAGGCCGCAGGAGATGAAGTCCTCGACCTCGCAGCGGGCCGGCATCTCCCGGACCTTCCGATAGACGATGTACTTCACCATCGGGGCGAAGGTCAGGACCAGGCGGTCGCGCAGCGCGGGATCGCCGGTGGCCTTGTACTTGGTCCAGAGCTGGAGCGCTTCATCGGCCGAGAGCCGGCCGTTGCGCTCCTTCAGTGCAGTTCCACCCATTAGTCGGATCCACCTTGCGTTGCGGGCTCGCGACACCCCTTTCATACCCTGGTCCAGGAGGTCGCGGGAAGACTCAAGTTCGAGTGCTCACTGCCTTTTCGGCCGACTGGTGCATCCGAACCATCCCCGACTTGAGGTAGACGAATCGCAATTTTCTTGCGATCATTGCTCGGCATGCCCGGCGGCATCCCCGAAGTTCTGATCGCGGACGACCAGCTGGCAGTCCGCCGCGGCACCGAGTTGACGCTCCGGGAGGCCGGGTTCCGGGTGGCGGGGATGGCCGCGACGGTGGCCGAGGCTGCCGGCCTGCTGCGCCGGCGCCGTTATGACGTCGCGCTCGTCGAGACGCTGCTGGAGGACGCGCCGACCGCGCCGATGCTCGCCGAGCTGCTCGCCGAGCGCCCCGAGGCGCCGGTGATCATCTTCGCGGGGCGTGACCGGACCGCGCTCGGGGCGGTCGCCGGCGTCGGCGCCCCCGGGCTCGTGCTCAAGTCGAGTGCGCCGACGACGCTCATGCAGGCACTCCGCGCGGTGATCGGCGGACGCCGGTTCGTCGACCCGCTCGCCGAGGCGCGCATGCCCGAGCCGCCGCGGCGCGCCCCCCGCGGCGGGACCGCGCTGCTCAGCCCGCGCGAGCGGGAGATCCTCGCGATGCTCGCCGAGGGCTTCTCCGGCGCCGAGATCGCCACCCGCCTGTTCCTCTCGACCGAGACCGTTCGCACGCACGTGCGCAACGCCGTGCAGAAGCTCGGCTGCCGGACCCGGACCCAGGCGGTGGCGCTGCTCATCAGCCAGTCGGCGGGATAGGTCTCGAACCTCCGCGCGCCGAACGCGGTCGCTGCTCTGGCGCCGTCGAGGGCTCAGCGGCCGGCCGCGTATCCCTGCGACCCGCGGGCGTTGGCCCCCGCGCGCAGGAACCCGCCGGACCGCGCCACCGCGCTCAGCCGCCCGAGCCGCCAGGGCTCGACCGCGATCACCTCGTGCCCACGGTTACGCAGCTCTGCGGCGACCTCCGGCGAGATCCGGCTCTCGACGATCACCCGGCCCGGGTGCGCCTCGCGCGGATAGAACGAGCTGGGAAAGTGGTCGTTGTGGAACGCGGGCGCGTCGATCGCCTCCTGCAGATTCAGCTCGGTGTGCACGAGCGAGAGGAACAGCGACAGCGACCACTGGTCCTGCTGGTCGCCGCCCGGGGTGCCGAACGCGATCCACGGCTCGCCGTCGCGCAGCGCGAGGTTCGGCGAGAGCGTCGTGCGGGGACGGCGGCGCGGCGCGAGCGTGTTGGCGGTGCCCTCGTCGAGGGCGAACATCTGGCCGCGCGTCCCCAGGCAGAACCCGAGGGAGCTGATGTGCGGGGAGCTCTGCAGCCAGCCGCCGCTCGGTGTCGCCGAGACCATGTTCCCGAACCGGTCGGCGACGTCGATGTGGCAGGTGTCGCCGCGCGCGCCCGGGTCGGGGTCGAGCGTCGGCTCGCCCACCCCGGCGCCGCGCCGGTGATCGCCGCCTCCGGCCAGCGCCGGGAGCCGCGGAGCGATCCGATCGATGGTCCCGGGCCGCAGCTCGAGGCTCGCCCGCTTGCCGACGAGCCCCCGGCGCTCGGCGACGTAGCCGGGGTCGAGCAGCGCGCCGAGCGTGTCGGGCACGACGGGCGAGTCGCCATACCAGGCCTCGCGGTCTGCGAAGGCGAGCTTCGAGCACTCGGTGATCAGATGGATCCAGTCCGCCGACAGGAACCCGGCCGAGCCAAGATCGAACCCGTCGAGCAGCGACAGCTGTTGCAGGAACGCCGGTCCCTGGCCCCAGGCGTCCGTCTTGCACACGGTGGCGCCCGCATAGTCGTAGGTGACGGGCGACTCGAGGGTCGGCTGCCAGGTCGCCATGTCCTGCGCGGTGAGCATCCCGGCGTGCGTGCCGCCGGTGCCGTCTGGCACCGCCAGCGCGCAGAAGCGCTCGATCTCCTCGGCGACGAAGCCGCGATACCAGGCGTCGCGCGCCGCCGCGATCCGTGACTCGCGGTTCGAGCCACCCGCTGACGCTTCGGCGATGATCCGCTCGTAGGTGGCGGCCAGGCCCGGGTTCGTCAGCCGCGAGCCGGCGGCCGGCGCGCCACCGCCGGGCCCGGTGAGCCACGCCGCCGCCGATGTCGGCCAGCTCGATCGGAACATGTCGGCGACCCCGGCGATCGTCGCGGACACCCGCGCGAGCGCCGGGAATCCGTCGCGGCAGTAGCCGATCGCGGCCTCGAGCACGTCGGCGAGCTCCCAGGTGCCGAACCGCTCGAGCATCAAGGTCCAGCCGCCGAACGATCCCGGCACGGTCGCCGGAAGCAGTCCGGTGCCCGGGATCAGGTCGATCCCGAGCGCCCGCATCGCCTCGGGCGTGGCCCCCGCCGGCGCGACGCCCTGCCCGCAGACGACGTGCACCTGGCGCTCGGGCTCGCTCCAGAGGATGATCGGCACCTCGCCGGCCGGCCCGTTCAGATGTGGCTCGACGACCTGGAGCACGAACCCGCCGGCCGCCGCCGCGTCGAATGCGTTGCCGCCGCGCTCCAGCACGCCCATCGCGGTGGCGGTGGCGAGCCAGTGCGTGCTCGCCGCCATCCCGAAGGAGCCGACGAGCTCAGGGCGGGTGGGGTGCGTGTCGCTCACCGAGCGCGACTCTAGGACGCAAGTGGCAGGAGGCGGTATACCAAGCCGTGAGATGACCGACGCCCAGCCGCCGCCGCGCCCGGACGCGCTGCCACCCGGACCCCGGATGCCCGTGGCGCTGCAGACGGCGCTGTGGGTGCGCCGTGCGCAGTGGATGCTCGGTCAGTGCTCACGCCGGTTCGGCGACACGTTCACCTTGCGGATCGCGGGGCAGGGAACGTGGGTGGTCGTCTCCGATCCGCGTGACGTCGAGACCGTGTTCAAGGCCGATCCGGAGATCGTGCGGGCGGGGGAGGGCAACCGGATCCTCGAGCCGGTGCTCGGTCCGGACTCCGTGCTCCTGCTCGACGGCCGCGCCCATCTGCGCCAGCGCAAGTTGATGCTGCCGGCGTTCCACGGCCGGAGAATGGAGAGCTACCGCGAGCTGATTGCGGGCATCGCGAGGGCGGAGATCGAGCGCTGGCCCCGCGGCGAGCCCCAGCGGCTGCGGCCGCGGATGCAGGCCCTCACCCTCGAGGTGATCCTGCACGCCGTGCTCGGAGTGAGCGATCCGGTTCGCCGCGAGGAGCTGCGCCACGCGCTCCGGCGGCTGCTGGCGATGGGCACCGACCCGCGGTGGGGCTCGCTGTTCGTCCTCCTCGGTCCCGAGCGCCTCGCCGACTTCCGCCCGTTCCGACGCCGGCGGGAGCCGGTCGACCGCCTGCTGTACGCCGAGATCGCCGAGCGCAGAGGCGCCACGCGCGACGACGCTGAACCCGGTGCCGACATCATGTCGATGCTCCTGGCGGCCCGTCACGAGGACGGCTCGCCGATGAGCGACTCGGAGCTCCGCGACGAGCTGATCACGCTGCTCGTCGCCGGCCACGAGACGACGGCCAACGCGCTCGCGTGGGCCGGTGAGCGCCTCGCGCGTCACCCGCAGGCGCTGCAGCGGCTCGCCGACGAGGCGCGCGCCGGCACCGAGACCGCGTACGTCTCGGCCGTCGTGCAGGAGACGCTGCGCCTGCGACCGGTGATCTCGATCGTCCAGCGCGTGCTCGCCCAGCCGTTCGCCGTCGCCGGCTACGAGCTTCCGGCGGGAACGGTCGTCACCCCGTCTCTCTACCTCGTCGGCCGCCGCCCCGAGCTCTACCCCGACCCGGAGCGCTTCGATCCCGAGCGATTCCTCGGGCAGCCGCCGGGCACCTACACGTGGATCCCGTTCGGCGGCGGCGTGCGCCGCTGCCTGGGCGCCGCATTCGCGCAGTTCGAGATGGAGACCGTGCTGCACGAGCTCGCCGCCCGCGCGCACATCACGTCGGTCCGTGCGGACTCTGAGCCGGTGCTGCGACGCGCGATCACCGAGACCCCGCGCCACGACGCCGAGGTGCTCGTCTCCTGAGGCGGTCGATCGACCGGGGGCTACCCCGCTGCGCGACGGCTGAGCCAGCGCCGCAGCAGCTCGCCGAGCAGCGCGACGACGATGCTCGCTCCCCCCGCGATCAGCAAGGGAATCCAGAGGTTGTGCTCGAACGCCGCGCCGCCGACGTACCCGAGCCCTACCGCGTACAGCGACCACGCGACCGCCGCCGCCCCGTCGGATGGCAGAAAGCGGGCTCGCCAGGCCATCTCGAGCGTGCCCGCGGCGTATGTCGTAGCCGTGCGCCCGCCGGGGATGAAGCGCGCAACGATGATGATCCACGGACCGTTGACCTGGAGCTGGGCGCGCGCCCAGGCCAGCCGGCGCTGGGCCCGCGGTGAAGCGAGCAGCCGGTCGGCGAGCCGGCGCAGACCGCTTCGCCCAAGGCCGTAGGCGCAGTTGTCGCCGACCATCGCTCCCACCACCGCGGCGAGCACGACCAGAGCGATCTGGAGATGGCCGCTTGAGGCGAGCACGGCGGCGGTGACGACGACGACCTCCGCGGGGAACAGCGGCAGCAGCGCGTCGCCCGCGCACACCGCGACGATCAGCAGGTAGCTGAGCGGTGAGCCGTTGACGTGGTCGGCGAGCGCATCGAACATCGGCGCTCAGGCTCGCAGACGGATTCCCGTCACTCGGCGCCGGGGAATCGCAGCCGTGCACCGGTGAGCGCCCCTCCGGCGGTGAAGCGCGCGGTCGCCCGGTTGAGCACGAATCGCTCCACGTCGCCGTGCTCGGTGGCGACGAGCAGCGCGCGTTCCTCAGGGTCCACGCGCTGCACGACGCCGTGCTCGGTGGCGCCGAGGTGGTCGATGAGCACCTCGGCGCCGACGGTCGGCATCACACGCAGCATCCCGCGATGATGCCACCGCCCGGTGAGCGGTCAGTGAGCCGCGGCGCCCCAGGGCTCCAGGTAGGCGCGGTACGTGTTCACGCCGATCGGGAAGGTCGCGTTCCACACGAGCTTCCCCGCGGCGCTGAACTGCGAGACCGAGTTGAGGATCCCCCAGCCGACGAACTCGCCGCCGCTGGGCAGCCGCTGTCCGTTGCCCTGGGAGGAGGCGAGCCCGGCCTCGGGCTGGTTGTCGGAGGCCACCAGCGTTGCGACCTTGGTGGTCGGGTCGAGCTTGATCGTGACCACGCGACTGTAGGCGAGCTCCGAGGTGACGCCGACGCCGGTGTTCGCCGTCCCGGCTGCCTCGTTATCGAAGATCGTCAGCGTGTTGTTGCCCAGCCACTCGGGATCGTGCTGCCAGGCGAAGATGTCACCCGCGGCGTTGAGCGTCTGTCCCGCCGCCGCCTGCAGCGTGAACGTCGATGCCTTACCGCCGAGCTGCCAGGTGATCTGGCCGGTCTTGCGGCTCACGTCGTAGGTGGTCCACGTGTCGCGGGCGTCGATCAGGACCGATCCGTCCGGCCCGGGCTTCACCGCGTTGGCGTGGAACCAGTCCCACGGGGTGCTGGCGGACGTGGGCAGCGGCTGCTCGCTCTGGGAGTAGGGAACGTGGTCCGCGGAGTCCCATGAGAACAGGACCTTGCCCGTCTTGACGTCGATCTCCTGGATGATCCCGTCGATCACGGTCTGGTTCGACGGTCCGCCGATCGAGGTGAGGTCCGCCGTGGCGGTGTCGTAGGAGATGATCCACGCCTTGCCGTGCGGGGCGAGCAGGAACTCGTGGCCGTCGGTGGTGTCGCCGTCGCCGGCGTTGACCTTCGCGATCGTCTTGTACTGCTGGTTGAGGATGTAGTCGGTCCCGTTCGACAGGCCGCCCAGGCCCGTGCCCTCCCAGTAGGTGAGGACCGGCTTGCCCTGGTAGCGCTGGACGCGCAGGTCCCCGTCGGTGTCGCCCGCGGGGGCGGCATGCCACCAGACCTTCTTGCCGGCCCGGTTGAGGATCTCGGCGCCGTTGGCGTACTCGGCCTGCGTCTGAGCGGTGTCGTTGGTCGGCGTGAGGAACACGTCGTCGGCGTTCAGGCTGCGCCCGTTGCTGAGCACCGAGACCGGCGGCGGCGCCGTCGGGGTGGCCGTGTGCGGCCGGGCGGACGCAGCTGCGGTCGCGGGGACCGCGGCGACGAGCAATGCCGCGCCCGCGGCAAACCGCGATACCCGGCGGATGATGCGTGGATCCATTGTGTCCTCGGAGGTGGGGGTGGTTGGAGAGAGAGCCGGCGGGTCTTCGGCGATCGCCGGAGACAAAGCCTGACTTAGTCAATCAATTTAGTCATGTTTATGCGCGACGGGTTTGGACGCCATGGTTTGTAACCTGCGGCGCCGTGAGCATCACCGTTGTCGGATCGATCGCCTTCGACGCCGTCGAGACCCCGTACGGGTCACGCGACCGCATGCTGGGGGGCGCCGCCACCTTCTTCTCGCTGGCCGCCTCGATGTTCGACCAGGTCAATCTCGTCGGCCCGGTCGGCGACGATTTCGGCGAGACCGAGATGGCCGTCCTGCGGACCCGCGGGGCCAATGTCGACGATGTCGAGCACGTTGCCGGCGGCAAGTCGTTCTTCTGGAGCGGCCGCTACCACGACAACATGGACACCCGGGACACGCTCGACACGCAGCTGGGGGTGTTCGAGCAGTTCGAGCCCAAGCTGTCTCAGGGCTCGAGCGAGGCCGAGGTTCTGTTCCTCGCCAACATCCAGCCCGGTCTGCAGCTCCAGGTCAGGGAACAGTGCGACCGGGCCGAGTTCGTGGCGCTCGACTCGATGAACCTGTGGATCGACATCGCCCGTGACCAGCTCGTGGACGCCATCGGCCGCGTCGACTGCCTGCTCCTCAACGACGAGGAGCTGCGCCAGCTCACCGGTAAGCCGACCGTCTACACCGCCGCCCAGGAGATCCTCGGCTGGGGCCCCTCGATCATCGTGGCCAAGCAGGGCGCTCACGGCGCCACGCTGGTGACCGCCGACAGCTACTTCTCGCTGCCCGCGTACCCGCTTGAGCTCGTCGTCGACCCGACTGGCGCCGGGGACACGTTCGCCGGCGGATTCGTCGGCTTCATCGCCGCCCACGCGGGCGGGACGTTCGACGACAACGTGCTCCGAAACGCGATGGCCTACGGCACCTCGCTGGCCTCCTACACCGTGCAGCGGTTCGGCACCGAGGCGCTGCAGGCGATCACCCCGGAGGACGTCGACCGCCGAGTGACCGACCTCTGGTCCTACGGTCGCTTTGACCTGATCGAATCCGCGCTGCGCGCCTGAGGGGCCCTGTGCCCGGCGAGGTCCGGCGCCTGTGCGAGGACGAGGCCGCGCTGCTGCGTGGGCTCCGGCTGCGAGCGCTCGCGGAGAGCCCGCGGGCGTTCGGTGCCGCGCTGGCGGACGAGGCCGGTCTACCGCCCGAGGAGTGGGACGGCTGCGCGGCGGCAGGGGCTGCCGGCGAGCATCAGGTGGTGTTCGTCGCGCTCGACGGCGCGGAGCCGGTCGGCATGGCGGGCGGTCGCTGGTTCGAGCGGGCGCAGGACACGGTCGCGCTGTGGGGGATGTGGGTCGATCCCAGTGCGCGCGGCACCGGGGTGGCGGTGGCGCTTGTCGACGCGGTCCGCGACTGGGCACGCGCGAGCGGCGCGCGGAGGCTGCGCGTCGGCGTCGTCCTCGACGGCGCGGGCCGCTTCTATGAGCGGCTTGGCTTCCGGCGGGAGGGCGAGCTGAGGCGGCTGACGCGAGATCCCGACCAGCTCTACTTCGAGATGTACCGCGCGATCTGAGGCGCGCCCGGCTAGATGATCCCGATGCGGTCGAGCGGCCAATAGGTGGCGACCGCAACCCCGATGATCCAGCGTTGAGGCACCGGACCCCAGAAGCGGCTGTCGTCGGAGATCCCGCGGTTGTCGCCCATCATGTAGTACTCGCCCGCCGGCACCGTGATCGACCGCGAGAACGTGCACACCGAGGGGGTGGGGCAGGGCTGGATGTAGCGGCCGCGTTCCTGCACCCCGTTGCGGAACACGTGGCCGTCGCGGATCGTCAGATGGTCGCCTGCGATCCCGACGACCCGCTTGACGAACGCCTGCCCGGACATCGAGGCGGAGTGGCTGTCGCATGGCGCGGCGTGCCCGGGACCCTGCTGCGGATCGCCGCACTGGTTTCCGCTGAAGGTCGCGTCCACCGGAGGGTGGAAGACGACGATGTCGCCGATGTGCGGGTGGGTGTCGAGCCGCCAGACGAGGATCCGCTGGCCGACGTCGAGCGTGGGCACCATCGAGGTGGTCGGGATCTTGTAGGGCTTGATCAGGAACGCCTGGACGACGAACGCGAGGCCGATGGCGATCCCGACGGTGACGGCGATCTCCAGCAGGGAGCCGAACGCCGACCGGCTTTTGCGCCTCGTCACCGGCGCCACCGGGTCAGGCTCCCATGGCACTGACCGAGGCCCGCGGTCCCGCGCCGCTGGCTGAGGAGGGAAACTCGCTGATCAGCGTGACCGCGAGCGCGAGCCCGACGATCATGGCGAGGGTCGCGCGACGGGCCAGCCACGCGCAGCGGCGTAGGCGTGCGCTGGAACCCTCCAGATGCGCGGCGCGGCGGATCAGGTCGGACAGCTCGGAGTCGAGCCGGTCGAAATAGTCCCCGTTCGTCATCCCGCGAGCTCCGCCCGCAACCGGGCCAATCCCCGGCTCACCCGCTTGCGGACGACCAGCTCCGAGCAGCCGAGCGACAGCGCGATCTCGCGGTAGTTGCGCTCCTCGACGATGCGCGCGCGGACCGCGGTGCGCTCGTCGGCCGGAAGCCGGGAGAGGTGTCCGGCGACGTCCGTGCGGTGGGCGTCGATCATCTCGTGGACTCGCTCGATGTCGTGGTCGTCGATGTGCAGTGTCCGTACGCCGAGCTGCCGCCGCGCCCGCGCGTCGACGCGACCGCGTCGCAGGCTGTGCCCGAGGACGTTGCGCGCGATCCCGGCGAGCCACGCTTCCGCCGACGGATGCTGCGGGTCATAGCGTGAGGCGGCGAGCATGGCCGCCGCGAACACCTCCGCGGTGAGATCGGCGGCCAGCTCCGGGTCGCCGGTGCGGCGCATCAGCCAGGAGAGCACTGCCCGCAGGTGGCGGCGATAGAACGCGCTGGAGGCGCGGTCGTCGCAGCCGGCGATCGCCGCAAGCAGCTGCTCGTCGCTCCAGCGGGATCGGTCTGTGGAACGCGCCACCGTTCTCTACATACCGCACGACCGCCGGGTCGTGACCGGCATCACGTCCCGGCTCGGAGCTCCTGCAGGATCTGTGCGGTTCGGGACATGCCGAGCCGGGTCGCTCCCGCTTCGATCATCACCAGCGCCTGAGCCGCGGTGCGGATCCCGCCTGACGCCTTCACGCCGAGGCCGGCGCCGGCGACGTCGGCTGCCATCCGTGCCACCGCGGCCTCGCTCGCGCCGCCGCCCGGGTGAAAGCCTGTCGAGGTCTTCACGAAGTCCGCGCCCGCCTGGGCCGAGGCGGCGCAGGCCGCGTCGATTTGATCGTCGCTGAGCACCGCGGACTCGATGATCACCTTGAGCACGACCGGCGTCGGCGCGACCGCGCGGACCGCGGCGATCTCCTCGCCGACCATCGCCCAGTCGCCGACTGCCGCGTAGGCGAGGTCGATGACCATGTCGAGCTCGCTGGCGCCGTCGGCGAGCGCGCGGGCTGCCTCGTCGGCCTTGACCGCCGCCAGGTGGGCGCCGGACGGAAAGCCGACAACGGCGGCCAGGCGCACCGATGAGCCGGCCAGCGCACGCGCGGCTGCGGGGACGCGCGCCGCCGAGACGCAGGCCGCGCAGACGCCCAGCTCCGTCGCCTCCGAGCACAGGGCCTCTACGTCCTGGTCACTGGCCTCGGGTGCGAGCAGCGTGTGGTCGACCATCGCCGCCACCTCGGCCGCCGTCGGCTGCGGGCTCATCGACCGATCAGCTCCTCGGTCTCACGGCCGAGTGCGTCGAGCAGTTCGCCGGCCCGCGTCCGCGCCTGATCCGCGCCGCCGGGCGAGACCGGCAGCACGACCTGGAGGTACAGTTTCAGCTTGGGTTCGGTGCCACTGGGGCGCACGGCGAGCCGGACCTCCTCTCCTGCGTGGACGACGATGCCGCTCGATGGTGGCAGACCGAGCCGCGTGACGGTTCCGTCGCTCGCCACCCGGGTTCCGCCCGATAGATCGTCGACCGCGGTCACCGCTCGACCGATGAGAACGTCCGGCGGCGCGGCCAGCAACCGGGCGACCGCGTCGTCCCCGCCTCCGGAGCCGAGCGCGAGCGACCGCTCGGCGGTCGCGTGCAGGCCGAACCGCTCGGCGAGACCGTCGAGTCGCGTTCGCACGCTCGATCCGCGTGCCCGTGCCGCAGCGCAGATCGCCGCCATCGCCAGCGCCGCGGTGATCCCGTCCTTGTCACGGACCAGTTCGGTGACGCCGTAGCCGAGCGCCTGCTCGTAGCCGAACAGCAGCGCGGTGCCCGGTTCGACGGCGTGCATGATCCACTTGAAGCCGGTCAGCGTGAGCGCGTGGTGGGCGCCCGCGGCCTGCGCCTGCCGAGCGAGCAATGAGCTCGACACGACCGTCGTCACGAGCAGGCGGCGCTGCGGGTCCTCGACGTGGGCCAGCAGTTCGTCGGCGAGCAGCGCGCCCACCTCGTCGCCGGTGAGCATTCGCCAGCCGCCGTCGGCACCCTCCCAGGGAACCGCGACCGCGAGCCGGTCGGCGTCGGGGTCGTTGGCGAGCACGACATCGGCGCCTGCCGCACGGGCGTCGCGGAGCGCGAGGTCGAGCACGCCGGGCTCCTCGGGGTTGGGCCTGGGAGCGGTCGGGAAGTCCGGGTCGGGCGCGGCCTGCTCGGCGACGAGCGCCGGCGCCGGGAAGCCCGCGGCGCTGAACGCGCGCCCGAGCGTCTCCGCTCCGACCCCGTGGACCGGCGTGTAGACCACGCTCAGCGCACGTTCGGGGGAGAGGTGTGCCAGCGCCGCGGGCACGACCTGCGCGAGATACCCGGCGATGACCGTCTCGGTGGCGACCGGCTCCGGCGTGCCGCGCGCGATCGTCTCGCCGGCCCCGACCGCGTCGATCAGCGCGCTGATCTGCTCGTCGTGGGGCGGGATGATCTGGACGGCGTCGGAGCCATAGACCTTGTAGCCGTTGTCGGTCGCGGGGTTGTGGCTCGCGGTGACCATCACCGCGGTGTCGGCCTCGATCGCGCGGGCGTGATGGGCGAGCACCGGGGTCGGGACCGGGCCGTCGATCAGCAGGCCGCGCAGTCCCGCACCGGCGAACACGGCGGCCGCATCGCGGGCGAACTGGGCGGAGCAATGCCGGGCGTCGTGGCCGACGAGCACTGTGCCTTCGGCGCCCGCCCCTGCCAGGCGGCGCCGATCCACGACGAACGCCGCGAGGCCGGCGCTCGCGCGGCGCACCGTCTCGCGGTTCATGCGGCCCGGACCGGGGCCCATCGGCGCCCGCAGCCCGGCGGTGCCGAAGCGCAGCGTTGCGGCCGGCGAGCCGTCGCTCACGTCGCGTCGCCCGGACCGACGACGTGTCGGACGAGCGCCGGCGGCTCCGGACGCTCGGCTCCGACCGTCAGCGCGGCGAACACCTTCTGCGAGGCCGAGGCGACCGCATCGTCGCTGCGGGCGAGGATTCGCATCACGGGCTGGCCGGCGTGGACCTCGTCGCCGACCTCCACCAGCAGCTCGATCCCGACCGCGGGATCGAGCTGGTCCTCGATCCGCTCGCGTCCGGCGCCGAGTCCGGCGGCGGCGCGGCCGATCGCCACCGGGTCGATCGCGGTGATGAAGCCGTCGCGTCCGAGGTCGACATCGACCTCGGTGTCGACCGGAGCCTGCGGCAGCAGCGAGAGATCCTCAACGATGCGCGGGTCGCCGTCCTGCGCCTCCACGAACTCCTGGAAGCGCTCGAGGCCTGCGCCGCTCTCCAGTGCCCGACGCGCCAGCGCGACGCCGTGCCCGGCGTCCGGCGCGAGCCCGGCCAGCGCCGCCAGGCGGCCGGTCAGCTCCAGACAGAGGTCGGCGAACCGGCCGGTGCGCTCGCCGCGCAGAACCTCGACCGCCTCCACGATCTCCACCGCGTTTCCGACCCATGCGCCGAGCGGCTGGCTCATGTCGGTGATCAGCGCAGCCGTCCGCCGACCCGCGTGCTCGCCGATGTGGACGCACAGCTCGGCGAGGTGCCGGGCGTCGCCGGGATCGACCATGAACGCCCCCGCTCCCGTCTTGACGTCGAGCAGGATGTGCGCCGCGCCTCCGGCCAGCTTCTTGGACATGACCGAGGACGCGATCAGGGCGGGGTCGTCGACGGTTGCCGTCACGTCCCGCAGCGCATACATCCTGCGGTCGGCGGGGACGAGGTCCGCGGTCTGGGCGCCGATCGCCACCCCGATCCGCTGCACCTGGCCCATCAGCTCCGCGGTGGAGAGCGCGACCCGCATCCCCGGGATCGCCTCGAGCTTGTCGAGCGTTCCGCCGGTGTGCCCGAGCCCGCGCCCGGAGAGCTTGAGGACCTGCATGCCCAGGACCGCCGCCAGCGGTGCGACGACGAGCGTCGTCCCGTCGGCGACGCCGCCCGTCGAGTGCTTGTCGACGGTCGGCCCGCTCAGGCCCGAGAGGTCGATCCGATCGCCGGAATCGAGCATCGCCTGGGTGAGCACGGCCGCCTCGCGATCGTCGAAGCCGCGCAGCCGGCCGGCCATCAGGAAGGCGGCCATCTGGTAGTCCGGGACAGCGTCACGCGCGTAGCCCAGCACGAGCTCGCGGAGGGCGGCCTCCCCGATCTCGTGGCCGTCTCGCTTGGCTGCGATCACGTCCACGACCGACACGGCGCTCACCCTATCTCTCGCCGCGATGTCGCCGGCGGATCGTCTCCCACAGCGAGCCGCAGATCCCGGTCGCGAACAGGAGCACCACGAGCAGAGCTGCGATGTCGATCCAGGAGACGCCGTGGTGGATCATGTCGCTCACCGTCGCCGCGGCGATCGCGGCCGTCAGCGCGATCGTGATCAGCAGCAGGGCGACGCGGACCACGGGCGAAGGGCGGCGTGTGGGGTGGCGAGGCCGATCAGGCCAGGCCGACCGGCGCGCCCGCGGAGGTGATCCGCCACGGCTGGCGCTCGTCGCCGGTGAGGCTGAGCGTCCAGCGCTCGGTGAAGCTCTGCGTGCGCGTGCGGCTGCCCGCCACGACGCCGGCGGTGTCCCGGTTCTCCAGGTACCGGCGGCCCGAGAGGTCGACCTCGATCGTCATCGTCGGCGGCTCGGCGGCGGCATCGAGGCCGACGATCCGGATGCGCTTGACCACCGGGCCGCGCACGACCATCCGCAGCGATCCGCTCGTGTCCCCGGCGTACAGCAGTTCACGCTTGGCCCGTGTGGTGGCGATTGCGTCGAGCGCACCGTCGGGCCCGTCGATCGCCTCCGCCCACGCCTCGACGGCGCGCCGGGCGGCGACCTCGAGGATGTCGGGCGAGAACCGGCCGTCGGCGAGGCTCAAATCGTTGGCCGCCGCGTGCGCGTTGCCCTCGTAGGACAGCGACGCGAGCTCGGCCGGGCTGGTCCCCTCCGGCGCCGCGTCGGCGACCGCGCCCTCGACCAGTGCGGCGTCGCGCAGGCCGCGCTCGTCCGCCCACGGGGTGGCGACGATCTGCTCATCGAGCGCGTGCGCGCCCTCGCGGTTCTCCTCGATCGAGATGAGCTTCCACTGTCCGCCGCTGCGGCCGAGACTCCAGAACTCGCGCACCCGGGTGGTCTCGCCCAGGCGGCCATTGCGCTTGAGGTGGCGGCCGGAGCGATCGATCACGTAGTCCTTCATCCGTGCGTCGATGCGGACGACCGCGCGGTCGGTGTCCGGCGCGCCGCGATGGGTGAGGCCGAGGAGCTCGACGGAGGGCTCGCCGAGTACCTGGACGCGGTTGCGCCAGCCGCGACGGTCGAAATCATCGAGGCGCCGCTCCCACTCGCTCATCAGGTCACGTCCGACGAGCGCGTGCAGGCGGGCACGGTCATCGGCGTCCCACGCCAACTGGATGTCCATGAAGAGCTCGCCGGCCCCAGCCCGTACCTCGTCGGCGGCCCATGCCGGGTCTGACTCGGCCGCCTCGGCGGCGGCCAGCTCGACCCGGCGCTCGCGCTGCGACGGTCCTCGGCTGCGCCGCGGGCTGCGCTTGGCGGCGCGCGCCTGCCAGTCATCGCTCATCCGCGGCATCACCCGCTTGTAGAACAGGTAGGCGAGCCCGACGGCGAGCAGCACGAGCGCTCCGAGGCCGTGCCCGAGCACCGCGATGTGGATCAGCAGGTCGAAGATCAGATACAGCGCGAAGCCGCTGTGGCCCCCTCCGCCGCCACCGCCACTGAAGCCGCTTGATCCGCCGCCCGCCGAGGCGAGCGCGTCGGGGGCGAGCAGCAGCGCGAGCGCGCCGGCGGCGAGCAGGATCAGCAGTGCTCGCCGGCGGCGGGGGCTCATGCGGAGAGTGCCTCCGCGAGTGGGCCGACGCCTGGCTGTTCCTGCACGATGTGCTGGTCGGCGTGGTAGCTCGAGCGTACGAGCGGGCCGGCCGCGACATGGTTGAAGCCGAGCTCATAGGCGGCCTTCTCGAGCGCGGCGAACTCGTCTGGATGCCAGTAGCGCACGATCGGCAGGTGGCGTTCGGTCGGGCGCAGGTACTGGCCGACGGTGAGCACCTGGACCTGGCTCTCCCGCAGCTGCCCGAGCGCGTCGACCATCTCCTCGAAGGACTCGCCGAGCCCGACCATCAGCCCCGACTTCGTCGTCACCTCGTCGCCGCCGAGCTCCTTGGCGTTGCGGAGCACCCGGTTTGAGCGCTCCCAGGTCGAGCCGCGGCGCGCGACCGGATACAGGCGCGGGACGACCTCGACGTTGTGGTTGAAGACGTCCGGACGCTCGGCGATCACCTTGGCGAGCGGCATCTCGGCCCCGCGGAAGTCCGGCGTCAGCACCTCGACCTTGCACCGCGGCGCCTGCCGGCGGATCTGGCGGATGACTCCGACGAACGCGGAGGCGCCGTAGTCGGGCAGATCGTCGCGGTCGACGCTCGTGATGACCGCGTGGCGCAGTCCCATGCGCGCGACGCTACGGGCGACGCGGGCGGGTTCCAGCGGATCGTTCCACGTCGGCTTACCGGTCTGCACGTTGCAGAACCCGCAGCGGCGCGTGCAGGTATCGCCGAGGATCATGAACGTCGCGGTGCCGCGCTGCCAGCACTCCCCGATGTTCGGACAGGCGGCCTCCTGGCACACCGTGTGGAGGTTTTCCTCCGTGATCATCTGCTGCAGCTCGCGGTAGCGGGTGCCTCCGGGGGCCGGCACCTTGAACCACGGCGGCTTGCGGCCGCGGAAGGGCTCGACGTCGGGGCCGATGACCGTCAGGACGTCCATGCCGCCCGGGTTGGCGCGCGACCGTGTCCGATGCTCGCGTTCTGCCATGAACACAGGGTATCGAGGCAGGGTTGTGCCCGGATGAGGTGGTGCGCGCGCGGACCTGCGGTCAGGCGCCGGGTGGGTCGCTGCGGTCAGGCACCGGGCGGGTCGCCGATCCAGAAGCGCGCGCCCGGACCTCGCGCGGCGGCGCGGTCGTTCGGGTTGGCGAGCGCGCAGCGGCCGAACGACAGGCATCCGCAGCCGATGCATTCGGTCAGCCCCGACTTCAGCCGCTGCAGCTCGCCGATGCGCTCATCGATCCGCGTCGTCCACTGCGCCGACAGGCGAGACCAGTCGCGCCGGGTCGGGGCGCGGTCGCCGGGCAGCTTGTCGAGCTCGACGGCGATCTCGTCGAGCGTGAGCCCGATCCGCTGTGCGAACACGATGAACGCGATCCGGCGCAGCACGGTGCGTGAGTAGCAGCGGTGGCCCGAGCCTTCCCGGGTCGAGGTGATCAGGCCGCACTCCTCGTAGAAGCGCAGCGCCGAGGAGGCCACGCCACTGCGTCGTGACACCTCGCCGATCTTGAGCAGTTCAGCCATCCCGGAGAGAAAATCACAATTTCCGCTTGACTTCAAGTTCACTTGAACTTGTAGTGTCGGCGCACCACATCGAACTCGGAAGTGAGGAGATGCAGATGTCAACGTCCAAGACGACGGTCGGGCCATCGAGAACAGCAAGTGAGCGGATCACCGACGAGGTCGGCGCGTGGCCGGGAGTCGAGGCGGGATGGGGCCGCCGCGGCGAGTTCGGGTTCCGCGTGGGACGGCATGAGATCGGCCACCTCCACGGCAACCACGCCGCGCATTTCTTCTTCGATAAGGAGGTGTGGTCGGAGTTGCTCGCGGAGGGGCGGATCGGACCGCACCCTGTGTTCCCCGACCGGCAGGGGCCTGCCGCCCGGGCGATCGCCGGCGATGAGGACATCGAGGATGTGATCGCCCTGATGCGGCTGAATTACGACCGCATCGCGGGTGCGGCAGCGGGCGGTGACGAGCGATGACGGGCGACCGGGTCGCTGTCGTCACCGGCGCCTCGCGCGGGCTCGGTCTGGCGCTGGCGCGCGAGCTCGCCGTGAGCGGCTGGCGACTGGTGATCGACGCGCGCGGAGCCGAGGATCTGGAGCGCGCGGCCATGGAGCTCGGTGAGCTCACCGGGGTACGGGCGATCGCCGGCGACATCTGCGACACCTGGCATCAGGCCGCGTTGGTCGAGGCCGCGGGCGAGCGGATCGACCTGCTTGTCAACAACGCGAGCATCCTGGGGCCGAGCCCGCAGCCTGCGCTCGCCGACTACCCGTTGAGCGCGCTGGAGGCGGTGCTGCGGGTCAACGTGCTTGCGCCGCTCGGGCTGCTGCAGCTGGCGCTGCCCCGAATGGGCCGGGGCGTGGTGATCAACGTCACCTCCGACGCGGGCGTCGAGCCGTACCCGGGATGGGGCGGGTACGGATCCTCCAAGGCCGCGCTCGAGCAGCTCGGTGCGGTGCTCGCCGCCGAGCATCCTGAGCTGCGGGTCTACACGGTGGATCCGGGCGACATGCGTACCCGGATGCACCAGGAGGCGTTCCCGGGCGAGGACATCTCCGACCGGCCGCCGCCGGAGGAGAGCGTCCCGGGGATCCTGTCGCTGATCGAGCAGGCGTGCCCGAGCGGGCGCTACCGGGCGCGCGATCTGGTGGCGGTGGCGCGGTGAGTGCGCTCGCGTTCGAGCTGGCGCCCGCCCTGGAGGCGAGCGAGCCGCCCGAGGCCCGCGGCCTGGCCCGCGACGAGGTGCGGCTGATGGTCGCCCGTCGCAGCAGCGATGAGATCGTCCACACCCGCTTCCGCGAGCTGCCCGCGCACCTCGAACCGGGTGACCTGCTCGTCGTCAACACCTCGGCGACGCTGCCGGCGGCGGTGCCGGCGGCGCGAGCGGGGGAGCCGATCGAGGTGCGGTTCTCGACCCCGGCCCCGGAGGACGATCGGTTGCAGGTGGTCGAGCTGCGCAGCGCCGACGGTTCCACGCCGCTCGGGGCGGGCCGGGCCGGGGAGCGGCTCGCGCTCCCGGGCCAGGCATCTCTCGAGCTCGTCGCGGGCTACGTCGGCAGCGAACGGCTGTGGCTGGCTCGGCCCGTGATCGGCGATTCGCTCGATCGCTACCTGCGACACCACGGCCGGCCGATCAGATATGGCTACGTGCCAGGTCGCTGGCCGCTCAGCGCCTACCAGACCGCGTACGCCGGAGTGCCGGGCAGCGCGGAGATGGCGAGCGCCGGCCGGCCGTTCACCGCCAAGTTGACCACCCGCCTGCTTACGCGCGGGGTCCTGCTCGCGCCGCTCGTGCTCCACACCGGGGTGTCGTCTCCCGAGCGTCACGAGCCGCCCTACCCCGAGCCCTACGAGGTGCCGGCAGCCACCGCCCGTCTCGTGAACGCGGTCCGCGGCTGGGGTGGCCGGGTGATCGCGGTCGGCACGACCGTGGTCCGCGCGCTCGAGACGGTGGCGGCGCCGGACGGGGCGGTGCGGGCCGGCGGCGGCTGGACGGACCTCGTCGTCGACGGCGATCGTGGTCTGCGGGCGGTCACCGGGATGATCACCGGCTGGCACGAGCCGCTGGCCTCGCATCTGCAGATCCTCGAGGCGCTCGCCGGCGAGTCGTTCATCGATCGCTGTTATGCGAGCGCGGTCGAGCAGCACTACCTCTGGCACGAGTTCGGCGACAGTCACCTGATCCTGCCCTGAGCCGAGGTGACCGCGCGCGGCGGGTGCGGCGGAGGGAGGTGTCCGGGGCGGGCGCGGCGGAGGGAGGTGTCCGGGAGGGGAGCTGTCCGGGGCGGCCGGGCACGGGGTGGGCGGGCGTCAAAATCAGGGGGTTGCATGTGACTGTTTTCATGCTTCTCAAGCGGGATTCACGGCCGGTCGAATGCCGGGAACGTGCCCCCCGAATCCAGTCTTCTCACCGCCGCGCCCACCGAAAATCGCCTGCGTTTCGGCCAGATCGCCACGCAGTACGACCGCGTCCGTCCGGGCTACCCGGACGAGCTCATCGACGCGGTGCTCGCCTACGGGCGCCTCGATCCGTGCAAGCCCGTTCTCGACGTCGGCGCGGGGACCGGGCAGGCGACTGTCCAGTTCGCCGCCCGCGGGCTGAGCGTGATCGCGCTCGACCCGAGCGCCGAGATGGTGCAGATCGCCAACGACAGGTTCGCCGCGGCCGGCCTCGACGCGGTCGGCGTGGTCGGCGAGTTTGAGTCCGCGCCGCTCGGCGAGGACCGCTTCGGGCTGATCTATGCCGCCACCTCCTGGCACTGGCTTGACCCGGACGTCTGCTTCCAGGTCGCCGCGCGGTCGATCGCCCCGGGCGGCACGCTGGCGGTGCTGTCGACCTGGCCGCTCTGGCGTCGGAGCTCACTGCGGCCGGAGCTCGACCAGGTCTATCTCGACAGCGGGGCTCCGTTGGCCGAGATGGGCCCGATGTGCCCGATCGAGCCCGACCCCGGCGCCCTGGCCGGCGAGTGGATGCGGGAGACGTCCGGCTGCGGCGCGTTCGGTGACCAGCAGGGCAAGCTGGCCGCGTGGTCGGAGACCTACACCGCCGAGGGATACGTCGAGCTGCTCGGCACCTACGGCGACCACATCGGCCTCGAGCCCGGCGTGCGCCGGCGGCTGTTCGACGGGGTCGGTGACGTCATCGATGCGGCCGGCGGGACGATCGAGGTCGCCTACGCCACGCTGCTGCTGCTCGCCCGGGCCTGGTAGCGGCGCCCTGATGCCCCCGGCGGGGCGCCCGGTTGGAAAACGTCGGGAGCATGCCGCGCCGGCGGACGAGACCGACGAAACCCTCGGATACCGCTGGAAACGTCGGGAGCATCGCTCCGGGCGTCATCGACCCGACGAAATCCGCACGCGGCGGCGCCGGCGCACCCGGCCCGCGGCGCACCGGCCGCGGCCCCCGCGCGCCCTGAACTCGCTGCAACGAGCCGCGACTCAGACGACCAACGGCGCCCCGAGCGCCTGCTCCAGGCGCTCGAGCGAGACGATCCGCTGGCGCCGCCCGAGTGCCTCGGTCACGGCGAAGGCGGTGCGGCGGCGGAAGCAGCGCATCAGCTCCTCGCCGGCCGGCGCGCCCTCGGCGGCGATCGAGGTCATCGTCACGTCGGGCAGCCCGCAGGCGACGACCCAGCCGAACGGCGCGAGGTCGTTGTCGACGTTGACCGCGAATCCGTGCGTGGTGACGCCGCGGGCGACGTGGACCCCGATCGACGCGATCTTGCGCTCCCGGACCCAGACGCCCGTGTAGTCAGGTCCGTCCTGCGGCCGGGCCCGCGCCTTGACCCCCTGCTGCGCGAGCGCCTCGACCAGCCCGCGCTCGAGCGTGCGCACGTACTCCACGACGTCGTCGACCGCGACGATCGGGTAGCCGACGAGCTGGCCAGGCCCGTGGTAGGTGATCTTGCCGCCGCGGTTGACCTCGACGATCTCGATCCCCTGCCCGCGGTACCAGTCCTCGCCCATCGACAGCTCGCCGGGTGCTGAGCGCCGCCCCCGGGTGTAGACGCGCGGATGCTCGAGCAGGAGCATCACGTCGGGCACCGCCCGTGCCTGCCGCGCGCTGCGCACGCGCTCCTGCAGCGCCAGCGCCTCGAGGTACTCGACCTCGCCCAGCTGGACGACCCACAGCTCCGGACGCGCGCGGTCCATGGTCTCGAGGGTAGACGCCGTCCTGCCGGGCGCGGAGAATCCAGCGCCCGTCCAGTCCAGCGCAGGGAGGTCAGCCGCCGATGCAGGAGACCGTGAACATCTTCGACGCCGGGCCGATCGAGGGCCGGATCGACATCGGTGGGCTCGCCGGGTCAAGCGAGACCTCGGCGTACGTGTACGACATCGCCCCGGGCGAGGCGTCCTGCCCGTACCACTACGAGTACGTCGAGGAGTGGCTGCTCGTCGTCGCCGGCGAGGCGGCGGTCCGGACTCCCGACGGCGAGCGTGCGGTGGCGGCCGGGCAGCTCGTGCGCTTTCCGGCGGGAGCCGCGGGGGCGCACAAGGTCGCTAACCGGGGTGCGGTCCCGTGCCGGGTGCTCATGTTCTCCGCGCAGCGCGCCCCCGCGGTGTCGGTCTATCCCGACAGCGACAAGATCGGCATCTGGCCGAGCGAGGACGGCGCCGACGACGGCTTCTACGTGCGCTCCACCGGCGTCTCGTGGGCGCACGGCGAGGACGGCTGGCACACCGCCTGACCGCGCTCGCGGGTTCAGCTGCCGACGTTGATGAGCGGCTGGTAGGTCCGGCAGGGCTCGCCGCGCAGGGCCCCGCACTCGGCCGGCAGTGGGGTCGGCACGCTGATCGAGGGGATGACTGGGAGGGTGAGCGCCGAGTTCAGCGTGGCCGAATACCCGAGCGTCACCTGCGCGGTCCCCGGGGAGGTCGGATCCGCGAACGACCACAGCGGCTGGTCGCCGCCGATCGAGGCGATGATCACCCGGATCCGTGAGCCGGCCCGGTAGGCGTGCCCCTCGTAGTAGAGCGGGATCGTGACGTGCGTCCAGTGGTCGGGTGACAGCGGCCGCAGCTGCGAGCGGCGCAGCGAAAGCTCCGACTGCAGCGGCGTCGAGCCCTTCCTGAGTGCGCTGTCGTCGCCGCGTAGGTACCCGTTCTGGACGTAGACCTCGTTGCCGTCCGGCCGGACCTCGGTGATCGTCGCCTGGAGGTCGACCGCGGGCTTTGTCGACTTCACCCACAGGCTCACCGAGCCTGCGCCGACCACGACGGTGTTCTGAGCCAGCGGCGTGGTGACGAAGGAGGCCGCCTGCCCCGCCGTCGGTGAGATCCACTCGTAGCGGGGATGCAGCCCCCACAGGCCGCCGGCGCCGTCGTTGTGGCCGTGCCAGTCGGTCGCCGGTCCCTCTGCGGCGCGATAGGTGAACGTGTCGGTCCCGGCGGTCCCCGGCACGGTGCTGAGGGCACCGCCGGGAGCCAGGTACCACGATTGCGCCGTCGTGCCGGGCAACGGGAAGCTCGGGGCGCCGGCCGTGAACGCGGGGAGCGGGATCCCCGGCGTGTTGCCCGGCGCCGCGCCGTTGTCGAAGCCGATCGTCACCTCGGGCGTCTGGTTGAACAGGGCGAGCGCGGCGTGATAGCTCGGCGCCGTCTCCACCGGGTCGGCGGGGACGTCGTTCAGCGCGCCGTTGTGGATGCCCATCACCAGCTTCAGCAGCGTCGGTCCGAACAGCTTGAGCGCTGCGTCGAGGCCGGTGTGAACCGTGGTGTCGCCGTCGTCGACGCTGAGCACCGGCTTGCGATGGGCGACGTAGAGCTCGTAGAAGTCGACGAGCCGCACGAGCGTCTCGGGGTCGAGCGAGTCGGTGTGGGTCCCGTTCTGGAAGTAGAACCACTTGCGGCGGGTGCCGCTGAAGTCCTCGGCGAGATCGGGGCAATGACCGCCGGTCTCCTCGTCGGTGAACTGGCAGGCGAGGAACGTCGCGGCGCGGATGCGATGGACGAACGTGACCGGGTCCAGCGGGTTGTCGAAGCCGGGATGGAAGTAGCGCTGCTGGGCGATCTCGTGGGTGAGGTTGACCGCCTCGCCGTGCAGCGCCTGGTTGGCGCGGCAGATCTGGTCGCCCTCGCGGATCCGCTTCAGCGCGTAGGACTGATCGAAGGTGCGTGAGAACGGCTCGGCGTCCTGCACCCGCTGCGTGGCCCAGGTGCCGGCGAAGCCGGTGTTGAGGTCGCCACCGGGGTACAGCGTGGCGATCGTCGAATCGATCGGGGAGAGTGGTGCGATCGCCTCCAGCGCCGGCGGGTCGGTGGCGGCGGTGAACAGCTGGCTGATCCCGCCGTAGGAGATCCCCAGCATCCCGACCTTGTGGTCGAGCACCCATGGCTGGTTGGCGATCGTCTCGATCGCGTCATAGCCGTCGAGGCTCTCGTCGCGGTCGAAGTAGTCGAACGCGCCGCCCGAGCAGCCGGTGCCGCGCATCGAGACGTCGACGACGGCGAAACCGAGCAGGTTGGCAAGATCGGCGATTCCATTGACCGGTCCGGCGGGGTTGGCGTAGCCGTAGCCCGAGTACTCGATCAGGGTGGGGTACGGCTTGCTGGTCCTGATGATCGAGTCGTTCTGCTTGAGGCCGCCGATGATCAGCGAGCTGGCCGGGACGGTGTGGGGGAGATGGACGTCGATTGCGAGCTGCGTCCCGTCGCGCGTCGTCAGGTAGCCGTAGCCGGCGTGGATCCGCTGGTCGTAGAGCCGGTGCGAGGGCGGGGCGGCGCGGTCGCTGAGGACATCCAGCGAGGTGGATCGCCAGCCGTCGCTCGTGATCCGGTCGCCGTGGCCGGGGCGGAGGTCGCGGAAGAGCACCCCGCCCTGCGCGTCGACCCGCTTGGACTGGAGCGTCCGGCCGCCCGGAGCGAGCAGGCGCGCGCGGGCGTGCGGGTGCAGGCCGACGGCGTAGGCCTGCTCGGCGCCGCCGTGGGCGGTCGCCGCCGCGGCGGCAGCCGTGCGCGCGGAGGCGTGCGCGGCACCTGCGCCCGCCGCGAGCACCAGTGCGGCGATCGCGGGACCCGCGACGTGGCGTGCGAACCGGGCAGCTCTCATCCCGGCCAGGCAGCCTACTCCTGTCGGGAGGTGAGCGATTCCATCGCACTATGCAATGGAATCGCTCAGCCCGAGACTCAGGCGCTGACGCTCTCCAGCCGGCGGCGCACGGCGGAGAGGAACTGGGCGGACAGCGCGCCGTCCAGCGCTCGGTGATCCCAACTGAGGCCGAGGATCGTCATCGAGCGGATCGCGATCGAGTCGCCCGCGTCCTCGTCCGAGATCACCACCGGCCGCTTGACGACCGCCTCGAAGTCGAGGATCCCGACCTGAGGCTGGTTGATCACGGGCGTGGCCATAATCGAGCCGAACTGGCCGGGAGCGGTGATCGTGAACGTGCCGCCGGTCACGTCGTCGTTGGTGAGCTGGCGCGAGCGCGCCTTTCCGGCGAGCTCGCGGATGCGGGCGGCGAGGCCCTCGACCGACAGCTCCTGTGCGCGCTGGATGACCGGGACGATCAGCCCGTCCTCCCCGAGCGAGACCGCGATGCCGAGGTTGACGTCGGCATGGCGGGTGTACTGCTCGCCGTCGAGCCAGGCGTTGAGCGCCGGGTACTCCCGCAGCGCTCCGACCGTCGCCTGCGCGATGTACGCGAGCGCGGTCACGCCGAACGTCCTCCGCGCCTTCTCCACGCGCGTCATGTCGGCCTCGGCCCAGGTGGTGCACGTGGCCGCCACCTCGAGCGAGCGCTTCATGTGCTCGCCGATCTGGCGGCGCATCCGCGACAGCCCGTCCCCGCTTGCCGCCAGAGCCGGCGCCGACCCGGCAGCGCTGGCCGGTGCAGACGCCGGGGCGGCGGAGAACGGCGGATCGGGCCGGTACGGGCTCTCGATGTGCAGCGGCGGGTCCTCGACGCCCGCGGCGCCGCCGTTCACGACTGCCAGCACGTCCTGCTTGCGCACGCGACCGCCGCGTCCGGTGCCGGTGACCGTCGAGAGATCGACGTTGTGCTCGGCGGCGATCCGCTGCACGACGGGGGAGTAGCGGCGGCCGTTGCCGTTCCCGCGCGTGCCGGCGGTGGACGGCGGGGCTGCCAGCGCCGCGGCGCCTGGGGCCGTGGCGGCCGGCGGTGCTGCGGGGGCGGGCGGGGCTTCGGCGGGAGCCGAAGCGCCGGCGGGACCCGGGCCGCCGGCGGGACCCGGAGCGCCGGCGGGAGCCGGAGCGCCGGCAGGAACGACAGCGCCGTCACCCACGGCAAGCCGCGCGAGCACGACCCCCACCTCGACGGTTTGCTCCACCTCGACCAGGATCTCGGCGATGATCCCGGCCGTCGGCGAGGGCACCTCGGTCTCGATCTTGTCGGTCGAGATGTCACACAGCGTCTGGTCGGCCTCCACGCGGTCGCCGACCTCGACGCGCCAGGCGACGATCGTCCCCTCGGCGACCGAGACGCCCATCTGGGGCATCGTGATATCGACCAGGATGGCGTTGGGGGTGGTGGTGGGAACCGAATCAGTAGGCGAGGAGCTCACGGCACGCCTCCTTTACGCGGTCGACGCCGGGCAGGACGGCCTGCTCCAGCGGCGGCGAGAACGGAATCGGGACGTCCGGGGTGGCCACGCGCGTGACCGGCCCGTCGAGATCCTCGAACCCCTTCTCGGCGATCAGCGCGGCGACCTGGGCCCCGGCCGCGCAGGTCATGTTCGCCTCGTCGACGATCACGACCTTCGAGCAGCGCGCCACGGAGTCGAGAATGGCGTCCTCGTCGAGCGGCACGAGCGAGCGCAGGTCGAGCACCTCGATCGACGCGCCCTCCAGGTCGTCCGTCGCCTGCAGGGCGACGTCGACCATCGCGCCGTAGGCGATCACGACCAGATCGCTACCCGCTCGCGCCACCCGCGCGGTGAACGGCGTCTCATAGACGCCCTCACGGACGTCGCCCTTGACGCGGCGGTAGAGGTGTTTGTGCTCCATGAAGCAGACCGGGTTGGGGTCGTGCATCGCTGCGTGCAGCAGCCCCTTCGCGTCCTCGGCGGTGGAGGGCGCGACCACCTTGATCCCGGGCGAGTGCATGAACAGCGCCTCGGGGTTCTGGGAGTGGAACGGACCGCCGGAGAACCCACCGCCGCTCGGCAGCCGGACGGTGATCGGGACCGCGAGGCCCTGTCGGTAGTGCATCTTGCCCGCGACGTTGACGAGCTGATCGAAACCGCAGGAGATGAAGTCCGAGAACTGCATCTCGCACACGGGGCGCAGGCCGACGACGGCCGCCCCGACCGCGCAGCCGATGATCGCGGACTCGGCGAGCGGCGTGTCCATCACTCGGTCGGGCCCGAACTCCTCGATCATCCCGTCGGTCACCTTGAAGGCGCCGCCGAAGACTCCGATGTCCTCGCCCATCACCATCACGCGCTCGTCGGCACGCATCTCGTCGCGAAGCGCAGATGAGATCGCCTGCAGGTAGGTCATCGTCGCCATCAGCGACCACCTCCCCGCGCGAAGCCGCTCCACGGCCCGTGGCCGTCGCCGAGCGGGGCCGGCTCGCCGTCGCAGAACAGGCCGTCGAGCACGTCGTCGGGGGCCGGCATCGGACCGGCGAGCGCCTCGGTGACCGCCGCGTCGAGCTCGGCGACGACCTCGGCACGGACCGCCTCGACGTCGACCCCGAGCTCGGCCAGGCGCTTCTCCTGGCGCTCGATCGGATCGCGCTGCTTCCACTCCTGGACCTGCTCGACGGGGACGTACTTCATGTCGTCGTGGGCGGCATGGCCGTGCATGCGCATCGTCACCGCCTCGATCAGCGTCGGCCCGTCACCGGCAATCGCCCGCGCCCGCGCGGCGCGCGTGGCCTCGAACATCGCCTCCGCGTCGTTTCCGTCGACCGAGACGCCCCCAAAGCCGTAGGCCTCGGCGCGGCGCACCGGATCGACCGCGAACTGCTTGTCGAGCGGGGTCGAGTAGGCGTACTGGTTGTTCTCCAGCACGAATACGACCGGAAGCTTCTGGACTCCCGCCCAGTTCATCGCCTCGTGAAAGTCACCACGGCTGGTCGAACCGTCGCCGAACCACGTCAGCGCGCAGCGAGCCTCGCCCCGGATCTTGAATGCCATCGCCATGCCGGTGGCGACGAGCATCATGTCCGGGAGCATCGAGACCATCCCGACGCAGCCGAGGTCCTTGTCGCCGAAGTGCACGTTGCCGTCGCGCCCGCGGGTGATGCCGGCGGCGCGGCCCATGTACTGGCTGAAGATCCGGCTCGGCGTCACGCCGCGGATCAGGTGGGCGGCGAGGTCGCGGTGCAGGATGCACAGGCGATCCTCGGCCGCCATCGCGAACGTCGCACCGGCCGAAACGGCCTCCTGGCCGTAACCGTCGTAGAAGGAGCCCGGGACCTTGCCCTGGCGGTACAGGCTCATCGCCCGCTCTTCGATGCCCCGCATCTGGAGCATCGCGCGCAGAAGCGCGATCCGGTCCTCTTGGGTGAGGTGCGCCGCCGCGTCGGCGCTTGCCACGCCGTCTGATGCTGCGACCTGCGGTGCATCCGCCTGTGCCGTGCCGGCGGTTGGGGCGGTGTCGGCCATCGCCATATTCGAATGTCTCCCTCGTCTGCGCTTTAGGCCACACGGGATCTCCGCGGTGGCGGTCTGGTGGACGGGCGCGTCGCAGGGATCTCCTGTCGGCCGCGCCTATGGCCCGAAGATTAGAGGTTCCGGGGCCTACTCTTTCCCGCATGGGCCTGAGCTGGCTGGTCCGGATGCGCTGGCGTCTGCTGGGCGCGTGGATGTGGCCGTCGTTCGTGGTGCTCGCGGTCGCGGACGGCGTGATCGGGCATCTGCTGCCTCCGGCGGGCGGTACCGAGACCGTGCTCGGCGGCATCGTCCTGGGACTCGTGCTGAACCTGCTGTGCGTGATCGTGCTCGGACCGCTGCTGGGGCGGGCGCTACGAACCAGGCGGCCTGACCTGCCGGTGGCGATCGCGCGCAACTACGCCGGGACCGCCTGCATCGTGCTCGTGACCGTGGGGTTCGCGCTGGTCGGCGCGTTCCACCATCCCCAGATCACGCGCGACCGGGCGACGCTGCGCGATGCGGTCGTCCGCGCCGCCGCGTGGATCGGCGACCACGCTCCGGCTCGCTTCCGCGCCGATGCCGGATCGCTCGACAGCTACGTCATGCTCGCCGGCTCCATCTACCGCGAATGCGCTGCCGCGCAGGGCGGCGCGCCGCCCCACTACTACTGCGTCATCGTCGACGAGCGTCGCGCCGGGGCGTCGGTCCGGCCGGCGGGTTCGGAGTCCAACGAGACGCTCTCCCGCGGCACCGACTGAGCGGTCCCAGAACGGCTCAGGGGGCCCGCATCATGCGGGCCCCCTGTGCGTACTGCGTTGGCGTGGGGCAGAACGACTAGCCCAGGTGCACCGACCGCAGCCGCCCGATCGTCTTCGCGAGGCGAATCTTCACGAGACGGTTGGTGGTCACGGTGATCCTCTCGGACCGCTTGTGGTGCCCTCTGGTCGAGACGTAGCGCACGACGATGTGGATCCGGGAGCGGTGCGCCGAGCGGATCCGCAGCGCCAGGTAGCGCCTCCCGTGGGAGCGCATGACGCGGGCCATGACCAGCGAGTACTTCGCGGTCCGCTTGTGGGTGACGGCCTTCACCAGCGCCGGGGCGATGCTCTTGACCGTGGCCACGGACGGAGTCGCGTTGCCGTTGGCCGGCGAGATCGTCGTCACGACGTTCGGCGACGTCCCGCCCGGGATCGGGTTGGGGCCGCTGCCGGAGGATCCGAACGTCACCGGGAGGTCACGCAGGATGCCCTCGTTGGTGAAGTCGGCGAGGACGTCGACGTTCGCGCCCGGGGTCGAGTCATCGACCTCGACTGCGGCGTTCCCGTTCTCGTCAGTGGTCACGCAGACCCGTCCGAACGATCCACCCTTCGGATCGGGCACGGACGTGGTGTCGGCGAAGCTCAACGTCGAGCCGTCGGACTGCAGGACCGTTCCGTCATACCAGAGCAGGCCCTGGGCGCCGTTGCCGGCGGTGAAGCACACCGTCTCGCCCTGGAACGGGGACCCGTCGATGTCCTGCGCATGCGCCACGACGATCATGGCGTCTGCGTCGGCGGGGTTGTTGGTGCTGCCCGCGGCCTTCGGGAACGAGGTCAGCGTCTTGCTCCATGCGGAGTAGACGGTCTTCGTGAGCGCCACCGGAGTCGTCGGGTCGTTCGGGCCCTCCTTGTAGGGATAGTTGGCCGTGATTCCCAGCGTCGAGGTCCCGATCGGCTTGTGGTTGTCGGTCAGCGTCTGCAGGTCGCAGCCGTTGTCGCCGTCGGGGGTGATCCCGAGGTTGTTGAAGTAGAACCCGGTGCCCGGGTCGTACTGCACCTGAGCCTCGCCGTTCTGATCGGTGTACACCGTGACCGCGGTCTGACCCGACGGCGTCTGGTAGTACTGGTTGTTCGGATCGCTGCGGTTCTCCGGGTTGCTGTCTGACGAGTACCGCAGGCAGCTCGTCGAGCTGGCGGTCCCGTTGGTCGGGTTGAACGTGTCCCAGAAGTGGTACTCGTGGCTGGGGATGCCCGAGAATCCCGGGAAGTCCTGGGTGTTCAGAGCGCCGTCAATACCGGACGAGACGCCGCCGGGGCGGGCGGTCGCCGGGATGTAGGCGTCGTAGAACGGCGCGTACAGGTTGTGCTCCAGCGAGGCGTTCGAGGTGAAGTCCCGGGAGTACGTCAGCTGCTTGTTGGCGGCGGTCAGCGAGCCGACGCCGTCGATGGAGGTCGGCGTCCCGCTGTTGGGATCGATCGAGACGTTGACCAGGGCGGCCGGCATCGGCGCGTCCTGCGCGTTCACGTTCCCGTCGGGCAGGTCGGTGTCGGTCGCATCGACCGGATCGAACGGGCCCACCGAGGTCCCGGCGCCCGAGAGGGTGCCGAACACGGTCGAGAACGGGCCGTCCTGCGAACCGGCCCCGCCGGCGCAGTTGTCGACGTTGTCGTTGTTGGCCTGCGGGATGGCGGACAGATAGTTGCTGTCCGGTGCCGTCGTCGACGGCATCTCGACGGGAAGCCCGGAGAATTCAGCGGGCAGCGGCAGGCAGCCTTCGTTCGGCACGTTGCCGATCGTGTCGTTGCTGTCGCCCGAGGTGTCCCAGTAGGCGGTTGCGGGCAGCCCACTCGACGTATCGCTCGACTCCGCCAGGTCGTTGGCCATGGTGGACCAGTCGTTGGGGAGGGTGAGCGTCGACGGCAGTCCGCGGAAGCCGGCGGTCGGCAGCGAGCCGGTCACGTGGACGTCGACGTAGCCGTTCGGATCGCCGGCCTGGTAGCTGCCGGTGCCCGTCGGGTCGCCGATCGTGTTGCCCGCGTCTCCCGAGTCACCGAAGTTGCTCGCGGACATCTCGTTGACGGTCGGCTGCTGGAGATCCATCCAGGCGACCAGGATCTGGGTGGAGAACACCTGGGTGTTCGTCCCGAACCCGAGGTCGTCGATCGACGCCGGATCACCGGTGACGTTGAGCTCGACGCTCGCGAGTCCCGAGTACAGCGACACGATGTCGCCCTCGGCGCAGATCGCCGGGCCGTTGTTGTAGTTGTTCGTGAAGAACAGCTGGACGCTGTTCGGGTCGGCGGTCGGAGTGATATTTCCGGAGTTGCCGGTCCAGGCCTCGGTGATGAATGACGCCTGCAGCTTGCCGACGTCGACCTTGGCGTTGGCGAGATCGGCGGTCTCCGGGAGCGACACGCATCGCTCCATGCGCACCTGCTCGCCGTTCCAGGCGAGGTATGGCACGTTGCCGTTCTGTGGGTCGGGCAAAGAGCCCGTGCTGGACGCCGATGCAACCGACGGAATTGCCGCCAGTGCAAGCGTCGTACCCAGGACAGGCAGCAGCCGTGCGCCTCGTCCCAAGCGGAACTTGTGTCTCATCAGAGACAGCCTCCTCAGTGATGTTGTACGGCTTCACGGGAGTGCCCCCTCGTGTCGCCCCTGAGCGCGGGAAATTACTGAGCAATGAAGAAGAGCCACAACGGCAATAAGGACGGGCTGAGGCCTACCGTTTCGGGTGGTTCGGGTGCCACCCACAGGCCCGTCTGCGGGTGGTGTCACCCCACGCGCACCCCTGCCAGTGGGCGAGAGCGCCGTCGTGTCAGCCCTCGGATACAGGCGCCCGGCGATCAGCGCACCGGTAACTCCACCCACGAGCCGGACTGCACGCGTTGGTGCGCGGGCCGATGAGCGGCCACGCCCTGGTCGCCGGTGCCCAGGTTGCGGTCCCACCGGGGGAACGAGCTGCTCGTGATCTGGAGGCGGACGCGGTGTCCGCGTCGGAAGACGTTGTGAGTCGACCACAGGTCGATCTCGTGGTATTGCGGGCGCTGAGCGTCGCCCGCGACGCGGAGGATTCCGTCGCAGATCCGGTGAGAGCTCCCGTCCGGATGCACGTCACAGAGCCGTGCGACCCAGTCGGTTGAGGGCGCCGAGCTGTGGGCGTGCAGCCCGGCGCGGACGCGCCCGGCGACCTCGAGGTCGTGCGCGAGCGGCGGCGAGGTGAACACGAGCACGTCTGGGCGCGCCTCGATCGCCGTCTGGTCCACCGGTCCGGATGGATCCGGTGAGGACAGCGAGGTACCGGCGGGGGTGCTCGGGACGGGATCTGACGGGTCGTAGACAAACGTGCCCGCCGGCTCATCGTCGTCTGGGGCGGCCGGCGACAGCCCGCCGCCGGGGCGCAGGTACCAACGCTGGGGAGAGCCCTCCGGCGGCGGCCACCGCTCCTCCTCGCGCCAGCGGTTGATCCCCATGACGAACACCCTGACCGCCGGCCAGGTCGGCCCCGGCGCGGCCGCCGGGTCGAGCTGGTGGCGAAACCAATCCAGCTGCATCGCGCCGAGGTCTTCGGGTCCGCCGGCGGGCCCGCCGTCCATCCGGGCCACCGTCCCGAACGAGAGTCCGCCGACCGCGTCCGTCCAGTTCGCATGCGACCATGGCCCGATCACGATCCGGGTCTCGCGGCCGAGCGCGTCCATCGCTGCGTGGTTGTCCAGGACGCCCTGGAGGAACGCGTCGTGCCAGCCCCCGATCCCGAACACGGGCACGCGGACGCGATCGTGACGGCCGCTCACCCGGCATCGAGCCGCGCCGGCGGCGCCCTCGCCGAGGCCGGGGACGCCGTGGGCACCCAGCAGCGACGAGACCGACGCCGGCAGCTGCCACAGGCCGCTCTGAGCGACCGAGTCACGCGCGTCGACCAGCCGTCGCAGGCGGCGCTCCACCTGCCGCGGAGGGTCGCCGGACCGGCGCACGTGGTCGAGCCCCTGCTCGAGCCCCCAGACGACGCCGGCGGCCAGTTGCACGGCGCCGCCGCGGCGCAGGAGCCCGTCGTCGGGGTCCGACCACGTCATCCCGGGCGCGATCGCGTGCAGCGCCGGAGGCTGCGCGATCGCCGCCAGCCACTGGGTGCTGCCCCAGTAGGACAGGCCGAACATGCCGACCCGTCCGTTGGAGCCGTCCAAGCCCGCCGCCCACTGCACGGTGTCGTAGCCGTCGGTGCCCTCGTGCCTGAACGGTTCCCATTCCCCGTCGGAGGCGAACCGCCCGCGCACGTCCTGAACGATCACCATGAATCCCGCGGCAGCCGAGCGGACCGGGTCGAGCCATGCGGCACAGCCCGGGAGGTCCTTGCCGTACGGGGTCCGGGTGAGGAGGGTCGGCCAGGGTCCGGCGGCGGTCGGTCGGTAGACGTTGGCGCGCAGCACGACGCCGTCGCGCATCCGCGCCGGCACGTCCCGCGCGATCGTGAGCTCGCCGATCACCTGACGCACGAGCCCGCGGCCCGGCCGGCACGCCGGCTCACGTCATGGAGGCGTGCCCCAGGAAGATCGCGAAGCCGTTGACCTGCACGCCCTGGACCTTGGTCGTCGTGGCGGCGAGGATGTCCGCGAAGTACGGGATCACGAGCGGTGTCTGTTCGAGGAGCAGGCGCTCGATCTTGCCCGCGATCGTCCGCTGGGTCTGCAGGTCCACGGCCCCGATGTACTGGCTGACCAGCCCGTCGTAGGTCTTGTTCTTGAAGCGCGCGGCGTTCCATGGTCCCGTCGACTCGAGGGGCGCCTCGAGGAACACGTTCGGGACCCCACGGTCCCCGTACTCGACGAGACTCATGATCGCGTCCAGCCAGTCGGAGTTGCCGTAGGTCGATTTGCCGTAGTAGGCCCCCAGAGTCTCGATCTTGAGGTTGATCTTGACCCCGATCTTGGCGGCCTCCGCGGCGAACACCTGCGCGAGGGCGGGGATCTCCTCCTGTTGGCCGGCGGTCAGCGTCGTCTCGAAGCCGTTCGGATGCCCGGCAGCGGACAGCAGTTGCTTGGCCTTGGAGAGGTCCTGGGTGCGCTGCGGGACGCTCGTGTTGGTGGAGGCGAACTTGGGCGCGAACGGATTGTCGTTGCCGACCTGGCCGTCCCCTTCGAGCAACGCCGACACCATCGAGGGCCGGTCGATCGACAGCGCGATCGCCTGGCGCACGCGGGGGTCGGTGAACGGCGCCATGTCGTTGCGCATCGACAGCTCGCGGTGGCTGGCCGACCGGACCTTGATGATCCGATAGTTGGAGGACTTCAACAGCGCCTGGGCACCTTGCGCGGTGAACTGCGAGACGACGTCGACCTGCCCGCCCTGGAGCGCGACGATCTGCGACTGCTGGGAGGCGTAGAACAGGAACGAGGTGCCGCTCAGATGGGGCGGTCCGCCCCAGTAGCTGTGGTTGGCGACGAAATCGGCGCCCTGATTCTGCGTGTAGCTCGACAGCTTGAACGGACCGGTTCCGACGAACGTCTTCTGCCAGTGGCCGAAGTCGGTGCCGGCGGGGACGATGATCAGGTTGTAGTTGTCCGAGGAGATGATGTAAGGGAAGTTGCCGTTCGGCTGCTCGAGATGGAATGCGACGGTCGTGGGATCGACGCGGACGACGCCCTCGGGTTTGAGGACGCCCTCGAACGTCGAGAGCGCGACCGCGGCGTTCTTGGGATCGGTCTGCTGCTTGAACGTGTAGACGACGTCGTCGGCGTTCATCTCCTTGCCGTTGTGGAACTTGACGCCCGTCCGCAGCTTGAACGTCCAGACCGACCCGTTTCCGTTGTGGCTCCAACTGGTCGCGAGCATCGGCTCCAGGCGACCGGTCGCGGCGTTGTCGAAGGTGAGGAACTCGCCGGTCTGAGTCAGCATCGTCGAGCCGCCGAGATCGGAGATCGTGATCGGGTTGATCGCGCCGGTCGGGGTCTGCGATGCGAGCTTGAGAGTCCCGCCCTTGGCCGGCGTGGCGGAGGACGACGGCGCCGACGACGTCGAGGAGTTCGCGTTGCCGCACGCCGCGAGCGCCGCGGCGACGAACGTGCTTGAGAATCCGATCGCGGCGCCCCTGCGGACGAACTCCCGGCGGCTCAGCCGACCCGCGGCGAGCTCGTCCAGGTAGTGGTTGTCGATCTCGCTGCGACCGATGCGCAGCGCGTCCAGCTTTGAGGCGGGGGTCGCCATGCCGTCGTCATCCTTTCGTGTCGCTCACGTCGCGCGTGACCGGGAGGGCCTCGCCGAAGAACTGGTCGAGGAGCTCGACGAGCCCGAGGAAGGTGGGGTGCTCGTCGAACATCCACTCGGTGTGTCCCATGCCCTCCAACCAGACGAGGCGCTTGGGCTCCTCGGCGTGGTCATACAACGACTGAGCCTCCTCGGGGCGGTGCAGGGCGTTGCGGTCGCCGTGCACGATCAACAGGGGCCGGCCGGCCAATCGCCCGACTGCGCGCTCGGGGCTGAAGCGCAGCAGGAGCTCGGCCGACTGCAGGGTCACGCCGGTGCCGAACCCCGGCGCCTTGTAGAGCTCGTCGAGCACGTATGGCGCCGTGCGCCCGTCGAGATCCAGCCGGACGATGTCCCACGGCGAGGTGATCTCCGATCGGCCCAGCTGTGCGCGACGGCCGCGGTCGGACGCGATCCGTGCCAGCAGGCTGTCCCAGGACTGCGTGTCGTGCATGTTGCGGGTTGAGCGCATCCCGTCGCCGATCGCGTTGATGGCGGCGACCGCCTGCACCCGCGGATCCTCCGCGGCCTCGGCGATCACGACCCCGCCGCCCAGCGCCCAGCCGAGCAGTCCGATCCGCCGGCCGTCCACAAGCTCCGAATCGCTGAGCCGGTCGACCGCGCCCCGCACGTCCTCGGCCCAGTCCTGCGGGGTCAGTCGCCCTCGCTCACCCTCACTGGCTCCGAAGCCGCGGTAGTCGAACGTCAGCACCGCATATCCGCGCGACGTGAGGGCGCGGGCGAAGCGCTCGGGGTGCAGGACCTTCAGCCCTTGATAGCCCGAGGCGGCGATCAGCACCGGCGCCGGCTCGGCCGGTTCGGGGTCCGGCAGATGCAGATCCGCATCGAGACGCAGGCCATCGGCGAAGAACGGAAGCGGCGTCGCGCTCACCGCAGCGCGCCTTCGCGTTCGGAGCCGTCGGACAGCGTGTAACGCGCGACCGCGTCCTCGTCGAGTTCGATCCCGATGCCGGCGCGCTCACTGAGCAGGATGTGACCGTCACGGACCTGCAGACGAGATCGCTCGGTGACGAGCGTCTCGAAGTTGTAGACGTCGTCGGCGAGCTCGAAGTACTCGATCGTCGAGGTGCCAGGGATCGCATCCGCGAGGTGCGCATGCAGGTTGGCGTGCCAGTGCGGGGCGAGCGGAAGGTCGAACGTCTCGGCGGCGTGCGCGATCCGCAGGTACTCGCTCACCCCGCCGACGACGCCGACATCGGGTTGAAGGATGTCCGCAGCGCGATCGTGGATCAACCGCGCGAAGTCCCATCTCGTCTGATGGATCTCGCCGGTGGCGATCGGCGTCTCGGAGGCCGCGACGAGCTCTGCGTGGCCGGCGACGTCCTCGACCGAGAGCGGCTCCTCGAACCACCACAGGCCGCTGTCTCCGGCGGCGCGCTCAAACTCGCGCAGCGCGCGTAGTGCCTCGGCGGGAGTTCCGTAGGCGTTGTTGGCATCGAGCGCGAGACGACCGTTGCCGGCGATCACCTCGATGGCCGCCGCGACGCGCTCCGCGTCCTCGGCGACGGCCAAGCCTCCGACCTTGATCTTGTGGTCGCGGAAGCCACGTTCACGCGCACTGGTGATCTCGGTGCGGATCGCGTCTGCCGGATGGCCGTCGGACGGCCGGTAGTAGCCACCGGACGCATAGGCGGGGAGGGGTCGTGACCCGCTGCCGCCGAGCAACCGCGCGAGCGGAGCCTGACAGCGCTTGGCCCGCAGGTCCCAGAGGGCGATGTCGACGGCGCTGATCGCCCGCAACAGCGCGCCGCGCCGT
Source organism: Solirubrobacteraceae bacterium (assembly GCA_036501965.1). Classification (GTDB taxonomy): domain Bacteria; phylum Actinomycetota; class Thermoleophilia; order Solirubrobacterales; family Solirubrobacteraceae; genus Palsa-465. The sequence continues at coordinate 42,113 of DASXZK010000087.1, forward strand.
CCGATCAGCAGGCTCTCCTGGTACATGCGCCGCCACAGGCCGGGGAGATCCTCGGCGTCGCCCATGAGGACCACCGGTGCCAGGACCTCACGGACGGCCGCTGCCAGCAGGCGTCCGCCGACCGTGCCGGCATAGCTGTAGCCGATGCCGCGCGCGCCGTCGCTGTCACGCACCTCGACGAGCAGGAAATGTCGCTCGTCGAGCATCCGGGTCGACATCCGGGTGCTGCGGCGCAGCGGAATCGCGACCGCTGTGGCAGTGATCTCCTCCAACATCCGGCAACGACTCTTGCATGTAACGCGCAAGCTGTCAATATGGATCCGCGCATGCAGCTCCCGCCGGCACACGACCACCTCGGCACCGCGACGATGACGGAGGGCGCGTGCCTAGCGGGGCCAGGAGAGCGACGGCGATGCCATCTCGCCGGTCTCCTGGGCGACGAGCGTCCGGTAGGTGACCGCGAGGTGCTCGTGCATCTCCTGCTGCGCGCCCTCCGCGTCACCGGAGCGGATCCGCTCGTAGATCCGCTCGTGATCGGCAACGACCTCAGCCGCGGGCCGGGTGCGGTCGACGGTCGAGAGGTCGCGGATCATCTGCAGGTCCCGCAGCGTGCCGACGTACTCGGTGAGGCGCCGGTTGCCCGACGCCTGCAGGATGACGTGGTGAAACGCCGCGTCGCGGCGCAGGTACTCGCGACCATCGCCGGGACCGGTCGCCACCTCCTGCAGCGCCCGCAGCGCCCGCTCGAGCTGCTGATGATCTCGACCGCGCATCAGACCGGTCGCGCGGGCGGTGGCCGGGGGCTCGAGCAGCAGCCGGATCTGGTAGATCTCGACCAGGTCGTGCCCGGAGGTCTCGAGTACTCGGAGGCCGCGCCGGTGCTCCACCCGGACCATGCCCTCGTCGACGAGCCGCGCGACTGCCTGTGCGACCGGAGTGCGGGAGACGCCGAGCTGGGCGGCGAGCTCGTTCATCGAGTACAGCGCGCCCGGTGCCAGCTCCCCGGCGACGATCAGATCGCGCAGCCGGCGATGCACCTCGAACTCGAGGCTCGGGGGAGGCGGCGGCAGTGGTTCGAGCCTCACCTGTGCCCGGCCTCGTTGCTCGTTCCAGATCGGCTCAACGCCCGCTCACACCGGCGGTATCGTACAGCGACCCTGAGGCAGGCTCCCTCGACATGCGCGTAGCGCTGGCCCAGATCGACAGCGCCCTCGGTGAGGTCGACCGCAACCTCGACCAGATCCGTGAGATGGTCGACCAGGCCAACCGCGAGGGCGCCGATCTGACGGTGTTTCCCGAGCTTGCCGTGCACGGATACTCGCTCGGACAGGTCCGGGATTGCGAGCAGTTGCGGGCGAGAGACGAGCGCCTGCTCGCCCTGTCCTCCGGACGCTCCGACGTCGTCGTCGGCTTCCACGAGGACGGCGGCGTGCGGGCCTACAACTCCGCCGCATATCTGTCGCATTCGCAGCTCGTGCACGTGCACCGCAAGCTGTATCTCTCCAACTACCTGGTCTGGGAGGAGCGAAAGCACTCCAGCCCAGGCCAGTCGATGCAGGCGTTCGAGACCGAGCATGCGCGCGCCGCGATCCTGATCTGCAACGACGCCTGGCAGCCGGCGGTCCCGTGGCTGGCCGCTCAGGACGGCGCCGAGCTGCTCGTGGTCCCCGCCAACAGCGCGAGCAACCTCGGAGCCGACCAGCTCGACAACCGCGTCTACTGGGAGCGTCTGCTGGAATCGATCGGCCGCATGCAGCAGGCATGGGTCGTCTTCGTCAACCGGGTCGGCACCGAGGCCGGGGGCGAATTCTGGGGCGGCAGCAGGATCGTCGATCCGCGCGGCGAGGTGATCGTCCAGGCCCCGTACGGTGAGCCCTCGCTCACGTGCGTCGACATCGACGTCCCCGCGGCGCGGCGCTGTCGTCGCGCGCTTCCGCTGATCGCCGAGGCCCGTCTCGGGCTGATCCAGCGCGAGACCACCCGCCTGATCGAAGAGGGCGGCGACGCCTGAAGCCCGTGTTCGACCTCCATGTCCATACCGCCCCTGATGTGCAGCCGCGACTCGGTGACGACGTCGAGATCGTGGGCATGTACGAGCGCGCGGGCTTTGACGGCTGCGTCCTCAAGGGCCACTACGACCCCACGGCGGGCCGCGCCCGGGCGGCCGGGCACGGCTCACCGGTGCGGGTGTACGGAGGGCTGGCGCTCAACCACCACGTCGGCGGGCTGAACGCGAGCGCGGTGGCGGCGGCGCTGGCGATGGGGGCGCGGGTGATCTGGATGCCCACGGCCGACGCGCACGCGCAGGAGACCGAAGGGCTCCCGCGTCTGTGCCGCACCCAGCCGCGCGCCTCGGCCGCCACCTACGCGATTCCACCGCTGGACCCGACGACCGAGGGGTCGGTGCGCGAGATCGTCGCGCTGATCGCCGATGGGGACGCGGTGCTCGCCACCGGGCACCTCAGCACACCCGAGATCGTCTGGCTGCTGCCCGTCGCGCGGGCGGCCGGGGTCACCCGCCTGCTGCTCACGCATGCCAGCTGGGTCATACCGGCGATGGACGCCGCGCAGGCGTCGGCGCTGGCCGACCAGGGCGCCTACGTCGAGATCACCGCCTATCAGCTCCTGCACCAGGACCGATGCGACGCTGCGACGCTTGCCCGGTTCGCGCGCACGGTCGGCCTCGATCGCATCATCCTCTCCTCCGACGCCGGGCAGCCTGAGAGCCCGTCGCCACCAGAGGCGCTCTCAGCTCTCGTCGATGCGCTCGTGTCAGAGCATCTCGACCCCGGAGCGATCCTCGCCTGCGCCTCGGAGCTTCCCGACCGGTTGGTCACGCCCCGCTGACCGCGGTAGGCGGCGTGGATCACCTGTCCGTCGGGAGCAGGCGGACCGCTGCCATGCGGTTGTGCACCCCCAGGCGCTCGAAGATCGAGCGCGTGTGGAACTTCACCGTGTTGACGCTGATGAACAGCCGGCCGCCGATCTCCTCGTAGGAGCAGCCCTCGGCGAGCAGCCGCAGGACCTCCAGCTGCCGGTCGCTCAGCGAGTCCAGCGGCTCGGAGGATGGGCGCGCGAGCGCTGCCTGCCAGCCACTTGGCAGCACCGCCTGGCCACGCGCGATATGCGCGAGGCTCGCCACCAGGTCGGTCGCCGGATGATCGGTGAGGAGCAGGCCGCCGAGCCGGCGCTCGAGCACCGCCCCGAGCAGCCGGCGAGTTGGGGCGTCGGCGACGAGCACGATCTCGGCGGCGGGAAGTTGTCGGGCGAGGGCGTCGATCAGCGCGAGTGCGCGCTCCTCGTCGGCGCCGACCCCCAGCAGGATCATGTCGGGCGACGTCTCGGCGACTGCCCGAGGGGAGATCTCGCCCCACACGGTGGCGACGATCTCGAACGTGGGCTCGCCCAGGACCGCGAGCGCGAGCGCCTCGGCGATCAGCCGTCGTGGATCCGCGACCGCAAGACGCAGCGTCCGCGTCGCGGTCGGAAGCGTGCCCGTCTCCACCTCCCGCACGGTGGGAGCGTGCGTCCGCTCGATCAGGTCAGTCATCATCGTCTTCCCCCAATTGTCGCCCGTGCGCCCCATCCACTGAGCGTCCGTGCTCGCCGCTCCCGAATCTCATCGTCGCGGCTCCCCCCGGAGCCTTCCACCCCTTCGGCGCTCCGAGGACGGTGAAAGATAGTCAAGCGTGAGTAGGTTTGCAACCGCATTCCGGCGATCGGGCGGTGTCGCCGATCAGGCCGGCGCGCCGGTAGGCTGCGCCGCCATGCCCGCCCGCGTCGCGCTCGTCACGGGGGCCTCCGCCGGGATCGGAGAGGCGACCGCGCGCGCCCTCGCCGGCGCGGCGACGCGGCTCGTGCTGGTCGCGCGGCGCGAGGACCGGCTGCGGTCCCTCGCGGCCGAGCTCGGCGGCGCGGCGGTGATCGCCGCCGATCTCACCGATCCCGGGAGCCACGAGCGGATCGCGGAGACCATCCGCCGGGAGCACGGCGCGCTGCATCTGCTGGTCAACAACGCCGGCGCGCGATGGCCGGGCACGTTCGCCGACACCGGGTGGGAGAACGTCGCCCGGCACCTGCTGGTCGACCTCGAAGCGCCGGTGCGGCTCACCGAGGCGCTCCTGCCGCTGCTTCGTGAGACGGCGGCGATCCAGGCGGGCGAGGCGCAGGCCGGACCGGTCTCGGTCGTCAACGTCGCCTCGACCGCGGCGCGGATCGGGCGGCCCGGCGCGGGCGGATACTCGGCGGCGAAGTTCGCGCTCGCGGGCTGGAGCGACTCGCTCCAGTCCGAGGAGGGCGCGCACGGTATCCATGTCGGGCTCGTCCTGCCCGGGTTCGTTCAGACGGAGGGATTCCCGGCCGAGGAGCTGCTCGCCAGTCGGCGGACGCGCTGGATCGTGGCTCGGCCTGAGCTCGCCGCCGAGGCGATCCTGCGCGCGGCGGGCTGGGGTGGGCGCCGTCCGCGCGCCGAGGTGTACGTCCCGCGCCCCTACGCGGTGATGGCGGCGCTGCGGATCCTCGCACCCGCGATCGTGCGCCGGGCCACCGCGACCGGAGCCTTCACGACCGCCGCGCGACCTCGCGACTGACGCTCCCGGGGCGTGACCGCCCTCACGGTCGGACACCGCTGTCGACGTTAAGCTACGGTGCTGTAGCTAACCGACTCAGGAGACCACGCGATGACCGACAGCCCCCGCCGAGTGGCCGTTCTCGGTGGCAGCCGAATCCCGTTCGCCCGTCAGAGCGGACCGTACGCCCGGGCCTCCAATCAGGACATGCTCACGGCGACGCTCGACAACCTGAGCGCGAAGTTCGGGCTCGAGGGGCAGACGGTCGGCGAGGTCGCCGCCGGCGCCGTGCTGAAGCACAGCCGAGACTTCAACCTCACGCGCGAATCGGTGCTCGGCTCCCGCCTGGCACCCGAGACACCCGCCTACGACGTCCAGCAGGCGTGCGGCACCGGCTTGGAGGCCACGATCCTCGTCGCCAACAAGATCGCGCTCGGCCAGATCGACTGCGGCATCGCCGGCGGTGTCGACACGACATCCGACGCCCCGCTCGCGCTCGGCGAGGACCTCCGCCAGACGCTGCTGGCCGTCAACCGGGCCAAGTCGGGCGGCGACCGCCTCAAGGCGCTCACGCACCTGCGTCCCAAGGGCCTGCTCCCCGAGATCCCGCGTAACGCCGAGCCTCGCACCGGCATGTCGATGGGCGAGCACACCGCGCGCATGGCCGAGCAGTGGAGGATCGGGCGTGAGGAACAGGACCAGCTCGCGGTCGAGAGCCACCACAAGCTCGCGGCCGCCTACGAGAGCGGTTGGATGGACGACCTCGTCGTCCCGTTCCTCGGGCTGGAGCGCGACCAGAACCTGCGCCCGGACTCGAGCCTCGAGAAGCTCGCCAAGCTGCGGCCGGTGTTCGGCGGCCCGGAGGGGACGATGACCGCCGGCAACTCCACGCCGCTCTCCGACGGCGCCTCGACGGTCCTGCTCGCGTCCGAGGAGTGGGCCAGGGCACACGACCTGCCGGTGCTCGCCTACTTCTCGACCGGGCAGACCGCGGCCGTCGATCACGTGCACAAGGGCGAGGGGTTGCTGATGGCACCCGTCTATGCGATGGGGGTGATGCTCGACCGAGCCGGCCTGAAGCTGCAGGAGTTCGACAGCTACGAGATCCACGAGGCGTTCGCCGCCCAGGTCCTCTGCACCCTGAAGGCGTGGGAGGACCCCGCGTTCTGCTCCGAGAAGCTCGGCCGCGCCGAGCCGCTGGGGCCGATCGACCGCGCCAAGCTCAACGTCCACGGCGGCTCGCTCGGCGCGGGCCACCCGTTCGGGGCCACCGGCGGCCGCGTCGTGGCCGCCCTCGCCAAGGAGCTGTCGGAGACCGACGGACCGTCTCGTGGCTTGATCTCCGTCTGCGCCGCGGGCGGCCTCGGCGTGACCGCGATCCTGGAGGGCCCCAACCATGGCTGACCGCTACCAGCAGCTCGTCAACACTCCGATCGGCAAGCTCATCGCCGGCCAGGTGGGTCTTCCGGCGCCGCCGATCCTCGATCGCTATCGCCGCGGGCAGCGCCTGATCACGGGCACGGTGCTGCTGGGCGCCCCGCAGCCCGACCCCGCACAGCCGCCACGGCTCGCCGCCGTGGCGCTGGCAACGCTCGGCGCGGCCGGCGCGGAGCTGATGCGGACCGGCGACGCACCGCTCGCCGATGCGACAGTGCCGGTGTTCGATCCCGAGGACGCGCCGCCCGCGCAGCGCTTCAAGGCGCTCGTGCTCGACGCGAGCGGGCTGCACACCGCCGAGCAGCTCCAGGCCGCGTACGCGTTCCTGCACGCGACCGCCCGCCGCGTCAGCCCGAGCGGCCGGATCATCGTGCTCGGGACGCCGCCCGAGGCGGCCGAGAACCCCGGCGCAGCGGTCGCCCAGCGGGCGCTCGAGGGCCTCGTCCGCTCGCTCGGCAAGGAGGCGCGGCGCGGCGCCACCGCACAGCTCGTGTACGTCGCGCCCGGGGCGGAGGACCAGCTCGACTCGACGCTGCGCTTCCTGCTCTCGCCCCGCTCGGCCTACGTCTCGGGCCAGGTGATCCGGGTCGCCAAGCGCGTTGCCGCTGCTGGCTCGTTCGACTGGTCGGCGCCGCTCGAGGGCAAGCTGGCGCTTGTCACCGGCGCCGCTCGCGGGATCGGCGCCGCGATCGCCGAGGTGCTCAGCCGCGACGGTGCTCACGTCGTCTGCCTCGATATCGAGGCGATGGCCGAGGACCTGCAGGTGGTGGCCGGAGCGATCGGCGGCTCGTCACTCATCGCCGACGTGACCGCTCCCGACGCGCCCGCTCGGATCGCCGAGCACCTGCTCTCCGAGCACGGTGGCGTCGACATCGTCGTCCACAACGCCGGCGTCACCCGCGACAAGACGATCGGCCGGATGACCGGCGAGCAGTGGTCGACCGTGCTCGGGATCAACCTGATCGCGCCGCAGCGGATCACCGCCGAGCTGCTCGAGCGCGACGCGCTGCGCCGCGGGGGCCGCGTGGTGTGCCTGTCCTCGATGAACGGCATCGCGGGCGCCGCCGGGCAGACCAACTACGCCGCGTCAAAGGCCGGGCTGATCGGGTTCGTCGACGTCCAGGCGCCATTGCTCACCAAGCGCGGGATCACGATCAACGCCGTCGCCCCCGGA
>DASXZK010000088.1:0-113022 GCA_036501965.1 Solirubrobacteraceae bacterium
CGTCGTCGAGGCCGGTGAGCACGATGACCGCGATCCACGGCGCCGAGTCGCGGAGGCGTTGGACGGACTCCAATCCGGAGGAATCAGGGAGGTGGAGGTCGAGCAGCACGCAGCCGACCTCGCCGGGCAGCAGCGCGAGCCCCTCGGCGAGCGTCCGCCCGCGCACCAGATCGACGGCAGCGCCCTCGTCCTCCAGAAGATCCTCGACGATCAGCGCGTCGTCGTCGTCGTCTTCTACAAGCAGCACGCCTAGGCGGCTGCCGGTTTGCACCGTCTCCATTCGCCCTCGAAGCCGCGGCCCTGGTTCAGCCGCGTCGCAGCTTCCGTCGCCCGCCGGAGATCTGCCACGGGCCTGGCGTGAAATCCAACGCGAGGTTCACGACCCAGACGATCAGCGTCGCCTTCACGGCCGTCCAGAAGCCGTGGATCATGAACCCATGGACGAGCGACTTGGTGATGACGAGCATCAGCAGCGAGACGAAGAACCACGCCACCCCGAAGGTGAGAAGCGCGAGTGGCAGGGTGACCAGGCGCAAGCCGGGCTTGAGGATGGTGTTGAGAACGCCGAACACCGCAGCCGCCAGCAGCAGCGCCCCCGCATCCTTCACGTGCACGCCGGACAGCACGGCGGCCACGACCCCGAGCACGATCGCGTTGGTCAGCCACGAGATCGCCAGCCGGATCGGCAGCGCGGGGGAGTGGCTTCGTTTTTCGTCGGCGAGCGCCATTGCAGTTCTCAGCGGGAGCGTACTGGGGTTGCGCGAGAAATGAGAGGGTGCTGAGCCTCAGTCGATGGTTGTGCTCAGGCCGCCGTCGCGCGCAGGAATGTCAGCACCGCGAGCACGCGCCGGTGGTCGTCATCGGTGGCGGGCAGGTCGAGCTTGGAGAAGATGTTCGAGATGTGCTTCTCGACGGCGCCGAGCGTGACCACCAGCTCGCGCGCGATCGCTGCGTTGGTGCGCCCCTGGGCGATCAGCTCGAGGGTCTCCTTCTCGCGCGCGGTCAGCGTCCCGATCGCCTGCCAAGGGCCGTCCGTCCCCTGCCGGACGCGGCCGCTCACGAGCGAGCTCACCACCTCGCGGTCGAGCGCGGTGCCGCCGCCGGCGACCCGGCGCACCGCCTCCACGAAGGTGCGCACCTCGCTGACCCGCTCCTTGAGCAGGTAGCCGATCCCGCCCTCGCCCTCCTGCAACAGCTCGGCCGAGTACGCGGGCTCGACGTACTGGGAGAGGACGAGCAGGGCGAGCTCGGGGTGGCGGCGGCGCGCCTCGAGCGCGGCGCGGATCCCCTCGTCGGTGAAGGTCGGGGGCAGGCGCACGTCGCAGATGGCGAGGTCGGGCTTGTGTCCCTCGACGATCCGCAACAGCCCCGGACCGTCCTGGGCCTGGGCGACGACCTCGATGTCGTGCTCCTGCAGCAGCGCCACCAGTCCCTCGCGCAGCAGCGCGTGGTCCTCGACGATCACCACCCGCACGGAAGCACCGCCTCGATCTGGGTGCCGACGCCGTCCGGGCTGGTCACCTGCAGCCGCCCGTCGAGCGCCTCGACGCGCTGACGCAGTCCGGTGAGCCCGCTGCCGGAGGGATCCGCGCCACCGGCGCCGAAGTCGGTGACCTCGACGAACAGATCGCCGCCGTGTTCGTCCAGGCGGACCTCGGCCTTGGGGCTTCCGGCGTGCTTGGCCGCGTTGGTGAGCGACTCGGCGACGACGAAGTACGCCGCGGTCTCCACGGCCGGCGTCGGGCGCCGGGTGAGCGTGGCGTGCATCTCGACGGCCATGCCGGTGCGGTCGGCGAGCGACATGACCGCCGCCTCGAGGCCGCGGTCGGCGAGCACCGGCGGCGCGATGCCGCGCGCGAGCTCCCGCAGCTCCCTGATCGCCGCCGAGGCATCTTCACGCGCCTCACGCAGCAGGGCGGAGACCTCGGGGTGCTCGGCGTAGCGATCCTCCCCGCGCCCGAGCTTCATCGACAGGGCGACGAGGCGCGCCTGTGCGCCGTCGTGCAGGTCGCGCTCGATGCGCCGCAGCTCGGTGGCCTGCACGTCGAGTGCACCCCGGCGGGTGCGTGACAGCTCGTCGACGCGCTCCTCGAGCTGCTGCTCACGCCGGCCCGCGATCAGCCGCGGAGCGAGAAGCGCCAGCCCGATACCGAGCATCGGCCAGGCCGCCCAGTAGTAGTGACTGCCGGTCATCGCCCACAGCACATTGAAGGCGACGGCGATGACGAAGAACTGCTGGAGCGGGCCGCGGGCGATCAGCAGGGCGAAGATTCCGGCGAACGCCCACATCGGCCACATCGGCCAGAAGTAGTGGAATCCCGCGAGCGCCCAGATGAGGATCCACAGCGCGGCGAGCGCCGCGGCGAGTGGTGCGGTCCTTCGCACCACTGCGCCGCGCCGCCCGGTGAGCTCAATGCTCATGGCCGCTCTCCACGATCGCCGCATGGCGACCATGTTCCCACCTGCCGGTGGCCGATCCGGCGCGCCGCGCACGGCGGGCCGGCCGGATCCCGCGATCGCCGAGCAGCGTGAGGGTCGCCGGCAGGGCGATTCCGCGCACGATCGTGGCGTCCAGCGCGATCGCGGCCGCGAGCCCGATCCCCAGCTGCTTGAAGTCCAGCAGCGGGAGCGTGGCGAACACCGCGAACACCGCGACCATGATCAACGCGGCGCTTGAAACGGTGGAGCCGGTGGCGGCGAGCGCCTCCCGGGCCGCCTCGCGGGCACCGACGCCGCGGCGCCGAGCCTCCGCCGTCCGCTCGAGCATGAGCACGGTGTAGTCCATCGACAGGCCGAACAACAGGACGAACGCAAACAGCGGGAGCCAGTTGACGATCGCTCCGTCAGAGGTGAAGCCGAGCAGCGACTGCGCCCAGCTGTGCTGGAACACCGCGACGAGCGCGCCGAAGCCGGCCCCGACCGACAGCAGGTTCAGTCCCATCACCGCCAGTGCCAGCCATGGCGAGCCGAAGCTCAGCACGAGCAACCCGAACGCGAGTGCGAGCACGAAGCCGATCACGAGCGGTGTGACGTGCGAGAGCTGATGCGTGAAGTCGATGTTCTCCGCGTCGTCGCCGGTGAGCGCCGCATGGGCACCTGAGAGAGTCCGAGTGGTCATCGGCTCAAGCGTCGAGCGGAGCCGGTCGACGTTGGTCGTGGTCTGGTGCAACGTCGTGCTGGGCACCGGGATCGAGATCGCGGCCACCGCGCCGGACCGCGACACGCGGACGCCGACCGGGCCATGGCCGCCGACGACCGAACGTCCCCGCGCGCCGATCCGCTTCAGTTCGGCTCGGGAGGCGTTGCTGCCGAGCGCATGGCCGCTGACCACGAGGGTCGCCGTGTCGCTCGCGCCCGGGAAGGACCGCTCGACCGCCTTCATGGCGACGACCGCGGGCACATGGGCGGGGAGGGCGTTTTCGCCATCGGCGGCGGTGTGCAGCGACAGCGCGGGGATCGAGAGCGCGACGAGCGCAGTGAGCGCAACCGCCAGCGCGGCCCGGGGGTGGCCGGTGACGGCGCCGGCGATCCGGCCCCAGGCCCCGGTCCGGGGGTCGCTGGCGCCGGGCGCGGTGTGGCGGTGACGTCCGATGTGACCGCGGTCGAGCCGGTCGCCGAGCAGCGACACCACCGCCGGCAGCACGGTGAGCGAGCCGAGGACTGCGATCGCGACCACGATGATCGCGCCGAGCGCGATCGAGGTGAACACGGACATGCCGGAGAACAGCAGGCCGGCGAGGCCGATGATGACCGTCGCTCCGGCGACGACGATCGCGCGCCCGACGGTGGCGGTGGTCGCGTCGAGCGCGGCGGCCGGGTCAGCACCGGCACGGCGCTCGGCCCGCCAGCGGCGGATCGCGAACAGCGAGTAGTCGACGCCGACCGCGAGGCCGACGAGCAGCACGACCGTCGAGGTCGAGCCGCTCTCCGGGACGAGATGGGAGACGGCGCCGAGCGCTCCCGACGCGGCGGCGACCGAGGTGATGCCGAGCAGCAGCGGCACGCTTGCGGCGACGAGCGCCCCGAAGGCGAGCACGAGGATGAGGAGAGTGATCGGCAGCGACAGCATCTCCGCGCGCGCCAGGCCCTTGGAGATCAGGCCCGTGATCGCGTGATCGCCGGAGGCGTCGCCGACCTCCCGGAGCGTCACCCCAGGCAGCTGGCTGCGCATCCGTGAGACGAGGTTGATCAGCGGCGTGACATGGGAGTCGGCTTTGTCGGGATCCCCCCGCAGCGTGACGACGGCCAGTGAGGTCCGCCCGTGATTCGTCGTCAGTGAGGGGGTGTGTGCCGGCGTCTGGACCGAGGAGACGACGTGCAGGCGCCGGGCCTGCGCGGCAATCGCCGCGGTGGCGGCGGCGGTCCGGTGTGCGCTCGGGGAGTGGATCAGGATGTCCTCCGTCTCGGCCGGCACGAGCCCGGCGCGATGGAGGGTGGTGTAGGCGTGCGCGGACTGTCCGACGTTCGAGCCCGAGTTGCTGAGCATCCGGGTACCGGCGGAGGAGCCGAGGGCGATGCAGGCGGCCACGAGGGCGAGCCACAGCGCGATCACCGTCTTCGGGCGGCGGGCGCTGGCGCGCGCCGCGTGCCGCACGACCCGCGCAAGCGTGCCGTGAGGCGTTGGGGTGTGGTGTGTTGTGACCATGGCGAGAGCCTCCCTTCGCGGGGGCCCCGTGTCGTTGGGGCGGACGGGCGTCTGCAACTGGTGCGCACCACAGGGCAGGGGCGGCCCGTGGTGGGGGAAACCCCACCACCAGCCTCGGTCTAAGGTGATGGCCCATGACCAGTTCCGAGCCTCTCCGTGCCGCCATCGTGGGCGCGGGTCCGTCCGGTTTCTACACCGCCGATCAGCTGCTCAAGGAGGGGTTTGACGTCGATCTGTTCGACGCGTTGCCGACTCCTTTCGGGTTGGTGCGGGCGGGGGTGGCGCCTGATCATCCGAAGATCAAGTCGGTGACCCGCGTGTACACGAAGACCGCGGCGAACGAGCGGTTTCGCTTCTTCGGCAACGTGACGCTGGGCGAGCAGATCTCGCGCGCGGAGCTTCGAGATCGGTATGCGGTGGTGGTCTACGCATTCGGCACCGCGACCGACAACCGGCTGGGGATTCCGGGTGAGGACCGTCCGGGGTCGCACCCGGCGACGACGTTCGTGGCCTGGTACAACGGCCACCCGCTGTTTGCCGATCACCAGTTCGACCTGAACGGTGGCCGGGCGGTGGTGATCGGCAACGGCAACGTGGCGATCGACGTCGCCCGGATGCTGGTGCTGGATCCGGGCGAGCTCGCGCCGACCGATACCGCCGACCACGCGATCGACGCGTTCGGGATGGCCGGCGTGCGGGAGGTCGTGCTGCTCGGCCGTCGCGGTCCGGCACAGGTGGCGTTCACCAACCCCGAGCTGTTGGAGCTGGGCGAGCTTGACCGCGCGGATGTGATCGTCGATCCGGCGCAGATGGAGGGTGTGCAGGTTCCCGCGGATGCGGACAAGACGACGGTCCGCAACGTCGAGATTCTGCGCGGGTATTCGGAGCGCTCTCCCGAGGGCAAGTCCCACCGGTTGGAGCTGCGGTTCCTGCGCTCGCCGGTGGAGATCCTCGGCGAGGGCGAGGACGGCCCGGTGACCGGTGTGCGCGTGGCTGTCAACACGCTGGTGGACGACGGTCGACGTGTCCGCGCCGTGCCGAGCGGGGAGGAGGAGGTGATCGAGTGCGGGCTGGTGCTGCGCTCGATCGGCTACCGCGGCGAGCCGGTGGCGGGGATCCCGTTCGACCCCGATCGCGGGCTGATCCGCAACGACGGCGGCCGGGTGTGCGAGGACGACAGCCCGTGCCGCGGCGAGTACGTCGTGGGGTGGATCAAGCGTGGCCCGTCGGGCGTGATCGGCACCAACAAGAAGGACGCTGCCGACACCGTGGCGCGGATCATCGAGGACCGTGACGCGGGCGCACTGGCGATCCCCGATCCCGCGCTCGGCGACCCGGTCGCGGTCGAGCGGTGGATGGCCGAGAAGGCGCCTGAGCACGTGACCTGGGCCGGCTGGGAGTCGATCGACGCCCGTGAGTCCGCGCTGGGAGAGCCCGCGGGGCGGCCGCGGGTGAAGCTGGTGCGGCTCGAGGAGCTGATCGCTGCGGGGCGGATGCCCGACTGACCCTGGGCGGGGGCGATAGCACGCCGGGTCGTCGTCTCTCACGCAGCGCCGGAGGGCTGCTGGTGGGGATTGTCGTTTTTGGGGCTGGGATGGAGCCCAGATCTGACTCGCTGAGCGGTCAGGTCGGCGGCTAGGGGTGTTTCGCTGGGCCGCGGTCGTCGGCAGCGGGCTGTTTCCCGCACTTGCCGCATTCTCTGAGCTCGTGTGAGCGATCCACACCCGCCCGTAGGACAGATCACGCACGCGCCGGCGCGCGCAGTTGTGAGTGCGGGAAAAGCGCCGCCCCAGGGGCACGTCCCGCACCGTCCCGCCCCCCGCCGCCCCGAGGGTGCCAGATGGCATGCCACATCGCGAACCCGGCGCAGCGCCGAACCGATCCTGGAATCCACGCCCTTTCTTGCGTAACCACCTCCATCCGCGGTATGCACCCCCGGTGGCCGACATCGAGATCACCACTGCCCCCGGCGGCCAGGCCTACCTGAGGCTCGGCGACGCCGAGGTCCGTGACTCGGTCGATCTCTCCGAGCACGAGGAGGCCGACCGGATCCCCGCGCTCGACTCACTCGTGCTCCATTTCGACTTCTACGGCCGGCTGACCGCGATCGAGGTGACCGGGTCCGTCACGTCGGTCCTGCCGCCGGCCCTCGTCGACGCGGCCCACGAGAGCTGATCCGGCGCCCCGGTCGCGGGGCTAGCCTCGAACCGCTGTGCACCGGTTCGGCCCTGCGCTCGAGATCCGCGACTTCCGGCGCTGGTGGTGCGCCACGTTCGGGATGGCGATGGCGCTGCAGATGCTCGAGGTCGTCATCGGCTGGGAGGTGTACTCCCATCAGCACAGTGCGCTCGACCTCGGGTGGATCGGGTTGGCGGAGTTCGTGCCGCTGTTCGTGCTCGCGCTGCCCGCCGGTCAGCTCGCCGACCGCGTGCCGCGGCGGTTGATCCTGGCCGCCGCGAACCTGCTCGGGGTGGGGATCGGCGTCGGACTGGCGTCGGTGAGCGCCGCGGGCGTCCGCTCGCCGCTGCCGTATCTGGCGTTTGCGGTCGGGGCCGGGGTGACGATGGCGCTCGGTCAGCCCGCCTCCCGCGCGATGCCGCCGACGCTCGTCCCGAGTGAGCTGCTCGGCTCCGCGATGACGTTGCGCTCGATCGCCGGGCAGGGGGCGCAGGTCGTCGGGCCGGCGATCGGCGGTGTGCTCTACGGCGCCTCGCCGAGCGCGGTCTACCTGGTCGCCGCGGGCAGCTGCGCGATCGCCTTCCTCGCCGCGCTCGGGATCGGCCCGGGGCGGCCGGCCGAGAACCATGCCAGTCCGCCCGATCTGGAGTCTCTGCTGGAGGGGCTGCGCTTCGTCGGACGCACGCAGATCCTGCTCGGCGCGATCCTGCTCGACCTGCTCGCGGTGCTGTTCGGCGGCGCGGTCGCGCTGCTGCCGATCTTCGCGAGTCACATCCTCCACGTCGGCGCAACCGGGCTCGGCGTGCTGCGGGCGGCGCCCGCGGTCGGCGCGCTCGCCGGCGCGGTGCTCATCACGCGCCGGCCGATCCGGGGCGGCGCCGGGCGGCTGCTGCTCGCCGTGGTCGGCGCCTACGGCGGGTGCATGGTCGTCTTCGGACTCTCACGCAGCTTCGTCCTCTCGCTCGTCGTGCTCGGCGTCAGCGGGCTCGTCGACCTTGTCTCGATGAACATCCGCTCGACCACCGCCGCCCTCGCGACGCCCGATCGTCTGCGCGGCCGGGTGAACGCGGTCGAGATGGTGTTCATCAGCGCCTCCAACCAGCTCGGCGCGTTCGAGTCGGGGGTTGCGGCGTCGCTCGTGGGCACGATCCCGGCGGTGGTCGGCGGTGGTTGTGTGACGATCGCGATCTCGCTCGGCTGGGCGCGGCTGTTCCCGGCGCTCGCCGCGGTCGATCGTCTGGAGGAGGTCCGGCCCGCCGCCACCTCGGTCTGACTGACCCGATCACACGCGCAACCGTACGGTTGCAGTAGTGTGTCCGTCATGACGCCCTCGCTGCTCGTGCTCGGCGGCTCCGCGTTCGTCGGCCACGCCGTCGTCGCCGAAGGGCTCGAGCGCGGCTATGCGGTGACGACGTTCAACCGAGGGCGAACGCGGGGCGAGCCGCTCGCCGGGGTCATCGCGCTGCACGGCGACCGCCTCGACCCGTCGACGCTCACCCCGCTCGGGGAGGGCACCTGGGACGTCGTCGTCGACACCTGGTCCGGCGCGCCCGCGGCGGTCCGTGACACCGCCACCCGGCTGGCCCCGCGCGCAGGCCACTACGTCTACGTCTCGAGCGGCTCGGTCTACCCGCCGCCGCTCGCGGTCGGGCTCGACGAGACGACCGCGACCGTCGAGGCGAGCCCGGACGACACCGATTTCAGCGACTATGCCCGGGCCAAGCGGGGCGGTGAGCTCGCTGCCGTTGCCGCGTTCGGCGACCGCGCACTGCTCGGCCGCTGCGGGCTGATCCTCGGCCCGCGCGAGGATGTGGGCCGGCTTCCCTGGTGGCTGCAGCGCATGGCCCGCGGGGGCGAGGTGCTTGCGCCGGCACCGCCGGAGCGGCCGCTGCAGCTCATCGACGCCCGGGATCTCGCCCGCTTCCTGCTCGACGCGTCGCAGGACGGACACGGCGGGCCGTTCAACCTGGTCAGCCGGCGCGGCCACGCGACGATGGGCGAGCTGCTGGAAGCGTGCCGCGCCGCAACTGCGAGCGCGGGCACGCCGGACGCCGAGCTCTGCTGGACCCCCGCCGAGGTGATCGAGGCGTGCGAGATCGAGGCATGGACCGAGCTGCCGATCTGGTTGCCGCTCGGCACCGAGTACGAGGGGCTGCACGGCATGGGCGTCGAGCGTGCCCATGCGGCCGGGCTCCGCTGCCGGCCAGTCGGGGAGACCGTCGCGGATACGTGGGAGTGGATGACCGCGCTCGGTGGCCCGCCGCCGGTGCGCGACGGCATTCCGCCCCACGGCCTCTCGCCCGCGCGCGAGCGCGCCGCGCTGGCGGCGGCCGTGCGATCCTCCGGCACATGAGCTTCTCGACTCTCTCCATCACCTCCGCCGGCGGCGAGACCGTCGCGGAGTTCGTGCCGGGCGCCAACCTGCTGTGCAGCTCGCTGCGCCACCGGGGCGCTGAGCTGCTCGACCACGGCCGCGGGGTCGAGGCCTATGCCGAGCGCGGAAAGACGATGGGCATCCCGTTGCTCTATCCGTGGGCCAATCGGCTCTCGCGCCATGGTTACGAGGCGGCCGGGCGGGCGGTCGAGTTGCCGGCCGGCGAGCCCGGAGCGCGCTACCCGGTGGATCCGAACGGCCTGCCGATCCACGGGGCGATCCCCGGCCGGCTCACCTGGGAGGCCGCGGCGGCCGGCGATCAACTCACCGGCCAGCTCACCTGGGGTACGGACGAGCTGCTCGAACTGTTCCCGTTCCGTCATCGCGTGTCGCTCCAGGCGGTGGTCGACGAGCGCGGGCTGTCGCTCACCACGACCGTCCACGCCGATCAAGACGACCAGGTGCCGGTGGCGTTCGGCTACCACCCCTACCTCCGGCTGCCCGACTCCTCGCGCGCGGGCTGGCAGGTCGACCTTGGCGCCGAGCAGCGGCTGGTGCTCGACGACGACATGATCCCGACCGGGGAGCGCGTCCGCCTGGCGCCGCGCGATTTCCTGCTCGCTGAGCGCAGCCTCGACGACGGCCTCGCCGGTCTGGCGACTCCCGCGCAGTTCCTCGTCTCCGACGGCGAGCGGTCGCTGTCGGTGAGCTTCGAGGCCGGCTACGACTGGGCGCAGGTCTACGCGCCACCGGGCCACGACTACATCTGCTTTGAGCCGATGGCCGCGCCCACCGACGCGCTGAACAGCGGAATGGGTCTCAGCGTGCTCGCGCCGGGTGAGGACTACGCAGCGAGCTTCACGATCGCGGTCACGCCGTGACCTCCGGGCGTGTCTGCGCCGCCAGCCACGCCGTGATCTGCTCGAGCGGCAACGGACGCGAGAGCAGGTAGCCCTGGATCAGGTCGCTGCCGGCGTCGCGCAGCTGCTCCCGCACGCCGTCGGTCTCGACGCCCTCGGCGACGACATGAAGGCCGAGGTTGTGACCGAGCTCGATCATCGAGCGCACGATCGTGGCGTGTGCCTCGTCCGCGTCCATGTCGCCGACGAACTCCCGGTCGATCTTGAGCTCGTACAGCGGCAGGCGCGAGAGGTGGCTCAGTGACGTCTGGCCCTGACCGAAGTCGTCGAGGCTGACGCGGACGCCCGCTTCGCTGAGGCGCCCCAGCTCGGCTGCAGCCCGCTGCGGGTCGGCGAGGATCGCGGTCTCGGTGACCTCGATGATCAGCCTGTCGGGGTCGAAGGAGGACTCCTGCAGCGCCGCGATCACATCGTCGGCGAGCGTGCCACCGCCGACCGACCGAGCCGAGACGTTGACCGAGACGCGCGGCGCCGTCCCGGTGGCGAGGCCCATGCCGTCCACGTCCCGCAGCGCGCGGCGCAGCACCCAGCGTGTGAGGTGATCGATCACGTCGGTCTGCTCGGCGAGGCCGAGGAAGCGGTCGGGGAACAGCAGGCCGTGGGTCGGATGCTGCCAGCGCACGAGCGCCTCGACCGCGACCACGCGATCGCCGGTCAGTTCCTGCTGGGGCTGGTAGTGGAGCACCAGTTCGTCGTCATCGATCGCGTGATGCAGCTCGGCGACCAGGCTCAGGCCGGCGGCGTCGTGGCGGTCGAGCGAGGGCTCGTAGCGCCGGACCCCGGTGTGCATGTCCTTGGCCGCATACATCGCCACCTCCGCGCGCTGCACCAGCTCCTCGGGCTCGTCGCCGTCGGCGGGCGCCATCGCGTAGCCGATCGAGGTCTGCGCCGCGAGCGTCACGCCGGCGACGGACACCTCTCGGTCAAGCGTCTCCCGCAGCCGCCGCAGCAGCGGCTCGGCGCCCTCGCCGTCGGGAAGGATGACCCCGTACTCATCGCCGCCCAGGCGGGCGACGAACGCGCCTGAGCCGAGCGCCGCGGCGAGTCGGTCAGCGAGCTTGCGCAGGACCGCGTCGCCGTTGGCGTAGCCGAGCGCGTCGTTGATCTCGCGGAATCGATCGAGGTTGAGCACCGCGACAGCGGCCGGAACGCCGCTCCGCGTCGCGTCCTCGATCGCGAGCGAGACCTGCTCCTGGTAGGCGGTGCGGTTCGGCAGTCCGGTGAGCACGTCGTGGCCGGCGAGGAACGCGTTGCGCATCGCCTCCCGGCGCAACCGGCTGCTCACCGACGCCGTGATCGCGAACAGGACGAGATAGAGCGCGCCGAGGCCGATCATGAGATCTCGGTACAGCGTCCCGAGCAGGTGGGAGACCTCGTGATCGATCGGCGCGTAGGGGAGGTAGAGCTCGAGCACGCCGAGGACGTGGCCAGGGCGCTCGGCGCGCAGCGAGACGTAGATCTCGATCGCGCGAGGTCCGAGGTCGCCCAGCGGAGCGTCCGGGGTGACCTCGGCGTCAAGCGCGTCGGCGTTCAGCCGGGTCAGATCGGCCACGATCCGGCCGTGTGCGGCCCGGATCGCGTCGTCGTCCGGCGGCCCGAAGTCTCCCGCGCCGTCGTCGGAGAAGACGATGTGGCCGGTGTCGTCGCGCAGCCGCAGCCGCAGGATCGAGCGCCCGATCGACCCGCGCACCAGCAGCTGGAGCCGACGGGTCTCGACGGCGGTGAGCCCCGCGCTCAGCGGGCGCCCGTTGAGCAGCGGCCGTACCGCGGTTGTCGCGATCAGCGAGGCCTCGCTCCGGCCCTCGCTCAGGCCGCGCTGCAGCGCTTCGCCGCGGAAGCTTCCGGCCAGGATGAACCCCAGCGCAATGACCGGGAGGGCGCTGACGATGGCGTAGACGGCAAAGAGCCGGCCGGTGAGCGAGTGGCTGCGACGCGGGCGTTGCATCGATGGACATATCGGCCGGGCGCGCCGGAACTCGATCCCGCGACAATGTTTCTCGACATTCGAACGGACGACCCACACCAGGAGAACCGATGGACCTGACCTTCAGTGACGGCGAGCTGGCGTTCCGCGACGAGCTGCGGGCGTGGTTCGCCGCCAACGACCCGGGAACGGAGCCCACCGGGGACGAGGACGCGCATTACCACTGGCGGCGCGCGTTCCAGCGACGGCTCGCCGACGACGGCTGGGCGGCGGTGCACTGGCCCGTCGAGTACGGTGGCCGCGACGCGACGCTGACCGAGTCGGCGATCTTCTTCGAGGAGCTCGGGCGCGCGGGCGCGCCGCTGCCGGCCAACGTGCTCGGACTGCTGCTCGCGGGCCCCACGATCATGGCCTGGGGGACCCCGGAGCAGAAGGAGCGCCTCCTGGCGCCGATCCTGACCGCCGAGGAGATCTGGTGCCAGGGGTTCTCCGAGCCCGACGCGGGCTCCGACCTGGCCGCGGTCAAGACGCGGGCGGTGCGCGAGGGGTCGGATTGGGTGGTGACCGGGCAGAAGGTGTGGACGAGCGGCGCGCAGTACTCCAAATGGTGCATGCTCGTCGCCCGCACGGACCGTGACGCCGCCAAGCACAAGGGCCTCACCTACTTCCTGATGGACATGGAGCAGGAAGCCGTTCAGGTGCGGCCGCTTCGCCAGATCACGGGCGAGAGCGAGTTCAACGAGCTGTTCATCGACGGTGCGCGGATCCCGGACACGCAGGTGCTCGGCGGTGAGGGCAACGGCTGGAAGGTCGCCCTCACCACCCTGATGAACGAGCGCGCGGGTCTCGCGTTCTTCCTCCAGGTGCGGATGCGCGGGCTGCTCGAGGCGCTGTTCACGGAGGCAGCGGCCTCGGGGGCCCTCGACGATCCGGTCATCGCCGACCGGCTCGGCGAGCTGTACCTCAAGGCGGAGGTCCTCCGCCTCACCGCATATCGCGGCCTCACGACGATCGAGAAGTACGGTCAGCCGGGGCCGGAGGGGTCCCTGACCAAGTGGATGTGGTCGCAGACCAACCAGCAGCTCACCCAGTTCGCGGCCGACCTGCTCGGCCCCGCCGCGATCGAGGCCGGAGGGAAGTGGTCCTACGAGCTGCTGCGCGCCCGCGGGAACTCGATCGAGGGCGGCACGACCGAGGTGTTGAAGAACATCGTCGCCGAGCGCGTGCTCGGCCTGCCGAAGGCGCGCTGAGGAGAGGCATGGATTTCGATCTGAACGAGGACCAGCGGGAGATCAAGTCGGTCGCGCGGGAGCTGCTCGGCGCCCGCTCGACCTGGGCCCGCGTCCGCGCCGCGGCGGTCGCCGGCGAGTACGACGGGCCGCTGTGGCGGGAGGTCGTGGAGCTCGGCTGGCCGGGGATCGCGGTCTCGGAGGAGAACGGCGGGCAGGGGCTGGGCATCGTCGAGCTCGCGGTTCTGCTCGAGGAGCTCGGCTACGCGTGCGCGGCCGTACCGTTCCTGTCGACCGCGGTCGCGGCTGCCGTGATCGACCGGTACAGCGACGGCGATCTGCACGAGCACCTCCCGGGGTTGCTGCGCGGTGAGACGCGCGTCGGAGTCGGCCGCGCAGGCCTGATCCTCGACGGCGCCGATGGCCCCGCGGCGCTCCTGATCACCGACGGCCGGATCATCCAGGTGAATTCACGGCGCGAGGTGCTGGTCACGATCGACCCGACCCGTCGCTTCGGGCGCATGGTCGAGGGGCAGCCCTTCGCGGGAGGCTGGAACGCCCACACGGGCGGGGACGCGGCCGCCCTGCTCACCACCGCCGTCGCGGCCGAGCTCGTCGGCGTCTGCCAGCGGTCACTGGAGATGACGCTCGACTACGTCAAGGAGCGCCGCCAGTTCGGTGTCCCCGTCGGCTCCTTCCAGGCGGTCTCCCACCGCTGCGCGGAGATGCTGCTGCACACCGAGTCCGCCCGCTCGACCGCCTACTACGCCGCCTGGGCGGCGGACGCCGGGGTGGGCGGGGGCGTATCCCTCACCGAGGCCGCGGCACTCGCCGGCGCCGCCGCCGCGACCGGCGGGCGCGAGGTGGCGGCGAGCGCGATCCAGGCCCACGGGGGAATCGGCTTCACCTGGGAGGCCGATGTCCATTGGTTGTACAAGCGTGCCGAGGTTGACCGCATGCTGCTGGGGGGCAGCTCGGTCCATCATGCGACGCTCGCGCGGGCCGCGGCGGCGCGGCTGGCGGCGATGAGCACGTGACGATCGCCCCGGGGGCGTGTCGGTTGCGGTCATGCAGCCGGTAGGGATTGGCGGGCGAATGGCGAAACCCGGGGCACGCCCGCGCCGACAGGAGTGACCGATGACCGAATCCCCCCGGTGGGAGCGCGAGTCCCAGGAGGATCTGCGCCCGCCCGAAACTGAGCCGCAGCAGACCACCGAGCTGAGCAGCCCGCTCGACGAGGGCGTGGACCGCCCGTGGTCTGATGGGGAGGAGGACGGAGAGTGGCCCGCGCGCGAGCCGCGTCTTGCGGCCGCGCGCGAGTCGCTGACGGCGACTCGCGACTCGGTCGGTGAGTCGCTCTCGGCCACCCGTGAGTCGTTGTCGGCGAGGGCGAGCAAGGTCGGTCGCTGGCTGCACGCGCTCGACCGCCGGCCCGAATTCGACGCCGGGACCGGTCGCGATCCGGTTGCCGAGCTCACCACCGGCAGCGCGAAGTCCCGCGAGCCTGCCGAGGCGGAGAGTCAGCCGGCAGCGCGCGGCCCGGAGTCCGAGGACACCGCAGTCCCGCCACCGTTGGATGACGATCGCCAGTTCGGGGTCCGCTTCCCGACCGCGGCGCTCGGTTACAACCGGCAGGCCGTGGACGATCACATCGCGGCGCTCGAAGAGGAGATCGCGGAGCTTCGAAACGTCATCGAGCCACCCCCGACGATCGAAGAGGAGATCGAGCGACTGGGCGAGCAGACCGCCTCGATCCTGGTCATCGCGCACGACAAAGCTCACGAGACCGCCCGCCGAGCGCAGGAACAGGCGGCGCGCTCGGTGCGCGAGGCTGCCCGCAACGCCGAGCGGATCACCTCGGAGGCCGAGCGGCGCCTGCGTCAGCTCGACGAGGAGACCGACGCGGTGTGGCGCGAGCGCGAGCGGTTGCTGGCCGACGTGCGTGAGGTCTCCCTGACGCTCGGCACGCTGGTGGACGCCGCGACCGAGCGGTTCCCCGCGGCGCCCGAGCCGGCCGGCGCGACGGCAACCACGTAGCCGGCCGCGAGTAGGCCCTCGCTAGCCTCGGCGACGTGATCGAGGCGTTGCTGTTCGACTTCGACGGGCTGCTCTACGACAGCGAGACGTCCGCGTATGAGGTCTGGCGAGAGCTCTATGCCGAGCATGGCGCGGAGTTTCCCCGCGAGCTCTGGCAGCAGGAGGTGATGGGCCGGCCCCCGGGCGCATCGGGGTTCGACCCGCTCGGGCATCTCGAGGAATTGGCGGCGCCGGGCCTGGACCCGGCGCTGACCCACGCCGAGCGCCACCGCCGCCGCGACGCGCTCTTCCCGGACGCGCTGATCGACGGCGCCGGCGAGCTGCTCGCCCACGCTCGCGCCCGGGGCATCCGGACGGCGATCGTCTCCAGCAACGACCGGGAGCGGATCCACGAGCACCTCGCTCGTGCCGGCCAGGAGGCCGACTTCGACGTGATCGTCACCGCCGACGGCGATGCGGCGCGCGGCAAGCCGAGCCCGACGCTGTACCTGGAGGCACTCCAGGCCCTCGGCGTCCCGGCGGGGCGAGCGGTCGCCTTCGAGGACTCACCCAACGGCGTCCGCTCGGCGAAGGCCGCCGGGCTCCACGTCGTGGCGGTGCCGAACTGGCTGACCGAAGGCGCTCCCGGACTGGAGCAGGCCGACGAGATCCTCGTCTCGCTCGCCGACTACGCGCTCCCGGGTCCGGACCCGGCGCCGGCTCCAGCCCGGCCGTGATCGAGATCCTCACCGATCCGGACGAGTTCGGAGCGGAGGTGGAGATGCTGCTGGCCTCGACGGTGCGCAACACCGTGGCCGCGACCGTGCTCGAGTCGCTGCGCAGCGGACGGTTCCCCAACACCGGTTGGCGCTTCGCGCTGATCCGCGACCCGGCGGGGGTGGTGAGCGGTGCCGCCCTGCGGACGCCGCCGCGGGTGATGCTCTGCACCGCGATCGGCGAGCGCGACGCGGCTCAGCTGATCGCCGCCTGGCTTGCAGCCGACCCCGAGTTGCCCGGGGTCAACGCGGTGGCCGACACGGCTCGGGCGCTTGCCGCCGCGTACCGCACCCAGACCGGCGGCGGAAGCGAGCTGAGGATGTCGATGGCGTTGCACGCGCTCGCGCCGGACGAGCTCGTCGATCCCCCGCGGCCCGCTGCCGGCGAGCTGCGCGCGCCCCGGCCGAAGGAGCTCGAGCTGGTGGTGGAGTGGTACCTGGCGTTCATCGCCGAGTCAGACATCGAGGAGTCGCCGGACGCCGCTCGGGCTTCCGCGATCTCTCGGGTCGAGCGGGATCTGCTGTTCGTCTGGGAGGAGGGCGGCGACCCGGTCTCGCTCATTGGTCGGACGGTCGCCGTCGCCGGCGTGCCCCGCATCGGGCCGGTCTACACGCCCCCCGTGTTGCGCGGGCGCGGCTACGCCTCGACGGCGGTGGCGGCCCTCAGCCGCCGCTTGTTCGACCGCGGCGCGCGGCGCGTGGTGCTGTTCACCGACCTCGGGAATCCGACCTCGAACAAGATCTACGCCGAGGTCGGCTACCGCCGGTTGGCCGACTACGAGGAGCATGCGCTGGGCGGCTGATCGGGACCGGGGCTCAAGGCGAGCCGCCTGCGTACCGATTCATTCAGTGTGTCTGATCGCGACCTGATCGGTGGATCGTCGGCCCCTGCTCGTGGGCCGGCCGAGGCCCGCAACGCCCGGCGCGCTGTCGAACGTGAGCGCGACGACGCACGCGAGCTGTTCGAGACGGCGTTCTCGCATGCTCCCATCGGGATGGCGCTGGTCGGGCTCAATGGCCGGTGGCTGAAGGTGAACCGTGCGATCTGCCGGATGACCGGCTGGTCACCGGAGGAGCTGCTCGAGCGCACCTTCCAGGACCTCACTCATCCAGACGACCGGTCGGCGGACATGGCGCTCATGCAGCAGCTGGTGGGCGGGGAGATCGACGACTACCGCATGGAGAAGCGCTACCTGACCCGCAGCGGCGGCCACATCTGGGCGTTGCTGTCGGTATCGCTCGTACGTGACGAACACGACCAGCCCAAGCATCTGATCGCCCAGGTGCAGGACATCGATGACCGCAAGCGCACCGAACGCCGGCTGCTGGAAATCGAGGCCGAGGTCCGCCAGGAGCGCGATCACGCTCGCACGATCCTCGCGGCGATGCACGAGGGCTACGCGCTCACGGTCGAGGGGGAGGTCGTCGACGTCAACGACGGGCTGTGCGAGATCACCGGGCGGCGCCGCCAGGAGCTGATCGGATGCCGCCCGCCCTACCCCTTCTGGCCCGCCGAGCGCGTCCGCGAGCTGTCAGGCGTGCGCGGCGAAGTGAACTCCGGTACCGGCGGGACCTTCGAGGCGGTCTTCACCCGCGCCGACGGGACGCGCTTCGACGCCGAGGTGACCGCGATCCCGGCGTTCGGTACCGACGGGGCGCGGATCGGCTTCGTCAACACGATCCGCGACGTGTCGCTGCGCAACCTGCAGCACCGCGAGCTCGAGCGCCAGGCCCGAACCGACAGCCTCACCGGTCTTGCGAACCGCTACGTGCTCGACGAGGAGCTTGAGCGCGCGACCCTGGGTTCTGCCGGCGAGACCATCGCTCTCGTCCTGTTCGACCTCGACCGCTTCAAGCAGATCAACGACGAGCACGGTCATCCGGTCGGCGACGCGGTGCTCGTCGAGGTGGCCGACCGCTTGTCGCAGATCGCGCGGGAGAGCGAGGTCCTCGCCCGCGTCGGCGGCGAGGAGTTCGCCTGGCTGCTGTCGGGCTGCGACGCGGCCGGCGCCCGGGTGGCGGCCGACCGCGCCCGCGCCGAGATCGCCTCCGCTCCCTTCGTCGGGGTCGGCTCGCTCACCCTGTCGGCCGGGCTCGGCGTGAGCTCTACGCCGTGCAGTCCCGCCCGGCTGTACGCACTCGCCGACCGCGCTCTCTACGAGGCCAAGCGTTCTGGGCGCAACCGCACCCGGTGCTACCGCGACCCGGCCGGCGCGGATGAGACGGAGTCGACCGCGGGTTCGGCTGCGACGGGCTCCACCGTCGAGTCGCGCCGCATCCCGAGGAAGGCGACAACGAACGCGACGGCCATCGCCGCCGCCATGCCGATGACCACCACCTTGGTGGCCGAGGCGAAGTCCACTCGCACGGCATGAATCGCAGCGGCTGAAACGCCGCGTCCCGAATGATGCGAGCCAGAGGAGCCGGTGCCGCTCGCGCCCGACACCTCATGAGCGATCTGGACCGCGATCCGGTGCGGAACCCCCTCGCGCCTGAGCGTGCGCACCACCTTCGAGGTCGTCTCGGTCACGAGGATCGAGCCGAGCACGGCCAGCCCGAGGCTCCCGGCGAAGTTCCGCACCGTTTGAGTGACGCCCGTGACGGCGCCGTAGGCGGCGCTGTGGGAGCGGTTGAGCGCGTCCGTGGAGACCGGCCCGAGCGTCATGCCCATGCCGGCGCCCGCCAGCGCCAGGAACACCCATTGCTTGGAGAAGTCGAGTGCCGGCAGCTTCGACGCCCACAGATAGAAGCCGACCGCTCCGAGTGCGGTGCCGAACACGACCGTCGGCCGCGCGCCCCGTCGGTCGAGGATCCGCCCGCCCCACTGCGCGGCGATCGTGAACCCGCCGAAGAAAACGAGCAGCAGCAGACCTGCGGTGGAGGCGGTGTCGCCGAGTCCGACCTGGGCGTAGAGGGAGGCGAAGAAGAACAGCGGGATGAAGCAGATGCAGATCAGGAAGAGGACCGCGTTGTCGACTGCGAACGCGCGGTCGGCGAACAGCCGGATCGGCACCAGCGGCTGGTCGACGCGGAGTTCCCAGAGCACGAACCAGACGAGCAGGGCGACCCCGGCGACGAGGCAGGCCCAGGTCGCGGGCGAGCTCCAGCCCCAGGCGCTCGCCTCCTGCAGGCCGAGCACCCCGATCCCCATCCCGGCGCAGACGAGTACCGCGCCGCGCATGTCGAGCTTCTCTCGACGAGGGGTCTGCTCCGGCCGGGCGATGATCGTGAGCACGATCGCGATCGCGGCGACCGGTAGGTTGATCCAGAAGATCGAGCGCCAGGTCCATTGAGTCAGGTAGCCGCCGGCGATCGGCCCGATCGAGGTCAGCGCTCCGGAGATCGAGAAGAAGATCGCCAGGTACTTGCCGCGCTCGGAGATGTCGTAGGTGGAGACGACGATCGCCAGCGCCGCGGGGAACAGGAACGCAGCGCTCGCTCCCTGCAGCACCCGGAAGACGATGATCCACGCGGGGCCGATACCTCCTGTCGGGGTCGCGCCGCACAGCGCTGAGAACAGCGCGAACGCCGCGGTGGACACGATCACCGTGCGCCGGTGCCCCCATAGGTCGGCGATGCGACCGCCGAAGGCGAACAGTGCCGAGAGAGAGAGCAGGTAGCCGTTGACGATCCACTGCGCACCGGTCGGCGAGAGCTTGATCTCGTGTTGGAGGCTCGGGATCGCGAGCACCACGATCGTCTGATCGATGAACATCATCGCGACTGCGAACACCATCGCGGTCAGCACGAGGTTCTTGCTCCCGGTCCTCATCCCGGTGCTGTTCTACCTGAACCGTGAAACGAAAGACAACCGGGGCGTGCGGATTGCAGCCGGTTGGGGGGCGACTACCCTCCGCGCGTGCCCGCCCGCCACCGATCCATGTCGCTCTACGGGTTCGCCAGCCTCGGCACGGCGGGTTCCGTGCTGGCCGCTGTCGCGGCGCCGCGTGCGCTGGAGGACCGGCACGCCGGCTGGTGGTACGGGCAGCTCGCCGTCAGCCGTGGCTCGGCGACCCTGCTCGTGTGGGCCGGGATGGCGCTGCTGACGATCGCCTGGCTCGCGTTGCTGCGCACCGGAATCGACCGGCGCGCCGGGCTGATGGTCGCCGGCCTGTGGACGCTCCCGCTCGCGCTCGGGCCGCCGCTGTTCAGCTCCGACGTCTACAGCTACCTCGCCCAGGGGGCGATCCTCCACCGCGGCCACGACCCCTACACCGAGCCGCCCGTGATTCTCGCCCACCTCGGTGATCAGCACCTGCTCGACGCCGTCTCGAAGTTCTGGCGGCACACCACCGCCCCCTACGGACCGCTCTTCCTGGAGCTCGTCGGCCTCATCTCGGCGGTCGGCGCCGCCCACATCGTCGCCGGCGTGCTGCTCTGCCGTGCACTGGATCTCGTCGGACTCGTTCTGCTTGCGATCTGGGTGCCGCGCGTCGCCGAGGCGCTCGGTGCCGACGAGGCGCGCGCCGCCTGGCTCGTGCTCGCCTCGCCGCTCGTCCTGATCGGGCTCGTTGCGCCGGCGCACAACGATCTGCTGATGGCGGGACTGCTGGCGGCCGGCGTCGGCGGCGCGCTGCGCGGCCGGCCGGTGCTCGGGGTCGCGGTCTGCGCGCTGGCCGCGACGATCAAGCTGCCGGCGCTCGTCGCGGTCGCGTTCATCATCGTCGCGTGGGGGCGGACCGAGAGCGGCGCTGCACGGCGGGTGCTCGTCGCGCAGTGCCTGGCGGTCACCGTGGTCGTGCTCGGCGTGGTGACGCTCGTCTCCGGGGTCGGCCTGCGCTGGCTGTCCTCATCGGTGTTCTCGACCCCGGCCCGCGTCCATCTCGCGATCACGCCTGCCACGGCACTCGGCGAGACTGCGTCACTCATCCTGCACGGCGCCGGCATCGGGGTCTCGGCCCACGGCCTCGAAGGCGCGCTCGGCGTCGTCGCCACCGTGCTCGCTGCGGCGGTCGGGCTGTGGTTGCTGTGGCGCGCGGAAGTGCCCCGGGTCACCGCGCTGCTCGGGGCGACCCTGCTGCTCGCGGCGATCTGCGGACCCGCCGCGTGGCCCTGGTACCTGAGCTGGGGGATCGTGCTCGTCGCTGCCTGTCCGTCGCCACAGCGCTCGCCGGTGCTCGCCGGCATGCTCGTGGTCGGGGCGTTCCTCGTCAAGCCCGACGGGAACCTGGCGCTGCCGATCACCTCCTCGCCGGTGGTGCTCGGCCTGTACCTGCTGGGCGCGGTCGCAGCCTGGATGCGCCTGCGCCGCCGCACTCCCGGCGCGCGGCGGTCGATCTCCTCGGCCCCCGTGCGATCGTGAGCCTGGCCGCCCATTCGGCGGGTGTGCCCCGGCGGAGTCTCCGTCTGGACCGGCGCGACGCAGCGGCCATGGTTGGTCCAGTGCTGCTCGCCGCCGTGCTCTCGCTGGTCGGGCTGACATCGCGCAGCCTCGGCTTCGACGAGGGCGCGACAGTCGCAATCGTCTCCCAGCATGGCGGCGCGCTCGGGCACGCAATCGCTCGTGACGGCGGCAACATGTCCGGCTACTACCTGCTCATGCACGTGCTCGTCGGCGCCTTCGGCGACGGACCGTGGGTGCTCAGGCTGCCGTCGGTCGTGTTTGCTGCGCTGACACCCGGGTTCGTCGCGGCGATTGCGCTCGCGCTGTGGCGCGACCGTCGCGTCGCGCTGGTCGGAGCGACGCTGTGCGCGGTCAGCCTCCCGCTCGTCTACTGGGGGCAGACGGCGCGGGGGTACGCAGCGATGACCTGCCTGGCATGTGCGGCGATGCTGGCGTTCGTGGGGTTCACCGCGGCGGTGGCGGAGGGGCGGCCGTGGCGGGGAGCCGCGCTTGGATGGCTGGTGGCGATGACGGCCGCCTCATACTGCGGCTTCATCGTCGTGCTGCTCGTGCCCGTGCAGCTGGCCGGACTCGTGCTCGCGAGTGGACGTCGCGGGCTGGTGCGCTTCGGCGCGATGCTCATCGCGTTGCTGGCGCTCTGCATCCCGCTGCTGGTGCTGGCTCACCGCCGCGGCTCCGGCCAGCTCTTCTGGGTGCCCAAGCCCAACCACCAGGTCGACACCCAGGTGATGCAGTCGCTCACCGGTTCGGGGCTGCAGTCGACGTTCCACCGCGTGTTCATCACCACCCCCGGCTGGATCGCGACCTCGGTGGTGCTGCTCGTGATGATCGGTTTCGGCGCGTGGCGGCTGACCCACGGTGGCCGGGAGGACCGTCTGGCGGCGTGGCCCGCGCGACTGCTCGCCGGGTGGATCGTCGTCCCCGGCCTGCTCACCTTCCTGGTCTCGCTCGTCACCCAGCCGCTGTTTCAGCCGCGCAATCTGCTGCCATCGTTCCCGGCAGTCGCGCTCGCGCTCGCGCTCGCGCTCTGCGACCGGCGGCTGCCGCGCTGGCTCGCGGGCCTCGGCCTCGCGCTGGCGCTGCTCATCCGCGTGGTGCCGCTCGCCGCCGCCTACAGCGTCTCGCCGGAGCCGTGGGCGGCGGTCAGCGAGCGCGTGCTCGCGCAGTCCCGGCCCGGTGACTGCATCGCGTTCTATCCGGAGGACGGGCGCAACGCATTTCGCTGGTACCTCTCGCGGGCCGCGCCGGCCGTCCGCCGGCGGGCGCCGCGCTCGGTGCTGCCCGCCGTGGCCTGGTCGGCGACGACTCCGTTTGTCGAGATCTATCGCACCCTGCCGGCGTCCCGGATCGCGTCGCTGCGCGCGGGTTGTTCACGGATGTGGCTCGTCTCAAGCCATGAGGGCCAGCAGCGCGGACCGCCCGAGGCGATCCAGCACCGCCGGGAGTGGCTGGCGCTGCGGACGGCGCTGCAGCGCGTCTTCGGCCGTGGGCCGCGCTCGACCGACGGCTGGGCGAGCGCGATCCACGTCGAGTTGATGGGCGGGCGCTGAGCGCCTGCGCCCCCAGCCGGACGCAGTGTCAGCGGCCGTCGGTCCGGTCCAGCAGGCGGGGCGGGGCGCCTGAGAGCACCAGCAGCACCCGCCCCGCCAGAGTGTCGTCGCGGATCAGCGACACCACCGCATCCGGAACCGCCCCCGGAGGGAGCGGCGTCGGGGCCGCGGCGCGCTCGGCGGGCGTCATCCGGGCGAGCTCTGACCTCGCCCGCTCGGTCTCGATCCAATCGGGCACGACGCAATTGACCCGCACGGCCATCCGCTCCCGCAGGACGTCGAGCGTCGAGGTGAAGCGGATCAGCCCCGCCTTCGCCGCTGCGTACTCCGGCGACTGATGGGCCGCGAGGCCCAGGCCGCCGGTCGACGCGACGTTCACCACCGACCCGCCGCCTGCCCGGCGCATGGGCTCCAGGGACAGCTGAGTGGCGAGCATCGGAGCTCGCAGGTTGAGGTCGAGCGTCGCACCCCAATCGTCCGGCCCGGCGACGGGAAAGTGCGGCTCGATTTGGCCGCCGCCGCCGGCGTTGTTGACGAGGACGCGAACGCCCTCCGCGGTCTGCACCAGCCGGCGGACGTCCTCGGGGTCTCGCATGTCGGCGCGGGCGAACCTGGCGCGGCCGCCCCCGCTTTCGATCTCCTGCACCGTTCGCTCTCCGCCGGCGCCGTCGACATCGGCCACCAGGACCGTGGCGCCTTCTCGCGCGAGGCGCAGCGCCGTCTCACGGCCCGCGCCGGCGGCGGCTCCGGTGACGATTGCGAGTGCGCCCTCGATCTCCATGACGCGTGCCCGGATCAGTGTGGGACGCTGAGCACGAGCTTGCCCTGGCCGCTGCCCGACTCGACCCGCTCATGTGCCCGCGCGGCCTGCTCGAGCGGGAGGATCTCGTCGATCTCGGGACGGATCGCCCCGGCCTCGACGAGCGCGCCGAGCCTGGCGAGGACATCCACCCCGGGTCGCATCAGCACGCCATGCAGGGTGAGGTTCCGGTCGAGCGCCTCGTCGAGGTCTCCGGCCAGCTCGACGATCGAGCCGGCGCGGCCGCCTTCGGCCATCAGCTCCAGACTGGCCGTCAGGCAGCCGCCGCCGACCAGATCCGCGGTCAGCGGCAGATCGCGGCCGACGGCCTCGCGCAGCGCCGCGAGCGCGCTGGGGCGGTGGCGATCGATGACGACCTCCACGCCGAGGCGCTGCAGCAGAGCGTGCCTGGGCGGGCTGGCCGCGGCGGCGATCCGGACGCCCCGAGCGCGCGCCATCTGCACGAGCAGATGACCGACGCCGCCCGCCGCGCCGTGCACGAGCATCCACTCTCCCGGTGAGGGATCGAGCCGGTCGAGGAGCTGCAGTGCCGTCGCGCCGGCCAACGGCAACGCAGCGGCTTCGGCGAGGCTCAGCCGCTCCGGTCGTGGGGCGATGAACCCCGCGTCGGTGACGACCTCCTGCGCGTAGGCGCCCCAGCGCGTCCCCCGCACGGGGAGCAGGCCCCACACCGCCGCTCCGGCGGCGAGATGGCCAACGCCGTCGCCGACCTCGGTGGCCTCGCCCGCGAACTCATAGCCGACGACGTAGGGCGGCGCGATGCCGGCCCAGGCGGGGTCGGCGCGGTTGCCCGCGTCGACCGGATTGACCCCGGCCGCGTCGACGCGCACGCGAACCTCCCCGGGCCCGACGGCCCGATCAGGGAGGTCGCTGAGGGCCATCACCTGCGGGCCTCCGGGTTCGCGCACGAGCAGGCCTTGCATCGGCAGCACGGTATCGGAGCAGCTGCGCGCCGACCGCTCCGGGCGGATGCCCGCTACCGGATCAGCGGCACCGGGCGTTCGTGGCGGGCGGCGATCAGTTCAACGAGGGGCGGACGGGCATCATCGGCCCGTCGCTGCACGTCCCGCCGCTCTCGCGCCGAGAACCGTAATGACCCGCCGACGACGGTGCGGTGATCAGCAGCAGGGCGACGAGCGCGCCGGTCCACAGCACGGCCCCGGCGATGAGGTCGGCGGGCGCGTACGTCTGCGCCTGCGCGCCGACAGAGCCAAACACGCTGACCGAGATGACGGCGAAGAGGACGCCGAACGCCGGACGTGCCCAGCGGTGCCCTCGGCCGTTGGCCCAAGCGAGACAGAGCCAGGCGACGGCGGTGATCGGCGCGCCGATGGCGATCGTCAGGACCTGCCCGCTCACGATCGCGTGGACGTGGGCCGCGGAGTAAGAGGGGACGTTGCGGGTGATCGCCGCGCTCAGATCGCCCCGGGTGCCGACGACGGTGGCAAGCGCGGCGAGCTCGAGGAGCGCGCCGAGTGACATCAGCCGCACCGCCCAGAAGACCGTCGGCCGCGAGCGCGGCACGCCGGGACGCAGCCGCATCAGCAGCGCGTTGGCGATCAGGTTCGCGGAGTCCGCCAGGCCGGGCCGGCGCCGGCCGGTGCGGGCACAGGCCATCAACACGACGAGCATCTCCTGCTCGTGCTGCGCGCGGAAAGCGCGCGGATACCAGGCGAGCAGCCGCCGGTACCGCCGCTCGAGCTCGGGGTCGCACCTCATGCCGTCACCGTCCCTCCAGTGGGGTCGAGCCGCGTCATTGCCACGTGCGCATTCGCGCGCAGGCGAGCGGCCTCCTCGGCCAACCGTTCTGTACCCAACCGGGTGAGCCGGTAGTAACGGCGCAGCCGGTTCTCGACGACCTCTTCACGATCGAGCTCGATCAGGCCGTCGTCACGTAGGCGATCGAGCGCGGTGTAGAGCGTTCCGGCTCGGAGCCGGACTCGTCCGCCGGAGATCCCATCGACGTCGCTGATGATCCCGTAACCATGCTGGCTGCCCGCCGCGAGGGCGGTCAGGATCAGAAACGTCGCCTCCTGCATCGATCGCTTAGTCATGCGAGCAATATATATCGCTCAACTGAGTATGTCAAGCGACTGTACGTCGTGCTCCCTGCTCAGGTTCGCCGCGCGACCGCCAGCAGCGCCAGCATCTCGTAGGCGACCGCGGCGCCGTGCAGTGCGGTCACCTGACCGGCGTTGTCATACGCGGGTGACACCTCCACCACGTCGAAGCCGGTGAACTCGATCCCCGCCAGCGCGCGCATGAACGCAAACGCCTCACGTGGGAACAGGCCGTCGACCTCGGGCGTCCCGGTGCCCGGCGCAAAGGACGGGTCGAGCACGTCGATGTCGAACGAGAAGAACGTCGGCCCGTCCCCGACCTTCGCCCGGACACGTGCCGCGTACTCCTCGGGCGACAGCGCCCGCAGCTCGTCGCCGCGGATCACCTCGAAACCGAGATCGCGTGGTTGGGCGATGTCGGAGGCCGCGTACAGCGGACCGCGCATGCCGGCGAGCAGCGATCGGGATGGGTCGAGGATGCCCTCTTCGACCGCGCGGAGGAACGGCGTGCCGTGGAAGTAGCGCTCGCCGTAGTACTGATCCCAGGTGTCGGCGTGGGCGTCGAGCAGCACCAGGCCGACCGGACCGTGTACCGCCGCCTGTGCGCGCAGCTCGCCGAGCACGATCGAGTGGTCCCCGCCCAGCACGAGCGGCACGATCCCCGAGCGCAGCAGTGGCTGAAGGGCCGCGTCGATCTGCCCGGCGGTCCGCTCGGCGTTGCCCGGGGTGATCTCGATGTCGCCACCGTCCACGACGCCGAGAGCGTCGAAGACGTTGACGTCGAGCGCCGGGTGATACGGACGTAGCGTCGCCGAGATCGCTCGGATCGCCTCAGGACCGAAACGCGTCCCGGTGCGGTAGCTGGTCGCCGTGTCGAAGGGAACTCCGATCACTCCCACGTCGACGCCCTCCAGCGGCAGCGACACGTGCGGCAGCCGCGCGAACGTGCGAGGCCCGGTGTAACGCGGCGCGAGGCTCGCATCCGGGGGTGAGAACTTCGAGGTCATGTGGCAGCGCTCCTTGGGTCAGGCAGGCCCGGGGCCAGAATCCATAGCACCCGGGCTCCTGCGGTGGTCGTGGCGCGCCAGGTATGTGGCACCGCAGCGCCGAAGGTGAGCGCGTCACCGCGGCGCAGCAGGAAGGCGCGATCCTCGACCTGCACCTCGACGGTCCCCTCGACCACAAAGCAGACCTCGCACTGACTCGGCAGTGTGTAGAGCACGTCCCCGCCCGAGCTGCGCCCGGTGGCGACCGTCTCCAGAACGGTCACGTGCCGCTCGTCCGCGGGGGTGATCAACGTGTCGACGACCTCGTCGGACTTCGGCAACTCGCGGATCTGCGGCCGGTCGGCACGGCGCACGAGCGTGGTGCGCGGCACCTGGAAGAGGTCGGCCGGCGCCATGCCGACGGCATCGCAGATCTCGAGCAGGCTCGCAATCGACGGGCTCGTGATGTCGCGCTCGACCCGCGAGAGGAAGCTCTTGGTGACCCCGGCACGCTCGGCGACCTCGCCGAGCGACAGCCGACTGCTCTCCCGGGCGTGACGCAGCCTCGCGCCAAGCCGGACGCGGTCATTGGAGTCGACCGACACCTAGTCCGCCTCGGCGAGCACGCGCTCAGACTCCTCGATCGCCTGCTCCTCGGTCTTGAGGTTGATGGTGCGCGCGAGCAGCAGGTACACGATCGCCGACACCGCCAGCCCGACCAGCCAGGAGATGTCGACATCGGAGATCTGCTTGGCGATCGGCCCGGTGAACGTGAAGCCCGCGAGGCTCGGCAGCACCATGAACGGGATCTCCGCGAGGAAGCCCGCGAAGTAGGCGATCAGCCCTCGGGCACCCCAGGCGCCATAGATCCCGTTCGGGGTGAAGAGGTCGGCGATCGCGTAGTGGCCGCGCCTGACCAGGAAGAAGTCGGCCAGGTTCGTCGCGGTCCACGGGACCAGCAGGTACAGCATCAGCGTGAGCGAGTTCAGCACGGTCGTCGCGGCGTTGGACGAGATCGACAGGCCGATCACGAACCAGACGACGGTCAGCACGAGGATCGTGAACACCCGAGCCTGCCGCGTCGGCTTGATCTTCTTGATCGAGTCGATCCCGGTGAGCACACTGAGCATCCCGCCGTAGGCGTTCATCCCCATCGTCGCGACCAGGCCGGCGGCGAGCAGCACCGCGGCCACCGACCCGAGCGGGTGGAAGATGTTGTTGCCGGCGACCTTGGTGCCGTCCAGACCATCGGCGGCCCCGAGGTGGATCGCCAGCCAGGCGCCGAGCGTGATCAGCCAGATCGGGGAGCCCGCCGCGCCGAAGAACACCGACGCGATGACCTTGCGCACAGGGGTGTTGCGCGGCAGGTAGCGGGAGTAGTCAGAGACGTAGGGCGCGTAGGTGATGTTGTAGGCCGCGGCGACGGAGAACTGCGCCATGAACGCGGCGAAGGTGAACCCGAGGTGGCCGTGCGCGTGACCGTGGGCGGCTCCGAAGATCACCCCGATCGAGAGGATCGCGACCACCGGCAGCGCCACCACGAGGATCGCCCGGAACGCGCGGTGGACCCAGTCGTGGCCCCAGATCGCGATCACGGCCGCGATGATCGCGACCACGACGGCGACCACGTGGGCGTTCCAGCCGAACGCGGAATGGAACCCCTCCGCGGTGAGCACCTGGTCGGCGACGTTGAACGCGAGGTAGGTGAAGAGCGTCGCGCACAGCGGCACCAGCACGCCGCGGTAGCCGAACTGCGCGCGCGACTGGATCATCTGCGGAAGCCCGAGCCCGGGTCCCTGGCTGGCGTGCAGCGCCATGAACATGGTGCCGACGACGATCCCCAGCACCGCCGCCACGACCGTCCACGCCAGCGACAGTCCCATC
Organism: Solirubrobacteraceae bacterium; assembly: GCA_036501965.1. Taxonomy (GTDB): domain Bacteria; phylum Actinomycetota; class Thermoleophilia; order Solirubrobacterales; family Solirubrobacteraceae; genus Palsa-465. Next base: position 28,707 of record DASXZK010000088.1, read on the forward strand.
GCCGGGCCGACGAACCCGATCGGGATCGTGAAGTACTGGAAGTTGCCCAGGAACCACAGGGGCAGCTGGTGCCACAGCTTGCCGTGGCGCTCGTCCTCCGGGACCCAGTCGATCGACCGCCGCTCGATCGCGCGGGCGGGCGGCGCCTGGGCGGGTGCCGGCTCGTGTCCCGATGCGCCGCTGCCGTCGACCGTCGACGACGGGCGAGTCTCGTTGATCGCCATCGCGTTGCCCTCTCCTGTCCTCGTTCGCGCCGGCGGCGCGTTCCAAGGCGCGAAGGTACACGATCGTTACTCCCTGGACAACCGGCCGAAGGTGTCGAGCTCACCTTCCTCGCGGCCGCAGTCGCTGGTAGGCGAACGCGCTGGTCAGCAGCACCGCCCCGAACCCGGCAAGTGACGCGACCCGGTACAGGGAGGTGAGCGTCGACAGGTCGTAGACGAACACCTTGGTGACGGCCACCAGCAGCAGGCCGAGGGCGAGGTTGCGCACGAGGTCCTGCCGGCGGCGCAATCCGACGATCACGCCGCCAAGCCCGATCAGGCCCCAGACGACGCTGAGTGTCACCTGCCCCTGCTGGCGGACTGACAGGTCGATGAGTGCGCCACCGAAGGCGCCGAGTGCACCGATCGCCGGCTGGAACAGGGTGATGATCCCGACCGACAGCAGGTACAGGACCGCGGCGGCCCCGCCGGTGAGTAGCCATGGGCGCCACGACCCCAGCCGCGGTGCCGAGAGACCGGCTCGGATCGCGCCTGCGGCGAGGACGGCGAGGGCGAGCGCGGCAGCCCCGAAGGCGGGCGATCCACCGATCAGATCGGTGGGCGGCGCTTCGACGATCAGCACATGGCCGAGTGCGAGCACCAGGAAGGCGACCGACTCGCCGCGGACGACCATCGCGCGATCTGAGCGTCGCGCCAGCTGGGCGAGCGCCACCGCCTCCGCCGTCCATGCGGCGACGAGAGCGGGGCCGTGCAGCGACTGCGCGGTGAGGTAGGCGATCGCCGACAGACCGAGGCCGCCCAGCAGGTCGCTGATCGTCTGCTGCCGGGGACCGGTGAGCCAGGCTCCGGTGAGGCACGCGGCCGCAAGCGCGATCGTCGAAGCGATCGCGGTGAATCCAACGTCGCCTCCGCCGAGCCGGTCCAGCGGAGCCGCGAGCAGCACGCGGATGAGGACGAGGGCGATGTGAACGCCGATGCCGAGGTCGATCGCCGAGGCGCCGGTCCTCGTGGAGAGCGGGTGCAGGCCCCGCGCGGGACGGCACTCATCGATGCGCCGGCGCAGCCACGCGAAGCCGACTGCGGCGCCCGCCCAGCCAGCCGCCAGGACGACGCCCGAGAACGCCAGACCGAAGGCGACGTCGACGAGCACGAAGCCCGCGGCGAGCAGTATCCCCCGCAGGTCGATCGCGAGGCACGTGCGTCTGAATGCCGCGAGCGCGAGGTGCGCGGCGCCCAGGCTCGCCAGCCACACGTCGCCAGCCACGTGCCCCAGCAGCAACCGCCCGAGCGCGCCGGTGGCAAGCGCATTGACGGCGAGCAGCGCCGCCGCGGGCGCGGAGACCCTGGTGCCCTGGTATCGCTGGCGCTCGGCGATGGCGGCGCTCAGGCCGAGACCGGAGAAGCAACCGAGAACGAGCAGCTGGTCGATGGTCGACCGGCTCTCGGCGCACCACCACAGCCACTGCGGGACGGCCAGCACGAGACCTGTGAGCGCGAGCCAGCTCCACCGCCGCCACACCGCGGTTGCCAGCAGGCAGGCGAGGGCGACGGCGAGCAGGCCGAGCCCCGTCGCATCGGGGCGCGGGCCGGTGGCGAGCGGAGCGGCGACCGCCCCGAGCAGGCCGAGCCACCCGATCGCCTGGCCCGCCCATCGGATCGCCAGCGTGGCGGCGACGCCCCCGACAAGCAGCGAGCCGCCGATCGCCGCGACCGCCGGAATCGTTCCGGTGTGAGCCGAGACCGCCAGCACCACGAACATGCCGACCGTTGCCGCGCCGACCGCCACGATCGACGCCTCGGTGCGTGACCTGCGCTCGTGGAGCCAGATCCCGGCGGCCATCAGGACGAGCGACCCGGCGCCTGCGAGCCCGAGCCGCTCGGGAACCCCGAGACGGTGTCCGGCCGAGGCCATCACGGCGAGCAGGACGAGCCCGATCGCCACCGCGACGCCACCGATCCAGGCGAGCACGCGCCCGCCGATCAGGTCGGCCAGCGCCCCAGAGGCGAGCCGGTCCGGGGTCGGAGCCGGTCTCGCTGCTCGAGGCCTTTCAGTCGTCCTGCCGCGTGTCGCATCCATTCGCCCACTCCTGTTGACCGTCGGTTGATAAGCGCACGGTAGCTCGGGTCCGGCGCCTTGTCAACCGCCGGTCAACAACGCGGCTATGATCGTGGTGTGCCCGAGCCGGCCTACACCCGCCTCGCGGTCGACGAGCGCCGGCGTCAGATCATCGAAGCCGGCGCGTCGCTGTTCGCGGAGCACTCCTACGAGGAGATCTCGATGCGGCAGATCGCGACCGCCGCGGGCGTCTCGAAGCCGCTCCTGTACCACTATTTCCCGTCCAAGAAGCGGCTCTTCCAGGCCGCCGTGTCCGATGCGGCCGCGCAGCTGCTGGTGCTGATCGAGCCCGCGGCCGACGGCTCACCGGCGGAGCAGCTCACTGCCAGCCTCGACGCCTACCTGGCCTGGATCGAGGCCAACGCACGCACTTGGACCAAGCTGATGCAGAGCGCGGCCGCGCTCCCGGAGGCCCAGGAGATCCTCGAGGGGTTCCGGACGCGGACGATGGAGATGATGCTCGTCGGGCTGACCGGGAGCGCGGACCCCTCGCCCGCGCTCCGCACGGCGGTGAACGGATGGCTCGGGTTCATGGATGCCGCGATCCTGGACTGGACGCGGACCGGCGAGTTGACCCGGGTCGAGCTGCGCGAGCTGCTGCTCACCGCGTTCGGGGGCGCTCTGATGGCCGCCCAGCAGCTCGACCCCGAGCTGCGGCTGGCACTCGGCTGAGCGCGGCTCTACTTCGGGTCGGCCGCCCGGCGGCGGTCGTAGAGCCGCACCGACCAGAGGTAACAGACGACCGCGATGCCGACGCTCCACGCGATCGCGGCGAGCGCGTGGCCGCCGGTCGAGGTGCCGGTGAGCAGCCCGCGTACGGTCTGGGTCACGGGCGTGAACGGCTGGTACTCGGCGAACTGGCGCAGCCCATCAGGCATCGTGGAGGTGGGGACGAACCCGCTGCTGAACAGCGGTAGCAGCGTCAGGAACAGCGGCGTGTTGCTGGCGGTCTCGACGCTCTTTGCGGCGAGCCCGAGCGCCGCGGACAGCCAGATGAGCGCGAACGCGAACAGCGCGAGCACTCCGGCGGCGGCCAGCCAGTCGAGCGCGCCCGCACTCGAGCGATAGCCCAGCACCAAGGCGACGCCGAGCACGATGACGAGGGCGATGAGGGTCTGGATCAGGCTGCCGAGCACGTGGCCGGTGAGCACGGCGCCGCGAGCGATCGCCATCGTGCGGAATCGGTCGATGATGCCCTCGGTCATGTCCATCGCGACCGACAACGCGGTCCCCAGGGCGGCGGAGGCGACCGCCATGATCAGGATGCCCGGGACGACGTAGGTCAGGTAGGCGCTCCGATCGCCGTGGCCGGCCTGGCTGGACCCGAGACCGGCGCCGAGCTGGCCGCCGAAGACGAAGACGAACAACAACAGGAAGACGATCGGCATTGCCACCAGCATCACCGTCACCGAGGGGTAGCGGAGCTGGTGCTTGAGGTTGCGACGCAACATGGTCCGTGAGTCGCTGACGGTGTACGCGAGTGCGCTCATCGCTGGATTGCCTCCTCGGGTTCGGGATCGGTGCTCGCGTGGCCGGTGACCGCGAAGAACACGTCGTCGAGATCGGGCGTGTGGATCGAGATGTCGTCCACCTCGACGTTCCCGTCGTCCAGTCGCTCGAGCAGGTGGCGCAGCGACGCGAGGGTGCCGTCAGCCGGCACCTGCAGCGCGAGCTGCTCGCCGTCGGGCGGGGCGATGTCGAGGAGCCTCGCGGCTTCGTACAGCGGGTCGAGGTCGGAGAACCGAAGCTCGATGTGCCCGCCTGGGATACGCCGCTTCAGCTCAACCGGCGTCCCCTCCGCGACGATGCGCCCGTGGTCGAGCACGGCGATCCGATCGGCGAGCCGGTCGGCCTCGTCGAGGTACTGGGTGGTCAGGAAGATCGTGACGCCACCCGCAACCAGCTCGCCGATGATCTGCCACATGGTGCGGCGGCTGCGCGGATCCAGGCCGGTGGTGGGCTCATCCAGGAAGATGAGCCGCGGCTCCCCGACGAGGGTCATCGCCAGGTCCAGCCGGCGCCGCATCCCGCCGGAGTAGGTCGACAGCGGCTTGTCGGCTGCGTCGCTGAGCTCGAAGCGCTCGAGCAGTTCGCTCACCCGCCGCGCGCCCGCGCGCCGGCCGAAGTGGCGCAGGTCGGTCATCAACCGCAGGTTCTCCGCTCCGGTGAGAAGGTTGTCCACGGCGGAGAACTGGCCGGTGACCCCGATCACGCCCCGGATGGCGTGCGGAGAGGTGGCGAGGTCGTGCCCGTCGATCCGGACCTCTCCGGTGTCCGCCGAGATCAGGGTCGAGAGGATCCGGACCATCGTCGTCTTCCCCGCGCCGTTGGGACCGAGCAACGCGAAGATCCTCCCGCCGGCGACGGTGAGGTCCACCTCGTCGAGCACGCGGTGGTCGCCGAAGGACTTTGAGACTCCGCGGGCGGTGATCATTGCCGCGCTCGAGTCGCTGTTCATGCTTCCTTCCCCTTTCATTTCGGTGGGCCGGGCGGAGAGCCGGGGAGCTCACCGGCGGCGCGGAGCGCCTTGCGGTGCGTGTGCCACTCCTGCTCGAGAACCGGCAGCCGGTCGACGAGAAAGTCGGCGAACGCCGCCCACTCGAGCAGCACCGCCCGTCGTTCCGGTGAGGCATCCGCGAGGACGCCGTCGAGGCCCTCGCGGGCGAGGGCGCCCTGTTCCTCGTACTCGGAGATGTCGAAGCCCATCCCCCGGGTGCTGGTCATGTCGATGCCGACCCGGTCCAGCCGTTCGCCCGCGGCCCTCGACCGCCGGACGATGCCAAGCGTCTCCAGTGCCTTGACGGCGCCGGTGATCGCGCTGCGGCTGGCCAGCAGCGCCTCGGCGAGCTCGGCGATGCTCTGCTCACGCGGTTCGCAGACCGCCAGGTAGCCCAACAGCCGGCCCACCATCGGCGCCATTCCGTAGCGCCGGGCGTACAGACGGCCCGTGTGGTCGGCGAATGTGATCTCCGCATCGGTTGGCATGCGACGGAGGATACACGGATATCGCAGATAACACAAATCCGTGTCATTTCAATCATCGGTGGAGCTCCGGACCGGCGCCGAGCGCCGAGGCGGCGTGGATCGCGCGCCTACGAGGTCCGCTCGACCCAGAGGGTCCGGGAGACCTCCGTGCCGGGGTTGGTCCAGCTGATCGTCTCTCCGGGCTGCAGGAAGATCGCGTCTCCGCAGAGGAGGTCGAGTTGCTCGGCGGTGTCGGAGTGGTGCACCTCGACGTGAAAACGGCCGTCGAGGACGTAGACGAACGTCTCGTTGGGCAGGACGAGCGCGCCTCCGCTGGACGCGCCGGGGTCGCCGTGCATGACGGCGGGGGCCATCGCGTGTGCGGTGGCGGCCAACTCCTCCCAGGTCACCCCGTTTCCGAGCACGCTTCTCGGTCGCTGCTCGGGTGGCAGCAGCCGCTGGGACCACGGGCTCGGGGCGGCGAAGGCGCTCAAGGGGAGGCCGAGTGCATCGGCGATACCGCTGAACGCGGTCATCGTGACCGGGGTCTCGCCCCGCTCGATCGCCGAGAGCAGCGAGCGGGAGATCTTCACTGTCTCCGCGAGGGCGCGCTGTGACCACCCGGCCTTCAGCCGCGCGGCACGGATCCGCGCGCCGACCGCCGCGTGCTCTCGGGTCGCCGCATCGGCGTGCTCAACGGGGATCGCCCGTGCCACGGCTGCCTCGCGCCGGTGTGCCGCCGCGGTGCGGACCATGCCGTCGAGCGACGCCCGGTCGAAAAGCCGGTGCCCGCCAGGCGAGCGGCGGCCGCGGTAGGGGCTGCGCTTCTCCCAGGTCCGGATCGTCTGCGGGCTCACGCCGGCAGCGTCGGCGACCTCGCTGACCGTGTAATAGGCCTCGCCGTCGAGCATCCGCATCGGGCCAGCGTATCCGGCGCGGTGGCGAGAATCGTGCTCAACACAAACTTACTGTCACGCCATAGGTTTAGCTTGACAAAGCTACTGGCACGTCGTAAGTTTGCGCGCCGGAGAGAGCCACGACGACTATTGGGAGGACAAACGCGAATGACCGGATCGACGCCCGGAGGGGCGACTCAGATCGAGACGCACGGGATCGAGGTGATCCCAGAGGCCGAGCGCAGCGGCCGCGCCAGGGAGATGTTCTCGCTGTGGTTCGGCGGCAACATCCTGGCGACCTACCTGCTGTTTGGAGGCATCCTCATCTCACTGGGGCTGCCGCTCGTGACCGCTCTGGCGATCGCGGTCGCAGGGAACCTCGCGTGGGTATTCGTGGGGATCCTGACCAGCATGGGTCCGGAGGCCGGGACGGCCACGATGGTCATCAGCCGGGTCCAGTACGGCTACCGCGGCACACAGTTGTCGTGCTTCTTCAGCTGGCTGGTTCAGGTCGGCTACGAGGGTGTCGACTTCGCGCTGGCCGCGCTCGCGGCGTATTCGCTGGCCGACTACCTCGGGTGGCACGTGGGAACGATCGCGAAAGCGGTCATCCTGCTGGCGATCATCGCCATCTCGTTCGTGGTCGGGCTCTACGGGAAGGCGGCGATCTTCGCCGTCCAGAAGGTGAACACCTGGGCGCTCGGCATCGCCAGCGTTCTGTTCGTGATCTTCCTGATCCCGCACGTGCACTGGAGCTATCACCCGGCCGCCTCGCTGCACGGGTGGCCGCTCACCGCTTCGATCCTGATCGGCATCACGGTCGTACTGAGCGGTCCGCTCGGCTATCCCTCGACCGCCGAGTACGCGCGCTATCTGCCGGCTCGTACGTCCAAGCGGGCGGTCGCGCTGTTCACCGCCACGGGCGGTTTCATCCCGACGGTGGCGCTCACCGTGGTCGGCATCCTCGCCGCGACCGTCGTCAGCCCGGACGACTTCACGACGAGCATGCGCCACGTGCTGCCCGGGTGGTTCTACGCGATCTTCCTGATCGTGATCGTGGCCGGGCTGATGGCGAACAGCGTCTACTCGATCTACTCCTCAGGGCTCACGCTGCAGACCATGGGGATCAAGCTGTCCCGGCCCAAGACCGTCTGGTTCGATGCGGTCGTCGGTGTCGGGATCTCGGTCTACGGCGTGCTGATCGCAGCCAACTTCCTCACCGTTCTCCAGAACTTCCTGCTGTGGTCGATCTACTGGCTCGCCCCGTTCTACGGGATCTTCATGGTCGAACTGCTCACGCGGCGTGGCGGCTATGACCAGCGTGGCCTGCATGCCCACGGCGGCGGCCGGTATTGGTACCGCGGCGGCGTGCGGTGGGGCGCGATGATCGCTCTCGGGCTCGGAATGGCGAGTTCCGCGCTGCTATCAAACACTCCGTACCTGAAAGGGCCGCTCGCGACCGGCCTGCTGCACGGAGGTGACCTCAGCGCGGTCGGCGGATTCCTCATCGGTGGCGCGGCCTACTGGATGCTGTGCGTGCTGCCCGGCAGGCGAGCGGCGGCCCCGGCCGTCCAGCTCGACCGCGCCGTGGCCGATGCGTCCGTGGCTGTCGCCGCGGCACCGATGCAACTCGACGGCGCGACGGAGGTGAGGGGATGATGGAGACCCCGCTGACCCGGATGCTCGGCATCGGCGCCCCGGTGATCCAGGCGCCGATCGGCCCGTGGCCCGAGCTGGTGGCCGCGGTCTCGGCTGCGGGAGGCCTCGGCATCCTGCAGTGCAGCTGGCTCGACGAGGCGTCACTGCGCGACGCGATCCAGCGCACTCGCGGCCTCACCGATCGGCCGTTCGGCATCAACCTGGTCTCCGACGAGAGCCGGGCCCGGCTGCTCGGCGCCGCGCTCGACGAAGGCGTCCCGGTCATCACCCTGTCGGGCACCGATCCGGCGCCGCACGTCGACCGCATCCACGATGCCCGCGCGATCATCACCTACTGCGTGGGGACGGCCGAGGAGGCGCGCCGTGCCGCCGACGGCGGTGTCGACGCGGTGGTGGCTCAGGGATGGGAGGCGGGCGGGCACGTGCACGGCCGGGTGGCGACGCTTGCCCTGATCCCGGCCGTGAAGTCCGCTGTCGGCGCCCTGCCGGTGATCGCGGCCGGCGGCGTGGCAGACGGCCGCGGTCTGGCGGCGGTGATGGCTCTGGGCGCGGACGCGGCCTGGATGGGCACGCGCTTCATCGCCAGTCACGAGGCGATGTTCACCGGTGAGTACAAGCGCGCGGTGCTCGCGGCCGACGAAGCCCGGCCGGTGCGCACGACGTTGTTCGACGTCGGCTGGCCGGATTCCCCGCATCGGGTGCTGCCGAACAGCACCTACCGCGAATGGGAGGCCGCGGGTCGGCCCGCCCGCGGTCTGCGGCCCGGGGAGGGCGAGATCATCGCGTCCGCGCCCGGCGGCGAGGCCTTCCCGCGCTACGGAATCGCGGAACCGACGGTCGACATGACCGGCGACCTCGAGGCGCTCGCGCAGTACGCCGGCCAGAGCAGCGGGCTCGTCAACACCGTCCGGCCGGCCGGCGAGATCGTCCACGACACGGTCGCCGCGGCCGAGGAGATCCTCCGCCGGCTCAGCCCGGACCGCGCCGCGGCGCTGACCTGACGTCCAGTTCCTGAGCACGTCCGACGATCTCGTCCCGTCGTGGCACCCCCGGCAGGCGGCTCACCCGTTCCAGGACCTCGACATGGAGGTCGTGGATCTCCTTGGTGACCCGTCGCAGCGCGTCCCCCGGCTCACGGAGCGCTGCGAGCTCCCGCCAGGCGAGCGCGTCCGCCACCAACCGCCGGTGGCGGGTGTCCGGGAGCTGGAGGTAGTGGTCGACGGCGGCGCGGTTGCCGGTCGCCTCGCCGGCGTCGCAGACGTGCTGCAGACGGACGGGCCAGAGCACCAGCTTGGTGGCGTCGTGCACGCTCACGCCGTCGTCCGCGAGTGCGCGGAGCTCGGCGCCGAGCGCTTCGGGGGTGACCCGCCGCAGTGCCGACTCGATGGCCTGCGCGCGGATCTCGTCGGCGCTCGGCGCGGTGGCGTACACGTCGCGTAGGTCGGTCCCGTCGACGAGAACCCCGAAGTGCACGAGGTCGTATCGGTCGATCGGGGGAAAGCGGGCATCGGGCGACGGATCGGCGAAACGGTCCCACGGCGTGTGGAAGACCGAGAGCCGGTCGTGGAGTGTCAGCTCGGTGTGGCCGGCGAGGTCGTCCGTGATTCCGGCGACGACGGCGCGCATGTCACGGCCCAGGCGTCGATCGGTGAGCAGGGCGAGGTCGACGTCGCTGACCGCCGCGGTGAAGCCTCCGTGGGCCAGGCTGCCGATCGCATACGCGGACAGCAGACCGTCACCGAGCCGCGCGCGGGCGCTGCGGACCGCCGCGTCGACGACGCGCCACCCCTCCTCGGTTCCGGGCTCGACCCATCGTCCGGTCATCGCGTCGGATTGTGCAGTGGTCGCTAGCCCCGTCCCACGTACGGCATGCCCGTCGCCATGACCGTCATGAACAGCACGTTGGCCTCGAGCGGCAGGCTCGCCATGTAGACGACCGCGCGAGCGACAGCGTCGGCGGGAATCGTCGGCTCGATTCGGCGGGAGCCATCCGGCTGCCGGACTCCGGGGCCGCGCATCGGCTCGGTCATCGGCGTCGTCGCGTTGCCGATGTCGATCTGTCCGCAGGCAATGCCGAACGCGCGGCCGTCGAGAGCGGTCGCACGCGTCATGCCGGTGACCGCGTGCTTGGACGCGGTGTAGGCGATCGAGCCCGGACGGGGGACGTGGGCGGAGATCGAGCCGTTGTTGATGATCCGGCCACCGCCCGGCCGCTGGCGCTTCATCGCGCGGACCGCCTCGCGAGTGCAGAGGAACACCCCGGTGACGTTGGTGGCGATGACCCGGTTCCACTCATCGAGAGCCACGTGCTCGAGTTCCGTGTCGCCCATACCGGTCCCCGCGTTGTTGAACAGCACGTCGACACGGCCGAGCTGACGGACGGTGGTGTCGAACAGGTCGGTGACCGATCGCTCATCGGTGACATCGCAGACGATCGACAGCGCGGCCCCGCCCGCGGCCCGGATACGCGCCTCCGTCTCACGCAGCGCGTCGATCCGGCGGCCCGCCAGCACCAGGGAGAACCCGGCCTCGCCAAGGGCGCGCGCGGTCTCGGCGCCCACCCCGCTGCCGGCGCCGGTGACGATGGCGACCGCGCCCGCCGGTCCGACGGTCATGACCGCTCCGGCCGGTCGCCGAGCTCGTCCTCGATGTACACGCGGACGATCTCGTCAAAGCCCGCCTCGGCGAAGAACCCCAGGGCGGCCGCGCGGCGGGCGTCGAACGCACGCGGCCACCCGCTCACCAGGCGGGCGATCAGCTCGTCGGGCTCGTCGCGGATGAGCGCCACCGCTTGATCTCCGGCGACGGCTCTCAACGCCGTGATCTCGTCCTCGACGGTCGCCGAGACTCCCGGCATCGTCAGCGATCGTTGCGCGCCCAGTGCGCCGGTGTCCATCGCCGCTGCGTGAACGAGGAACTGGACCGCGGCGCGTGGGGAGGCGAACCAGTGCCGGACATCGCGGGAGACCGGCAGGACGGCCTCCAGGCCACTCAGCGGCTCCCGGATGATCCCTGAGAAGAAGCCCGAGGCGGCGCGGTTCGGGGCTCCGGGGCGGACGCAGACGGTGGGCAGCCGGATCCCGACGCCGTCGAGGAATCCGCGCCGGCTGTAGTCGGCGAGCAGCAGTTCGGCGATCGCCTTCTGCGTGCCGTAGCTGGTGGCTGGAGTGCTGGCCTGCTGGTCGCCGATCAGGTCGGGGAAGGGAGGGCCGAACACCGCGATCGACGAGCTGAAGACGATGCGGGGGCGATAGTCATCGCCCTGCATCCGCACCGCCTCCAGCAGATGGCGGGTGCCGTCGAGATTGACCCGGTAGCCCTTCTCGAAGTCGATTTCGGCCTCGCCGGAGACCACCGCGGCGAGGTCGAAGATGACGTCTGGGCGGTCGGCGAGCAGGCCGGGTGCCGTGCCGGGATGGGCGACATCGCCGACGATCGCCTCGACCGAGACCGCGCCAGGCGGGACGATGGGCTCGACGACATCGACCAGCGCGATCGAGTCGATCAGCCGAGCGCCGAGCGCGCCGTCGGACACGAGCCTGGAGGCGAGCTTGGAGCCCAGCATGCCCGCCCCGCCGACGATCAAGACCCGCATCGCCCGTAAGCCTAAACCGGCTCTCCGCTCGGCGCGGGGCCATCGCGTTGCGCGCCGCCGTCGAGCTCGAACGACATCTCGAGTCCCCCGCCGGACCGTGGGCGCGCAGTGATCGTGGTGTCGTGAGCACGCGCGATCGCGGCGGCGATCGAGAGGCCGAGCCCGACGCCATTGGAGTGGTCCAGGCGCTGCTCGGCGCGCGCGAACGGCTCGAACAGGCCGGGGATCTGCTCCGCGGTGAGGCTCGCTCCCGAGTTCGCGATCTCGAACACGGCGCCGGCGCCCCGTTGCACGGTACGGATCTCGATCCAGCCGCCCGCATGGTTGTGACGCACGGCGTTCTCGACGAGGTTGGCGACCATTCGCTCGATCAGCACCCGGTCGCCCTGAGTGAGCGCGGGCTCGAGCCCGGCCTCGACCGTGAGACCACGCTCGGCGATCGCCGGGCCGGCCGCGTCGAGCGCGTCCTCGGCGGCGGTGGCGAGGTCAATCGGCTCCTGCGTGGACGGCCCGAGCTCGCTGGTGGCAAGTGCCAGCAGCGCCTCGACGGTCGCTTCGGCCCGTTCCACAAATCGAGTGATCCGTGCGGCCATCGCCTCCAGTTGCTCGGGTGTCCTCGCCGGTTTCGACAAGGTCACTTCGATCGCGGCTCGCATTGCGGTGAGCGGCGAGCGCAGCTCGTGGGCAGCGTTGGCGACGAACCGTTTCTGGCTGGTGAATGCCGCGTCCAGTCGCTCGAGCATCACATCGAAGGTGTCAGCGAGTTGCTTGAATTCGTCGTCGGGGCCGGTGAGCGCGAGCCGTTGGCCGAGCCGCAGCTCGGACGCCTGACGGGCGGCCTCCGTGATCGATCGCACCGGCGCAAGCGCCCGCCCGGACGCCAGCCAGCCGAGCGCTGCCGAGGCAATGGCGAGCAGGCCGAGCGCGATCAGCGATGCGATCCGCAGCTCTGCCAGGGTGTGCTCACGAGCGTCGGGCCCAGGCCCGAGGCCGTAGACGAAGCGCTTGCACTGCGCCAGCAGCGACGGAGAGGTTGGGGTTGGCTTGCACAGCCTGAGCAGCTCAGTCTCGTGCGCGGTGAGGTGCTTCGGGAATGACGCCGGCGCCGGCAGCAGCACGCTGGCGAGCAGCGCGTACGTCAGGGCCAGCAGCACTGCTCCGGCCAGCAGGAACAGGGCGCCGTAGAAGACGGCCAGCCGGGACCGCACGCGCCGTGGCCGCAGGCGCCGAATGGCCGCGAGTCTCATGGCACCCGGTATCCGGCACCGACGACCGTCTTGATCAGCTCGGGCTCGCCCAGCTTGCGACGCAGCCGCGCGACCGTCACGGCGACCGTGCGGGTGAACGGATGGGCGTTCTCGTCCCACACACGCTCGAGCAGTTCCTCAGCGCTGATCACCCCGCCGTCGGCCTCCAGCAACACCTCGAGCACACCGAGCTCCTTGCGCGTCAGCGACAGCTCCCGCCCGGCGCGCGTGACGCGACGGCGTGCGCGGTCGAGCGCCAGATCGCCCCGAACGAGCAATGGCGGTCCGGCCGGGGCACGGCGCGCGAGGGCGTAGATGCGCGCGACGAGCTCCTCGAAGGCAAAGGGCTTGGGCAGGTAGTCGTCGGCACCGAGGTTCAGGCCCTCCACGCGGTCTCCGATGGCGGCGGCCGCGGTCAGCATCAAGATCCGCGCGTCCGACTCTCCATCACGCAGCCTGACGCACACGGCGTCGCCATGCACTGCCGGGAGGTCGCGGTCGAGCACGATCACGTCATACCGGTAGACGAGGCCCTTTTGCAGCGCGGCGGCACCGTCATAGGCGACGTCGGTTGCGATCCCGCGATCCCGCAACCCCTCGGCGATGTCCCGGGCGAGCTCGACGTGATCCTCGACCACCAGCACACGCACGCGGACATCGTGCACCACACGAGGTCACAACGCCATCACAGACCGCCGATCGCCCTTTCCGGCGTGTTGCACTGGTGTGACCGATCACCAGGTACCACTAGGTCATGTTCCGACCTACTTCACGTCTCGCGATCGCCGCATCGGCGATCCTCGCCGCGACGGTGATCGCCGCCTGCGGCTCGAACTCGCACAACTCCGGCCTTTCGTCGGCCTCCGCCGGCCAGCCTTCGGTTGCGCAAATGCTCCAGGACGGAGTCAACTTCTCCAGGTGCATGCGATCCCATGGGGTCTCCACCTTCCCCGACCCGACGACTTCCCCCCGTGCGTTCAAGCACGCGCTCGACCCGAGTATCAAGCGCGCACCAATGTTCATCTCGGCGATGAACGCCTGCCAGCACCTTCTGCCCGAGGGTGGCCCGCCGAGCGGGAACTCGTCCCACAGTCAGGCGCATGTCGCCGCGATGCTGGCGTTTGCACGTTGCATCCGCAGCCACGGGTTTCCGCACTTTCCGGACCCGACCAATACCGGCCAGGTCACCCATCAGATGATCGCGAGCGCGGGGATCGACATCCACCAGCCGGCGGTGGTGCGAGCCGCCGATGCCTGCGTCGCAGTCACCCATGGGTTCATCACCCGAGGCGCCGTCGCTCGCTTCATCGCCGGGCACTGATGCCGTTGGTCGTGCCGCGTGCGATTCTTGTGGCGTGGCCGATGGCGGGCGCCTGATCGATCCGGTTCGGGAGTTCCTCTCCGCGCCCCGCTGCGCGGTGCTGGCCACGCTCTCGGCTGACGGTGCGCCTCGTCAGGTCGTGGTGCACTACACGCTCGGCGAGGATCACGTGCAGCTGAACGGCCGCAGCGACCGCGGTTGGGTGACCAACGCCCGCCGCGATCCGCGGGCAACGCTGGTCGTCCACGACCACCACGACTACCTGCACTACGTCTCGATCCGCGGCCTCGCGCGACCGCTCGCCGACGGCGACGAGGCGCTCGAGCACGCGATGGTGCAGGCCGCGCGCTACGGCGAGGACCCCGAGAACTTCGCCGGCCAGTCCCGGGTCAGCTTCCGCCTGGATCCAGACGCCGTCTACGAATACCGCTGACGCCGGCAGCCGGGCCGGGAACGATCGAGACAGCTGGCCGTCGGGGGCGTTGCTGTTTCGATCTATTCCGGCGAGAAGTCAGGCAGGACCAGCGAGCCGTCCTCGGTGAGCGTGAAGCCCGGGTCGTAGGCGACCTCCCAGGCATGGCCGTCGGGGTCGCGGAAGACGGCCGCGTAGCCACCGTAGAAGGTCGGCGCGGCCGGACGGGTGATCTGGGCACCGGCCTTCTCGGCGGCCGCAACCAGCTCGTCGACCTCCCGCTCGGACCGCAGGTTCTGCGCGATCACGATCCCGTCGAATCCGTCCGTGTGGGGGTCCTGGACGCCGCAATCCGCCGCCAGTTTTGCCCGTGACCAGAGCACCACTGCGATCCCGCCGGCGTTGTTCCATGGCGCCAGCCCAATCAGGCGGCACGGCGTGCATGCGCACGGCGCACACTGATCGGACCGGTCGGACCCAGGTCAAGCGCAGCAATCGACTCGTCGATCGCGTCGAGGAGTGAACGCCCGGAGCGCGGGTCGTAGACCGGCCCGGCGCCGTCACGGACCAGTCGGCGGGCCAGAGCGACCCCGTACGGGTTCACCGGCTCGAGCGAGTACAGCGCGGCGGTGAGCTGCTCGATCTCCGACCGTGCGGCCAGGATCCGGTCCGTCATCGGGCGCACGCGCCATCGGCCGTTCACCGGCCCGTTCTCGGCAAGCGCGAGCAGGTGCTCCCACTCGCCCGCCAGCCGCCACCGGTTCGGAAGCTCAGAAAGTCTCTGCCTGGAGATATCCCTGATTCGCATGGTGTGAGCCTATGGCTTGCGCGATCCCGTCACCAGTGGCAATAATGTCCACATGCGAGCAAAAGCTGCCAACTCGAGGCGGATCGCGCTCGTCGTCTATGACGGCCTGGCGATGTTCGAGTTCGGCGTGGTGTGCGAGGTCTTCGGGATCGATCGGGGCGACGAGCGGAGCGCGTCGCGCTATGAGCTGGTCGTCTGCGGGGCGCGGGCGTCGGTCACGACCGATCTCGGACTGCGGATGCAGGTCCCGGAGCGCCTGACCGCTCTGCGCACCGCCGACACGATCATCGTTCCGCCGTGCGAGCAGCTGGAGCGCCTGCCGGCCGCGGTCCTCTCGGCGCTGCGTGAGGCGCACTCGCGGGGGACGCGGCTGGTCGCGCTGTGCACCGGCGCGTTCGTGCTCGCCGCCGCCGGGCTGCTGGACGGCCGGCGGGCGACGACCCACTGGTCGGAGTGCGACGAGCTGCGCGCCCGCCATCCGACGATCGACGTCGATCCCTCGGTGCTCTACATCGACGAGGGGGACATCCTCACCTCGGCGGGAAGCACCGCCAGCATCGACCTGTGCCTGCATCTCGTGGCCCTTGACCACGGCACCGAGGTAGCCAACCAGCTTGCGCGCCGGCTCGTCATCGCGCCGCACCGGGAGGGCGGGCAGGCCCAGTACATCGAGACGCCGCTGCCCACCCACCCAGACGACCTGTTCGCCGAGACGATTGCCTGGGCGCAGGGCCACCTCGACCGGCCGGTCTCGATCGAGCAGCTCGCCTCACGCGCCGCGATGAGCAAGCGGACGTTCGCCCGGCGCTTCACCGCCACCGCGGGCACCACTCCGTACCAGTGGCTGCTCACCCAGCGCCTGCGGCGCGCGCAGCGGCTGCTCGAGGCGACCGACCTCCCCGTCGAACTGGTCGCACAGCAGAGCGGGTTCAGCGACGCGACGACCCTGCGCAAGCACTTCGCACGTCACCTGCACACGAACCCGACGGCGTATCGCCGGAGCTTTCATCCGCTCGCCGCGGCTCGCTGACGGGAAGGAATCGGTGGAGGACAGCGTCCAGTCGGGTATGGCATGTGCCGAGATCACTGACCCCTACCCGCGCCTTCGCCGCATCTGGCATGCGCTGCAGTGGCTACGGGCGTTCAGCTGGCCGCGGCGCTTCCCGATCGTCCAGTTCCCCAACCTGCCGCTCGCGCTCGCGTTCGTGTCGGGCGAGCTTGCCCGGCACACCCACGGCTCAGTGCACGCGTACGCGCTCGCCATCTCCTACCTCGCGATGGCCGTGTGGGCGTGGCTGGAGTTGACCGACGGCGTGAACTGGTTCCGGCGGCTGCTCGGCGCCTACTACGTGGCGTCGACGTCGCTCCACCTGGCCCACACCCTGCACCACCGCTGAGTCGCGCTATTGCGCCCAGGGCGGCGCCATCGTCGTCTCGCCGATCCGAGCGGTGAGGCCTGCCGTGGTCGTCGCCCAGGCGGTCGCACCCTCGGGTCCGCCGTTGACGGTGAACTCACTGTCGGCAGGAACATGGATCACATCGCCCGCTCGGACGGTCGTGCCGGCGCCGTCGATCACGACCGTCGCCTCGCCGTCGAGGATCAGGATCACCTCTTCGTGGCTGGGGCGGTGTGGCACGCCCTTGGACCCTGGGGCGACCACCAGCCGCCAGGCGCACAGCGAGTCACCACCACGCGCGGTGCGGACGAAGGACTCAAAGCGGCTGCCGTGCACCTCGAAGGGCTCGGCGTCGGCGGGGCTGTAGATCGGCATCATTCTCTCCAGAGATAGACAAGAGGCTTGTCTAGTTGATGCTACTCCCTCCCCGCGTTCCGTCAAGATTGCCGAGCTCATGACTGCCGCAGACGATCCCTGGCAGACCGCCGTCGCGGTGCTGAAGCTGTCCACCCGGCTGATCGATCAGATCCAGGCGGGAGTGCGCGAGGCGGGCTTCGACGACGTCACCCCGCTGCATGGATTCGCGTTCGCGCGGATGGCGATCGGTGATGCCACGACCGCGGACATCGCATCGCATCTCGGGGTCAGCAAGCAGGCGGCCGCCCAGCTCGTCGACCGTCTCGTGCGCGGTGGCTACGTCCAGCGGCGTGCGCACCCGGCCGATCGACGCGCTCGGCTCCTCTTCCTCACCGACCGTGGCGTCGCGTGCATGACCGCCGCGCGCCGAGCGGCCGAGGGCGCGATCGGTCAGTGGCGCCGCGAGATGCCCGCCGGCGATCGCGAGCGGTTCGAGGCAGCCGTTCGAGCCCTCACCGCCGACGTCTCCGCGTACCGAGTGCCGATCTGAGAGCCCGGTCGGCGCGGCTGCTAAGGCCGTAGCACGTGCTTGTAGAACGTGAGCAGCCCCATCCCGACCAGCAGAAACGCGTTCAGGGCGAGAATCGGAGCGAATCCCTGTCTGCGCACGCGGCGCGCGAGCAGCACCAGCATCGGGAACGCCGTGATCTGCATGCGCGGGTTCGGCGGCACGTACTCGGAGGTGAAGGCGAGGAAGGTGATGATCAGCGTCCAGCTGATCGCGGGCAGGGTCAGCTCGTGCCGGTAGCGCCACACTAGCCAGAGCTCGTACGCCATGAGGAGCGCACCGAGGAACCCCGAGATGTCGTTGAGGTCGATCCAGGGGTGGTTGAAGTGATTCGGGTCAAACCGCGGCACCTCGCGGGTGACGAGGTGGACGAGGGCGAACGGGTCGGTCTTCTCGCTCCAGCCATGGTGCTGGGCGTAGAAGTTGGCCATCGGGTTGCCCGTCCACGCCCAGAGGAAGACCATGAACGAGACCACCCCGATCCCCGACATCGCGGTCGTGAGCACCGACATCCGGAACCCACGCGCGCGCAGCGCCTGACCGAGCCGCCGAGTGGACAGGCCGCCGTTCCAGAGCTCGCGCAGCGCGCAGACCCCGCAGACGGCGCAGAGCCCCAACCCGACCGGCTGCACGGCGGTGCCGAATGCCGCCATCGTTCCGGCGAGCACCCAGCGCCGGCGCTCGAGCGCCCAGATGCAGACCGCCGTCAGTGGCAGGAGCAGCCCTTCGGAGTAGCCCATCGAGAAGACGACCGCGCCGGGGAAGACGACGAACAGCGCCGCCGCTCGCCGCGCGGTCGGCCGGTCCCACCACCCCTCGGCGAGCCGGTGCACGAACACGGTGGCGAGCCAGCCCCCGACTCCGGAGATGAGCACCGCCGCGACCGACGCCGACCAGATCTGGTGGTGGAAGCCCAGCGCCTCCAGCACGTGCGTGCCGGTGAAGATCGTGATCGGGTACAGCGGGAAGAAGCCGAGGTTGTCCTGGTGATACGGGTGCGCGATGTGGCGCGGGTAGCCGTTGTCGGCGACGTCGCGATACCAGAGCCCGTCCCAGTGCAGGAGCTCGGTCTGCAGGTTGTGATGGCCGAACGCGTCGAGCAGCACGGCGGCGATCAGCACCGCGGCGCGCGCGGCGAGGTAGATGACGGTGATCCACACCAGCTCGCGTCGCAGATCGGCGGAGAGCCGGCGCGTTCCCACCCGGCGGGAGCGCCGACGGGCGCCGGCCGCGGCTGGGGAGGGCTCGGCCACTGGCGCCGAGGGTGGGGCGGGGGCCGAAGTCATGCTGAGTGCGGGCGCGGCGGAGCCGTCAGAGCGGTCATGAGGAGAGGGCCAGACGGCCTCGGAAGCGGTGTCCACGGTCGGGCTGAGTCTACGAGCGGGCTCAGCGCCAGGGTCGCGGAGAACGCGCGTCATAATCAGAGAAGTGACGTCCGCGCTCACCAGCGAGGCGCTCCAGCCGCTCACGGCCGACCGCCGACGTGCCGCGATCCTGTTCGACATCGACGGCACGCTTGCCCCGATCGTGGATCGCGCCGCTGATGCGCACGTGCCGGAGTCCACCCGGCAGCTGCTGATCGCCGTGGCCGACGCCTACGGACTGGTGGGATGCGTCTCGGGCCGCCGGGCCTCCCAGGCGCGCGCGATGGTCTCGATCGGGACGATTGCGTATCTCGGATCGCACGGGGTCGAGGAGCTGCGACCGGGCTGGACCAGGGCCAGGCTCGACCCCGCGATCACCGAGTGGGTGCGCCAGATCGAGGAGTTCGGCCGACGCCACGACACCGCGGAGGCCCGCAAGCTCCGGGTTCGATTGGAGGAGAAGGGACCGATCGTCGCCTTTCACTGGCGGGGTGCGCCCGACGAGACCGCGGCGCGTGCCGCGATCGAGCAGATCGCCGCCGATGCGGAGGAGGCGGGGCTCGCCACCCACTGGGGCCGCAAGGTGCTGGAGGTCCGCCCGCCGGTGCCGTTCGACAAGGGCGCGGGCGTCCGCCGGCTGCTGCAGGAAACCGGCTCCTCGATCACCTCCGCGCTCTACGCCGGCGACGATCGCACCGATCTCGACGCGTTCCGCACGCTGGGCGAGCTCGCCGCCGAGGGCACGCTCGAGCACATCGTGCGGGTCGGCGTCGAGTCCGAGGAGGGGCCGCCGGAGATTCGCGAGCAGGCAGATGTGCTCGTCGACGGGCCGACCGGAGTGCGGGAGTTGCTCTCCCTGCTGGTCTCGAGCGAGAACCCGGGAACCTGACGCGTGCGCTTCCGCGAGTTCCTGCGCACGACCGTGCTCGTGAGCGGAGCCGCGGCCACCCTGCTCGCGGCGGTGACCGTCGGCGGTGTCGCCACCGGGCACAGCGACGGCATCGTCGGCGAGGTCGCGGCCGGGTGGTGGGTGGCAGCGGCGCTGATCGGAATCTGGGTGGGCCGCCGCGCGGAGGTGTCGCCGCCGATCGGGCGACTGCTCGCGAGCGCCCGGACCGGTCGTTCGCTGCCCGAGACCAACCCGGCACGGACGCTCATCAACCGCCTGTGGCCGCTCCTGGTGATGTGCTTCGGCTCGGCGGCGATCGGAGTCGTGCTCCCACAGGTCTCCGCGATCGCAGCCGGCTTCGCCATCGTGTGGACGCTCGGCTGGCGGCGGCAGTCCTCCGCAGTGGAGGCAATCGAGGATCGGGACGGCGCCGCGTTCTTCGTCGAGCACACGTCGCCGTTCAAACCGATCCGGCTGGTGCGCACCCCAGGCTTCCGCTCGGTGCGCACAGACCTCGACGGCCGACCTGAGCCGACCGCGTCCGGTCGCCCGAGCGGTTGATGGCCGCCGCCGAGGCGGTCGACGTCCTGGTCGTGTCGGTGGCCGGGACGATCGGCTGGACCCGCGGTGCCCGGGAGCTCACCGACGCCCTGGCCCGCACCGGTGCGCGGGCCGTGCAGATTGAGGCGGCGCGGCCAAACGATGTGCGGACGTTGATGCTCACCGACCTGCGGGAAGCGTATGCAGCGCGCCGGGCGGCCCGCCGCGGGATCGCCCAGCACCGCCCGCGCGCGGTCCTCTACTGCTCGACGACGTCGGCCCTGTGGTGGCCGCGCCCCGGCGGGATCTGGCTGGACTCGACCGCGGCCTCCAACCGACCAGGGCGCCATGGCGCGTGGCAGCGGCCGGTCGAGCGCCGGCGCCTGGCCGAGGCTCCGGTGGTGCTCGGCTGGTCCCCGGCGGCATTCGACGGCGCCCGTGATTCGATCTCTGACCCACCGATCGTCGTGCGCGTTCCGGTCGAGCCCTCCGCGACGGTCACCACGCCGCTCGCCGACCGAGATCTCGCCGCAGTCGCCTACATCGCCGACCCGGCCAAGCGCCGCCTCGACCTGACGCTCGCCGCGTGGCGCGCGGCGCGGCGGGAGGGCGAGACGCTGATCGTCGCCGGCGCCGACGGGACGGAGGAGCCGGGGGTCCGCTTCGCCGGACGGCTGGAGCCCGCGGCGTTTCGGGCCCTGCTCCGGCGCGCCCGCGTGTTCCTGGCGACCCCGCGGGTGGAGGAGTACGGGATCGCGGCGCTGGAGGCGCTCGCCGACGGGGCCCAACTGGTCACGACGCCCGCCGCCGGCGCCTACCCGGCGCTCGCGCTCGCCTCGCAGCTCGATCCCCGGCTCGTCGCTGACGACCCAGACTCGCTCGCCGCTGCGCTGCGCGTCGCGCTCGACGACCCCCGCCAGGAATACGCCGCGCGGGCGGCGGAGCTGCTCGTCCCGTACCGGCGGTCGACCATGAGCGAGGTGTTAGCTGGTGATGTTCTTCCCCGGCTCGTGCCAGGATGGCAGGCGTGATCCCGTTCGGCGCCATCCCCAGCCCGACCGAGAACGGCTTTCACATCGGGCCGCTGTTCTTCCACGCGTACGGCATCGCGTACGTGTTCGCGGTCGCCGCCGCGGTGATCATCTCGCGCGTGCGCTGGTCGCGGCTGGGCGGCGATCCGGAGCTGCCGCTCGAGATCGCGATGTGGGCGTTCCCCGGTGGCCTGATCGGTGGGCGGATCTACTTCGACATCACCACTCCGAGCCAGATCCCCTCGCACTGGTGGGGGTTCCTCGCGATCTGGGACGGCGGCCTGGGCATCTGGGGCGGCATCGCCGGCGGGGTGATCACCGGCCTGTGGGTCGCACGCCGGCGTCTCACCCACGAGCAGCTGCTGCAGCTGATGGACGTCGTCGGGCCGGCGCTGCTCGTCTCCCAGTCGATCGGGAGGATCGGCAACTACTTCAACCAGGAGCTGTTCGGCGCCCCGTCGAGCCTGCCGTGGGCGCTGAAGATCTCCCGCGCGCATCGGGTCGCCGAGATTGCGCCGCGCTACTGGAAGTACGCGACGTTCGAGCCGACGTTCCTGTACGAGATCATCTGGAACCTGCTGTGGTTCTCGGTGCTCACGTGGCTGTGGCGCCGGGGCAGGATCCGGGCGCCGGGGCTCTTCTGGCTCTACGTGGCGGGCTACTCGGGCTTCCGGGTGTTCGAGGAGACCCAGCGGATCGACTACTCCAACCACTTCCTGGGGATGCGCGTGAACTTCTGGATCGCGTCGTGCCTGCTGGTGGTGGCGCTCACCTGCTTCGCGCTCGTCCAGCGCGGCTTCCGCGGGTGGGGTGCGCCGGCCGCCGAGCCGGCGCCGCGCGGCACACGCTACGGCCCCAACCCGGCAAGTCCTCCGCCCGACAGCCCGGCGCGGGCGACCGGCACCGTCGCCCCGGCGGGCGCGGGGTCCGCGGCGAGCGCAGCGCCCCGGCGTCCGCCACCGCCGCCCCGCAAGCGCCCCAAACGCGGGCGCTGACCGGGCGCTACGCCGCGGCGCGGGCGCGGGGCCGCAGCGCGGCGACCTCGTCCCAGGCACGGCAGTTGATGATCTGCTCCGGTCCGAGCCACGCCCGGCGCGCGGTCGCGATCCCGTAGCGCACGACCTCGAACCCGCCCGTCCGATGGGCGTCGCAGTCGATCAC
Organism: Solirubrobacteraceae bacterium; assembly: GCA_036501965.1. GTDB lineage: Bacteria > Actinomycetota > Thermoleophilia > Solirubrobacterales > Solirubrobacteraceae > Palsa-465. The sequence goes on from DASXZK010000088.1 coordinate 51,256, forward strand.
GACCCCCACCCCTGCGGCGGCCGCCGCTCGGGCGTGGATCTCGTTCATATCCCGCCGGTCGGGGCTGGCGTTGATCTCAATCAACGTGCCGGTTGCGGCGGCGGCCACGATGATCGTGGGCACGTCGAGTGCATACGGCGCCCGCGACTCGATCTTGCGCCCGGTGAGGTGGCCGATCACATCGACCAGCGGGTTCTCGATCGCGGCCACGATCCGCGCGGTCATGCGGTCGGAGTCCATGCTCATCGAGGAGTGGACCGAGGCGACCACCCAGTCGAGCTCGGCGAGCACCTCGTCGGGGTAGTCGAGCGATCCGTCGGGTAGGACGTTGACCTCCGAGCCGGCGAGCAACGTGATGCCGCCCGCCTCGTCGGACCCCGACAGCGATCGGATCCGCTCGATGTGAGCGCTGAGAGACTCGCCATCGATCCGCACCCCGACCGAGGTCGAATGATCGGTGATCGCGAGGTACTCGTAGCCGGCCGCGGCGGCGGCGCGAGCCATCTCCGCGATCGACGCAGTCCCGTCGGACGCGTCGGTGTGGCAGTGCAGGTCGCCGCGCAGGTCCTCGGCGGTGACGAGCTCGGGCAGGGTCCCGTCGGCCGCTGCCGCCAGCTCTCCCCGATTCTCGCGCAACTCCGGCGGGATCCACGCGAGGCCGAGCAGGGCGTAGACCTCCTCCTCGCGCTCGCACCGGTGCGTGATCCCGGTCGCGTCGTCGAGCACGCCGTACTCGGAGACGTGCAAGCCACGTCGCACGGCCGCGGCGCGCAACGCCATGTTGTGGTCGCGCGATCCGGTGAAGTGCTGCATCAGATTGCCGAACTGGTCGGGTGCGACGATCCGCACGTCGACCTTGACGCCGGTGTGCGTCACCAGCTTGACCCCGGCCTCAGCGGGGGTCGAGGCGGACTCCACGAGTTCCAGCTCCGCGGCCGCGCGCGCGAGATCGAGCGGCGCGTGGGCGGTGGCGATGATGTCGATGTCCTTGACGCTGTCGGTCATCCGCCGCGCCGAGCCTGCGAGTTCGACCCGCTCGGAGGCCGGGTGAGCGCGGAGCGCGGCGACGAGTGGCTCGGCGACCGCGAGCGCGCGGCTGAGGACGATGCGGGTGCCTTCGTCCGGGTGGGCGGGGTCCGTCTTTTGCCGCTCACGGGCGGCGGCCACGGTGGCGAGCAGCGCGTCCTCGGCCTTGGGACCGAACCCCTTGAGCTCACGGATCTGATGGGCCTCCGCGGCGGCTTGGAGCGCGTCGAGCGAGTCGATCCCGATCTCCTCGTAGAGCCGCCGCGCGCGCTTGGGCCCGAGGCCGGGCAGCCGGGTGAGCGCGACCAGGCCCGGCGGGAACTTGGCGCGGAGCTTCTCGGCCGCCGGGATCACGCCGGTGTCGGCGAGCGCCAGCACCTTCTCCTGGATGATCGCCCCGACCGCCGGGAGCTCGGTTGCGCGGTTCTCACGCGCGAGGCCGAGCACCGAGACCGACGCGTTGCGGACCGCCTTGGCCGCATTCCGGTAGGCGAGCACGCGATGGATGACCGCGCCGTCGAGCTCGTACAGGTCACCGAGCTCGTCGAGCGCGCCGGCGATATCGGCATTGGTGGGATCGGCCATCGGCGCTTGCGAGACTACCCCCGGTCGGCCCGCTCAAGACGGCCGGCGCCGAGTCGCTATACTTTCTGAAGCAAAGAACTTCAAAGGAGACCGAATGTCAGGCGTTGCAGACGTCACGGATAACAGCTTCCAGGCAGAGGTGCTCGAGTCCGACGTGCCCGTGCTCGTCGACTTCTGGGCCCCCTGGTGTGGTCCCTGCCGGCGCGTATCCCCGATCGTCGAGGAGATCGCCGCCGAGAAGGGCGAGGCGCTGAAGGTCGTCAAGCTCAACATCGACGACAACCAGCAGACCGCCGTCAAGTTCAACGTCATGTCGATCCCGACGTTGATGCTGTTCAAGCACGGCGAGCTGAAGAAGACCGTGATCGGTGCCTACCCCAAGAAGAAGCTCGAGGAGGAGCTGGAGCCGGCGCTCACCGCGTAGCGCCCCTCCTCGAAAGAGTCCTCCCACCGTCCCGCGCCCGGCTGAGCGATTGCTCGCCGGGCGCGGCGCGTTAATGTGCCGGCGGCGACATGAGGGTGTTTCTCTCCAGCGATATTGAAGGCTGCGCCGGCATCTCCGACTGGGACCAGGTGCGGATCGGCGAGCCCGAGTTCGCGCTCGGCCGCGAGCTGCTCACCGGTGAGGTGAACGCAGCGATCGACGGGGCGATCGAGGGTGGCGCCGAGCACGTGCTCGTCAACGACGCCCACTCCACGATGCACAACCTGCACCCGGGCGAGCTGAACCACCGCGCCTCCTACCTGTCGGGCGCGCACAAGCCGCTGTACATGATGGAGGGGCTGGATGGCTCCTACGACGCTGTCTTCATGATCGCCTACCACGGGTCGATCGGCGCCGAGCGGGCGATCCTCTCCCACACCTACAACCCGCGCGCGATCTGGGAGGTCCGCCTCAACGGGACGCCCGTGGGGGAGAGCGCTCTCAACGCACTGGTGGCGCTCCACCACGAGGTGCCGGTCGTGCTCATCACCGGTGACGAGGCGACCGCGGAGGAGGCGCGGCCGTTCATGCCGGAGGTGGAGGCGGTCGTGGTCAAGCGCTCGATCACGCGCTTCGCGGCAGAGTCGGTCCACCCCGAGAGCGCGCGGCAGCTGATCCGCGAGGGTGCTCGCGCCGCGGTCCAGCGCGCCGGCAGCGTGCCGCTGGCCTCGATCGACCTGCCCGCCACGCTCGAGATCACGTTTCTCACCGCGGACATGGCCGAGATGGCAACGTGGATCCGCGAGGTGGAGCGCGCCGGCGCGCGCACCGTGACCGTGACCGGGTCTGAGCCGCTCGCGCTCTACCGCACGTTCACGACGATCGTCGCGCTCACGCGATCGATCACCAGCGGCTGACGGCGATCTTCAGCGGCCGACCGTCGACGAGTACCGGCTCGACCGCTCCGTCAAGGCCGTCGTAGGCCACGGTGGTGGCGAGCGTCTCGCGCGCGATGTACTCCTGGTGGGCTCGCGCCGCGTCCAGCAGCACGGGGTCGCCGTCGAGCGTGAGCAGGATCCGGTCGGTGATCTCGAGGCCCGCGTCCTGGCGAGCGATCTGGATCGCGCGGGTGATGTCGCGGGCGCGGCCTTCGGTCCGCAGCGGCTCGTCGAGTTCGACGTCGAGCGCGACGGCGTGCAGGCCCTGGCGTTCCACCTGGTAGCCCTCGAGCGGCTTCATCGAGACAAGCACGTCCTCGGCGGCGAGCACGTGCTCGGTGCCGCCGACGTCGATCCCGACCGTCCCACCCTCACGCAGGGCGGACGCGGCTCGCGCGGCGTCCAGGCCCGCAACTGCGGCGGCCACCATCGGCATGTCCTTGCCGAAGCGGGGGCCGAGGCGCCGGTAGTCCGGCTTGAGTTCGACCTCGCCCAGCTCGTCGGCCTGGGAGACGAAGTTCAGCTCGTGGACGTTGAGCTCGTCGCGCACGAGGTCAGTGAAGCTCTCGATCGCGGCCCGTTCCTCGCCGGTGGCGACGATGATCGCCGAGCGCAGCGGCTGACGGACCTTCAGCTTGGTCTGGGAGCGGGCGGCGTGGCCCATCTGGACCGTCTGGCGGACGATCGTCATGCGCTGCTCGAGCTCGTGGTCGGGGTGGGCGGGGTCCGATTTCGGGAAGTCACACAGGTGGACGCTCGGCTCGGTCCCGTCGAGGTTGTCGTAGATCTCGTCGGCGACGAACGGGCAGAACGGCGCCAGCAGCTGCGCGACGGTGACCAGGCAGCGGTGCAGTGTCGTGAACGCGGCCGCCTCACCTCGCCAGAAGCGCGAGCGCGAGCGGCGCACGTACCAGTTGGAGAGGTCGTCGACGAACTCCGCGATCGGCCGGCCACCGCCGGTCGCGTCGAAGTCGGCCAGGCGCTCGCCGACGGTGGCCACGGTCGCCTGCAGCCGCGAGAGGATCCAGCGATCGAGCTCGCTGGGCTGCCCGTCGGCCTCGGCCGGCGGATCATCGGACGCGTTGGCGTAGAGCACATAGAACGAGTACGTGTTCCACAGCTGGCGCAGGAACGAGCGGGCGACGTCGGCCACCTGCTCGGTCGAGAACCGCCAGCCGTCCCACGGGTACTTGGAGGTGAACAGGTACCAGCGCAGCGCGTCCGCGCCGTGCTCCTCGAGCAGCTGCCAGGGGTCGACGGTGTTGCCCAGTGACTTGGACATCTTGCGGCCCTGCTCGTCGTTGATCAGCCCCAGACAGACGACGTTCCGGTACGAGGTCTGGTCGAACAGGAGCGTCGCCTCCGCCAGCAGCGAGTAGAACCAGCCGCGCGTCTGATCGAGCGCCTCGCAGATGTAGTCGACCGGAAAGTGCGCCTCGAAGCGCTCGAGCTCCCGATGCGGCGCGCCGTATTGCGCGAACGGCATCGCGCCCGAGTCGAACCACACGTCGATCACCTCAGGCACGCGGCGCATCTCCCCGCCGCAGTTCTCGCAGGTGAGCACGACGTCGTCGACGTAGGGCCGGTGGGGATCGTCGAGGCGCACGCCGGATTCCCGCTCGAGCTCGTCGAGCGAGCCCATCACCTTCATGCAGCCGTGCTTGCAGCGCCACACCGGCAGCGGCGTGCCCCAGTAGCGCTCACGCGACAGCGCCCAGTCGACGTTGTTCTCCAGCCACTTGCCAAAGCGCCCGTGCTTGACGTGCTCGGGGTACCAGGTGATCGTCTCGTTGGCGGCGAGCAGCCGGTCCTTGATCTCGCTGGTGGTGATGTACCAGGACGGCTTCGCGTAGTAGATCAGCGCCGTGCCGCAGCGCCAGCAGTGCGGGTAGGAGTGCTCGTAGTCCTCGTCGCGGAGCACGAGCCCGCGCGCGCGCAGGTCCTCGATCAGGTCCGCGTCGCAGTCCTTGACCTTGCGTCCGGCGTAGGGGCCGATCCGCTCGTCGTAGGTGCCGTCGGCGCGCACCGGATTGACGACGGTGAGCCCCTCGCGCTCGCCGAGGCGGAAGTCGTCGTCGCCGAACGCGATCGCCGTGTGCACGAGCCCCGAGCCGTCGGTCGCGGTGACGAAGTCCGCGGTCAGCACGGTGTGGCCCTTGGGCCCGTAGGCCTCGCTGGGGATGTAGGGGAACGGCGGGGCGTAGCGGGTGCCCACGAGCTCGGACCCAGGGAAGCCGTCGAACACCTCGGCGTCCTCGCCCAGGACGCGGCCGACGAGATCCTCGGCGACGACCTGCACGTGTTGATCGGGTGTGCGTGCCCGGACGTAGCGGAGCTCCGGACTCACCGCGACCGCGGCGTTGGAGACGAGCGTCCACGGAGTCGTCGTCCAGACGACGAGCTCGTCGCCGTCCTGCAGGGGGGAGTCGGACCTCCGCTCGATCACCGGCAGGCGCACGAACACCGATCGGTCGATGACGTCGCGGTAGGCCCCGGGCTGGCCGAGCTCGTGGCTGGAGAGCGTCACCTGGTCGCGCGGGCAGTAGGGCACGACCTTGTGCTTCTCCTGCAGCAGCCCCTTCTCGTGGATCGTCTTCAGCGCCCACCACACCGACTCGACGTAGGTCGTGTCGAGCGTGCGGTAGGCGTCGTCGAGGTCGACCCAGTAGCCGATCCGCTCGGTCAGCTCGTTGAACTCGGCGATATGGCTGAGGACGCTCTCGCGGCAACGGGCGTTGAACTCCGCGATCCCGTACTCCTCGATGTCGGTCTTGGAGTCGAATCCGAGCTCCGCCTCGACGGCGAGCTCGACGGGCAACCCGTGGCAGTCCCAGCCGCCCTTGCGCTCGACGAAGTGCCCGGTCATCGTCCGGTAGCGCGGGAAGATGTCCTTGAACACGCGCGCGAGCACGTGGTGAAAGCCGGGGGCGCCGTTCGCGGTCGGCGGACCCTCGTTGAACGACCACACCGGGCCGCCCTCCCGGCGGCGCAGCGACTCCGCGAACACGTCGCGCTCTCGCCAGCGCTCGAGCACACGTTGCTCGAGCTCGGGGAAGGACGGGTGCGGGTCGACGGGGCGATGCGCGGCTGACACCCGCCCGATTCTAGGTGTGACGCGGCGGCTCAGGCGGACGCGCGGGACGGGCGCGTGTCGGCGACCACGTCGCGGCTCGCGCGGGCACGCTCGGCTGCGGTCTCGGCTTCCGCCACCCGTGCGAGCAGGGTGTCGCGCGCGGCGGTCGGCGATTCGCCGAGCCGCACGACGGTGCTCGCCCCGGTGTCGGGGACCGCGCCGCGATAGTCGAAGACGAGTGCGTCGCGCACCACCTGGCGAACCGCGTAGACGAGGCGTCCGATCGAGTCCAGGGAGACCCGCTGCCCGGTGAGCACCACGGCGCTCGGCTCGAGCGCGCGCAGCGCCCGTCCCAGGCGGCTGAGCTCGATCGCCGGCGTCAGCGACAGCGTCCGCATGCCGGCCCGGCGCAGCACCAGCTCGAGCGCCTGCGCGTGGACGGAGTCCAGGTCGCACGGGGAGGAGGCGTCGAAGATGAGCACACCCTCGCGGCGGGTCGCCGGCGGGGACATCCGCCGCTGCGCCGCCAGCCAGCCGACGGCGAAGCGCCAGCCGAACTCGTACTCGGCGGTCGTGCCGTCGGGCTCGCGCTGCGCGACCAGTGCCTGGAGCAGGACCTCCTCGACGGTGCGCTCGACCGACCGCAGGCCGAGGCTCTCCTCGAGCAGCCGATTGGAGGAGTCCTCGTCGAAATCCGCGAACGCGCCGGACAGGCGCAGTGAGGTGGACGGTCCCTCGCCGCGCTCACGGGCGAGCGAGATTGCCGAGGAGACGTTGTGGGTCTCGGCCAGCGTGAGCCGCAGCGCCTCGACCTCGGTGAGCGAATACTGGCGGTGGCCACCCGCCGAGCGATGCGGCTTGGGGAAGCCGTAGCGGCGCTCCCAGCTGCGCAGCGTGTTGGGGCTGATGCCCAGCATTACTGCAGCAGCGTTCGTGCGAATGCCGTTCATGAGTTCCATTTATGGCTGTATCGGCACATGAACGCAACTTCTGCAGTGGAAACTGCAGGCGAGGCGTCACAAAAGCGACGATCGCGGCGGGTGGGCGGGCGCCCGGGGATCAGATCGCGCTCGCGCGGCGCGTCGGCGGCGTGAGGTAGCGGCCGATCTCCTCCTCCCGGGGACGGTTCTCGACCAGCTCGAGGATGCGCTCATGGGCGCCGATCGGATCGTTCGGCAGGACGCGCGCGCCCGTCGTCGAGCCGGTCCGGCGCCCATCGCCACGGCGGTAGACCGCGATCCCGAGCGGGCCGGCCGCCAGCCGGATCGCGTAGGCCCAGCGGGCCACCGCGTCGTCGGCGAGGTGGGCGCCGGCGAGCACGACCAGGTCGGGCCGGTGGACCGCGACCGCGTCGCCGATCCCCGAGACGCCGCGCGCCGACAGGCAGAGAACGTCGATCCCGGCGCGGACGCACAGCAACTCGAGTGCGCGCACGTGGGAGTTGTCCGGATCGAGCTCGTCGCGCGTGGCATCGCCGATCACGATCGCCACGTCACGGATGGGCGCGGGCGCAAGCCGAACCGCGCGCCGCAGCCAGTCCGACCCCCAGTGGGCCGCGAACGCCCAGGCGGCCGACTCGCTGCCGTGGCGTCGCTGGATCTCGGCCAGCGTCGGGAGGACGACCTCGTCGACGGTCCGCTCGACCGAGCGCATCGCCAAGGCGGCCTCGATTGCGGAGTCGGCGCGGTCGCGCTCGTACGAGCTGAGTGCGCCGATCAGGGAGTTGGCGTCCGAGGCAAGCCCCTCGCGTGCGCGGGAGACTGCCGAGGAGATCGACAGACCCTCCTGGAGTGCGTCACGGAGAGCCGCGATCTCGCCGTGCGTGAACAGGCGGTGCTTCCCGGGTGACCGCTGCGGCTTCGGGAACCCGAACCTCCGTTCCCATGCACGGAGCGTATTGGGGCTCACATTGAGAAGTTGCGCAGCCTCTGAGGTCTTCAAATAGCGCATTTCCTCCAAAGGTGCTGTGTGCGATTGCCAAATGTCGGGGCCGGATCTAAAATTGCACGAGTTCCCTACCAAGAAACTGTGCAAAGAGTATGCGCTCAAGGTGGAGGGCGCTCTTCATCGCGAGTTGCGCTCTTTCAGCACAGGATCCCCCCGAAGGCGCCTCCCCCGATGCCTTCTTGAAGCACCGATTTCCGGCGTTGGTGGAACGCCGGGCCAATTTCCGACCCCTGACTGGAGGAGGGTTCCCCGTGATTTTCCGCATCGGCGAGTAATACCCCGTACATCTGTTGGCGGCGTACCGCGCCGGCGCTACCGTCCCTTGGATGCTCGGCCGGCGCGGTGACGGTGGCGGTCTAAATCGGACGATTGTCGCGATTGCCGGGGCCGTCATCGTCTGCGGCTGCCTCGCGGGCGCAGCGCTGGCCTATAAGGATCGCACCGGCGCGCTGACCCCGATCATCCTCGTCGCCTCCGTGCTCGGCGGCCTGCTCTACGAGGGCGACGCAAGTGTCATGGAGGTCGTTCCCTCCGTTGTCGTGATCGCGCTCGCGGCCGCGCTGCTCGGCCCGGTCTCCGCGGGGCTGGCCGCGATTCTCACCGAGCTGTGCGTGGCGATCCGGTTCCGGACCGCGCTCACCCTCGAGCTCGCCGTCAATCTCCCGGCGTGCGTCGTGCCGGCGGTCGCCGAGGGGATCCTCGTCCACGCGGTCGCCTGGCCACCGCAGAACGTCGCGTGGTTCTACATCGTGGTCGCGATCGCGGGCGCGGTCGGATATCTGCTGAGCTACCCGATCCTGCTGGTGATGGCCTCGCTGCACGGCACCGTGGGACGTGGGCCGAGCCTCCAGGGCCTCATTGATCCGTTGCCCAGCACCGCGATCAGCCTCGCCCTCGGGGTGGCCGGCGTCGGCATCGAGCTCAAGATCGGGACCGCGGGGATCGCATTCGCGCTCGCCGCGGTGATCGCGTTCTCGTACATGATCCACCTGCTGCGGCAATCCCGCCACCGCGCCGAACAGTACGCCTCCCTTTCCTGGGGCGTGCTCGCAGGGCTCCTGCGCTCGCTCGACATCCGCGACGAGCGCACGGCGCGACACTCAGCCGCAGTCGCCCGCTTCTCCCGGGACATCGCTGCGGCGGTGGGCATGGATGCGGCGGAGTGCGAGCTTGCCCATGCCGCCGGGCTGCTGCACGACATCGGTCGCTTCGCCCTCTCCGACCGCGTGTTCGAGCGGGGACGGCCGCTGGCCGAAGAGGATTGGGAGGCGATCCAGCGCCACCCGGAGCTCGGCGCCGACATGCTGCGCGACCTCGGCATGTACGGGCCCGTCGCGGAGATCGTCCTCTGCCACCACGAGCGGATCGACGGCCTCGGCTATCCCCGCCGCCTGCGCGCTGAGGAGATCCCCGAGATCGCCAAGATCATCGCCGTCGCCGAGGTCTACGACACGCTCACCGCCAGCGACACCTACCGGACACGGCAGAGCTCGTTCGAGGCGCTCACCGAGTTGCGTCGCGTGTCCGGCAGCCAGCTCGACGGGCGCTACGTCGAAGTGCTGGCGAGCCTGCTTACCGGCGAGGGCGTCGACTACCGCCACGCCGACGCGGTCGACTTCGACGAGGAGCTCGGGATCGAGCAGATCATCAAGCAGGCGGGGACCGGCCGCTAGCGAGGCGTCCGGGTTCCCGGACGGGCGAGAGGCGTCCGGATCACCGGACGCTTGAACGAGAGCGCGACAGGGCTCACGGCGGCCGGCCCGCCGGCGCGTGAGTCACGCGCCGGCGGGGGGCCGTCGAGTCTCCTGTGCGCCGATCAGGCGCTCTTGCGCTCCAGCAGAGGGTCCACCCCCGGCTGCTCAAGCGTCCCCAGGAACTGATTGATCTGTTCCTGGCTGAAACGGCGCTGCCCGCCTGGGGTCCGGTAGGACTGGAGGTAACCCATGTCCGACCAACGCCGGATGGTCCCGAGCGAAACGCCGAGTGCCTGTGCTGCCTGGGAGGTCGACAGGCCGAGCGGACTGCCATTGATGTTCCTCATGAACCACATTGGAACGCCTGATCGGGAGGGTTGCGCAACCCTCTGCAGCAATTGCACAACCTCTGGTCTCGAAGGGCACCGTGAGCGGCGCGATTTCCCCAAATTCGGTCTTCTGCACGCGTTCCCCCACGCACCCAGACGAGCTGGCAGGATCGGGCGGACGATGCGATTGCGCCTCCACCACCACACCGACGGCGCCCGAATCGCCTACCGGGAGACCGGTACCGGCCCGGTGCTCGTGCTGCTGCACTCCCTGGGCCTCTCACACCGGGAATGGGAGCCGATCGTCGCGCCCCTGTCCGCCCGGTTGCGCGTGGTTCTGCCGGATCTGCCGCTGCACGGCGACTCCGAGGACCGCCCGCGGCACCCGTATTCGCCCGAGTGGATGACCGACGTGATCGCGGGGTTCTGCCGCGAGGTCGGGGGCGAGCGTTGCCTGGTCGCCGGCCACGACCTGGGCGCCGAACTGGCGCTGCGTGCGGTCGCCGCGGGGTCGCTGGCGCCGGAACGGTTGGTCGTGATGGGGAGCCGGCTGCACCGGCGCGACGAGTTCTGGGCGGCGCGTGCCGGGTGGCGGGTCGCCTGCCGGCTCGCAGCGCTGCCGGGCCTCGACCGGCTACTGGCCCACGCGGCCAAGCTCGTCTTCCGCCCCTCCACCGGGGAGCGGTTGTCGGCTCAGCGCAACCAGGCGGCGCGCGATCTCATCCGACACGCCTTCTCCGACGTGGGTGGCAACGGCAACCGGGCGCGTTCCTGGGCCAAATTCGCCCGGCGCTGGCCGGTGGAGGCGCAGAGCGACCTGCTCGACGCGTACACGGAGATGATGATGCCGGTGCTGCTGCTGTGGGCCGAGGAGGATCGCGCCCACCCGATCGAGGCGGCGCGGGAGGCGCTTGATCTGCTGCCCGACGGGCAACTGCGCACGCTGCCTGGAGCGGGCTTCCTGATCGCCTACGACGACCCGGTCGGCGTCGCCCGAGAGCTGATCGCGTTCTGCGGCTGACCGGTTGGGTCCGGGCGCCGCTCCCGCGCGCAGGTGAGCGGTAGCGTTGCGAACAGGCTTTCGCTGTGTCAGCAGGGCGATTCCGCAGGCGGGATGCCCCCAGAGATCGAAAGGACGACATGAGCCTCCAGGAGAACGAGCAGCTGTGGGGGGGCGAGACCACCAAGGCGATTGGGAACTTCCCGATCTCCGGTGAGCGCGTCCCGGTCCCCGTCGTGCGCTGGCTGGGCCGGATCAAGGGCGCCGCGGCGCGCGTCAACGCCGAGCTCGGGCTGCTCGACGGCGGGATCGCGGAGCGCGTGGCCGCGGCCGCCGATCGTGTCGCCGCCGGTGAGTTCGACGATCAGTTCCCGATCGACGTCTTCCAGACCGGCTCGGGCACCTCGACGAACATGAACGCCAACGAGGTGATCGCGAACCTCGCTGATTCGGATCCCGCCCAACCCGTGCACCCCAACGACCACGTCAACATGGGGCAGTCCTCCAACGATGTGTTCCCTTCCGCCGTGCACCTCGCGGCGCTGCAGGAGGCCACCGAGGACCTGCTGCCGGCGCTGGCAGGACTCGAGGAGTCGTTCGCCGCCCGGGCGGCGGAGTTCCACGACATCGTGAAGTCCGGGCGCACCCACCTGATGGACGCGGTGCCGGTCACGCTCGGCCAGGAGTTCTCCGGGTACGCGGCACAGATCCGCCTGGCGCAGGTGCGTGTGAGGAACGCATTGCCCCAGGTCGCGCAGATTCCGCTCGGCGGCACCGCGACGGGTACCGGACTGAACACTCACCCCGAGTTCGCATCGCGCGTGCGGGACAAGCTCTCCGAGGCGACCGGGCTGGAGATCCGCGCGCCCGAGGACCCGTTCGAGGCGCAGGGCAACCGGGACGCGCTCGTCGAGCTGTCCGGGGCGCTCAAGGTGATCGCGGTGTCGCTCACCAAGATCGCCAACGATCTTGCGCTGATGGGCTCTGGTCCGCGCGCGGGTATCGGGGAGATCCTGCTGCCGGAGTTGCAGAAGGGCTCCTCGATCATGCCGGGGAAGGTCAATCCGGTGCTCCCGGAGGTTGTGCTCCAGGTCTCCGCGCAGGTGATCGGTAACGACGCCGCGATCACAGTCGGTGGCCTGCAGGGCAACTTCGAGCTCAACGTGCGCATCCCGCTGATCGCGCGCAACCTGCTGGAGTCGATCCGACTGCTCGCGGCCACCGCACGCGCCTTCAAGGAAAAGTGCGTCGACGGCATCCAGGCCAACGAGGAGGGCTGCCACCGCTCCGCCGAGTCGACGCTTGCCGCCGCCACGGCGCTCAACCCCTACATCGGCTACGACAAGGCGGGGGAGATCGTCAAGGAGGCCGCCAGCTCGGGGCGGATGCTGCGCGAGGTCGCCTACGAGAAGGGCGTCGACGAGGACACCTACAACCAGGCGATGGACCTGCACAAGATGGCGCTCGGCAACAGCTGAGCGATGGGCTGGGCGGGGCGCCGGTCACCGGCGCCCCGCCCGCGAGCGCTATTGCCTACGCCTACTTGTGGAAGTGCGGCACGTGCAGGGCGCCGACCTTGCGACCAGCCAACCCGGTCGCACGGTTCGCGGTCCCGTCTGTAGCCGCCTTGACCGTGATGTTGTCGTTGTTCTCGGTCACGTCGGTCGTGCCGCCGCCGCCGTTGCTCTGCGAGTACGAACCGCAGTCGGTGTTGGGCGGGGTTGCGGGAATGGCGGTCGCCTGGACCTCGATCGCGTTGCTCGGCGCGGTCACGGAGCCCTTGTTGCCGTTCACGGCTCCGGTCAGGTTGTTGCCGGTTCCGTTGGACTCCAGCAGGATCCCGGTGGCGGCGTTTCCGCCGGTCAGCGCGAACGTGTTGCCGGTGAGCGAGGTGCCGATCGAGCCGTTGGCGACGCAGCCGGCGGTCACGTACCCGCCGGTGTACCCGGCGCTCTCGTCGATGCCGTCGCCGGAGTAGCCGGAGAACGTGTTCCCGCCGGCGTCCTGGTTGTCGTACGTCCCGCCCCCGTCGGCAAGGAAGAACAGCCCCTCGGCGGGATAGGTCGTGCCGCTGTCCGAGTTCGAGATCAGGCTCTTGAACGTGTTGCCGCTGACCGTCGCGGGGCCGTTGTCCTCGAGCAGCGCACCCTGGAAGAACCCGCTGATCTGGTCGCCCGAGATCGTGGTCTGCGCCGCGTTCAGGAAGGTGTCGATCCCGATCGGGAAATCGGTCGAGGCACCGGTGTCGGCCGATCCCTCGGTGATGTTGTCATCGATGATCGAGACCTGGTCGCCGGCGTTCGGATCGGCCAGCGCCACTGCCTCCGGCTCCCCGCCGGTGTAGAGGTCCGGGTACGGGTTGGTGATCTTGAAGCCGCTGACGGTCACCGCGCCGCCCGCGCTGCCGACGTACACGACCCCGTAATAGCCGCTGTTGGTCGGATCCAGTCCGGCGCCGTCGATGGTCGTGCTCGACGCTCCGGCTCCGAGGATCCGGACCGCCTTGTTGACATCGACCGTCTGGTCGTATGTCCCGGCCGCGACGTGGATCACTTCTCCCGGGGCCGCCTGAGAAATCGCGTAGTTGATCGTCTTGCACGCGGCCTTCCCACAGGTGCCCGCGTCCTTGCCGGTCGTGCTGACCTTCTCCGACGGCGCGGCCGCGCCGTGCGCGGACACGCTCAGCGCCGCCATCGTCCCGCCCGCTGCCAGCAGTCCGGTCGCGCCGGCGAGCACGCGCCGCGCCGACGGCTTGAAGCCACTTCTCATAGATGATGCCCCTTCTGGCTGCATGCGCAGCCGATTGCCCACGTGAGACGGCACGAGGTCGATCCCGCGAGCCCCCTGCGCCCTGCCTCACTGCTCTGATAGTCGGCGGAGCCTCCATCGGAACCCCGCCTCGAACGAGCGGCAACCTAGCACAGTTTTCGGTGTGCCGAGAAAATCATCTGACTATTCGGAGCGCCGCTGAGGGATCGGCGCTCAGGTGGCGACCGTCTCGGCGCCGAGCTCGCGCGAGATCGCGACGTCGATCGAGTAGTCGATCGGCACGACGATCACCGATGGCACGTCGAGCGTGAGCGCGTGCCGGAGCCGGACCGCGAAGTCCTCGGCGTCGGCGCAGCGCCACGCCGCGGCGCCGAATGCCTCGGCGAGCTTGACGAAGTCGGTCGGTCCGAAGTCGACGCCGAAGTGGCGCCCGAACTTCTTGTCCTGCTTCCACACGATCGAGCCGAATTGCTGGTTCTCCCAGATCACGTTGACGACCGGCGTGCGCAGCCGGACGGCGGTCTCAAGCTCCTGGCAGTTCATCAGGAAGCCGCCGTCGCCGGACACGGTGACCACGTGGCGCGAGGGGTGCACGAGCTTGGCGGCGATCGCCGTCGGCAGAGCAAAGCCCATGCCGGCCAGCCCGTTGGCGATCAGCACCGTGCCCGGCTCGTGGGCGGGGAACACGCGCCCGATCCACAGCTTGTGCAGGCCGACGTCGGAGATCAGCAGGTCGGTGCGCCCGAGCAAGCTGCGCAGGTCGGCGAGCACGCGCGCGGGGCGCATCGGGAAGTGGTCGTCGCGTGCCCCGTCGCGCAGCGCCCCGAGCGTCAGTTCGCGCAGCCGATCTGACTCCGGGGGCCCGGACGTGCGGCGGCTGCACCCGGCCGCCAGCCGTGCGAGCACGCTGGCGATGTCGCCGACGAGTTCGACGGCGGGCACGAAGAACTCGTCGATCTCGGCCGGCACGGTGTCGATTACGACGATCTGCTTGTTCTGCTTGGGGTTCCAGTTCTCGGGCTTGTGCTCGACGAGGTCGTAGCCGACCGAGATCACCACGTCGGCGTCGTCGAAGCCCGCCATCTCGTAGTCACGGGACTGCAGGCCGACGGTCCCGAGTGCATGCGAGTCCTCGTAGTCGATCAGGCCCTTGGCCATGAAGGTCTCCGCGACCGGGATGCCGGTCGTGTGCACGAACGCCCGCAGTGCGCGGCTCGCGTGGGTGCGGATCGCGCCGTTGCCGGCGAGGATCACCGGGTTCTCGGCGGCCATGATGATCTCGGTCGCGCGCTGCACCTCGCGCATCGCCGGCTCGGGCTGCACGGGCGCGTGCGGGGGCAGCGGCTTGGCATCGAGCGGCCGCGACATCACATCCTCGGGCAGCTCCAGGTGGGTCGAGCCGGGCTTCTCGGACTCGGCGACCTTGAACGCCTTGCGCACGACCTCCGGGACGATCTCCGGGCTCGACACGCGGGCGTTCCATTTCACGACTGGACGTAGGATCCCGATCAGGTCGATGTACTGGTGTGACTCCTTGTGCATGCGCTCGAGATCGGACTGGCCGGTCAGCGCGACCAGCGGCGCTCGGTCCAGGAACGCGTCGGCGACCGCCGTCACCAGGTTCGTCGCACCCGGCCCCAGCGTGCCCAGGCAGACCCCAGCGCGGCCGGTCAGGCGGCCGTAGGCGTCGGCCATGTACGCCCCGCCCTGCTCGTGGCGGACCGGAACGAAGCGCACCGAGGAGTCGGCGAGCGACTCGTTCAGGTCAAGTGTCTCCTCACCCGGGATCCCGAAGACATACTGCACCCCCTCGGCTTCGAGACACTGCACGAACACATCCGACGCCTTGCGAGTGCTCACGATGACGCCACCCTACCTCACTCCTGCTCGCGCCCGGCTCGGCAGAGCAGCCGTTCTCGCCCTGCTGGCCGTCGTCGCGGCGCCCGTCCACGCTGCGTGGGCGTCCCGCTCTCGGGCGGCCGACGACTCCGGGGGTACCGGGCTGGCGAGCGCCGCCACCGGCGGCGGCGGGGGATCCGGGCTCACCGGTTCGGGACCGGGCGGCTCGGGCACCGGAGGCGGCTCGACGCGGAGCGGCATCACGACCACCCGCGCGAAGCCGGGGCAGGTCGTGATCGACGGCGGCGGCGACGGCCACGGCGTCGGCATGAGCCAGTACGGGGCGCAGGGCTACGCCGTCCACGGTGCCACGGCCGCTCAGATCCTCGCCCACTACTACCAGGGCACGACGCTCGGACACGCCAACCCCACGGAGCCGGTGCGCGTGCTGATCGGGACCGGGCGCGCCTCCTTCAGCGGGGCGACGCGGGCCGGCTCGGCACGGCTGAGCGCCGCGGGTACCTACACCGTCGCCGCTTCCGCGGTCGGGCTGCGGGTCGTCTCCCCGTCCGGGCGGACGGTCGCCACCGTGAGTGGACCGTTGACGGTCACGGGTCCCGGCCCGCTGGCAACCGCCGGGCACCACTACCGAGGCGCGCTGCGCTTCACCGCCACCCCGACCGGCCAAGTCCAGACCGTGGACGTGGTCGGCCTCGACGACTACGTGCGCGGCGTCGTCGCCGAGGAGATGGAGGCCTCCTGGGCACCGGCCGCGCTCGAGGCGCAGGCGATCGCCGCGCGCACGTACGCGCTCACCACGAACGTCGACGGCAGCGGCTATTCGCTCTACGACGACACGCGCTCGCAGATGTACGGCGGCGCCACGGCCGAGACCGCGCCGACGAACGCGGCGGTGGCTGCGACCTCCGGCCAGGTCGTCACCTACGGCGGCAGGCCGGTGACGACCTACTTCTTCGCGAGCTCGGGCGGAGAGACGGAGTCGATCCAGAACGTGTGGGCGGGGGCGTCACCGGAGCCATGGCTCGTCGGCGTCCCCGATCCCTACGACGGCGCCGCCGGCGACCCCTATCACCGCTGGACGGTGACGCTGAGCGTGGCGGCGGCGACGCGCGAGCTCGGTTCGCTGGTCCGCGGCCGGCTGCGGCGGATCGTTGTCACCCGGCATGGCGTCTCGCCGCGTGTGATCACGGCCCGGGTGATCGGGACCGGTGGCGTGACGGCCGTCAGCGGCCCACAGCTGGCGCAGTCCTTCGGACTGCTCTCCACCGACGCGCGCTTCTCGGTCGGCTCGGGCTGAGCGCGACGTCTCCGAGGTACCGATTCGTTCAAGTTCGGCTCTGGGCGGCCGAGCACCGAGGCAGTCCGAACGAACGTCTGAGAAAGGCCGTCCCGTGCAACAGGTGCCCCAGCGCTCGCTGCGGATCAAGCCGCCGCGCTCGATCCGCACCAAGCTGCTGCTTCCCGTGATCCCGGTCGTCGCGCTCGCCGTGGCGGCGATGACGCTGATCGCGGTCAACAAGGTGTCCTCGGCGCAGCGCACGAGCGTGTCCCGCAGCATCGCCAACCTCAACCGGTCCGAGGCGGCAGATTTCAACGGCCAGGTCGTGTCGCGGATGAGCATCGCGCAGACCGAGGCGGACGCCGGTGGCGAGATGATCGGCACCAGCCGCGCGCAGGTGATGGCGGTCGAGCACGAGATCCTCATCCAGAACCCGAGCATCGCGGGCGCCTACATCGACTATCTGCCCAACAAGTTCGATAACGACGCTCCCTACAGGAACACCCCGGGATCGAACAAGCAGGGGATCTTCGGCAGCTACTGGAACCGGCTCGGCGGCAAGAACAACCTGAGCTACGGCATGGCCGGCAACTACCAGAGCCTCGCGTGGTGGCATCAGCCCGAGCAATCCAACGGGCCGAGCTACATCGAGCCCTACCTGTGGGAGGGGTCGCTGCTCGCCAGCACCACTGTGCCGATCCACCACGACGGCCACTTCGTCGGCGTCGCGGGCATCGATGTCCTGCTCAAGGCGCTCGACCGCAAGGTCAGCTCGATCCGCATCCTGCAGCACGGCTACAGCTTCGTCGTCAGCCACGGCGGCCTGCTGGTCTCCTATCCCAACCACAAGCTCGTCGGTCACAAGACACTGCTCCAGCTGGCGAAGTCGACCCATACACCCGCCTTCGCGAAGATCGACGCCGCCCTGCGCGCCGGAAAGACGGGTTCGGTCCAAGCCCGTGACCCGCTGAGCGGCCAGAACGTGACGATGTTCTACGCGCCGGTGAAGGCCGGTGGCTGGGGCTTCATCAGCGTCGCGCCGAACGGGGAGATCCTGGCCAGCGCCCACGTGCTCCGGACCTGGCTGCTGATCATCGCGGCGATCGTGGTGCTCCTCGTCGGGCTCGTGGTGACGCTCGTCGCCACCCGCCTTGCCCGCCAGGCGAGCGCGGTCGGCCGCGCCGGGCAGACGCTCAGCGCCGGTGACCTCGACGTCGAGATCCCTGCCGCGACCAGTGACGAGATCGGCGACGTCGCCCGGAGCTTCGGGCAGATCACCAACTATCTCTCCGAGATGGCCTCGGTCGCCGACCAGATCGCCGCCGGCCGTCTCGACGCCGAGGTTCCGGTCCGCTCCGAGCGCGACCAGCTCGGCCTCGCGATCGCGAGCATGCGCGATCACATGACGACGCTGATCCGGCGCATCCACTCGACCTCGGACACCGTCGCCGCCTCCTCTCAGCAGATGGCGTCGACCTCCGAGGAGGCCGGACGCGCGGTCACCGAGATCGCTCGCGCGATGGAGGACGTCGCCCAGGGCGCCGAGCGCCAGGTGCGCGCGATGACCAGCGCCCGGGTGCTCACCGAGGAGATGGTGGCCGCTGCCGACGCCGGCGTCGAGGCCGCGCGACGGACCGCCGAGCTCACCGAGGCCGCGCGGTCGATGGCCCAGCAGGGCGTCGAGACCGTCGGCCGTGCCTCAAACGCGATGGAGGCGATGCGCTCCTCCAGCGCCGAGGTCACCCACGCGATCCGCGACCTCGGAGCAAAGTCAGAGAAGGTCGACGGGATCATCACCACGATCTCCGGCATCGCCGAGCAGACGAATCTGCTCGCGCTCAACGCGGCGATCGAGGCGGCGCGCGCTGGCGAGACCGGCCGCGGCTTCGCGGTCGTGGCTGAGGAGGTCCGCAAGCTCGCCGAGGAGGCCCAGGACGCCGCCTCGTCGATCGCCGGGCTGATCTCCGACATCCAGTCGGACACGACCCGTGCGATCGGTGTGGTCGAGGGCGGCGCCCAGACCACCGAGGACGGCGTGGCGACGATGGCGGCCGCTCGTGAGTCCTTCGAGCAGCTCGGCGACTCCGTCGAGGACGTGTCGCTGCGGGCCAACGAGATCATCGCGGTCATCGACCGGGTCTCGGTCAGCTCGCAGCGCGTCCAGGACGAGATCGCGGACGCGGTCGCGGTGGCCGAGCAGGCATCGGCTTCGACCGAGGAGGTGAGCGCTTCCACCGAGCAGACGAGCGCCTCCACCCAGCAGATCGTCGGGTTCTCCGGCCAGCTCGCCCACGACTCCGAGGAGCTGCTCGGGCTCGTCTCGCGGTTCACGCTCGCCGAGGACGGGGCGTCGCAACCTGGTTCGTAAGCGCGCCCCGGCTCCGCCGGGCTTGTGACATACAGTCCGGTGATGGTCAACTCCCCGGCGCCGCTGCTTGCGATTGACGGCCCGTTCGTCCTGTACCGATCGTTCTTCGCGCTGCCGGACTCGATCACCGACGGCGACGGGCATCCGGTGAACGCACTGCTCGGGGCGGTCAACCTGATCCTGCGGATCGCCGTCGAGACGCGGCCGCGCGCGGTCGTCGTGTGTTGGGGGGCGGAGGCGGCGCACTACCGCACCGAGCTGTACCCCGACTATCACGCGGCGCGACCGCCGGTCCCGGACGCGCTGCAATGGCAGTTCGATCGCGCCCCCGCGCTCGTGGAGGCGTTCGGGTGGGCGAGCCTCGGTTCAGACGATCTCGAGGCGGACGATCTGCTGGGTGCGCTGGCGCTCGCCGAATCCGAGCGCGGTGGCCGTGCGCTGGTGATGACCGGCGACCGCGACATGTACCAATGCGCCTCCGAGAGCGTGAGCGTCGTCTTCCTCGCGCAGGGCAAGCAGGGGTTCGACACGGTCGACCCCGCGGAGGTCGAGCGCCGCTACGGCATCGTGCCGGGGCTCGTTCCTGATTTCATCGCGCTGCGCGGCGACCCCTCCGACGGGCTGCCGGGGGCGCCGGGGATCGGCGCCAAGACGGCCGCCGACCTGCTCGCGCGCCACGGGTCACTGGAGGGCGCGATCGCGAACGCGGACGGCGAGCGGCCACGCGTCGCGGCGGCCCTCACCGAGCACGCCGAGGCGCTGCGCGCGTTCCGTGAGATCGCGACGCTGCGCCTGCCCGCCGTCCAGCTTCCGGATGACCGGGAAACCGACCTGGCGGGCGGCGAGCGCGCCGCGCGCGACTACTCCATGATCAGGCTGGCCGAGCGGCTCTCGCGAGCCGGCTCACTAGCCGAGCTCTGAGGCCGCGCGACGGGCCGTCCGTCGAGCCGTGCCCGCGCGAGGCGGTACCGCTTGACGGCCACGCCGGCGCGCCCTGCGCTCGGCGAGGTGGAGCCTGTCAGCAGCATCATGCGTGAAGGTGTAAGCGAACGATTCATGTCGGTCATGGTTGAAGACCTTGTAGCGGTTTGCACTATCCAAGTGTCCAGAGTCACACAGGCGGCGTCAAGCCGCGTGGACGTATTTCGTCGGCAAGAGCAGACGAAAGTTGCTCAGAGTTGGGGCCTCCTCGACGGTTGTTCGAGGCGAGGAGCGCTGTGAGCGCTCACATGCGCTCGCGCCCGTTCAGGGCGTGAATTTGACGGTGATCACGTCACCGTCCGCGACCGCGTAGTCGCGACCCTCCAACCGAAGCGTGCCGCGCTCCCGCGCCCCTGCGTAGCCACCGGCGTCGACCAGCGCCTCCCATCCCACCACTTCGGCGCGGACGAAGCCCTTCTGGATGTCGGAATGGATCTGCCCGGCGGCGTGCCAGACCGACAGTCCCCGCCGCAGATGCCACGACTGCGCGGGCTTGTCCTCGCCCGCGGTGAAGAACGCCACCAGGTCCAGCAGCGAGAACGCGCCGCGCACGACCGTCTCCAGGCTCGACTCGCTGAGGCCGAGATCGGCGCGCATCGCGGCCGCGTCCTCCTCGGAGAGCTCGGAGAGCTCGGCTTCCAGCCGCGCCGACACGGCAACCGCACGCGCTCCGACCGACTCCGCGTACTCCGCGATCGCCGGCGGGACCTCGTCGCTGCCCTCCTCGACATTGGCCACGAACAGAACCGGCTTGGCGGTGAGCGGCGACAGCAGCGACATCGCGTCGCCGGCATCATTGGGGACGGGCACCGTGCGGGCCGGGCGGCCGGCCTGCAGCGCTTCGACCACCCCGCGCAGCCACTTCTCCTCGGCGACGGCGTGCCGGTCGCCACTGCGGGCGACGCGCACGACCCGCTCGAGACGGCGCTCGGCCTGCTCGAGGTCGGCGAAGATCAGCTCGGTCTCGATCGTCTCGATGTCGTGGAGCGGGTCGACCCGACCCTCCGGGTGCACGACGCCCTCATCCGCATGGGCCCGGACGACGTGGACGATCGCGTCGGTCTCGCGGATGTTGGCGAGGAACTGGTTGCCAAGACCCTCGCCCTTGTGCGCTCCGGCGACGAGCCCGGCGATGTCGTGGAAGGCGATCGTGTCCCAGACGATCTTCGAGGCGCGGACCGTGGCCGATACGCGCTCCAGGCGCTCGTCGGTGACGGGCACGATCGCGATGTTCGGCTCAATCGTCGTGAACGGATAGTTGGCCGCCTCGGCGGCGACCCCGGTGAGCGCTGTGAACAGCGACGACTTGCCGGCGTTCGGCATCCCGACGATCCCGACCTTCATCGGCATCGGCGCACCTCCATCGCTCCCGCCACGGCCGCAAGCCCGGTCCCGAACAGCGCCCCGGCGAGGATGTCGGAGGGGTAGTGGACTCCGAGGTAGATGCGGCTGAGCGCGATCAGCACCGCAACCGCATACAGCGGCGCGGCGGGCACGAGCGAGCCGTAGATGCGGGCGGCGGCGAAGCTCGTGGTGGCGTGCGCGCTCGGGAACGACAGCCCGGTCACGGTCGAGGTGAGCGGCTCGAGCCCAGGCAGGTTGGGGCGCGGGCGGCGCACCACGAACTTGATCCCGGTGTTGAGTGCGTACGACGCGGCGACGACTCCGGTTCCGTACAGCCATGTCGCCCGTCGCTCGGGGCGCTTGGCCTCGGCCGCGGCGCCCGTGAGCCCGAGCGCCAGCCAGCCGGCGGCGTGCTCACCGGTGCGGGAGAACGCCGCGACTGCACGCTCACGCGCGGGCGTGTGGCCGCGAGTGCGGGCGAGCATGAGCAGCCGGGTGTCGAGGTCGGTGGGCGACAACGGCGAGAGACTGTAGGAGACGTGCCGAGCGGGGTGGTGGTGTGCAGCGTTTGCGAGGTCGCGCACCCGTCGTCGGCCGTCAAAGCAGCGCTGTTTGGTTGGTCTGCCGTGTGGGGTGGGTGGCGCTGCTGTGACTGCGGCCGCCGGGCGCGCTACTGAGCGGTGAGGTCGGACCCACTTCGTGTGCACGACCTCGCGCCACTGGGACTCTTTGACGGCCGGGGGTCGCCGGGGCGAGGGCATTTTTCCTCACGCGCGGTGCGTGTGCGGGGAGCGTGGGCGATTGGGTTGCACCCGCAATCCCTATCCCGCACTCCCTTCAGTCGGCGGCGAGGAGTGGGTGATCGTGTGTGGCCCGCGGCCCGTTCTCCCCACACGCGGTCGGCGGCTGTCGCACGTGGGTGATCCGGACCGTCTCGGGCCGAGCGGGGCTCCAGCACTCCAGCCCACGCGTGATCCCAGCGACGGACCTCCGGGCCGAGCTACTGTCCCAGTCAGCGTTTCCGCCCGAAGGCGCCACGGACCGCCCGCGCCTGGGCCGAAGTGCTGCCCGCACACCGCTCGCCGACGTGCGGGACGAAACGGCGCCCCATCCGCCGCGGTTGCCCACGGGCGATCCCGACCGCCGCGTGTGGGACGCGACGGTGCCCGGTCCGCCGTCGCTGCCCACGCGTCGCACGCAAGCGCCGCTTGACGCCGGCGTCACGGAATGCCACAGACGAACGCCACGCACAAGCTCCGAACGCCACGCACAGCTGCGGACTCCGAAGGCAGAAACGAACGGGATGGCGACGTATCGCCTCCTGCAGCGACACGTCGCGATCCGCGTCCATGCAACGCGATGCCTCCCCAGACACCACGAAACCGTGACCCGTTGTGGGTGGGTCCCCAATCGCAACGCCGGGCCGTTCCCGGCCCGGCTCGAGAACAATGATCCATCGGTTGAGCGGTCACAGCAAGGGGGATGTGTTGCGTTTGTGGTAGGAATGACCCGCCTGTGGACCCAACTGATCGAAGAATCGTTGCGCTGCTGCGGCAGAACGCGCGACGTTCGTTCCAGGACATCGGGCGTCACGTCCATCTGTCCGCGCCCGCGGTGAAACGGCGCGTCGACCGCCTCGAGCGGGAGGGGGTGGTGCTCGGCTACACGGCGACCGTCGATCCCGAGGCGTTCGGCTGGTTGGCGGAGGCGTTCGTCGCGCTGTATTGCGACGGCGGCCTGTCGGCGGCGGGGGTGCGCGCCGCCGTCGCCACCGAGCCGGGCGTCGTCTCCGCGCACACCGTGGCCGGCGAGGCGAGCGCGATCCTGCACGTGATGGCTGAGGACACAAAGGCGCTGGAACTCGCGCTCGAACGGATCCGGGCCACGCCAGGCGTCACCCGCACGGTGACCCAGGTCGTGCTCTCGACGCTGTTCACCCGCTGATTCGAGAGAAAGCCGTCGAGAGGAAGATGTCGAGAGAAATCTCTTGACAGAAAGCTCTCGAGAGACTATTCTCGAGAGCATGAGTGAGCAGCAGCCCAACGAGAAGCGCCAGTCATCGGTCGACGGTCTGCGTCAGGTCAACGATGCCCGGACGCTGAAGGCGCTCGCACATCCCGTGCGCGTCGCCTTGATGGAGGCTCTCTCGGTCGAGGGTCCGATAACGGCCACGGAGGCCGGTGACCAGATCGGCGAGAGCCCGACGACGTGCTCCTTCCACCTTCGTCAGCTCGCCAAGTACGGCTTGGTCGAGGAGGCCGGGGGCGGGAAGGGACGCTCACGGCCGTGGCGCCTGGCCAACCGAGGACTGAACATCTCGAGCGACAACGACGATCCCGAGGCCGCGGTGGCCGCCGGCACGCTCGCCCGGCTGTGGCGCGAGAACCAGCTGCGCCGGCTCGAGCACTGGCGCGACACCCGCTCCAGCTACCCGCGGGAGTGGCGAAGCGCGAGCACCCATTCGGAAAGCCTGATGTGGCTGACCGCCGAGGAGCTCAAGGAGCTCAACGAGCAGTTGCTCGAGATTCTGATGACCCGCTTCGAGGAGCGCCGAACCGATCCGTCCCTGCGCCCCGAGGGCTCACTGCCCGTCGAGACGCTGCTTTTCAACTACCCCGTCAGCCCGCCCCTAGGAGGTGGACAATGAACCCGCTTCAAGATCATGCCCTCGCCACCGAGCGCCACGCCGAGCGTTACCGCAGCTCCCGTCGTCCCCGCGGCACCGTTCCCGGCGCGCGCGAGCGCGTTGGCCTGCTGCTCGTCGAGGCCGGACTACATCTGATGGTCCGCGGCGATCGCACAGGGCCGGGCGCCGTTCGCTGAGCGCCGCGTGTTCGAGGCCCGGCGCCGCTCAGGCGCTGAGCGTCGAATGTGGCGACTGAGCGCTCGCTCGCGCCCACCAGGCGTCGAACAGCGCCATCGCGAGGTCCCGCGCCGGACCGTCCCAGCGCTCGCCGGAGGCGGCGAGCGCGGCGCGTGAGGCGTCGGTCTGGTCCGGGTCCTTGGCGGCCCAGACGTCGGCCATGTGTGCGTCGGCCTCCGGATGGAACTGGAGGCCGAGGTGAGGCCCGATCCGGAACG
Organism: Solirubrobacteraceae bacterium; assembly: GCA_036501965.1. Taxonomy (GTDB): domain Bacteria; phylum Actinomycetota; class Thermoleophilia; order Solirubrobacterales; family Solirubrobacteraceae; genus Palsa-465. The sequence goes on from DASXZK010000088.1 coordinate 75,954, forward strand.
CGGCGGGCCCCGCAGGGCTGCGGCCGAGCTCGACCGCATCCCGGGGCACCGTGAAGATCTCGGTGTGGTAGTGCAGCCACGGCCCGGCGGGGATCTCGGGGTCGACGCTTTCGACCGCGATCCACTCCTTCTCGTGCAGTGGCGCAGCGCTGACGGTGCCCCCGAGCGCCGCTGACAGCGCCTGCCCGCCCCAGCACAACCCGAGGACCGGGACGCCGGCGTCGATGGCGTGGCGCAGCAATTCGATCTCGGCCGCGACCCACCCGACGTCAGTCTCGTTCGCCGAGCGCGCGGACCCCAGCGAGGCGATGAACGAGAACGTGCGCGCATCGAACTCGGGCGGGACCTCTGAGCTGTCGTGGACCTGGTAGGCCAGGCCGCGCGCATCCGCCCACGCGCCCAGGCGGCCGGGCGGCCCGGTCGCCGCATGCTGGAGGATGAGCCCGGGGAGCACGGCCGTCACCGATCAGCTTCCGAAGCCGACGCGGTGGCCCTCGTGGTCGACGAGCACGTAGACGACCTTGGAGAGGTCGACCGCGACCGTCCCGTCCTCGGCGGTCATGTCGTGCCAGCCGCCGGCGTTCAGGGCGGAGCGCAGCTTGGCGAGCTCGTCGTCGGCGACCCGGGCGGTGAGCACCTGCCCACCGAGGAACCCGATGCTGATCTTCTGCGGCTTCTCGTCATCGCTCATATCAATGATCCTTTGTTCACGGCTGGACGATCTCGGTCAGCACACCGCCGCTGGCCTTGGGGTGAAGGAAGGCGACCCGCGATCCACGGATGCCCGTGCGCGGCTGCTCGTCGATCAGGCGCAGCCCCGCGCTGCGGCAGGCCGCGAGTGCTTGCTCGATCGAGGGGACGCGGTAGGCGACATGGTGCAGGCCGGCGCCTCGGTCCGCGAGGAAGCGAGCGACGCCGCCGTCGGCGGAGAGCGGTTCGATCAGCTCGACGTGGCTCTCCCCGACATCGAGTAGCGCCGCCGCCACGCCCTGCTCCTCGACCGTCTCGCGATGCACGAGCTCCATGCCCAGCACGTCGCGATAGAACGGCAGCGCGTCGTCGATCGACGGCACAGCCACCCCGACGTGGTCGATCGCACTCAGCATCGTGGCCACGATATCGCCAGCGGTCAGGAACGAGGCACGCGGACGATCACGACGCCGGCGGTCCGCTTGTACGGCAGGTGCAGTGCACCCAGCAGCCCCGGCGGCTCCTCCCACAGCAGCAGCCGGGTGATGCCCGCCGTTCGGAGCTCGGCCACGAAGCGCCTCGCCGCGCGGCCGTGCAAGCGCGACAGCGCGACGTCGGTGAGCGCCGTTCCCGGCAGGCTGGGCGCCCATCCGTGCGGTCGCAGCTGCAACCAGCTGTCGATCAGCGCGAAGCGGAAACCGCTGTGCTCCTGGACGAGCAATCCGCGGTCACGGACGTCGAAGAACGGCAGCGAGAGCACGCGCTGCCCGCGCAGCGAGCGCTGGACCCCGGCGCTGCGAGCGGCAGCGGGGGCCGGCTGGAACGGCCACGCGGCGGGTGCGAGCGAGACCGCGATCAGGACGATCGCGGCCGCCTTGAGCGCGCCGGGTATCCGCGCGTCGCTCAGCCAGCGGGCGGCGATCACCGCCGCGCATAGCCAGACGTAGATCATCATTCGCGCCGGGAGGGCGTCGCGCAGGAACGGCAGTCGCGCCAGCGCCGCCCACGGCAGCCAGATCGTGCGCGTTCCATCGACGGTCAGTGACGATCCGAGCGCGAGGAGCAGGGCGACGGCGAGCAGGGCGAGCAGCAAACGGGATTGGGGCGCCCACCCGCCGCGGCGCTCGCGCCACCCCCACGCGAGGACCACCAGCAGCAGCGGAAGGCCGAGGTAGCCGGTCTGCTCCGCGGAGTTGCCCGGAAAGCGACTCGAGATCCCCGTCAGCGCCGAGCCGCCGACCGCCGCGCGGACTGTGGGAACGACCAGGTTGAGCGCGTCGACCGGCCAGGCGACCGCGCCGCTCGAGCTGCGGGGCACATGGGTGAGCATCTCCACCACGAGCGGCGAGATGAGGATCGCGCCGGCGACCGCGCCGGCCGCCAGGGGGCGGGCGGTGCGCAGCAGTGCGTCGCGCTGTCCGTCGAGCAACCACAGCCCGAGCGCCAGGCCGACCAGCGCCATCAGGCCGAGCGTCACGAGCAACTCGGGGAAGATCAGGAACTGCGCAACGAGGATGGCCGCGCCCGCACAGGCGAGCGACGGCGACGAGGCCCTGCCGCGCACTCCGCGCACCGCCACCCACACCGCGAGCGGCACCAGCACACACGCGGAGAGCTGCAGGTGCGCGATGTCCTCGCAGAGCACGAATGACCCGAAGCCGAACAGGGCCCCGCCGAAGGTCGCCGGCGCGGGGCTGGCACCGAGCTCGGCGCACAGCAGCCACGCCGCCCACGCCGCGACCGCGGGCGCGAGCACCACCAGCACGTTCCAGGCCGCGAGCGATCCCAACGCGAGCGTGAGCGGGGTGGCGATCAGGCTCAGCACCGGCACGGTCGTCGACCACAGCACCGCGCCGCCCGCCGGCGGCCAGACCAGCGAGGAGCGCAGTGGGTCGAGGCCGTGGCCGATCGCGTGCGGCCACCAGCGCAGCCCCCAGACGAAGATCTGCACGTCGGGTCCGGTCCCGAGCGTCCCGGATCTGAGCCCGGTGCCCGCGCCGAGCGCCGCGCGTCCGATCAGCACGAGCGCGAGCACGACGTACAAGGCGAGTGCGAGCACGCCCTCCCGGCGCCGGGACTGCCTCACAGGCGATCCGGCGTCGGCCGATCCTCGCATGCGCCGTGCGGACGCGGTCGAAGTCACGAGGCGGGATTGTCCCGCTCCGGCCCGTCGCCCCGGGGCGCGAGGGGCTCAGCGGGGCGTCGTCGGGCCGTCGCCGGGGTCGGCGGCGGCGATGCCCAGATGGCTCTGAGGACGGCGAGCGGGACGCGCCTGCGGCACGCCGGACATGACGCGGTCGATGTCCTCGCGCTCGAGCGATTCCTCGGAGAGCAGCTTGTTGGCGAGCTGGTCGAGCTGCGGGCGGTGCGCGGCGAGCAGCTCGGCCGCCGAGCGCATCGCCTCGTCGGCGAGCTCCCGCACCTCGTCGTCGATGGTGCGTCGCAGTGAGTCCGAGGTCTTGCCCTCCTCGACCCGCATCGAGGTGATCCCGGTGCCCATCGCCCACTCATGGACCATCGAGTGTGCGATGCCGGTGACGCGGCTGAGGTCGTCGGCAGCGCCGTTGGTGATCGAACCGATCACGAGGTCCTCGGCCGCGCGTCCGCCGAGCAGCATGGTCATCAAGTCGATGAGCTCCTCGCGCGTCTTCAGGTAGCGGTCCTCCTCCGGCAGGTTGAGCGTGTAGCCGAGCGCTCGTCCGCGGGGGATGATCGAGATGCGGTGAACCGGATCCACCGAAGGCAGCAGCTCGCCGCAGACGGCGTGGCCAGCCTCGTGATAGGCGACGACACGACGCTCGTGCAGGGAGAGGCGCCGGTGGGACTGCATCCCGGCGATGACGCGCTCGAGCGCGGTGTCGAAGTCGGCCATCTCGACCGTGTCGCCACCGCGGCGGCCGGCGAAGATCGCCGCTTCGTTGCAGATGTTGGCGAGGTCGGCCCCGGTGAGGCCCGCCGTCTGACGGGCGAGCAGCCCGAAGTCGACTGCCTCGGCGACCGGCTTGTTGCGGGAATGGACGCGCAGGATCCGCTCGCGGCCGGCGACGTCGGGAGCGGAGACGAAGATCTGGCGGTCGAAGCGGCCGGGCCGCAGCAGCGCCGGGTCGAGCTTCTCGAGCAGGTTGGAGGCGGCGATCACGACGACGTCGGCGGTGGACGCGAAGCCATCCATCTCGACGAGCAGCTGGTTGAGAGTCTGGTCCCGCTCGCTGGTGCCGATGTCCGAGCCGCGGTGCCCACCGACCGCGTCGATCTCATCGATGAAGATGATCGCCGGAGCGTGCTTGCGTGCCGACTTGAAGAGGCGCCGGATCCGGGCCGCGCCGACCCCGACGAACATCTCGACGAACGATGCCGCCGACTGCGAATAGAAGACCGCGCCCGACTCGTGCGCGACGGCCTTGGCGAGCAGCGTCTTACCGGTCCCGGGCGGGCCGTACAGCAGCACGCCGCGGGGTACCCGTGCTCCGAGGGCGCGGAAGCGCTTGGCATCGCGGAGGTAGTCGACGACCTCGCGGAGTTCCTGCTTGGCCTCGTCGGCGCCGGCGATGTCCTCCCAGGCGATCGGAGGCGCGGCGTCGGGCTTGATCTCCTTCGGGCGGGTGCGCGGCATCATCGCCCGCACGCTGAACAGCCCGATCACGAGAAGTCCCATGAACATGATCGGAAGCCACGCCTGCAGCCAGGCGGTGACGTCGTAATAGCCGAGGAAAGTCGCGAAGATCATGCCCACAGCCTCCATCGGCCACCTCGGGCGATTTCCTGAGCCCCGATGTCAGCTGACGAGCCGCAGCCGCGGATTGGGCGCGTAACTGCGGCCGACCTTGGCGCACGGCTCCCCGTCGCGCAGCACGATGTCGGCGGTGAAATCGTTCTGCCCGCGGATCAACGAGGATCCCACTCCATAGGCGTCGACCGGCACGCCTGCGGCCTCAAACTCCCGGATTCGCTCGGCATTGAAGCCTCCGGAGACGACGATCTTGACGTGCGAGAAGCCGGCGCCGTCGAGCGCGCCCCGGACCTTTTCGACCAGCCGGGGGTTGACCCCGGTCGGCTTGAAGGCTCCCATCTCGTCGATCAACGAACGATCGACCAGGAGCTCGGATGTGTCCAGGCGAACGCCCCACAGCCTGGGACCGAGCGCCTCGGCGACGGCGAGCGCGGTGCCGACCGAATCGTTGGTGAAGTCGACGAGCACCGTGATGTTCATCTGGCCGTGGTAACGCTCGGCGAAGCGCGTCGCGGCCCGCACGGTGTCGCCGCCGTAGGCAGCGATCAGGCCGTGCGGGACGGTCCCGATCCCACGCCCGCCCCACCACGATGCCTGGGCGTCGGTGGAGACGCCGATCGCGCCTGCGACGTGCGCGCTCCAGCCGTCGCCGGTCTGCACGAGCCAGTGATCGTGACGCGCGGGGAAATAGATGATCTCCTTGCCGCGCGCGGCGCGCACCACCTCGTGGACGTTGCGCATGACCAGCGACCGGCGCGCCAGCGAGCCCAGATAGACGGTCTCGAGGTGGGCGAACAGCGAATAGTCGCCCTCGATCGTCATCACCGTCTCGCGCGGGGAGATTGCGTCGCCCTCGTTGAGCGCGTGCACGACGAGCTCATCCCAGCCCGGCGCCCATTCGCCGTCGAACTCACGTCCCGCGCAGAGCTTGAGGATCGCGATCGCCTCGTCGATCCCGCCAAGTACCGACTCCTCCTTCTGGAAGACCTGCATCGTCACATGCGGATGCTCGCCCTCGTCCTCCAGCAGCTTCTTCGTGAACACGAAGTAGGCGTCGGAGTAGTAGCCCTGCCGGATCCGCTGCACGGGCAGGCGAAAAATCTCCGGATCCAGGCGCGTGGTCACCGTGGTGGCCATGGCGCGAGTCTATTGAGGCACGGTCCCGGGGGCGCGATTGCTCACGCCATCGCGGTCCGGTACGCCCGGGTCGCCCAGGCGAGAGTCACCGCCGCCAGCCCGGCCAGCACCAGGAACGCACTGATGACGGTCCAGTTCGCAATCGTTCCCGCGGAGAGAGCGCGCGACGCCTGCACGGCGTAGTAGAGCGGGTTGAGGTGTGCCAGCACCCGCAGCCAGCCGGGCGCGAGCGACATCGGCAACAGGACCCCGGAGAGCAGCGTCAGCGGGAGCTGCAGGCCGGTGACGACCGCGGCGAGGCTGCCGATCTGGCGCAGGATCAGCCCGAGCGCGCCGGACCAGGCCGACACGATCGCGGTCATCAGCGCGAGCAGCACCAGCAGGACCGCGATGCCGCCGGGGTGGGGCCGGTAACCGAACGGGATCGCGACGGCGATGACGAGCACCGCGGGAACGAGGAGCATCACGATGTCGCGCAGCACCGTGCCCATGAGCAGCGCAAAGCGGCTCGCCGGGGTGGTCCGCAGGCGCTCGAGGACACCCGTGTCGCGTTCGAAGATGACGACCCAGCCGGCGCCCATCCCCGCACCGAAGGCCATCAGGCACAGCACGCCCGGGACGAAGACGTCGAGGACCCCGGCCCGTGGGAACCCCGGTCCGCCCGCGAGTCGGTGCAGCAGCGGCGCGAACAGCGCCAGGTACAGCAAAGGCGTCGAGAGGCCGACGATCACCCACACCGGCTGGCGGAGCGTCTCGAGCAGCTTCCTGCGCCACAGCAGTCCCGTGTCACGGATGATCGTCATGCGATTGCCTCCTTCCCGGCGTCGCGCAGCGAGCGGCCGGTCTGTTGCAGGAACACGTCATCGAGTGAGGGCGCCGCGAGCGAGACCGCGTCGAGCACCACGTCACGCCGGCGGAGCAGGTCGAAGATCTCGGGCAGCGACGCGGTCCCGTCCTGGACCACCAGTCGCAGCGTGTCGCCGTCGGTGCGAGCCTCGCGGACGAACTGCTCGCCTCCGAGCGTGGCGAGCAGTGCCTCGAGCGATTGCCCCCCCGCCTTCGGCTTGAGGACGACCGTCTCACCGGCCAGTCGCTGCTTGAGCTCCCGCGGCGTGCCTTCAGCGACGATCCGGCCGCTGTCGATGATCGCGAGACGGTCCGATAGAGCGTCGGCCTCCTCGAGGTAGTGCGTGGTCAGGAAGATCGTCGTGCCGGCGGCGCGCAATCCCCGCAGCTGGTCCCAGAGGTTTGCGCGGTTCTGCGGGTCCAGACCGGTCGTCGGCTCGTCCAGGAACAGGATCTCCGGCCGGTGCATGATCCCGAGTGCGACCTCGAGGCGCCGTCGCTGCCCGCCCGAGTAGGTGAGCGTCTGGCGATCGATGAACGCGCCGAGCTCGAACAGCTCGACCAGCTCGCCGGCCCGCCCGCGCGCCGCGGCCGCGCTCATTCCGTAGAGCTCGCCCTGGAGCAGCAGGTTCTCCCGGCCGGTCGCCGGCCGGTCCGCTCCGCCGAGCTGGCTGACATAGCCGATCCGCCGACGGACGGCGGCGGGGTCTCGCGCCACGTCGATGCCCGCCACGTGAGCGGTGCCGGAGTCGGGCGCGAGCAGCGTGGTGAGCATCCGCAGGGTCGTCGTCTTGCCGGCTCCGTTCGGTCCGAGAAATCCGAAGATCTCCCCGGCCGGAACGCGGAGATCGAGGCCCGCCACCGCCTCGACGCGCTTGCCGGCGACGGTGAATGACCTGCGCAGACCCTCGATCTCGGCCGCGATGGAGTGTGGAGAGATGGTGTCCATGGCGAGCAGTATCAATCATCCAATTGAATGTGTCAAGTAATTGAGTGGGTGATACGCTTCGGGCCAGGCATGGCAACGAGACGGACAGCCAGCACGCGACGTGCGCCCGCCTCCGAGGAGCGCCAGCGCGACGCGGATCGCTCGCGTGAGCGGCTGCTCGAGGCCGCGCTCGACGTGTTCTCCGCCAAGGGGTTCGCGGGGGCTCGCGTCCAGGAGATCGCCGAACGGGCAGGCGTCAACGCGCAGCTGATCAGCTACTACTTCGGCGGCAAGGAAGGCCTCTACCGCGCGCTGCAGCAGTTGTGGTTCGACCGCGAAGCCGGCTTCAACGATCCCGATGCACCGCTCGAGGAACTCGCCGGCCGCTACCTGCACGCGACGCTCGCCGACCCGCGCCTGGCCCGGCTCTTGCTGTGGGCGGGGCTCGGCCAGCCGGACGCGCCCGCCGAGCGGCCACCGGCCGACGACCGCGAGGCCGAGCTCGCCGACGTGCGCCGTCGGCAGGAACGCGGCGAGCTCGCGCCGGGGTTCGATCCCGGCATGCTTCAGCTGATCATGATGGGCGCGGTCCTCGCGCCGATCGCGCTGCCCGGGGTGACGCGCGAGCTGACCGGCCTGGAGCCCACCGACCCGGAGTTCGAGCGCCGCTTCGACGCGGAGCTGAGGCGGCTGGTCCGGCGGCTCGCCGGGTAGCCGCGCCGGTCAGCCGAGCAGGTTGGCGATGCAGTCGCGGTAGAAGTCGGCCGCGAACCCCAGGTCCCGCACGTCGATCCGCTCGTTCGCGTTGTGCATGAGCGGTGCGGAGTGCAGCAGCGGCTGGTGGCGCTGAGGGAAGAAGCCGTAGGCCACGCATTCCGGGAACGCGGTCCTGAACCAGTTGGAGTCCGAGAAGCCGGGGAGGATCAACGGCACGGTGTGCGCGCCCGCATCCTGCTGCTCGATCCAGCCGGAGATGAACGTCATCAGCTCGGAGTCGATCGGCGACGCGTTGCCGATCGTGCGCTCGGTGAACGAAATCGTGAGCGGACCCTCGCCGTCGCGGATGCCGAGCACCTGCTCGATCCGGGCGCGCGCGGCCTCCTCGCCGAGCCCCGGCGGGGTGCGGCAGTCGACCCGGATCTCGGCGCGCGACGGGATCACGTTCATCTTCTGCGAGGCGGAGGCCATCGTCGGGGTGAGCGTCACCTCGAACATCGGCGCGGCCATCACGAACAGCCCGGGGCTCTCGGCGCGCACCGCCTGCAGCGAGCCGCCCGGATCGGCGGGATCGAGCCCCAGGCCGCTCAGCAGGGCGGCCGGCGCCTCGGTCATCGCGTACCCGGGAGGCTGGTCGGCGAGCGCCGCCAGCACCGGAGCCAGCTTGAGCAGCGCGTTGTCGCCGATCGTCGGCATCGAGGCGTGGCCGGCCTCGCCGTGAGCGGTGATCGTGAATCTGTAGATGCCCTTCTCGGCGCAGCACACGCCGTAGTGGCGACGGCCGCCGAACTCGAACACCTCACCGGCGCCCTCGTTGAGGAGCATGTCGCAGCGCACGGCGTCGGGATGGTTCTCACACAGCCAGCGCGCGCCGACGTCGCCGCCGGTCTCCTCGTCGGAGACGAACACCAGCCGCAGCGCGCCCCGGGCGGGCCGCCAGCCGTCGCGGGCGAGCGCGACCGCGGCGACCGCCTCGGCGGCGACCTGGTCCTTCATGTCAAGCGCGCCGCGTCCCCACAGATAGCCGTCGGCGATGTCGCCCGACCACGGATCGTGATCCCAGGCCGAGGGGTCGGCGAGCACCGTGTCGACGTGCCCGAGCAGGCAGAGAGTCGGACCCCCGCCCACCCCACTGTCCGGATCGCCGAGCGTCGCGACGAGGTTCGGGCGCTCCGGGTCGTCGGCGAGCACGACGCAGTCGAAGCCCGCATCCGCGCAGTAGCGCTCGAGGTGCTCGATCGCCGGCCGCTCGTTGCCGGGTGGGTTGACCGTGTCGAAGCGGATCAGCCGCTGGAGCAGTTCGACGGTCTCGTTCTGCAGGTCGGTGCTCATGGCACGGAGATTAACCGCCGGTGCGCGCGCACGACGGCCGCCTCCGTAGGATGCGCGCCGTGCCGGCCTCCTCGCCCGAGCCCCAGAGCGCCGACCTGCGGCTTGCGCTGCGCCTCGCCGACCTCGCCGACCAGATCACGATGGACCGCTTCCGCGCGGTGGACCTTGAGATAGAGACCAAGCCGGACATGACGCCGGTCACCGAGGCCGACACGCTCGTCGAGCGGACGCTGCGGGCTCACCTGGAGGCCACGCTCCCCGCCGACGCGCTGCTGGGCGAGGAGTACGGCGCTGAGGAGGTGCCGGCCAACGGGCGCCGATGGATCATCGACCCGATCGACGGCACCCAGGGGTACGTCCGCGGCCTGCCCGTGTGGGCGACGCTGGTCGCGCTCGAGGCGCACGGCGAGCCGGTCGTCGGCGTCGCCTCCGCGCCCGCGCTCGGCCGGCGCTGGTGGGCGGCGCGCGGTGAGGGCGCGCATGTGCGCGAAGCCCCGGTAGGTCCGTCGCGCCCGATCTCGGTCTCGCGCGTGAGCCGGCTCGGCGACGCCCAGCTCTGCTTCGGCGGGTTGGAGGACTGGCGCCGTCAGGGCCGCGAGGAGAACCTGCGCGAGCTCGCCGAGCAGGTCTGGCGCACGCGGGGCTTCGGCGATTTCTGGCAGTACATGCTGGTCGCGGAGGGAGGCGCGGACATCGCCTCCGACCCGGCGGTCTCCGTCTGGGACCTGGCCGCCCCGTTCGTGATCGTCACCGAGGCCGGCGGGCGCTTCACCGATCTGAGCGGCGCGGTCACCGCCGCCGGCCACGGCGGCGGGCTGGCCACCAACGGCCTGCTGCACGCCGACGCGCTGGCGATCCTCGGGCGCTGACGCCGCGAGCTGAGCGATTCCATCCCGTGGTGGGATGAAATCGCTCAGCCAGCCGGTGACGCACGGTCCGGGGCGGCATCCATACTGCGGCCATGGATCGGCTGTTCGGCGAGGAGGAGCGCCCCGCGTCCGTCAGGGCGACCGACCCCGCGGCGGCGCATCCCGAGACGGCTCGGACGCCGCCTGGTGCCTCCGGCGGCGCCGGCGCAGCTGTCCCGCTCGCCACCCGCCTCCGTCCCACCACGCTCGACGAGCTCGTCGGCCAGCAGAAGCTGCTCGCCCAGGGCTCGGCGCTGCGCCGCGCGATCGAGGAGGGCCGGCCGCACTCGATGATCCTGCACGGGCCGCCGGGCAGCGGCAAGACGACCCTGGCCCGCCTCGTCGCCACCGCCAGCGACGCGGCCTACGAGGAGGAGAGCGCCGTCGAAGCGGGCCGCGCCGAGGTACGTGCGGTGATGGAGCGCGCCCGGGAGCGCCTGCGCGCCACCGGCCGGCGGACCGTCTTCTTCCTCGACGAGATCCACCGCTTCAACAAGGCCCAGCAGGACGCGCTGCTGCCCGCCGTCGAGGACGGGCTGGTGACGCTGATCGGCGCGACCACCGAGAACCCGTTCTTCAGCGTCAACTCGGCGCTGATCTCCCGGTCCCGGCTCTACGAGCTGGAGGCGCTCGGCCCCGAGGACGTCCGCGTGCTGCTGGAGCGAGCGATCGAGCGCGGCTATTGCGGCCCTGCGGGCCGGGTCGCCCCGGAGGCGCTGGACTTCCTCGCCGAGCGCTCGGGCGGTGACGCCCGCTCGGCGCTCAACGCGCTGGAGCTCGCCTGCGAGGCGGCAGAACCGGACGACGCGCCGGTCACGCTGCAGCACGCCGAGGACGCGATGCAACGCCGCGCGATCCTCTACGACCGCCAGGCCGACAACCACTACGACACGATCTCGGCCTGGATCAAGGCGACTCGCGGCTCTGACCCGGACGCGTCCCTGTACTACCTGTCGGTGATGCTCGAGGGCGGGGAGGACCCCCGCTTCATCGTGCGGCGGATGGTGATCCTCGCCTCCGAGGACATCGGCAACGCCGATCCGCAGGCGCTGTCGGTGGCGACCGCGGCCGCCGCCGCGGTCGAGCACGTCGGGCTGCCCGAGGCCGAGTTCCCGCTCGCCCAGGCGGCGATCTACCTCTCGCTCGCGCCGAAGTCCGACGGGGCCAAGCGGGCGATCGGGGCGGCCCGCGGGTATGTCCGTGAGCACGGTGCGCAGGCGCCGCCCGGCTACCTGCGCTCGGGCGTGCGCGCCAGGGGGGAATACGACTATCCCCATGCCCGGCCGGACCATCTCTCCCCTCAGGAGCTGCTGCCGCCGGACGTCGCCGGCCAGCGCTTCTACGAGCCCGACGACGCCGAGTCCGAGCTCCGTGAGCGGCTCGCCGAGATCCGGCGAAAGCGCAATGTCAAGAACCGGTAAAGATGAAACGGATAGGCTGTTGACCAGATGAGCGCCCTCGATCATCACACCGCGGCCGAGCACGCCCCCGCGATCGCCGACGGTAAGCGCGTCACGATGCGCCGCGTCCGGCTGCGAGACCTCGACGCGCTGCGCTCGATCGCCGCGCGCGCAGGAATCGTCTGCGAGGAGTTCGAGCTCGCGCGACTGGTGCGCTCGGATCCCGGCGACCGGCTCGTGCTGTGTGCCACCGCGGTCAGCGACGGCGCGGAGCTCGTGCTCGGCGTCGGAGTGATCGAGCTCTCGGGCTCGGCGACGATGCCATCGCTGATTCTGGTCGACCCGACGGTTGGCCGGCCGCTCGCAGTGCTGCTCGTCGAGGCGCTCATCGACCGCGCTCGCGCGGTCGCCTGAGCACCCCCGTACTACGCTTTCACCATGCCCGCTCAGGCTTACGCAGGCAAGGAATGCGTCTGCCAGCTCCGCAAGGGGATCTGCGATCAGTCCTGCGTACAGGGCATGCTCGACACGCCCTTCTACATCGCGTGCCTCAAGCTCACCGGGCGGCGCTGCCTGGTCGTGGGGGGCGGTGACATCGGTCTGGAAAAGGTCGAGGGATTACTTGCCTGCGACGGAGACGTCGCGCTCGTGGCGCCCGAGGCCCATCCGGAGCTCGAGCGCCTGGCCGAGGAAGGGTCGATCGAGTGGATTCGCCGTGAGTACCAGCCCGGCGATCTGGAGGGCTGCCTGATCGCGATCGCGGCGACGGACGACAGCGAGGTGAACATCGGGGTCTACAACGACGCCGACCGGCGCGCGATGCTTGTCAACGTCGTCGATGTACCGCCGCTGTGCAACTTCATCCTGCCCGCGATCGTCCGCACCGGCCCGCTGGCGGTCGCGATCTCGACCGCGGGCGCCTCGCCCGCGCTGGCCAAGCGGATGAAGCGCGAGATCTCCGAGCTGTTCGGCACCGAGTACGCCGAGCTGGCGGTGATGCTCAACGACGTCCGCGGCTGGGCGAAGGGCACGCTGCCCACCTATCAGGATCGCAAGGAGTTCTTCGAGTCGATCGTGAACGGCGACCCCGACCCGATCGCGCTGCTGCGCCGCGGGGACCGCGAGGGCGTTCAGGCGTTGATCGACGCCGCGCGGCACGCGCACGCTCCGGCGTGAGCCCCGAGACGCATCCATCGTCCGGGGAGGTGCCGCCGCCGCGGCCCTCCACCCCGCACGTCGCCCCCGGTCCGCTCACCCACCTGGACGAGCGCGGGAGCGCCCGCATGGTCGACGTCGGCCACAAGCCGGCCACCGAGCGCCGTGCGCTCGCCCGGGCGATCGTGCGGGTCTCGCCCGAGACCGCGGCGCTCGTCGCGGCCGGCAACGCGCCGAAGGGCGACGTCATCGCGACCGCGCGGATCGCCGGGATCCAGGCGGGCAAGCGCACCGCAGAGCTGATCCCGCTGTGCCATCCGCTCGCGCTCAGCTACCTCGGGGTCGAGGGCGAGATCGACGCGACCGCGGGGGAGATCGTGCTCACCGCGGAAGCGCGGACGACGGGGCCGACCGGCGTCGAGATGGAGGCGCTCACCGCCGCCTCGGTGGCGGCGCTCACCGTCTATGACATGGTCAAGGGCGTGCAGCGCGGCGCGGAGATCGGCTCGGTCGCGTTGCTGGAGAAGTCCGGCGGGGCGAGCGGGGATTGGCGGAGATGAGGGCCGCGATCCTCACCGTCTCAAGCTCGGTCGCCCGTGGGGAGAGCGAGGACCGCTCCGGCGCCGAGCTGGCCCGCCACACCGAGCACGCCGGCGCCGAGATCGTCGCGCGTGACGTCGTCTCCGACGACCAGGACCAGATCGAGCGCTGGCTGCGCGCCCAGGTGCAGAACGGCGCGGATCTCATCTTCACCACCGGGGGGACCGGCCTGACCGACGACGACGTCACGCCCGAGGCAACCCGCGCGGTGATCGACCGCGACGCGCCCGGCTTTGCCGAGGCGCTGCGGGCCGAGGCGGTTCGTCACACCCCGATGGGGATCCTCACCCGCGGCGTGTCCGGAATCGCGGGACGCACGCTGATCGTCAACTTCCCCGGGAACCCAAGGGCGATCGGCGAGCTCTTCCCGGCGATCGCCCCGACCCTCGAGCACGTTGTCGCGACGCTCCAGCGCCGGGCCGGTGAGCGAACCCCCGGCCATTGAGCTGCGCTCGGTCTCGCGCTGGTTCGGCGAGCGGGCGGCTCTCAAAGACGTCAGCGTGTCGCTGCCCGCCGGCCAGACGCTGGCGGTGCTCGGCCGCAACGGTGCGGGCAAGTCGACGCTGCTGCGGGTCCTCGCCACGCTGCTGCGCCCCCACGGGGGCTCGGTCGAACTGTTCGGCGAGCCGCTCCCGCGCGCCGCACACCGCGTCCGGGGTCGGCTCGGGCTGCTCGCACACGAGCCGCTGCTCTACCGCGAGCTGACCGCCCGGGAGAACCTCACCTATCACGCGCGCCTGCACCGCCTCCCGCTCACCCGGGTGGAGGAGGCGCTGTGCGCGGTGCAGATGGAACGCCGGGGTGACGAGCCGGTGCGGACCTACAGCCGCGGCATGGTGCAGCGGGTCGCCGTCGCCCGCGCGATCCTCCACGACCCGCCGCTGCTGCTGCTCGACGAACCCCGCGCCAACCTCGACCCGGCGGCCGGCGAGCTGATCGAGCCGCTCGTCGGCCGCGCGAGCGGCCGCACGCGGGTGATCACCAGCCACGACCCCCGCGCGGCGCTTGCCGAGGCCGACCAGGTGCTCGCGCTCAAGGACGGCAAGGTCGCCCACTACGGCGATCCGGCGGTGCTCACCGACGACGCGCTCCGGAGCCTGTACGCGTGAGCACGGCGTGGGCGGTGCTCCGCAAAGACCTTCGCCTGGAGTTGCGCTCGGCCGAGACGCTGCCGGCGATGGTGCTGTTCGCCGTGGTGACGATCGTCATCTTCCACTTCGCGCTCAACCGCGACACGATCCAGGGCCAGGAGGCAGCCGGGGTGTTCGTGATCGCGCTGCTGTTCGCGTCGATGCTCGGAATCAACCGGCTGTTCGTCGCCGAGCGTGAGCAGGGAGGCTTCGACGGGTTCCTGCTCGCACCCGTCGATCGCAACGCGATGTTGATCGCCAAGGCGAGCGCCCTCTACCTGTTCCTCGTCGTGCTCGAGGTGATCGCGGTTCCGGCGTTCAAGCTGTTCCTGCTCGAGCCCGGGCTCGAGCGCCCGCTCCCCGGGCTGATTGCGGTCCTGGCGCTGACCAACCTCGCGCTGTCGGTGATCGGCACGCTCGTCTCGGGCATCGCCGTCCACACGCGGGCCCGGGACCTGATCGGGCCGATGATCGGCCTGCCGTTGCTGGTTCCGGCACTGATCGCGTCCGCCCGTGCCGCCGGTCCGATCCTGCAGGCGACGCACGCTCCTGCCGCCCCGCCACTGAAGTGGGTGGGCACCCTCGCTCTCTATGATCTGGTGTTCGCACTGCTCGCCTATGCGGTGTTTGACTTTCTCCTCGAGGAATGATGCGCTCCACCACATACGGACGCGGCCTCAGGAGCCTCTCGCTCCTCACCGTCCTGTTCATCGCCGCCGCGCTGGTGATGGTGTTCTTCTACGCACCGATCGACGCCGAGCAGGGGTTCGTCCAGAAGATCTTCTACATCCACGTGCCGCTGGCGATCGTCTCACTCTGCGGGTTCGTGTTCGGCGGTCTGATGGCGATCGGCTACCTGCGCACCGGTGACCGCGCGTGGGACATGCGCTCCTACGTGGCGATCCACATGGCGCTCATCTTCGGGATCGGCGGACTGATCAGCGGCTCGATCTGGGCGAAGGCCTCGTGGGGCCATTGGTGGGTGTGGAACGAGCCGACACTCGTCTCGTTCCTGATCGTGATCCTCCTGTTCTGCACCTACCAGCCACTGCGGTTCTCGATCGAGGACCCCGAGCGGCAGGCCCGCTATGCGTCGGTGTTCGCCATCACCTGCGGCGCCTTCGTGCCACTGAACTTCATCGCCGTGAGTCAAGCGACGGCGTTCGTGCACCCGCGCGTGCTCACGCTCAGCGGCGCGCATCTGCCGCCGGCGATGGGGTGGACGGTCCTGGTCTCGTTGATCGGGATCGCGCTGCTCTACGCGACGCTCTGGAAGTACGAGATGGCGGCCAAGAACGCGCGATCGCAGCTTCGCCGCCTGCGCCGCACGCTGCTCGGCGAGGACCTCGACCGTCCCTACGGCCGCTCGGCGGCGCCGCTGTGAGCCCGCTGATCGCCTCCGCGCCCGCGCTGCCGCTCGGACACGCCGGCAAGTTCGTCGCCGCGGCCTACATCGTGGTGTTCGTGATCGTGCTCATCTATGTGGCGATCATGGCCATGCGCGCGCAGCGCTTCGAGCGTGACCTCGATCAGCTGCAGCGCGACGTCGAGGCCCAGCGCGCGCAGGGGGAACCCGCGCGCCCAGCCCCGCCGGGTGCGACGAGCGGTGAGGCCCCGGAGGGTCCGGCCTCCGCCGGCGACCCGGAGCGCTCGGGATCGCTGCGGTGAGCGAACTGCTCGCGATCGGCGTCTCGCACAAGACCGCGCCGGTCGAGATCCGCGAACGACTCGCCCTCCCCGAGGCGCGCGCCAGCGAGTTCGTGCGCGACCTGTGTGAGAGCGGTGCCGTGCGCGAGGCGGTGACGATCTCCACCTGCAACCGCACCGAGGTCTATGCGGTCGCCTCCGACCCCGTCGCGGCCGAGTCGGCGGTGCTCACGATGCTCGCCCGCCGCGCGGGAATCCGGCCCACCGAGCTCACCGCCGCGATCTACGCCCACCGCAACTGCGAGGCGGCGCGACACCTGTACCGCGTCGTCTCCGGCCTGGACTCGATGATCGTCGGCGAGGACCAGATCCAGGGCCAGGTGAAGCGCTCCTATGAGGCGGCGCTCGCCGCACGCGCGACCGGGCCATTCATCAACCACCTGTTCGAGGCCGCGCTCTCGACCGGCAAGCGCGTCCGCGCCGAGACCGGGATCGGCGAGCGGCGGCTGTCCGCGCCGACGGTCGCGGTTGCGCTCGCCGTCGAGCAGCTCGGCTCGCTGGCGGGACGCGAGGTCGTGCTGGTCGGCACCGGGGAGACGAGCGAGCTGGCCGCCCGCGCGCTGCGCCCCACGGGCGCCGAGCTCGTGTTCGTGGCTAGTCGCCGCCGGGCACGGGCGCTCAGCCTCGCCGCGCAGTACGGCGGATCGAGCATGTCGTTCGACGGTCTCCCCGACGCCCTGCTGAGCGCCGACATCGTCGTTGCGGCGACCGCCTCCCCGCACCTGCTGATCGAGGTCGACGAGATCGGAGAGGTGATGCGCGAGCGAGGCGGGCGGCCCCTGCTGCTGATCGACCTCGCGGTGCCGCGCGACATCGAGGGGGCCTGCGCGCGCGTTCCGGGGATCACGCTGCGCGACATCGACGACCTCGAGGCGGTCGTCGCGCGCAACCGCCAGATCCGCCAGGCGGAGGCACGCCGCGCGGAGACGATCATCGAGGACGAGATTCAGGAGTTCGCCGCGTGGCTCGGCTCGCTCGAGGTGCTCCCGACGATCGCCGCGCTCCGTGCGAGCGCAACCGAGATCGCCGAAGCGGTCCTCGCCGAGAACGCGACCCGCTGGGAGACCGCCTCCCCGCGGGACCGCGAGCGCGTCGAACAGATCGCGCGGACGATCGTCAACCGTCTGCTCCACGAGCCGACGCTGCGCCTGAAGGACCTGTCCGACGACCGCCTGCACGGGCGGATGGCGGTCGTGCGTGACCTGTTCGGGCTGTCGGTCGACGGGGATCAGCTCCAGGCGCCCGCTCCTGCCGAGCGCCCGGCGCAGCCGCTGGCCGACGTCCACCCGCTGCGGCGCCCGGCCTGACCTGCGTGACCCTGCGCGTGGGCACCCGGGGGAGCGCGCTCGCGCTCATCCAGGCGCAGTCCGTCGCCGACGCGCTGCGGGTGGGCGGAGCCGAGGTCGAGATCGTGACGATCACCACGCTCGGCGACCGCGGCGCTGCACTGCTCGACAAGTCGCGGTGGGTCTCCGAGCTCGAGCGCGCGCTGCTGGACGATCGCATCGACATCGCCGTCCACTCCGCCAAGGACGTGCCGACCGAGCTTCCGAGCGGCCTGGAACTCGTCGCCGTCCCGCCCCGCGCCGACGCGCGCGACGCGTTCTGCGGCGCCGCCGGACTGGCCGCGCTGCCCGACGGCGCGCGGGTCGGAACCGCCTCGCTGCGGCGCACGGCTCAGCTGCGCGCCGCCCGGCCGGACATCGAGGTCGTCGAGCTGCGCGGCAACGTCGACACGCGGCTGCGCAAGCTCGCCGAGGGCCAGGCCGACGCGCTGGTGCTCGCGCTCGCCGGCCTGGACCGGCTCGGACGCGCCGATGCGGTCAGCGCGATCGCCGACGACTTCGTGCCCGCCGCCGGGCAGGGCGCGCTCGCGCTCGAGGCCCGCGCCGGCGGGCTCGCCTCCGATCCCCGCCTGGACGCCGCCCGCGACCCCGTGGCGGGGGCGTGCGTCACCGCCGAGCGCACGCTCGTGCACGCGCTTGGAGCCTCCTGTCACACGCCGGTCGGCGCCCACGCCCAGCGCCGCGGAGACGGCCTGCTCGATCTCGTCGGCTGGGTCGGGTTGCCGGACGGGTCGGAGTGGCTGCGCGACGAGGTGACCGGGCCCGCGGACGACGTCGGCGTGCGCTGCGCGGAGCGGATGCTCGCCGCGGGTGCGCGCGGGCTGCTCGATCGCGCCGAGGAGCAGGTCGCGCGGTGACCGTCTATCTGGTCGGAGCCGGTCCCGGCGACCCGGGACTGCTCACCGCCCGCGCGCTCGAGCTGATCGCCGGCGCCGACGTGATCGTCCACGACCGGCTGATCCCCGCCACCGCGCTCGACGGCGCCCGTCCCGACGCCGAGCGCTACTACGTCGGCAAGGAGGGGGGTGGGCCATCGGTGGGACAGGAGGAGATCGGCGGACTGCTGGTCGAGCACGGCGCCGCCGGGCGTTCGGTGGTCCGGCTCAAGGGCGGCGATCCGTTCGTGTTCGGGCGCGGCGGGGAGGAGGCCGAACTGCTGCGCGAGGCCGGGATCCCGTTTGAGGTGGTGCCGGGCGTGACCGCGGCGGTCGCGGCCTCCGCATACGCCGGGATCCCGGTGACGCATCGTGATGCCGCGAGCGCCGTCGCGTTCGTGACCGGCCATGAGGATCCCGAGAAGGCGGAGTCGGCGCTCGATTGGGGTGCGCTGGCGGCCTTCCCGGGAACGCTGGCCGTCTACATGGGGGTCGCCCGTCTGTCGTCGATCGCCGATCGCCTGCGCGCCGGCGGCCGGCCGGCGACCGAGCCCGCGGCCGTGATCGAGCGCGGGACGTGGCCCGGGCAGCGGGTCGTGACCGGGACGCTCGAGACGATCGCTGAGGTCGCCGCGGACGCCGGGATCCGCGCCCCCGCGATCTCGCTGTTCGGGGCGGTCGCGGCGTTGCGGCACAACCTCGCCTGGTTCGAGACCCGGGCGCTGTACGGCCGCACGGTCGCGGTCACCCGTGCCCGCGCCCAGGCCAGCGGGCTGGCGGCCCGGCTGCGGGAGCTCGGCGCGGAGGTCGTCGAGGCGCCGGCGATCCGGATCCGTCCCTTGCCCGGGGAGCCCCCCGCCGCCCTCGCGCGCTACGACCTCGTGTGCCTGACCAGCCCCAACGGCGTCGCCTGCCTGTTCGACCGGCTCACGGCCGCGGGCCTGGACGCGCGCGCGCTGCACGGCGCGCGCGTCGCCGCGATCGGGCCCGGGACGGCGCGGACGCTCGCCGAGCGCGGGATCCGGGCCGACGTCGTTCCCGAGCGGTTCGTCGCCGAAGGGCTCGTCGAGGCGCTCGCCGGCCTGGACGTGACCCGTGCGCTCATCGCGCGAGCCGCCGAGGCCCGCGACGTCCTCCCCGATGCGCTGCGCGAGCGGGGCGCCGAGGTGGACGTCCTGGCCCTTTACGAAACCGTCGCCGAGCCGCTCTCCGACGCTCAGCGACGCGCCCTCGGCCATGCCGACTACGTGACGTTCACCTCGTCCTCGACGGTCCGCTTCTTCTTCGACCAGGCCGGGGCGGCGCTCGGGCCGGACGCCCGGCTCGCGTCGATCGGGCCGGTGACGAGCCAGACGCTGCGCGAGCTCGGCCACCAGCCCGCGCTCGAGGCCGAGCGCCACGACATCGACGGGCTGATCGAGGCACTCGTCGCCGACGCCGCGACCGCGACCGGCGCCTGACGAGTTGCGTCAGGCCGCGCCGCGGGCCTGCGGCGCGCGTGTTGGCTGCTCGTCGCGCTCGGAGACCTCGGGCAGCAGCAGACGGGCGAGCAGCTCGAGCGCCGCCTGGACGTCGGCGAGCTCGTCTCTGTCCTCCTCGGCGAGCGCGTTCTCGAGAGCGCTGTCGACCGAGACGCCGCCCGGTCCCTGCTCGGCGCGCTGCGTCATCCCGGCGGCCGGGCGCACGAGCGTGCGGCGGCGGTCGGCCGGATCGGGCTCGGTCTCGACGACGTGCAGATCCCGCAGCTTGGCGACCGTCATCGAGACCAGGCTCTGCGGAAAGCCGGTGCGCTCGGTGATCTCGCTGATCGAGCTCCCGGGGTGATTGGCGATGTCGATCACGACGAACCGGAGACTGGTGGCGCCCTTGCCGCCGCTCGGCAGGGCGGACTCGGCGATCTGCATCAGCCTGCGACTCAGGAGGAGGAGGTCGGCGGCGTTCACCGCGGCGGACGATAGATCAGCCGTGCCGAGGCTCATGCGGCTGCGCGGGCGGCCCTGCGTTGCGCGGGGCGGTGGGGTTCCCAGCGGAAGGTGGGGAGCGCCACGGCGAGTCCGATCACCACCCAGGCGCCGAGCACGATCACATCGTGGGTGGGTACGAGCGGTGCGCCTGGAGCGTGACGCAGGACGCTCGTGGCGGCGTGGATCGACGGCTGCGCGGGGAGATAGCGCGCGAGCGTGTGCAGCCATCCCGGCTCGTTGATCGTGCCGAGCACGCCGGAGATGATCACCACCGGGAAGTAGACGAGGATGAACACCGGCGAGGCCGACTCGACGGTCGAGACCGCCGCGGTGAGCGCGGTCGCCGCCGCGGCCCATGCCGCCCCCGCGAGCACGAACACGATCAGCAGGCCGAGGGCGCTGCCGGCGGTGAGATGCGTGTGGTACAGGATGACGGCCACCACCACGGTGACCGCGCCCGCCAACACGGACACGAGCGTGGTGGCGATGATCCGGGCGGCGAAGTAGCAGGAACGCGGCAGCGGAGTCGCACGCCATCGCTTGAGGATGCCCGCCTCCCGAGCGGCGACCAGCCGGATGCCGTACGTGTTCCAGGCGGTGACGGTCAACCCGAACACGGCGCGTCCGGCGACCGAGGACCGCGAGACGTGTCCGTGGCTGTTGGCGGAGGTGATCAGCAGGATCACCGGGAGGCCGACCCCGATCACCATTGCTCGACCGTTGGCGAGCAGCAGTCGTGCCTGATAGCGGATCTGGAGCAGCAGCAACTCGGCGGCGCCGGGCAGCCGTGTATGCGCGGGATCGCCGGCAGCGAGTTGGTCGGAGCGCATCTGGTCAGACATCGTGCGTCGTTCCCTCGGTTGTGGATGGCTCGCCGATCAGAGCGAGGTAGGCGTCCTCCAGGCTGGGCGGCCCGACCTCCAGCCCGCCCAGGTCGAAATGCTCTGCGTCCGCCCAGGCGACGAGATCCCGCAGGTCGGCGGCGAGGTCGGCGGTGCGGATGAGCAGCTCTCGACGCGAGGGGTCGAGGTGGGCGGCGAGCGACGGGGGCAGGTGTTGCGCCCGCGCTCGGTCCGGCAGGGGCATGCGGATCCTCGGCGGGCCGCCCGTCGCGCGGAGCTCGCCGGGGCTGGTGTCGGTGACGACCCTGCCGCCCGCCAGCACGATCACGCGGTCGGCGAGGCGCTCGGCCTCGTCGATGTAGTGGGTGGTGAGCAGCACGGTCGACCCTTCCTCGGTGAGGTTCTCGACGGCCGCCCAGGTGCGGCGCCGGGCCTCGGGGTCGAGCCCGGTCGTCGGCTCGTCGAGGAACAGGATCTCGGGCCGGCCGATGATGCCGATCGCCAGATCGACGCGCCGTCGCTGGCCTCCCGAGAGCGTCCCGACCTTGCTCTCGGCGTCGTCGGTCAGGTCGATCAGCTCCAGGATCTCGTCGACCCGTCGCGGCCGCGGGTACAGCGGCGCGAACAACTCGAGCGTCTCGCGCACGGTGAGCTCCGGGTCGAGACTGGTCGACTGGAGCACCAGCCCGACCCGGGCCCGCCAGGCGCGGCCGCCGCGGCGGGGCTCCTGGCCGAGGATGCGGATCGCTCCGCTGCTCGGCGCCAGGAACCCCTCCAGCATCTCCAGCGTGGTTGTCTTGCCCGCTCCGTTGGGACCGAGCACCGCGACCAGCTGACCCGCGGGGACCGCGAACGAGACGCCGTCGACGGCGGCGAAGTCGCCGAAGCGCTTGGTGAGGTCCTCGACGATGACGGCGTCCATGACGTCACGCGCGGCGACCGGACCTGCGGCCGGCGATCGCGGTGAACACGCCCCAGGCGAGGAGCACGCCACCGAGGACGATGCCGAACGTGGCGTGGGCCACGACACCGATCGCGAGCAGTGCGACTCCGATGACGACTTGTGCGGCGAGACGATGCGGGCCCTTGAACAGCAACAACATCACTGCCTCCCATCTCCGTGGATCAGTTACATCAAGTATTGATACATCAAGATTTGATGGATGTCAAGCGCAAGGTGGTCGAGCTGCTCTGAGAAGATCGAGGGGGATGTCGGGCCCGGTCGTCACGTTTCTCACCGACTACGGGCTGTCGGACCCGTTCGTCGGCGTCTGCCATGGGGTGATCGCGGCTCGCTGCCCGTCGGCGCGGATCATCGACCTCAGCCACGGGGTCCCGCCTCAGGACGTGCGCGCCGGGGCCGCCGTGCTCGCCCGTGCGCTCCGGTTCATGCCCGTCGGCGTGATGCTGGCGGTCGTCGACCCCGGTGTCGGCGGCGCCCGTCGCGGGGTGGCGATCCGAGCCGCTGCGGGGCACCTGCTCGTCGGGCCCGACAACGGCCTCCTGTGGCCGGCCGCGCTCGCCGCCGGAGGCGTGGAGGCGGCGGTCGATCTCGCCGGCTCTCGGTTCGCGCTTGAACCGGTGTCGGCGACGTTCCACGGCCGGGACGTGTTCGCTCCGGTCGCCGCGGCTCTCGCCGGCGGCGCCGCGCTGGCGGACGCCGGGAGTGCGATCGAGCCCGGGTCGCTCGTCGTGCTCGAGCCGCTCGTGCCGGCTGTGGAGGCGCACGTTCTGCGGGCGCGGGTGGCCGCGATCGACGGCTTCGGCAACCTTGAGCTCGCCGCCACGTTCACCGATCTCGTCGCGGCCGAGGTCGCGGGGAGCGATCCCGTTCTGGTGGAGGCGGGCGCCCGGCCGCTGCCTGCGCACTGGGGGCGGACGTTCTCGGACGTCGCCGTCGGTGAGCTGCTGCTCTACGAGGACTCGAGCGGAGTGCTGTCGCTGGCGGTCTCGTGTGGCTCGGCCGCGCGGCGGCTCGCCGTCGCGACGGGCGACGAGCTCCGGATCAGTGCGCCGTGAGCCCGAGTGCCGGCGAGCTCGGCGTTCCCCGGCTGCACCTGCGTCGGGTGGACTCCTCCAACGTCCGTGCCCGTCAGCTCGCCGCCACGGGGGCGCCGCACGGCACGCTCGTCACCGCCGGCGAGCAGACCGCCGGCCGCGGGCGGCAGGGCCGCAGCTGGAGCGCCCCCGCCGGCAGCGCGCTGCTCGCCTCGCTTGTCGTGCGAGAGCCGCCGCGGCTGCTCTCGCTCGCCGCGGGGGTCGCAGTCGCCGCGGTCGCCGAGCGCCTGGACCCCGCCGGGCGCACTGCCGCCGTCAAATGGCCCAACGACGTGCTGCTGGACGGCCGCAAGGTCGCCGGCATCCTCGTCGAAGGCCGGCCGCAGGAGCGCTGGGCGGTGCTCGGAATCGGCCTCAACGTCGCGGTCGAGCTGGACGCGCTCGGCGAGACGCTCGGCGCGAGGGCGGCGACGCTCGGACTGCCCTCCGGCGAGCTCGAGCGGGCGCTTGCGGAGCTGCTCGTCGAGCTGCGGCGGGTGCTCGCGCTCGACCCCGAGGAGGTTCTCGCCGAGCTCCGCGGCCGCGATGCGCTGGACGGTCGCCCGGTGAAGTGGGCCCAGGGTGCGGGGACTGGCGCCGGGATCGACGCGGACGGTCGGTTGCTTGTGCGGGCCCGCGATGAGACTGTCGCGCTGGACGCCGGCGAGGTCCATCTCGACGCTGCTGGACGGGACTGACTCTCGCTGGTACGGTCGCGAGGGCGCGGCATCCGGGGCGGGGCGGCGGTCACCTGCGAGCGTTGGGCTGAAGGAGGGGGATATGAGCAGCATCTCGGTAGCGGCAGACCCGGTTCCCGCCGGCGAGGCGGAGCACGCCCCTCCCGCACGCCTGGATTTCGAGATCGTCCCGCGTCGCGGTTTGATCGCAGTCGCGGTGGTGTTCGCCGGGTTGATCGTCGCGGTCGCGGTGAACGCGCTGTGGCCGCTGATGTTCCTGCACGTCGCGTTCGGCGCCGCGTGGACGATCATCGACCTGTTCCTCGGCTTCGTCCTGGGGCCGATCCTGGGCCGGCTGTCGATCCCGGCCCGCATCGAGTTGACGACGAAGCTGATGCCGAAGATGGTGTTGATCATGCCCACGGTCGTCACCGTGGCGCTCGTCGCCGGTTGGCAGCTCGGCGACAAGACCGGCACCGTGCTGACGAGCTACCCACAGCACGGCTGGGTCGTGGCCAGCTTCATCGTCGTCGGCGTCATGGGCGTGATCGCGCTCGGGCTCCTCGAGCCGGCGAATATCGCAGTGCTCACCGAGCTGAAGAAGCCGCGCCCGCAGCCCGAGGTGATCGAGCGCCTGATGAAGCGCTTCATCTACTCGGCGGGCGTGACCGGCGCCATGCAGATCGCGATCCTCGTGATCATGTCCAAGCTGGCCTCGTCATGAGCGCCGCCGACGCGCCCGTGACGGCCGACGAGCCGCGGCTGCCGCCGGTGACCGAGATCGGGATGGTCTCGCTCGCCCTGATCGTGGCAGGCGGCATCTATCTCGCAGCGCACCTGCCCAGGCACGTTCCGCTCGCACCGGCGGTCATCCTGCTCGCGCTCTCGGCGGGGCTGCTGTCTGCCAACCTGCTCGCGCTCTCACGGGTCAGCGGCTTTCACTGGCAGCGTTTCTTCGAGATCGCGCGCTGGGCGCTGCTTGCCTATGCGATCACCGCCGGACTGATCGAGTACGCCTTCGTGCGGGATCACCTCGGCGGCGGCGCACTCGTCATCCTCACCCTCTCGCTCGCCGTCTACGCGATCCACGTACCGATGCTGATCGCCTTCACCGTGGCGCGCTACGACACCTCCGGCGCCGAGGGCTGACGCCGCCGCTCAGGCGGCCGCTTCGGCGTCCTCGCCCGGGTCGGTCTCGCGCGGGAGCTCCTCGATGTCGGCGAGGTCTGACGGACCGTCGTCGTCACCACCATCGTCATCGTCGGCCTCGTCGTCGTCCGCGTCGTCATCCGGATCATCGTCGCGGTCGGCGTCGTCGAGCGCATCGTCATCTGAATTCGTGTCGCCCTCGCGACCATCCTCGCCCGTCGCGGCGTCGTCGGTCGTCTCCTCATCGGTGAGCGTCGCCACCGCCTCCGTGGTCCGGGCCTCGCCCTCCGGGCCGCCACCCCCCTGACTCTTGCGCTTGCGGCGCTTGGACCCGCGGCGACCCTTCGGGAAGTTGCGCAGCAGCTCGCGGGCGAGTGCGGCCGGTTTGCGCGCCATCCGGGTCCGGGCTCCACGCAGCGCCTCCTCGGCCTCGGGCGTGTGCGCCAGCGCCGCGGCAAGCAGAGCGGCCGACAGCCGGCGGTCCTCCTTGCGCGACGCGTGGACGAGGCGGCGCGCGTTCCGGGCGTGGGCGGGGCCGCTGGAGTTGACGAGCAGCCCGAGCAGCCGCTTGGTCTCAGGCCAGCGCTGCACCGCGTACTCCTCGTGCACCTCGCGCGTGTACTCGGCCATCCGCCAGATCCAGGCGTTGGCCTGGTCGCGACGGCCGATGCGGCGCTCGGCGAGCGCCTGGAGCATGATCTTCACGCCCTCGCGGCGCTCGTCGCGGGGCCAGCCACCCATGATGTCGATCGCGGTGTCGAACGCCTCGGCGTCGCGGCTTGAGGCGATCTCCTGGAGCGCGCGGAGCCGCAGCTGGGCGTTCTTGTTGCGCTGCACCGCGGTGATCAGGAAGCGGCGCTTGAGCTCACCCTGGCGGTCGAAGTGCAGCATCGCCTTCGCGCGTCGCCAGCCGCTCGGGGCCACCCGCGCCCCTGCGAGCGCAGCCCACACGTGCTGCTCGCCGTAGTCGAGGTGCTCGACCGCGATCCGCCACAGCTCCCGCTCGAAGACCTCTGCTCTGCGGTCTGGATCCGGGGTGACCGGCAGCACCCGCCGCTCGACGCGGATCCGCCGGCCGCGGCCGCGGCGGACCGGCCCGACGACGATCGCGCCGCCGCGGTAGACGTCGCGATCGAGCAGCGAGTGCAGCGTGACGACCGGGTCGTCGTGCTTGGTCGCGGGGTGGACGAAGTCGACGACGATGCCGGCCTCCTTGCCCGGGTGGCGGCGGGTGACGCGACCGACCCGCTGCTGATAGATGCGCTTGGAGGCCGTCGGCGCCAGGTGCATGCAGACCGTCGCGCGCGGGCTGTTCCAGCCCTCGGCGAGCAGCTGCGCGTTGACCAGGACGTCGATCTTGCCGGATTCGTAGTCGGCGAGCACCCGCGCGAGCTCGCGCTTGGGCGTCTCGCCGGAGACGGCCTTGGCCTTCATGCCAAGCGCGCGGAATGACTCGGCGACGTTGTAGGCGTGCTTGACGCCGGCGGCGTAGACGACTCCGGGCACGCCGTTGAAGCGGGTCTTGTAGAGGTCGGCGATCGCCAGGTTGAACGGGGTCTGGTCGAGCAGCTCGGCGAGCATCTCCTGGTCGAACTCGGTGTCGACCTCGCCGCGGCGCAGTGGCACCTTGGCGATGGTTCGCACCCCTGGCCCGGGCGGGATCCGCAGGCACCGCAGCGGCGCGATCACGCCGCGCCGCGCCGCCTGGGCGAGGTCGAAGCGGCTGGTCTGGGTGGGGAAGAGGTCGGTGACGTGACGGGCGATCAGCGCACCGGTGGCGGTCATGCCGACGAAGATCGGGCCGCTCCAGGCGCGGATCGAGGCCGACGTCTTCTCGCCCAGCGCGGTGTGCGCCTCGTCGCAGATGACGACGGTGTACGCGTCGGAGATGCGGCCGACATTGCGCACGAACCACTGGTAGGTCTCGACGGTCACCGGTCCGTTGGCGGCGTCCTGACCATCGAGCAGCGGGGCGCAGATGCGGTCGCGGTAGCCGCGGTCGCGCAGCTCGCCGTTGAACTGGTCGACGAGGTTGCGACGGTGGGTGAGGATCAGCACGCCGCCGCTGCGGCTCGCCTCGACGAAACCGAGGGCGGCCACCGTCTTGCCGGCTCCGGTCGCGTGCTCGAACCAGAACCGCTTGGCCGCGTTGGGATCCTCGGGCTGCTCGGCGAGCTGGCGATCATCGTCGGCGCCGTCGTCCTGCCAGTCTTGCGGCTCCTCGTCCTCGCCGGCGTCGTCCTCCTCCTCAAGCGCGGCGTCCTCGTCCTCGTCGAGAACCGGTCCTTCTTCCTCGTCGTCCGCCTCGTCGCGCTCGTCCTCGTCGCGCTCGGGTGCGCTCGCGCCGTTGCCGTTGCCATTGCCGTTGCCGTTGCCGTTGGCCTGGCGCTGGGCTTCGGCGAGCAGCGCCGTGAGCGTGCCGGAGAGCGCGTCGACCTGGTGCGCGGAGAGCACGGTTCCGTCGACGAGGCGCGGCTCCTCCTCGGAGAGCAGTCGCTCCAGGCCGAGCAGCAGCCCGAACTCGCGGCGCCATGCCACCGACGGCGTCTTGCGGCCGTCCGCGACCTCGGCGAGCGCGGCGTCAAGCGCGCGGCGGCGCGGGGTGCCCGGGGACAGCGCGTCCTCGAGGCTCTCTCCCTCGTAGACGAAGCGTTCGCGCGTCAGCAGTTCGGCGCGCGCAATTGCGTCAGGACTCGGTAAAGGGGTAGCGACACCCATTGGCTTGTCAGGTTGGCTGGAGAAGTGAGCGAACCGCGGCTGAACGTCGAGCGGCTCGAAGGGGGCCCGCCGAAGCGGACGGACGGCGAAATACCTCAGAAGCGATCCCAGCTCCCCGGGATCTCATCGGGTATTTAAGCAGATCCGTCGGCGAGCCCTGTGTGGCAAGCTGTAAACGTGCGAGTTTTGCGCTGGCTGACGGTGGTCGTGATCCCGGTCGCCCTCGCCGTCGCCGGTTGTGGCAGCTCGCTGCAGCGCAGCGCCGGGCCGAGCCGGCGGGCGATCGAAGCGGCCTTTCACGGCTCACCGGCCCCGCTCGCCGCCCTTCACCATCAGGCGAACGAACTGCTCGGTGGAGGGGTCTCGGGGTTCCGCGCCCGCATGCAGGCGCTCCGCGGGCATCCGCTCATCGTCAACCTCTGGGCATCGTGGTGCGCGCCCTGCCAGACCGAGTTCCCGCTCTATCAGAAGGTCGCCGTCCGGTACGGCAGCGCGGTCGCCTTCCTCGGCCTCGACGTGCACGACACGGCGGGCGACGCGTCCGCGTGGCTGAAGCGCTTTCCCGTCACGTATCCGAGCTACCTCGACCCCAACCGTGCGATCGAGACCTCGTTGCGCACCATCGAGGGCACGCCCCAGACGTTCTTCTTCAATGCGCAGGGTCGTGAGGAATACGACCATGGCGGTCCGTACACGAATGTCCGCTCGCTCGAACGTGACATCCGCACCTACCTTGGAGTGCGCGATGACCGAGGTCACTGAGAAGATCGAGATCCGCCGCCACCACGGCGAGGCGGAGATGACGCAGCTGCTGCGCCTGCGCCACGATGTCTTCTGCGAGGAGCAGGGCGTCCCCGAGCGAGAGGAGCTCGACGGGCGCGACGGTGAGGCGGTCCACCTCGTCGCAGTCGAGGACGGCCGCGTGCTCGCCACCTGCCGCCTGCTGTTCGTCGGCGCCACCGTCCAGTTCAGCCGGCTCGCGGTCGCCCCCAACGCCCGGCGCCGCCGGATCGCCACCCGGCTGCTCGCACTCGCCGACGACGAGACCCGCGCCGGCGGCGCACGCCGTCTCGTCCTTCACGCCCAGACCTATGCGCGGACTCTCTACGACGCCGCCGGCTACGAGCCGCGCGGACGGGTGTTCATGGAGGCCGGTATCGAGCACGTGGCCATGGAGAAGCTGCTCTAGCGCTTGAGGCAGAGGGTGTCGAGGTCGACCCCCAGGGCGTTGAACGTCTCGCAGCCGACCCTCGCCGAGAAGAAGTCCTGGCTGGTCGGGTCGCCGAAGGCCACCAGGGGCGCAGCGTCCCGGGCCAGCCGGAGGTTCAGCTGTGCGTACGCAAGACCGCGACGCGCCCCTGAGAGTCGTGCCGCGGCCACGAGCCGAGCGTGCCAGTACGAGGAGACGAATGATGGGACCACGGCGTTGCTCTCCAGCAGGACATTCAGCATCGCCCCTGGATCCGGGAAGTCGGGGATCCACCCCTGCCAGGTCATGTCGAAGCGGGGGTGGGGCGACGCCTGGATGGCGTTCAACGCGTCCATCGGAAACGCGTGGACACGAACCCGGAGTCCGATCGCAGCGAGGTCGTGCGTGACGATCCGCGCCTGATCGGTGCACGGGTACACGTCACACGTGGCAAGCGTCACCGTCGAGCCGGCGAAGCCGCGCGCGAGCGCCCGTGCACGTGCGACCTCGGGGCGGTCCGGGTAGGCGTTGACGTCGCGATAGCCGGGAACTCCCGGGGGCAGATAGGTGCTGGCCGGCCGCTCGGGAAGCGGCTTGTAGGCATCCCCAAGTCGGGCGAGCGCCCGTCTGTCGATGGCCGCGTTGACCGCCTGACGAAGCCGCTGATGTGCGAACAGCGCGCGGTGGGTGTTGAGCGCGAAGAAGTCAAGCGCTGCGGAGGCCGGGGGCGTGAAGTAACGGGGGTCGCCGGTGCGCGCGGCCTGGCTTCCCGAGCCGTAGCGCCGCGTGAGCGCTGCCGCCTGCGACGCGGTGAGGTCCCCGCCGAAGGCGAAGTCCGCGGCGCCGTGCTCCACCTCGTCGATCGCCCGATCCGACGGGATCCCGACCTGCAGGACGATGCGCGACGGGCGGTGAAGCCGATCGCCGTGATAGTTCGGGTTTCGGGTGAGCACGACGCCCTGACCGGGTGCGTAGGATGCGACGCGGTACGGGCCGGCGCTTGGGATCACTCGCACTCCCGCAGCGGTGACCGGCGTGTCGGGCGGGACCGCGCAGGTCGGGGGCTCGGCCATGCGCGCCGGGAGATCGGGCGCCGGGGCGACGAGATGGATGATCAGCCGGTTCCCGCGCGCGACCACCCCCGCAAGCCGCTTCGTGCGGCCGGAGTGGAACGCGCGAGCGCCAACGATGTCGAGATAGTCAGACGCGGACTGGCTGTGCGTCCGTGGGTCCAGCAGGCGGTCGAGCGTGGCCTTGAACGTCTCGGCGGTCACCGGTGCGTCCGAGGGCGGTGAGAAGCGAAAGCCGCGGCGGATCGTGAACGTGTACGTGCGCCCGCTGTCCGACGTGACGGGAAGTGACTGCGCGACCTCCGGGACCAGCTCAGAGCCCGCGGCGCCGCTGCGGTCGGGGTAGGTGAGCAGCTTCGCGCAGCTGGCGTTCAGCAGCGTGTAGGAGATGCCGTCATAGGCAAGTGCCGGATCCATCGACGTGATGTCGATGCCTGCGACCAGGCGGATGGTTCCGCCGCGGATCCCGGGCGGGCCGGTGGACGCCGCCGGCGCGTCGACGGTGACCCACACGCGGCGCCCGTCGACCGTGACGTCCTGAGGGCTGCCGGCGACGCGGATCGTGGCAAGCATTCGGCCGGACCTGGGGTCGATGCGGCTCACGGTGCCGTCGCCGCTGTTGGCCACCCAGACAGATTCGTCGCCGAGCGCGATCCCCTGCGGCGCTTGGCCGACGTCGATCGTGCTGGTGACCGCTCGGGTCGCGGGATCGATCCGAACGACGGCGTCGTCACCGGTGTCGGTGACCCAGACGCCGCCGTCGCCGACCGCGATCGAGGTTGGCCCGTGCCCGACGGAGATGGTGGTGATCTCCCCTGCGGGATCGATCTCGACCACGTTGTCGGCGTCGAAATCGGTCATCCACACCGTGCCGTCGGCGCCGAGCGCGATCGCTGTCGGTCCGCTATTGGGGTCGACGCGCCGCTCAACCCGGCCGGTGCGGGCGTCGATGCGCGCCAGCTCACCGGATTCGGCGACCGCCCACAGCGAGGATCCTTGCGCGGCAAGCGAACCGCCGCTCCCTGCGACGACGCTCGGGAGCCGACTTCTCGAGTCGATGTCGTCGAACTGGGGATCGATCGCATCGACCGCGACGAACGGTGAGGCCGGGCTGGACCCCGCGACCCAGACCCGACCGCCGGCGGTGGCGATCGCGTTCGGCGGATAGCCGAGCGTGATCGTCTTGACGAACGTCTGTGTCCTCGGGTCCACCTGGGAGATCGTCTGATCGTCGCGATTGGCGACCCAAAGCGAGCCGGCGCCCGCGTCGACGGCGCCCGGGCGCGCTCCGACCCCGATGACTGCCACCACCCGGTTGTCGTTCGGGTCGATCGCGACCACCGAGTTCGATCTCGCCCGCAACGCGGCGCCGCGATGCCGACCGAGCCCCTTGGCGGCGAGCACGAGTACGACGGCGAGTGCCGCCGCGAGCAATGCGAGGGCGAGCGCGAGCGTCCTTCGCCTGTGGTCGGCCGGGCTGCGGGATGGAGCGTCCGGTGCGGTTTCGCGAGCCCGCGCCAACGACGGGTCGTGGGCGAGGATCGCGCGCTCGCGCTCCCGCAGCGTGGGGCCCGGCTCCAGACCGAGCTCGTCCACCAAACGGCTCCGAACGGCGCGATAGCACTCCAGCGCATCGGCCTGGCGGCCGGCGCGATACAGCGCGAGCATCAACTGCGCGGCGAACGCCTCGTGCAACGGATGCGCGCGCAGCAGCGATTGCAGCTCTCCGGTGACCCGCCGGTGATCGCCCAGCGCGAGGTCGGCGTCGATGCGCTGCTCGAGTGCGGTGAGACGCAGCTCCTCAAGCCGATCGGCGTCGGCGCGCGCGAACGCCTCGTCGGCGAACTCGGCCCATGCTGGCCCACGCCACAGGTCCAATGCCTCGCGCAGCACGGAGCTCGCGCGCCGCGCGTTCTCGGCTTCGAGCGCGAGCCTGCCGGCGGTGACCAGGCGCTCGAATCGGTCGGAATCGGTCGACCCGTCGTCGACGGACAACCGGTAGCCGTGCCCGTC
The DNA here is from genome assembly GCA_036501965.1 of Solirubrobacteraceae bacterium. Lineage (GTDB taxonomy): Bacteria > Actinomycetota > Thermoleophilia > Solirubrobacterales > Solirubrobacteraceae > Palsa-465. The sequence goes on from DASXZK010000088.1 coordinate 108,114, forward strand.
CGTCATGAGGGTCGCGGCTCCGAGTGCTCGGCGCAGACTCGAGACGTAGCCCTGCACGATCTTTGCGGCGCTCGCCGGCGGACGCTCCCCCCAGAGTGCGTCGACGATGGCGTCGGCGGAGATCGTCCGCCCGCGGTGAATCAGCAGCACAGCAAGCAGCGCCTTCTGCCGCGGGGCGCCCAGATCAATCGGCGCGTCGCCCTCGACGGCCTCGAGTGACCCAAGGAGGTGAAAATCGATCACTGTCTCTCAGTCCCGGGCGAAAGCTATCCCTGGCGGAGCCGGGGCTCAAGGCGGCGTCGTTGACCGAACGTCGACCGGCGCTTGCCGTCTCTCGACCGCCGGAACTCATGCTGCCCCGCGAGAGCCGATCGCGCTGGGCGATCGGCACAGCGAGGAGGACGACATGAACACCATTCGTTCCGGCGGGTCACGATTTGTTCCCGCCAGGCTGCGCAGCCGGGCGGCCATGCTCGCGGGGGCACTCGTCCTCGCGACCACGGCCAGTCCGTTCGCAGCCCAATCCGCGTCCGCGAGGACGTTCGAGTACGGCTCGCCGCTCGTCCAGCATCACCCCTCGCCGGGTTTCTCGTGCGCGATGCGGCGAGCGCTGGCGGGCCGGCGCGTCTCCTGCCACTGATTCCCGCCGTGGTTCCCAGCTGAGCGGGATCGGAGCGTCCGGGGCGGCCGCCGCGTGCGGTCGCCCCGGGGCGCATCCGGCGTCCCGCTCAGCGGCCGCCGACCGAGAGCGTGCGCCGCACGCCCGGAGCCGCGCGATGGCGCTCATACATGCGGGCGACCCAGTCGCCGATCGGGCGGTTCGCGAGCGAGTCCATGAACTCGCGCGCGGTCGCCGGGACCTCCGGGATCGGGTACGGGAAGGCGGCTGGGCGGGCGATCGGGTAGAGCAGCGCCGCGGCGGTCAGGTCGGCGACCGAGAAACGGCCGCCGACCAGGTAGTCCCCGTCGCCGTCGGCGAGCTCGCGCTCGAGCAGGTCGATGGCGGCGAGCACGCGCGCGGCTCTCCGCGGCCTTCTCGCCCGTGACGCGAAAGCGACGGCGCATCCCCGCGCGCAGGAACGGAAAGACGCCGCGCAGCAGCGCCCGGGCGAACGGCGGCTGGTTGTGGAGGAACGAGGGCAGCAGCAGATCGGGGCGGACGAGCAGGTGCTCGTAGACGGCGCGGCGGACGTGCTCGCCGAGCTCGACATCGCAGAGCGCCTCGAGCTCCAGGGCACGCCTGCGTTCGCCCTCGTCGGCGGGGTACAGCGCTGGCTCCGGCCAGCGGTGCTCGAGTGCGGCGATGATCTGCGAGGACTCGCCGATCGACGCCCCGTCGAGCGTGAGCACGGGCGTCGTCTCACACGCCCCGTTGGTGAGCCGCCGCGCGATCAGCAGGTGGGCGCCAGGGAGCAACGGCCGCCGGACATGGTCGCCCCGCTTGAGGTCCAGCGCCCAGCGGACCTTCTCGTTGTAGTGCGAGAGCTCGAGCTGCCAGAGCACGGCTCGGGGCTTGGGGCCGGTCATCAGCGGTGTATATCGCCTGATGCGACCCACTACCGTGACGTTCCGCATGCACGAGATCCGCGTCGACCCGTTCTCCGGCCGTCGCGTGATCCTCGCGCCGGGTCGGGCACAGCGGCCGGGCGCGGGGCTGAGCGCCGCCCCGCCGACTCCGGTCGATCCGGAGACTGATCCGTTCGCTCCCGGGCACGAGTCGCAGACCGCTCCCGAGGTGTTCGCCATCCGCCCCGACGGCTCGGCGCCGGACACACCGGGCTGGACGGTGCGGGTCGTGCCGAACCTCTATCCCGCGCTCACCGCCGAGGCGGCCGACCCCGAGCCCGACGCGCAGCGCGACCTGTTCTGGTCCGGGCCCGCGCGCGGGGCGCACGAGGTGATCGTCAACGCGCCCGATCTGGTGACCAGCCTTGCCGACCTCGAGGTCACGCAACTCGTGGACGCAGTCGAGGTCTGGCGTGAGCGGATGCGCTCCCACGCGGACGCCTCCTGCCTGCACCTGTTCGTCAACGAAGGCACCGGTGCCACCCAGCCTCACACCCATGCCCAGCTGCTTGCGTTCGACTTCGTGCCCGCCGACATCGCCCGTGAGCGCGAGCGCTTCGGCGCCTATGCGACCCGCACGATGGGCGGCAACCTGCTCTCCGACCTCGTCCAGCAGGAGGTGCGTCGGCGTGAGCGGATCGTCGCGATCGACTCCGAGGCCGTGCTCATGTCCAGCTACGCCGCCCGCGTGCCGTACCAGATGACGCTCGCGCCGCGCAGCACGCGCATGCGTTTCGAAGACGACGGACCGACGGGCGCCGCGCTGTTGCACGACGCGCTCGTCCGCCTGCGTCGCGTGTTCGGCATGATGCCCGGCGTCAACCTCTGGATCCGGACCGCGCCACGGGGCGCCGAGCACTGGTGCTGGCGCATCGACATCCTCCCGCGCCTGTTCGGCGTCAGTTCTGTCGAGCTCGGCACGGGCATCGACCTCAATCCGGTCCTGCCCGAGGTCGCGGCGGCGGCCCTGCGCGGCGACTGATGCGCGCCCTCGTTCAGCGGGTGAGCCGCGCCTCGGTCGAGGTCGACGGCGCCGAGGCCGGGTCGATCGGCCCCGGTCTCCTCGTGCTGCTCGGTGTCACCCACACCGACACCGACGCCGAGGCCGACTGGATCGCCGCGAAGATCCGAGCCCTGCGCGTCTTCTCCGATGCCGAAGGGCGAATGAACGAGCCGCTGGGGGATCGCGAGGTGCTGTGCGTCAGCCAGTTCACGTTGTACGGCGACGTGCGGCGCGGGAACCGACCGAGCTACGTCGAGGCCGCGCCGGGGCAGGTCGCCGAGCCGCTGTACGAGCGGGTCTGCGAGTTGCTGGGGGCGGTGCGGGGGGTGTTCGGGGCGCACATGCAGGTGTCGCTGGTCAATGACGGGCCGGTGACGTTGTTGCTCGAGCGGTGACGCGTGTGGTGGTTGTTCTGCGTCGCGTTCGCGATGTGGCACGCCGTGACGCCGGCCCTCAAGCAGCGCCCACACGGTTTGGTCTGCCGTCTGGGGTGGGTGGCGCTGCTGTGACTGCCGTCGCCCCGTCATGCCATTTGCGGTGATGTCGGAGCCCACTTCGTGTGCCCGACCGCCGGGCACAGGGGCGGGAGGGCCTCGTGGCTCGGATCGCCGGGGTCGCGGGCGGATTTGGCGCTTTTGGGCTCTATGGGCGCCCGGATACGCCAAATTCCGTCCTAGCGCCGTCACCGATTCCGCACGCGCGACGGCCTGGCGGTCGCATTGAGCGGTTCGTCCCGCCGAGCGCGACGAACCTCGCACACCGCCACACCGCTGCGGCGAGTGTGCGAAAGGCTCCCTCAATCGCCGGCCCGGCCCTCGGACGGCCTACACCAGTCCAAGTGCGGGGCGCACTTGTGCGCCCCGCCGTGCTACTCAGCGACGCTCACGGACGACTACGCGGCAGCCGGCGCCGCAATGATCCGCCGCAGCACCACCAGCGCCCGCTCCCGGTGCGCGTCCAGCTCCGCGGTCAGCCGCTCGGGGTCCCCGGCAACCACTGCGCCCACGATGCGGTCGTGGGCACGCAGCGACTCGTGGCGCTCGGCGGCCGAGTTGTAGTAGAGCGCGCGGTAGGCCTCGGTCTGGTCCCAGAGGAGGTCGATCATGCGCTGCGTGTGGGGCCGTCCCGCGGGCGCGAGGATCGCGTGGTGGAAGCGGCGGTTGGCGGCGAGCTCGGCGACGACGTCGTCGGCGCTCACCGCGGCGGCACAGTCCGCGGCCGCGCGCTCGATCGCCGCCAGGTCATCCTCGGTGAGGGCGGGCAGGGCTGCGTGGGCGGCCTCCCGCTCGAGCAGTGCGCGGAGCGCGTAGATCTCCTCGAGGTCATCGATGTTCAGTTCGGTGACGATGTAGCCGCGGCGGGGGCGGTAGGTCACCTGGCCCTCGCGCTCGAGGATGCGAAGCGCCTCGCGCACGGGGGCCAGGGAGATGCCGAGCTGTCCGGCGACGCTCTCCTGCCCGATGCGCTCGCCCGGCACAAGCGCGCCGGAGACGATCGCGTCGCGCAGGTGCGCGAGCGCGTGCTGGGCGGTCGTATTCGGTCCCGCCCTCCCGCTGGCGGCAGGTGAGTTCATCGATCGGGCGCTCAGGAGCGAAACGCCGAGATGCCGGTGAGTGCGTTGCCGACGACGAGTGCGTGGACGTCGGCGGTGCCCTCGTAGGTGACGACGGACTCGAGGTTGTTCATGTGGCGGATGACCGGATATTCGAGCGTGATCCCGTTGGCGCCGAGGATCTGGCGCGCGGTGCGTGCGACGTCGAGTGCGTCGTTGACGTTGCCGAGCTTGCCCATCGAGACCTGCTCGGGGCGGAGCTCGCCGGCGTCCTTCAACCGGCCGAGGTGCAGGGCCATCAGCGAGCTGCGGTTGACCTGCAGCGCCATGGTGGCCAGCTTCTGCTGCTGGATCTGGGTGGCGGCGATCGGCTTGCCGAACACCATCCGCTCCTTGGCGTATTCCAGGGCGGCTTCCAGGCAGGCGCGGGCGGCGCCGGCGGCGCCCCACACGATCCCGTAGCGCGCCTCGTTCAGGCAGGACAGCGGGCCGCGCAGGCCGCTCGCCTCCGGCAGGCGCGCGGAGTCCGGCAGGCGGACGTCGTCGAGGATCAGCTCGGAGGTGATCGACGCCCGCAACGAGAGCTTCTTGTGGATGTCCTGGGTGGTGAATCCGGGGGTGCCCTTGGGGACGATGAACCCGCGGATCCCGTCGTCGGTCTGGGCCCACACGACCGCGACCTGCGCGGCCGAGCCGTTGGTGATCCACATCTTGGTGCCATTCAGAATCCAGTCAGACCCGTCACGGCGGGCGCGGGTGCGCATCGCGCCGGGGTCCGAGCCGGCGTC
>DASXZK010000089.1:0-39034 GCA_036501965.1 Solirubrobacteraceae bacterium
GGCCTCCTCATAGGACGCAAACACGGCCGAGCGCGCGAGCACCTGCCCACCGTCGGAGACGATCGTCCAGTAGTAGCCACCGCTGTTGTCCTCATACAACAGGAACCTCACCGGAGCGGGCTCCGGCTCAGGCAACGCGTCAGGCGTGGCCGGCCGCCCCTTCGGTGCGGCGCCGCCCTTTCGGATCGCGCTGACACCTTGCGTGAGCCGGGCAGCGCGACTCCTGATCGGCCGCTGGAAATAGCCGGTCAGCAGGGTCGTGAGGCCGATCACGCCGAGCCCGATCAGAATCCAGCCCATCGGAAGATGTGGCGTCCGGGGCCCTTGGACCTGCGCGGGGCGCGGCCTCGGGTTGGGGTTGGGGTTGGGGTTGGGTGTCGCATTGTGATGCGAGCCATGCTTGACCGGGGCGGGCCGAGACGGCGCCGCTTTGCCCTTGGGGCCCGTGGGCCGGCGCGACACCCGTCCCACCGACTGCAACGCACGACCGGTGACCGGCCCGGCGATCCCGTCGGTCGCGACGTGGCGCGAACGCTGAAACGCGAGCAGCGCGTGCTCGGTCCGCGGGCCGAAGCGACCATCGACCGGACCCGGCCTGAACCCGGCCCGGGTGAGCTGGCGCTGCAGATAGGCGACTGCGGGTGACCCATGGACACTCCCCTCCCCCGCGCCCAGCGACAATACCGGTGCAGCGCGCAGCGTGTGGCGGGTCGCCGGTCCGACGATCCCGTCGACGCGAAGTGCGTGGTTTGCCTGGAACTGCTCGACGGCTGCCGTGGTCAGCGGCCCGTACCGGCCATCGACCGGCCCCGGCGCGTACCCGGCGCGGCGAAGCCCCCGCTGGAGCCGGCGAACCGCCACCGAGCCGTGGCGCGAGCGCTCCCCGCTCCCAAGCTGCAGGTCAGCAACGCGCGAGCGTGCCGCACGTGCCGACGTCTGAAGCGATGTCTGAACTTTGTGAACTGCGTGACGGTGGGCATGCGATCTCCTCTCGCTGCGCGCCGACGCGACCGCCGGCACCAGCGCACACAGGAGCACCACCGAGAACGTCACCCGTGGCAGACGTGAGATCAGGCTGCCGGTGCGACCACGCGCCCGACATCCCGCCCACGCCCGGACTGGACGTGTCATGAACTATCTCCCGGTAATCAGACTGGACAGAGACGCATCCCGTGGGCTTCCTCATCGAGCCCAGGGGTGCGATGGTCTGACTGCCGGGGTTAGCCGGGCCGCTCGAGCTGCAGCACGAGCGCCAGCGAACCGGGGGAATGCGTCGGCCGTCGCAGGCCGAGGAACAAGCTGGGCACCAGCATCGCCGCGATCAGCACGAGCAGCGCCGCGCCTCCGGGTGCGCCCGCGCCGCCTCCGGAGCCGGCGGCGGAGCCACTGCCAGACGCCGACGTCGAGGCCGCAGGCGCGACCGAGATGGCGGTCGGGGTCGACGCCGCCGCGGGCCGGGTCTGGCCGCTCGTGACGTGCGCGGAGGACGGTGAGCGGCTGGCGAGCGGCCGGGCCTGCGTCGTCTCGAGCGCGGAGCGCTCCGGAGCGGCCGCCGGGTGAGACGCCGCACCACGCTCGCTGCGTGGGGTAGACGCGGGCGCAGCGTGGTCACGGTTCCGCAGGGGGACGGACGCAGCTCGGACCGGCCGGGAGACGATCAGCGTCTGCGACCGGCTCACGTGGTGCCCGGTGGATCCGGCCGACGAGGAGACCGCGGGCGCTGTGGACGACGCGGAGGGATCGACGACGGGCGAGACGACCTGACCGCGCGTCGGCCCGGCCGTGGTCGCGCTGCGCGACGTGACGGCCGGCGTGGCTCCGTCACCCGCTGCGGGGGCGCGCGATGCCATCGCGGCGACCGGCGCCTGCGGCGTCCGCACCAGCGGAGTCACCGTCGGCGCCGTGGTGCCGGCCACGGTCTTGACGATCGGCGCCGTCGTGCTCGCCACCGTCTTGAGGATCGGCGCCGTCGTGTCCGTCACCGTCTTGAGGATCGGCGCCGTCGTGTCCGTCACCGTCTTGACGATCGGCGCCGTCGTACTCGCCACCGTCTTGAGGACCGGCGCCGTCGTGTCCGTCACCGTCTTGACGATCGGCGCGGTCGTGCTCGCCACCGTCTTGAGGACCGGCGCGGTCGTGCTCGCCACCGTCTTGAGGACCGGCGCCGTCGTGCTCGCCACCGTCTTGAGGACTGGCGCCGTCGTGTCCGTCACCGTCTTGACGATCGGCGCCGTGGCGCTCGTCACCGTTTTGACGACCGGCGCTGTCGCGGTGGCAGCCGTTTTGACGATCGGCGCCGTCGCGCTCGCCACCGTCTTGACGACCGGCGCGGCGGTCGAGACAACGGGAGCGGCGGCGGGTGCCGCGGTCGTGACGACCGGGGCCGCGGTGTGAGCCACCGCGGTCACGACCGGCGCCGCGGCCTTCGTCACCGGCGCCGCCGCCTTCGTGACCGGCGCGGCCGCCCGCGTGACCGGCGCGGCTGCCTTGGCCACTGGCGCGGCCACGTGCGTGACCGGCGCGGCCGCCTTCGTGACCGGCGCGGCCGCCTTCGTCACGGGAGCCGCCGCCTTCGTCACAGGCGCCGCGGCCTTCGTCACGGGAGCCGCGGCCTTGGTCACGGGAGCCGCCGCCTTCGTGACCGGAGCTGCAGCCTTGCTCACGGGAGCCGCCGCCTTCGTCACAGGCGCCGCGGCCTGCGTCCCGGGTGCCGCGGCCGGCGTCACCGGAGCTGCAGCCTTCGTCACGGGCGCGGCCGCCTTGGTCACAGGCGCGGCGGCCTGTGTCACCGGCGCGGCGGACTTCGTCACCGGCGCAGCGGCCTGCGTCACCGGCACCGCCGCCTGCGTGACCGGCGCGGCCGCCTTGGTCACAGGCGCGGCGGCCTGTGTCACCGGCGCAGCAGCCTGCGCCACCGGCGCAGCAGCCTGCGTGACCGGCGCAGCGGCTTGGGTCACCGTCGAAGCAGCCTGGGTCACCGGCGCCGCGGACCCGAGCACCGAACCAGCGCCATCCGCGAGCGCGCTCGCCGGAAGCGCAAGCGCCACCGTCAGCGAGCACACCGCGATCGCAGTGCGACAGATGGACGACCGGTTGTGCGGCTCACATCCCAAGAGCGGTGCCAACCTTCCACGAGGCTCGCTTCAGTGAGCACTTGTTACCCAAAGTTGCTGAAAGCTAACCAGCGAGCTCTGGATATTCGTGGCAGCCGTAACTAGGCTCGCTTCATTCCGGAGGTGGCGCACAGACAGCCCGCCCATCGCGAGCCCGCGCCGGTCCACGTCGTGTGGCTCAGCGGAGGGCTCGGCTGCGACGGGGAGTCGGTGGCGCTCACGTCTGCGACCTCGCCGAGCCTGGAGGACCTGCTCGGCGCCGCCATCCCGGGCGCGCCGAGCCTCGTGCTGCACAACGCGGTGTACGCGCCGGAGGTCGGCGACGCGTTCATGCAGGCATTCTCCGATGCCGAGGACGGGCTGCTCGGGCCGTTCATCCTCGTGCTGGAGGGCTCGCTCGGCAATGAGGCAATCAGCGGCGATGGCCACTGGTCGGGCATGGGCGTCGACCCGGTCAGCGGCCAGCCGGTGACCACGAACGAGTGGATCGACCGACTCGCCCCGCGTGCCGGGGCGGTGGTCGCGATGGGCACCTGCGCGACGTACGGCGGGATCCCGGCGATGCGGAACAACCCGACCGGCGCGATGGGCTTGCCCGACTACCTCGGGTGGGACTGGAAGACGAGCGACGAGCTGCCGATCGTGTGCGTGCCGGGCTGCCCGGCCCAGCCCGACAACATGGCCGAGGTACTCCTGTACCTGGTCCTGTATCTCGCAGGCCAGGCGCCGAAGCCCTCGCTGGACTCACAGCTGCGCCCGACATGGCTGTTCGAGAACACCACCCGGGAAGGATGCAACCGAGCCGGCTTCACCGAGCAGGGCTCGTTCGCCACCGAATACGGATCGGTCCGAGCGCAAGCACGTCGAGCGCCAGCTGCGCCACCTCGCCGACCACGATCCGCTCACCGGCCTGTTCAATCGTCGCCGCTTCGAGGCCGCGCTCGAACGCCTCCTCGGTCACGGGATCGGCGGGGCGGTCCTCGCCATCGACCTCGACCATTTCAAGCTCGTCAACGACACGCTTGGGCATTCCGTCGGCGATGAGTTGATCGTGCGAGTCGCAACGCTCTTTCGGCAGCGGTTGCGCTCAGGCGACACGCTCGCGCGGCTCGGCGGCGACGAGTTCGCCGTCATCCTGCCCGGGTCGGACCTGCGCGAGGCCAAGCATGTCGCGTCGCATCTGCTCGACGCGCTGAACGACGAGAGCCGCGATGCCGACCCGAGCTCGGCGATGCGCTGGGTGACCGCCAGCGTCGGTATCGCGTCGCTCGGAGACCGGTCCAGCAGCGCCGAGCAGACGTTGATCGAGGCCGACATCGCCATGTATGACGCGAAGGAGGGCGGCCGCAACCGCGTCGCCCTCTACGACGCGACGAGCAACCGGCAGGGCCGCATGCAAGAGCGCCTCACCTGGGCTGATCGGATCCGGTCCGCGCTCGACGAGGATCGCTTCGTCCTGCACGCCCAGCCGATCGTCTCTCTCATGGGAGATCCCACCCCGCGCTATGAGCTGCTGATCCGCATGCTCGGCGATGACGACGAGCTGATCGCGCCCGGCGAATTCCTCGAGCTCGCGGAGCGCATCGAGCTCGTGCAATCGATCGACCGCTGGGTCATCCGCCGGGCGGTCACCACGCTCGCACGGGCAAAGCAGGACGGCCGGGACATCATGCTCGCGATCAACCTGTCGGCGAAGTCGGTGATCGATCCCGGCATGCCGGCGTTCATCGCCACCGAGCTGGCCGACGCCGGAATCGACGGACGCGGCCTCTGCATCGAGATGACCGAGACGGCGACCGTCGAGCACGTCGACCGGGCGCAGCGCTTCGCCCACGAGATGTCCGAGCTCGGCTGCGAGTTCGCGCTCGACGACTTCGGGGCTGGCTTCGCTTCCTTCTACCACCTCAAGCACCTGACGTTCGACCATCTCAAGATCGACGGCGAGTTCATCCGCGACCTCCCCCACAGCCGGGTCAATCAGCTCGTCGTCCAGTCGGTGGTCACGATCGCCAAGGGCCTGGGGAAGCGCACGATCGCGGAGTTCGTCGGCGATCCGGAGACCGTCGCGCTGCTGCGCGAGTACGGGGTCGACTCCGGCCAGGGGTTCTACCTCGCGCGCCCGGCGCCGCTGGACGAGCTGGATCTCGACGCCTTCCCGGGCGTGCCGGCGCAGCCGGCCGTGTCCTGACCGGGCTCGACCGCGATCCGCGCCACCGGAGAGCAGTGCGGGCATAGACTTCGCCGCATGCCCGACATGAACGACTTCAACACGCAGATCATCGAGGAGTTCCACGCCAACAACGGCGTCGTCGGAGGCCCCTTCGAGGGCGCCACCCTGCTGCTGCTGCATCACACCGGCGCGAAGAGCGGCAAGAGCTACACCACGCCCCTGATGTACCGCGGCGACGGCGATCGCTACCTCATCTTCGCCTCGAAGGGAGGCGCCACGACGAACCCGGACTGGTACCACAACGTCAAGGCCCATCCCGAGGTCTCGATCGAGGTCGGGAGCGACACGCTCAGCGCCGTCGCCGACGAGCTCACCGGCGAGGAGCGCGACGGGCTGTTTGCCGCGCAGGCGCAGGAGCGGCCCCAGTTCGCCGACTACGAGAAGACGGCGGGAGAGCGAAAGATCCCAGTGGTCGCGCTCACCCCCGCCGGCTGAACCGCCGTCAGTACTCGTCCCGGCGGCGCCACCAGGCGTCGCTCTCATTGCGCCCGCGTGGTGCCCGGTCGAGCCACTGATACATCCCCCACAGCCCGTCGAGACCGCGCGCGTAGGTGGAGTAGGTGTGGTAGACGACGCCGTCCTCGAGCGCGAACGCGCTCATGCCTGGCAGCTCGCGCATGTAGGTTGGCGTGTCGGTACCGGTCATCGCGGCATGCTGCGTCGGCCCGCCCGGTTCGTCGCTCGCCCATAGCCAGCTCGTGTCCTGGGGGCGGAAGTTGTAGTCGATGCTTCCGGACCGCTGCTGTTCCTCGGTGCACGAGGTGTTGAAGTCGAAGTTGAAATCGCTGTCGAGCGACGAGGCCCACGGGAACGTCCACCCCATCCGGCGCCGGTAGGCCAGGAGGTGGTCCAACGGCGCGCGGGAGACGGCGATCAGCCCGACATCGCGGTGCTCGAGGTGGATCGTGGAGCCGTTGAAGCCGTCGGCGATCGCCGAGCACGACGGACAACCTCCGGTGTACTCGGGCCCGAACATGAAGTGGTAGACGAGCAGCTGAGAGCGCCCGTCGAACAGGTCGGCGAGTGACGCGGCGCCTCGTTCGGTCTCAAATCGGTAGTCCTTCTCGACTCGGACCCAGGGCAGCTGCCTGCGCTGCTCGGCGATCTCGTCGCTGCGACGGGTCAGGTCCTTCTCGGCCTCGAGCAACTCGAGGCGGGCGGCGAGCCATTGCTCGCGCGTGCTGGTCGCATGAGCGGTCATGGGATCTCCTCGTGGTAGGTCAGGTCGTGGCAACGGCGACGCCGAGCCCGACGATCAGCAGGGCCAGGGGTACGTCCACCGCGCAGAATGGGGGCAGCAGCTTCTGGGCGAGCACGACCGCTGCGATCGCGCACATCAGCGGCACGCTCATCGGATCCAGCGCGATCAAGACGACCATCAGTCCCAGGCTCGAGCCGACGCAGTAGACCCCGAACCGCGCGCCGGAGCGGACACGCTCTCGGCAGCGACGGCGACACTCCCGCTTGAGCGGGCTGAGCTCGTACAGCCCGGCGGCGATGAGGAGCGCGCCGGCCACTGCCGCGCTCGGGGGTCGGTAGATGATGACCGCGACGAGCCCGGCCAGCACCCAGACGCCGAGGTAGGTGCCGGCGAAGGTCGGCGCGCTCAGAGCGCCGTCGCGTTCCCGCGCGCGGCGGGCGATCGCGGGAACGGCGCTCGGCAGCATCATCGCGGCCATCATCGGGACCGACGCGAGGCCCATCCCCATCGACGGGCTCATATCGGCCGTCGTCATCCCGTCGCCAGCCCGAGCTTGACCGGCGCAGGCGGCTGCGGGTTGTCGGGCAACGTGTCCCCGGTCTCGAGCAGCGTCTTGAGGTTGGCGAGCAGCCGCGGCCAGCCCTCGCTGACCATCGACGTGGTGACTCCGTCGGGCTCGAGGTCGTCGTGGATGACGGTCAGCCTCACTTGCTCGCCGTCCAGCGGCTCGATCTCGAAGGTCACCTTTGAGCGCCGCTCGGTGGAGAGGCGCGCACGCGCTTCGTCGGTGAAACCGAACGAGTCAAGCCACTCCGGCGAGTGCGTCTGCCAGGTGTAGGAGAGCCGGCGGTAGGGCTCTGAGACGAGCACGACCTGGTCGGGATCCTCGATCGACAGGCCCCGCTGGTGCCAGATCATGCTGGAGCCCGGTTCCCAATCGGTGTCAAAGGTGATCGACCAGTAGCGCTCGGTGAAGGCAGGCTCGGTCAATGCCTGCCACAGCCGCTCGGGCGTCGTCCGGATGTAGGTGGTGTAGATGAACGAGGGCTTCTGCACGGGGGTCTCCTCCAGTGCTCGTTTCGGGTCGGGACCTGCTGGCCGCAGACGCCGGCGATGAGGCAATAGGCAGCCATCTGGCTGCCTATCTTATGCAGCCCTCCGGCTGCCTGTCAACTGGGATCGGCACCACCCCGGCCGCGCGGCGACGGGCGGTCAGATCGCGCGGACGCGGTTGTTGCGCGCGTCGTGCGTGAGCTCCACGAGCCCCAGGCTCTCCAGCAGCGGCGGCAGGTACATCCCGAACCGTCCGCGGTAGCCCTTGCGCAGGCCGTACCAGCCGCCGACGGGGTTCTCCGCCGAGCGCCCCCACGCCTCGACCGTGCCGTCGGCGGCCTCCTTCTTCTCGTCGGCCGCCCCGAGCGCCACCCAGTCACCCTGCTGGCGCAGCCACGCGTGGAGGTCGTCCACAGCGCGCAGGTGGTACTTCAGCGTCGTCGAGCCGACCTGACAGACGAGCGCCGGCGGCTCCCCCTCCTCGTCGCGATACATCGTGTACCGCGAGCTTCCCGGGGCGGTGGTGAGCCTCCAGGGATCGTCGCGAGTCCCGGACCCCTCGCTCATCGCGCTCCTCCTCCGACCCGGTCGAACGCGGCAAGCGCGCGGTCGATGCTCGTTTCATCCATCGCGGTCGAGATGGCGATCAGGCCTTGAGCCGCGATCAGGACCCCCTCCGCGTACAGCGACCACCACAACCCCTCCTGGTCCGGCGCGCGGACCTTCAGCAGCGACCCGTCTCCGCTCACGTCCCAGCCGCGCTCGGCCAGGGACTCGCGCAACCGGTTCCCGAGTGCGTTGATGCGCGCGATCTCCTCGGCGGTGAGCAGGTCGAGCGAAACCGCGCCCGCGCGCATCGAGACTGGGTTGGCGTTGAACGTCCCCCCGTGCCCGATGGCATCGGGCCGGCGCGGATCGAACAGCGACATCAGCTCCTCGCGACCGCCGACGCCGCCGATCGGGAAGCCGCCACCGACCAGCTTCCCGACGGTCGTGATGTCGGGCTCGATCCCGTAGCGCTCCTGCAGCCCTCCGAACGAGAGCCGCAACGTGATCACCTCGTCCTGCACGAGCAGCACGCCGTACCGGCGGGTCTGCTCACGCAGCGCGCGGGCGAATTCGGGGGTGGCAGGCCGCAGGCCGGCGCGATTGGGCATCGCGTCGAACAGGACGCAGGCGAGCCGCGGGCCGTACTCGGCGAGCGCCTCCTCCAGGCCGTCGCGGTCGCCGACCTCCACCGTCACGACCTCCTCCTCGACGCTCGCGGGCACGCCGCGCGCCGGGGGCTGCATCGCCGCGTCATAGCTGCCGTGGTAGGCGCCCTGGAAACGGAGGACGGCGCTGCGCCCGGTCGCCGCCCGCGCCAGGCGGATCGCCATCATCACCGCCTCGGTGCCGGAGTTGGCGAAGCGCCATCTCTCGGCACTCGGGATCCGCGCTCGCAGCCGTTCGGCCAGCTCGATCTCGTGCTCCGTGGGCAGCCCGAAGCACGATCCCCCGCGCACCGCGTCGACCGCCGCCTCGACGAGCTCAGCCCGCGCGTGCCCATGCACGAGCGCCGTGTAGTTGTTGAGCAGATCCAGCACGCGGCGGCCGTCGGAGTCGATCAGCTCGCACCCCTCGCCGCGGACGGCATACGGCGGCCGCGGAGGGACGAAGACGGTCGTGCGAGTGTTGCCGCCGGGCAGTGCGGCGAGCGCACGCTCGTGCAGTCTGTCGGCGGTCGAGAGGTCTATGTCAGGGAGGCGGGTCATCGGAGTCATTCTGACTACAGATGGCTAACCGCGGGGTCCTCGGGGTCTGTTACGTTTGCCCCCCTGTTTTGTGAGGAGAGGAGGAGTCGTGAACCCGAGGATCGGGCGGACTGGGGCGCTCATCGCGCTCACGCTTGTGCTGGCGCTCACGCTGGCCGCATGTGGAAGCAGTAAGAAGGGAAGCGCTGGGAGCTCAGGCGGCAGCGCCACGAGCTCCGCTGGTAGCTCGACGACGAGCTCGAGCGGGGGGTCGAGCTCGTCTGGCGGGAGCTACAAGGTCGGCCTGGTCACCGACATCGGTGGCCTCAACGACCACGGCTTCAACCATCTGGCCTACGAGGGGCTGCAGCAGGCCGCGTCTCAGCTTGGGGTCAAGCCGACGGTTCTGCAGTCGACCTCCGGGGCCGACTACGTCCCGAACCTGACCAAGCTGGCCCAGGCCGGCAACAAGCTCGTGGTCGCGGTCGGCTACCTGATGGCCTCGCCGCTGGAGCAGGTCGCCAAGCAGTTCCCGAACACGCACTTCGCGATCATCGACAGTCCCGGCGGCACCGCTCCGGATACGGCCAAGAACATCGAGGGGATCGACTTCGCCGAGCAGCAGGCGGGCTACCCGGCCGGCTACCTCACCGGGCTGTACCTCAAGGCCCACAGCTACAAGATGGCCTCGACGGTCGGCGGCCAGAGCATCCCTCCGGTCAACCTCTACATCGCCGGGTTCCAGGCGGGCGTGAAGGCGGCCGACCCGTCGGCGCAGCTGGCCAACGCGTACTCCCAGAACTTCACCGACGAGTCCGCCTGCAAGGAGCTTGCGCTCAACCAGATCAACGCCGGCTCGAAGGTCGTCTTCCAGGTCGCCGGAGCCTGCGGTCTCGGAGTCATCTCAGCGGGCGTGCAGACGAAGACCCAGGTGATCGGGGTCGACGCCGACCAGGCATACCTGTCCAAGCAGTTCGTGCTCACGTCGGCGGAGAAGAAGGTCAACACCGGCGTGTTCACCGCGATCAAGAACCTGAAGGCGGGCAAGTTCGCAAGCAACCTGCAGGAGAACATCAACGACGGCGGAGTCGGCATCGGCATCATCGACGCGGCCGGGGCCCCGTATAAGGCGAAGATCGCGAACATCATCAGCGAGATGAAATCCGGCAAGATCAAGCCGCCGACCAAGCTCCTGGTCACGAAGTAGCCGGACGAGGTGGCGGTGGCGCATTCAGCCCCTCCGGTCCTCGAGCTGAAGGGGGTCACCAAGAAGTTCGGCTCGGTCGTCGCCAACGACCGAGTCGACTTCGACCTCCTCAGCGGCGAGGTCCACGCGCTGCTCGGTGAGAACGGGGCCGGCAAGTCGACGCTGATGTCGGTCCTCTACGGCCTCTATACCCCGGACGACGGCGAGATCCTGGTCGACGGGACGCCGGTCCAGATCAGCTCTCCGTCGGCCGCGATCAAGCTGGGGATCGGCATGGTCCACCAGCACTTCATGCTCATCGATGTGATGACGGTCGCCGAGAACATCGTGCTCGGCCGGGAACCCCACCGCAGGGGCGTACTCGACCTGAAGGCGGCCCGGGCCCGCGTCCGTGAGCTGTCGGATCGCTACGGACTGGCGGTCGACCCCGATGCACGGATCGAGGACATCTCCGTCGGGGCCCAGCAGCGGGTCGAGATCCTCAAGGCGCTGTACCGCGACGCCCGGATCCTCATTCTCGACGAGCCGACCGCGGTGCTGACCGCACAGGAGGCGCGGGGGCTCGCGGGCGTGCTCAACCGCCTCAAGGCCGACGGGACCGCGATCGTCTTCATCTCGCACAAGCTCGGCGAGGTGCTGCAGGTCGCCGATCGAATCACGGTCCTGCGCCGCGGCAAGAAGGTCGACACCGTCCCGCGCGAGGGCGCCACCGAGCGCAGCCTCGCGCGCCTGGTGGTCGGCCGCGACGTGCTGCTGGCGGTCGAGAAGACCGCCGCCAAGCCCGATCGCCCGCTGCTGGAGGTGCGTGACCTGCACGTGCGCGACGACCGCGCGCTCGAGCAGGTATCCGGGCTGTCGCTCACCGTGCGCGAGGGCGAGATCGTCGCCATCGCCGGCGTGGACGGCAACGGCCAGCAGGAGCTCGTGGACGCGATCGCCGGCCTGCGCGCACCGGAGTCGGGCTCGGTCAACGTCGACGGTCGGGAGATTGCGGGCACGGGGGTACGGGCGGCGACCGACGCCGGCGTCGCGCACATCGCCCAGGACCGGCAGCAGCGCGGCCTGGTGCTGCCGTTCACGCTGGCGGAGAACCTCGCCCTGCGGGAGTACCGCGCCCCGCAGTTCAGCGGCCGGGGGTGGCTGCGCCTCGCCTTCATCAGGGAGCGCGCCCAGAAGCTGCTCAAGGAATACGACGTGCGCGGCGGCGGCGTCGACGCATACGCCGCGTCGCTGTCGGGCGGTAACCAGCAGAAGGTGTGCGTCGCGCGTGAGATCGCCTCGGACCCCAAGCTGCTGATCGCCCATCAACCGACCCGAGGATTGGACGTCGGCGCGATCGAGTTCGTGCACAGCCGGCTGATCGCCGAGCGCGACCGTGGTCGGGCGGTGCTGCTCGTCTCGCTCGAGTACGAGGAGGTCAAGGCGCTGGCCGACCGGATCCTCGTCATCTACGAGGGCGCGATCGCCGGCGAATTCTCGCCCGATGCGAGCGAGGAGGAGCTTGGCATCGCGATGACCGGAGGCAGCGCCCGGCAGGCGGAGGAGCTGACGGGATGAGCTCGCTCAAGGAGGAGCTGCAGGCCGAGGCCGAGGAGTCCGGCTCCGCGGCCGCTCGCTCTCCGGCGAGCCTGATGGCGTTCCGGCGAGGCCTCAGCGGCGCCGCGGTGCCGATCCTGACCGCGGTACTCGCGTTCATCGGCGGCGGTTTCATCGTGCTGGCCACCGGACACGATCCGCTGACGACGTACTCCTCGATCTTCGACGGGACCGGACTGAACTGGCTGTTCCCGTGGGTGAGCGGGTCCGCTCGCGCGACGGCCGCGGGCAACCTGCAGCAGACGCTGATCCAGGCCACGCCGCTGCTGATGGTCGGCCTTGCGGTCGCGTTCGCGTTCCGCGCCGGCCTGTTCAACATCGGCGGCCAGGGCCAGTACACGATGGGCGGGATCGTCGCCGTGTGGGTCGGTTCCTCGTTCCGCGGAATGGAGCCCGTGCTCCATGTCGTGTTCGCAATCGCGGCCGCGGCCGCGGCCGGGGGTGCGTGGGGCGGGATCGCCGGATTGCTGAAGGCGACCACGGGCGCCAACGAGGTGATCACCACGATCATGCTCAACTGGGCCGCGATCTGGTTCGGCGTCTACTGCTTCCAGCTCGGCGGCCCGCTGCACAGCTCGGCGCACGACATGACCACGACCCCGGTCTCCAACACGGTGGTCGCAGGGGCCAAGCTGCCGGTCTTCTGGGGCAGCGCCGCCCTCCAGGGGCTCGACATCGGGATCTTCATCGCGATCGCGTTCGCCATCGTGTTCGCGATCCTGATCAAGCGCACCCGTCTCGGCTACGAGGCGCGCGCCGTCGGCTTCAACCCGGACGCGGCGGAGTCGGCCGGGATCAGCGCCGGCCGCACGTGGATCCGGGTGATGGTGATCTGCGGCGCCTTCGCGGGGATCGCGGCATCGCTCGACATCCTGGGCTGGAAGTTCGACCTGTTCACCAACGACATCCAAGCCTCGCAGATCGGCGGCTATGGAATCGCCGTCGCGCTGCTCGGGCGCAACACCGCCGGTGGCACGGCCGTCGCGGCGCTGCTGTTCGGCGCGCTGTTGACCGGCACCTCGAACCGGAACATCAACCTGAGCATCGACCCGACCCTCGTCCAGTATCTGACGTTCATGATCGAGGGGCTGATCGTCCTGCTGGTCTCGACCGACGTGATCACGCTGCGGCTGCTGAAGGGCGGACAACGCCTGGGCGTCGCGGTCAGACGCCGGCCCGCCGAGGCCCCCGCCGAGGCCCCCGCCGACAAGGGCGGGGAAGCATGAGCGTGCGCGCGACCGCGCCGCTGCCGTCTGCTGCGCCGTCACGCGAGCAGATCGGGATTGCCGGCGTCGTCCTCGCCGCGATCGCCTGGGTGATCACGATCCCCCCGATCGAGGTGCGCTCGCTCGTCCCGTCGATCATCCTCGCGGTTCTCGCTGTGTCCGCCGGCGCCTGGTCGGCCGCGGGCGGCCAGCGCAAGCTCGGGATCGAGGCGATCGCGGTCGCCGTGCTCGCGGTCATCGGCGCGGTGGCATCGGCGCACTCGGCAGTGGGGACGCTCGAGTCGGTGTTCACCTGGTCGGCGCTGGTCGCGGCGACTCTGCGCTACATGACGCCGCTGCTGTTCGCCGCGCTTGGCGGCGTCATCTCGGAGTCCAGCGGCGTCACCAACATCGCCCTTGAGGGCATGATGCTGATGGGCGCCTTCTGGGGGATCTACGGCGCCGACCTGCTGCACTCGTGGGTCTGGGGCGTGCTGATCGCGATGATCTCCGGAGGCGTCCTGGCCGCCATCCACGCGTTCTTCTCGATCCATCTGCACGCCAACCAGATCGTCTCAGGCTTCGGGCTCATCTTCCTCGCACTCGGGATCACCGGCTACTTCCTGGAGTACCACTACGGCCCGAACGGGACCCCGCTGAACATCTCGATGATCCCCAACATCAAGCTCCCGATCCAGCACGTCGGCTTCTTCGGAGTCGCGATCGGCGACGCCAACCTGATGACGTGGATCGTGCTGGCGCTGGTACCGGGCCTGACCTTCTTCCTGTTCCGAACGCGCTGGGGCCTGCGGCTGAGGTCGGTCGGCGAGAAGCCGCGCGCCGCGGACACGCTCGGCCTGCCGGTGCCGCGCATCCGCTACGTGGCAGTGATCGCATCCGGCGTACTGGCGGCGCTCGGAGGCGCCTACCTGTCCGTCGGGTTCGTGGGATCGTTCAGCAACGACATGACCAACGGACGCGGATTCATCGCCCTGGCAGCAATGATCTTCGGCAAATGGAAGCCGTGGGGCGCCCTTTGGGCGACCTTGCTGTTCGGGTTCGGAAGCGCCATGGCCGATCGGGTCTCCAGCGTGAATCCGACGCTTGGCACACTGTTCGAGGCGTTGCCCTACGTGGTGACGATCATCGCCGTCGCCGGTCTCGTCGGCCGATCACGGTCGCCGGCGGCGGACGGCATCCCCTACGTGAGGGAGTAAAACAGTCCAATGGCGATCGCACGGCTGGGGCTGGCAAGCCTGAGTGAAGGAGACGGCAGTCTCAGCGACGAGGTCGAGCTCTACCAGCGCACGTACAACACGCTGCTGCGTTCCAGCGGCGAGACGCATCTGCGCGTGCTGGAGTCCTCGCACCGCGCGATGGGCTCGAGCCTGCACCCACTGGCCGCGAGCGACGAGCTCGATCTCGGAGCATTCATCTACGCGATCCGCCGGCTGCCGGACGGGATCCTCGACGCCAACCAGGTCGCGATGGCCCAGGATCTCGACGCGCTGGCCGCCGTGGGGATGGATGTGGAGGGCTGGACCGAGACCGAGGCGCCCGCGCGTCGCCGGCGTTGGTACGACGACGGCGAGGGAACGCTGGCAGTCCTGCTCGCCAGCGCCTCCGACGTCGATGACCTGATGCCGACGCTCGTCGCCTTCCAGATCGAGCACAACAAGATCCGCGTCCACCAGGTCGCGGCCGGTTGGCTGAACACGATCGGCGACGAGGAGCCCGACCCGGAGCAGTGTGCCTCGCTGCTGGGTGGCAGCGCCGAGGACTGGGGCCGCTTGCAGGAGGCGTGGGGCGATCGCTTCGGCGAGCGGCTGCGTCAAATCGCTCAGCGTCGCAAGTCGTTGCGCGTGCGGATGCTCGGCGGCACGAACACCGGCTATGCCCGCATGACCAGGCGCTGGTGGGCCCCGGTCCACGCCGAGCTCGCTCTTGACGGTCTGGCCGAGCGGCCGGTCTACTTCGTCAGCTCCAACACTCACAGCCTGGTGAACATCGTCACCTCCGTCGCGCAGGAGCGCGAGGAGAAGCTGATCTCGTTCGTGGAGACGATGGACTCCGACGACATTCTGTGCCAGGAACTGCAGGCGTTCCGGGAGGGCCGCGCCGAGGGGTCGTGGGAGAACTTCCTGTACTTCGTCGCGCGCCTGTACATCTCCGCCCGCGGCGAGGAGGGCGCCGCCGAGCGCCGCAGCGCCGAGCAGGCCGGTGGCGTCACCCACCTACCGAGCCACACGGCGCTGCGCGTGCCCGCCCAGATCATCCCGCTGGCCGCGCTGCGCGCCGAAGCACTCGACGCTCGCGTCGGCCGGGTCGAGCCCAGCGCGCTGGCGGCGAGCGATGCCGTGATCGTCAACATCGACTATCCGCTCGGGGTTGCCGCCTACAACATCCTGCGGGAGGTGGCTGTCGACCGCGCCGCGCTGCGAGGCGTCTACGTGCTCGGCAAGGCGGCGACGCTGAACGCGGACGTCGGCGACGTGATGATCTCGAGCGTCGTCCACGACGAGCACTCGGGGTCCACCTACTGGCTCGACAACGCGTTCACAGTCGGTGACCTTGCCGCCGACCTGCGCTTCGGCTCGGGCCTGGACAACCAGCGCGCGGTCACGGTCAAGAGCACGTTCCTGCAGAACCGCTCCTACCTGGACTTCTACTACCGCGAGGCCTTCACGGTCGTCGAGATGGAGGCTGGCCCGTTCTGCAATGCGGTCTACGAGATCGCCGACCCCGATCGCCATCCGACCGGCGAGGCGGTCAGCTTCTCCAAGCTGCCGATCGACCTCGGCATCATCCATTACGCGTCTGACACGCCCTACACCCAGGCGCGCACGCTCGGCGCGCGCGGGCTCAGCTACTACGGGATGGACTCCACGTACGCCTCGTCACTGGCGATCCTGCGCCGGATCCTGTCGCTCGAGGGTGTGCTCGGAGAGACCGCCCGTGCCGGCGCCGTCGGCAGTGCCGGCACAGTCGGCACCGGCCAGGCGTCCGGCTGAGCCGATGCAGCGGGTCCTGGTCTTCTGCGGCTCGAGCCCGGGCTCCCGGCCGGAGTACACCGCGGCCGGTGCCGAGCTCGGCACCCTGCTGGCCGAGCGCGGGCTCGCGGTCGTCTACGGCGGCGCGAGCGTCGGCGTGATGGCCGCCGTCGCCGACGCGGCGCTCGAGCACGGCGGCGAGGTGATCGGGGTGATCCCGCGGTTGCTGCTCGACCGCGAGATCGCGCATACCGGGCTGTCGGACCTGCGCATCGTGGAGACGATGCACGAGCGCAAGGCGCTGATGGCCGAACTGTCGGACGCAGTGATCGCGCTTCCCGGCGGCGCCGGGACGATGGACGAGCTGTTCGAGATGTTCACCTGGAGCCAGCTCGGCCTGCACCACAAGCCGATCGGGCTGCTCAACGTCGCCGGCTACTGGGACGGGCTGCTGGCCTTCATGCAGCACATGGTCGACGAGCGATTCCTGTGGGCGGAGCAGCGGGACACTCTGCTGGTCGAGAGCAACCCGGGGACGCTGCTCGACCGCTGTGCGACCTACGAGCCCCGCGCGCGGCCCAAGTGGGTCGACCGGTAGTGGTCAACAGTGAGCTGAAGGCCACCGACCCCGACCGTGCGGCGACCGCCGCGCGGGTGGCGGCGCTGGGTGCGACCGACCAGGGGGTGCTCGTCCAGCGCGACACCTACTTCGCCGCCCGCCACGGGCGGTTGAAGCTCCGCGAGCAGGAGGACAGCGCCGCCGAGTTGATCGCCTACCGGCGCGGCGACACGGTGCAGGCCGCCGAGAGCGACTACCTGCTCGTCCCCGCAATCGACCCCGCCGGGCTGGCACAGGCGCTTGACCGCTCGCTCGGGACGGTCGTCGTCGTCGCCAAGCGCCGTCATCTGTTCCTGTGGGAGAACGCCCGCATCCATCTCGACGACGTCGACGGGCTGGGCGCGTTCATCGAGATAGAGATCGTCGAGCCCGACGATCGTGCTCCGGGCCAGATGGCACGGCTGCGAGAGGCACTCGGCATAGAGGACTCTGCGCTCGTCGCCGTGGGCTACTCGGACCTCCTGCTCGACGGCGCCCAGGCGCTGCTGCGGGCGGCCGACGCGGCGATGCGCAACGCCTACGCCCCGTACTCGTCGTTCAAAGTCGGCGCCGCGGTGCGCGCGCCCGGCGGCGCGATCTACTCGGGCGCGAACGTGGAGAACGTCGCGTTTCCACAGGGCGCGTGCGCGGAGGCCGCCGCGCTCGGCGCGCTGATCACCGCAGGCGAGACTGCGATCACCGCGGTCGCGGTCGTCGCCGAGCGACTCGAGCACTGCCCGCCGTGCGGCGGTTGCCGCCAGCGCCTGGCGGAGTTCGGCGAGCCGGGCACCCCGGTGCACCTCGGGCGGCCCGGACATGAGCCCCAGACGACGACCCTCGCGGAGCTCCTTCCGGGCGCGTTCGCACGAGGGGCATTGGACGAGTGAACGAGGCGGCGGAGGTGCTCCGGGCGCGCGCCGGCGGTGCGCGCTTCCCGCGGGTGGCGGTCGTGCTCGGCTCCGGGCTGGGCGGCGTCGCCGACTCCGTCTCGGATCCGGTCGTCGTTCGGTACGAGGAGCTTCCCGGCTTCCCGCAGCCGACGGTCGAGGGTCACGCGGGGCGGGTGGTGATCGGACCGCTGGGCGGCGTCCCGGTCGCAGCGCTGCAGGGCCGGGCGCACCTGTACGAGGGCGGCGACCCCGAGGCGATCCGCGCCCCGGTGCGAGCGCTGCGCGCGGCGGGCGCCGAGATCCTCGTGCTCACCAACGCCGCCGGCTCGCTGCGGCCCGAGGTCGGACCGGGCAGCCTGATGGCGATCTCGGACCACATCAACCTGAGCGGAACCAACATCCTGATCGGCCCCAACGACCCCGCCATCGGGCCCCGGTTTCCCGCGCTGCGCGATGCGTACGACCCTCAGCTGCTCGCCGAGCTGCGCGAGGTCGCCGATCAGCTCGGGATCGCGCTCGCCGAGGGCGTCTACCTCGCGGTCAGCGGCCCGAGCTTCGAGACCGCCGCCGAGATCCGCGCCTTCCGGACACTCGGCGCCGACGCGGTCGGCATGTCGACCGTTCATGAGACAGTCCTCGCGCGCCACTGCGGCTTGCGAGTGCTGGCGATCTCGGCGATCACCAACCTCGCCGAGGGACTGAGCGAGGTCGAGCTCAGCCACGAGCAGACGTTGCGCGACGCTGAGCGGGCCGGTCGTGATCTGACTGCGCTGCTGCTCGGATTCGTGGCGCGCCGGCGCGACGACCCGCT
Organism: Solirubrobacteraceae bacterium; assembly: GCA_036501965.1. Lineage (GTDB taxonomy): Bacteria > Actinomycetota > Thermoleophilia > Solirubrobacterales > Solirubrobacteraceae > Palsa-465. Next base: position 18,628 of record DASXZK010000089.1, read on the forward strand.
TCATTGATAGACCTGCTTTTTCGAGATGTCGTCGCTACCGAAAGCCGAGCTCCACGTCCACCTCGAGGGGACCGCCCCGCCCGAGCTCGTGCAGCGACTGGCGGCGCGCAACGGCCTCCCGCTCCCCGCCCGGATGCTCGGCGACGACGGGCGTTTCCGCTACACGAACTTCCTCGACTTCCTGCGCACCTACGACCTGGCGGCGAGCGTCATCCGCACCGGCGAGGACTATCGGGACATCACCTACGAGTATCTGCGCGGCTCTGCCCGTGACGGGGTGATCTACGTCGAGCTGACCGCCTCGCCGGACCACGCGGCGCTGGTCGGGCTCAGCGAGGAGGACCATCTGGAGGGGATCGCCCGCGGGATTGACGACGCACGCGACGAGTACGGGATCGAGGGCCGGATCCTGATCTCGGCGGTCAAGAACTTCGGCCTTGAGCAGGCGATCCGCGTTGCGCGCCACGCCGCCGAGCGCCCCCACCCCTATGTCGTCGGGTTCTCGATGGCCGGCGACGAGGCGAGCTTCCCCAACCAGGAGTTCGCCGAGCCCTACGCAATCGCGGCCGCCGCCGGGATCGGCTGCACGGTGCACGCCGGCGAGTGGGCCGGCGCCGACAGCGTCCGCGCCGGGATGGCGCTCCCGGTCACGCGGATCGACCACGGGGTCCGCGCGATCGAGGACCCGGAGCTCGTCGCCGAGATCGCCGCCCGCGGAATCGTCCTCAACACCTGCCCGACGAGCAACGTCGTGCTCGGAGTGTTTCCAAGCTTCGAAGAGCACCCTCTCCCCCGCTTGCGCGAGGCCGGCGTCCGCTTCACGCTCGGATCCGACGACCCGCCGTACTTCGGCGCGAGCGTCGGCGGCGAGTATGAGGTGTGCGCCGAGCGGTTCGGGTTCACCGACGACGAGTTGCTGCAGATCACCGCGACCGCGATCGACGCCGCGTTCTGCGACGACGGGCTCAAGGCGTCGCTGCGGCGGCGACTGACGGAGCCGGTCGGATGAAGCTGCTGGTCACCGGGAGCTCCGGCCACCTCGGCGAGGCGCTCGTGCGGGTGCTGCGCGATCGCGGAGATGAGGTGGTCGGACTCGACGTTTTGCAGTCGTCATACACCGCGATCGTCGGCTCCGTCGCCGATCGCGAGCTCGTCCGCCGTGCGGTGGCCGGCGTCGACGCGGTCGTCCACGCCGCCACCCTGCACAAGCCGCACGTCGACTCGCACTCGTGCTCCGAGTTCGTCGAGACCAACATCACGGGCATGCTCAACCTGCTCGAGGAGGCGGTCGAGGCCGGCGTCGCTCGCTTTGTGTTCACGAGCACGACGAGCGCGTTCGGCCGCGCACTGACGCCCGACGGTCATGCGCCGGCGGCCTGGATCACCGAGGAGGTCCCGCCGCTGCCGCGGAACATCTACGGCGCCACCAAGCGGGCCGCCGAGGACCTCTGCGAACTGACCTCGCGCGATCACGGCCTGCCGATCGTGATCCTGCGCACCTCGCGCTTCTTCCCCGAGGCCGACGACAGCGACGCCGCCCGCGCCACCTACGACGACCTCAACCTCAAGGTCAACGAGCTGCTCTACCGGCGCGTGGACCTGGAGGACGTCGTGGGCGCCCACCTCATGGCGCTCGAGCGCGCCGACGCGCTGCGCTTCGCCCGGTACATCATCAGCGCGACCACCCCGTTTCGCCGCGACCAGGTCGACCTGCTTCGCGCCGACCTGCCAAGCGTGGTCGCCGAACTGTTCCCCGACTATGAGGAAATCTACGGCGCGCGCGGATGGTCGATGCTGCCCGGCCTGGACCGGGTCTACGACAACTCGCTCGCCGTCCGCGAGCTCGGCTTCTCACCGCGCTACGACTTCCGCTATGCGCTGGAGCGGCTCGTCGCCGGAGAGGATCCGCGCAGCCCGCTGGCCCGGGAGGTCGGTGCCAAGGGCTACCACGCCGAGACGACTGGCGTCTACACGACGCGCTGATCTGGTTGCCCGGGGTGCGCATCGCGGTCATCGGGGACCTGATGCTCGACGTGCTCGTCGAGCCTGACGGTCCGCTCAACCCCGGCGACGACATCCGGGGAAGGATCCGGATGGAGTGCGGCGGCCAGGCGGCGAACGTGGCGGCGTGGGTCACCGCGCTCGGCGGGCAGGCGCGACTCGTCTGCGCACAGGCGAGTGATGAGAGCAGCGTGCGCGCCGCCAGGCTCGTGAGCGCTCGTGGGGTCGAGCTCGTGGGCCCGCCGGTCGCCGGTCGCGGTGGAGTCGTCGTCTCGATCATCGAGCCGGGCGGACAGCGCAGCCTGGTGTCCGATCCCGGCGCCACGCGATCGTTGCGGCCCGAGCACGTGGACGGCGGCTGGTTCGCGGGGTGTGGCTGGCTGCACGTCTCGGGCTATCACCTGTTCGACGACGTCGCCGCCGACGCCGTCCTGCACGCCACCGGACTGGCCCGGTCACGCGGTGCCCGGATCAGCCTCGATCTCTCATACGCCGCGCGGCTGCGCGAGCTCGGCGGCGACGAGGCATTGCGACGTGTCCGCCGGCTCCAGCCGGTCGTGATCTTCCAGACGGAGGAGGAGGCCGCCGCGCTGAGGGGCCCGCCACCGGCGCCCGTGTGCGTCATCAAGCAGGGAGCGGACGGATGCACTGTGATCTCGGACGGGGAGCGGTTCTCACTGCCGGCCGTCGCCGCCGTCGCCATCGACACGACGGGCGCGGGTGACGCCTTCGCTGCGGGCTTCCTCCTGACAGGCGGGGATGACCTGCCGAGTGCCGCTGAGGGCGGGCTGGCCGCGGCGGCGAGGTGCGTCGCCGCCGTCGGGGCAATGCCGGGCGACCCGGTACTCATGGAGCCGCGGTGAGCGTCCGCGTCGCGGTTCACCCCGAGGTGGCGCAGGCGCTCGGCGCGCACGGGCCGGTCGTCGCGCTCGAGACGACGATCATCGCCCACGGCTTCCCTCCCGGCGAGGGCATCGAGGTCGGGCGGGCCTGCGAGGCGGCGGTCCGTGAGAGCGGCGCGGTGCCCGCGACCGTCGGAATGATCGACGGCGAGCTCCGGGTCGGCCTGCAGGAGGCCGAGCTCGAGCGGTTCGGTCCGGCGGCGCGAAAGGTCGGGCCGCGGGAGCTCGGCATCTGCAGCGCCCGGCGCCAGATCGGCGCCACCACCGTCGGCGGCACGCTCACTGCCTGCCGGGCTGCCGGCCTGCGGTTCATGGCCACCGGCGGGCTCGGGGGCGTGCACCGCGGCTTTGCGACCCGGCCCGACATCTCCGCCGACCTGGTCGAGCTCTCACGCACTCCGGCGCTCGTCGTCTGCTCCGGCGTCAAGTCGCTGCTCGACGTGGACGCGACCGCCGAGCTGCTGGAGACGGCGAGCGTGCCGGTGCTCGGCTTCCGGACCGACGACCTGCCGCTCTTCTACCAGGCACACGGCGGCCCGGCGGTGAGCGAGCGAATCGAGGAGCCTCGCGACGCGGCGGCGATCGCCGCCGCCCACTGGTCACTCGGGCTCGGCTCCGCGGTGGTCCTCGCGCGCCCGCCCGTGAGCGAGGTCGACGACATGGACGAGTTGATCACCGCCGCATTGGAGGATGCCGAGGCCGCCGGGGTGAGCGGCAAGGCGGTCACGCCGTTCGTGCTGCAGGCGCTGCACGATCGCAGCGACGGCCGGACCCAGGCGGTCAACCGCCAGCTTGCGATCGACAACGCTCGGCTTGCCGGCCAGGTCGCGGTCGCGTTCGCGTCGCTCGACGGCTGAGTTCTCTGCCCGCGGCTCGGCCGCGATCGGCTCGCGTGAGTGACTCAGCCCGTCACGGGTAGGTCCGCCCTAACAGCGTCACGCTCGAGCAAGGGAGGACATCATGAGCACGACAAGCCGGCCGGAGCGCGGAACCCGTACGCAACAGCTGAATACCGCCACCGGAGCCCAGGTCCTGGCCGCGCTCACGCACATGAGTGCGACGCCCTGGTATTGCATCGTCGGCGGAGTCGACGTCGTCCTGGTGCTGTTTGGATACAAGTGGCTCGAGTACTTCTACCGCTATACAGCGCTGCTCCTGATCGCCTGTTACGCGGCGCTGACCGTGTATCTGTTCAGCCATTACAGCCTGCACGCACCCCGGCAGACGGCGCCCATGCAGTGGGGGACGGCCGTGTCGATCGTCGCCGGCTTCTCGATCCTCGCGTGGATGTACAAGGTCTCCACAATCTCGCGATTCGCCCGCCCGGCGGCGCCCGGCGAGCGGCGGACCGCGTTCCTGCTCGTCCCGGGCATCGGGATCATGATCCCCGTCCTGCTCATGGGCGTGATGGGCGCGTTCTCCAAGGAGGCCATCGGCACCTGGAACATCGCGATCCTCGGAGCCCACATCAGCGGCTGGGGCGCGGTCGCCGCGGTCGGGGCGGCCCTTGGGGTGCTTCACACCAACGCGATGAACCTCTACCCGTCGACCGTCGACCTGCTCGTCGCAATGGACACCGCCCGGAAGCCGACCCGGTGGGACCAGCCGATCGCCACGGTCGTCCTCGGAGTGCTCGGGACCGCGTTGGCGCAGGCGGGGATCCTGTCGCACGCCCAGACGTTCATCACCGACGTCGGCGACGTCCTCGGACCGTTCGCGTTCGTGATGGTGGTCGACTGGTTGTGGGGTCTGAAGGACCGGGCCAACGCTGACAGCTACTTCCAGCGACCCACGGGTGCGCTCGCCGATTGGCGCATCCCGCCGATCGTGTGCTTCCTCATCGGCTTCGCCATCGCGTTCTGGGGCCACGATTTCCTGCCGGCGTGGTTCGTGCAGGACGTTCCCCTGGCCGCGGTCACATCGTTCCTGTCCGCGGCGCTCTACGGCCTGTGGCTGTGGGTCCACGGTTCATCCTCGCCCGCGCGGCACCGCATCTCGGCCGGGGCCGCGGGCGCAACCTGATCGTGGCTTACGGCAGGGCGCCGACGGCCAACAGGACGAGGTCCCAGAACCGCTCCACGTCGAGATCGACTCCGACGTGATGGACCGGGTCGCTGGCACGGAAGTCGGTGACCGTCATGCCTCGGGTCAGCCGCCCGGCGGTCTCGACCTCGACCCGGGCATCCCGCGTCGTCACCAGCGAGGGGTCGATCACCGAGACGACGGCGACCGCGTCGTGGATCGGCGGCGTCCCCATGCCGCCGCTCGTCTTGTAGCTCTCGCCGAAGAACGTCAGCAGTTGCGCCATCCAGCGCGCGGCCCGCGTGTCGATCGTGGCCAGGCGCTCACCCACCTGCGGCGTGTACAGGGCCAGGTGGGTGACGTCGAGCCCGATCATCGTCAGGTCCCAGTCCGCGGTGAACACGGCGTCGGCGGCCTCGGGGTCGACGTAGATGTTGAACTCCGCCGCCGGGGTGGTGTTGCCTCGGGTGTAGCTGCCGCCCATCAGCACGACCCGCTCGACCGCCTCGGCGATCTCGGGGTAGAGCCGCAGCGCCAGCGCGAGGTTCGTGAGCGGCCCGGTCGGCACGACCGTCACGGTGCCCGGGTTCGCGAGCACGGTCTCGGCCAGGAACTGCGCGCCGTGGCCGGTAGTGAGCTCGACCGTCGGCTCGATCGGCGGTGGCCCGTCCAGCCCCGACTCCCCGTGGATCTCGGGCGCGGTCCGCAGTTCGCGGACGAGTGGCCGCGCGCTTCCGGCCACGATCGGCACCTCGGTGACGCCGGCGACGGTGGCGACCATCCGGGCGTTGTGGGTCACCCGCTCGAGCGTCTGGTTGCCGGCCACGGTCGTGATCCCGAGCAACTGCAGCCGCGGGTCGCCGGCGGCGAGCAGCAGCGCCACCGCGTCGTCGTGGCCGGGGTCGCAGTCGATCACGACCCTGCGAGGGAGGTCCTGCGGCACGATCCTCCTCAGATCAGATTGCTCGACAGGCCGCGCTTGACGAACCGCCCGTGGCCCTTGCGGCCGATGTACCCCGACCCGTCCTTGACCACCGTTCCGCGGGACAGGACGACGTCGACGTGGCCGTCGATCTCCCAGCCCTCCCAGGCCGAGTAGTCCATGTTCATGTGGTGCATGCGGCCCTCGCCGATCCCGATCGAGGTGTGGCCGCCCGGGTCGTAGATGACGATGTCGGCGTCGGCGCCCGGGGCGATGACGCCCTTGCGCCCCTCCAGGCCGAACATCCGCGCCGGACCGGTGCAGCACAGCTCGACCCATCGCTTCAGTGAGATCCGGCCGTCGGCGACCCCCTGGTACAGGAGGTCCATCCGGTGCTCGATCGACCCGATGCCGTTCGGGATCTTGGAGAAGTCGCCGATCCCCATCTCCTTCTGGTCCTTCATGCAGAACGGGCAGTGGTCGGTGGAGACGGCGGTCACATCACCGGTCCGGATGTAACGCCACAGCTCGTCCTGGTGCCCCTCCGCCCGGGAGCGCAGCGGCGTGGAGCACACCCATTTGGCGCCTTCGAAGTCGCCCCACTCGATGCCGGCCGCCCCGAGTTGCTCCTCCAGGGAGAGGTACAGGTACTGCGGGCAGGTCTCGCCAAACACGTTCTGCCCGCTGTCTCGCGCCTCGGCGATGCGGGCGAGCGCCTGCTTGGCCGAGACGTGCACGATGTACAGCGGCGCTCCGGTGATGTCGGCGAGCATGATCGCGCGATGGGTTGCCTCCTGCTCGGTCTGCCACGGCCGTGTGATCCCGTGGTAGTAGGGCGTGGTGTGGCCCTCGGCGAGCGCCTGGCCGACGAGCACGTCGATCGCCGAGCCGTTCTCGGCGTGCATCATCACCAGCCCGCCGTTGGCCGCGGCGGTCTGCATCGTGCGCACGATCTGCCCGTCGCTGGACAGGAACACGCCGGGATAGGCCATGAACAGCTTGAAGCTGGTGATGCCCTCGTCGATCAGCTCGGACATCGCCTTGAGCGACTCATCGTTGACGTCGCCGAGGATCTGGTGGAAGGCGTAGTCGACAGCGCACTGCCCGGACGCCTTCTCGTGCCACAGCGCGACCTGGTCCTGGACCCGCTGACCGTGCGCCTGGACGATGAAGTCCACGATCGTCGTCGTGCCGCCCCACGCGGCGGCGCGGGTCCCGGTCTCGAACGTGTCCGATGCCTCGGTGCCGCCGAACGGCATCTCCATATGGGTGTGAGCATCGACGCCGCCCGGGATCACGTAGCGCCCGGTGGCGTCGATCGTCTGCTCGGCGGTGATCGATGCCCGGACGGCGGAGCTCGGCTCGAGCAGCGCGACGATCCGCTCGCCGTCGACGAGCACATCCTGCAAAGAGGAGCCGGTCGAGGTCACGACGGTGCCGCCGGTGATCAGGATCGTGCTCACGGCGCCACCGTCCGCTGGTAGGACTCCGGTCGCCGGTCGCGGTAGAACTGCCAGTCGTTACGCGCGCGGACGATCTCGTCGAGATCGAGGTCCCGAACGACGATCTCCTCACGGTCCTGACTGGCGATCTCACCGACGAAGTTGCCGCGCGGATCGGCGAAGTAACTGGAGCCATAGAAGTTCGGCGCCCCGGCGCCGAACTCGTCGTCCTCGTGGCCGATCCGGTTGTTGGCGGCCACGAAGTACTGGTTCGCCGCGGCGGCCGCGGGCTGCTCGAGCTCCCACAGCCGGTTGGACAGCCCCGGCTTGGTCGCGGACGGGTTGAACACGATCTCGGCTCCACCGAGCCCGAGCTCGCGCCAGCCCTCGGGGAAGTGGCGGTCGTAACAGATGTAGACGCCGACCTGGCCGACCGCGGTCCTGAATACCGGGTAGCCGAGGTTGCCCGGGCGGAAGTAGAACTTCTCCCAGAACGCCGGCAGGTTCGGCAGGTGGTGCTTGCGGTACTTCCCCAGCAGCGAGCCGTCGGCATCGATCACCGCGGCCGTGTTGTAGTACTCGCCGGTGTTCACGACCTCGTAGACCGGCAGGATGATCACCATCCTCAACTCGGCCGCGAGCCGTTGGAAGCGCTCGGTGGTCGGGCCGGGGATCGGCTCGGTGTAGGCGTAGTACTTCTGGTCTTGGACGGCTCCGAAGTACGGGCCGTAGAAGAGCTCCTGGAAGCCGATGATCTGCACGCCGTCGGCGGCGGCCTGCCGGGCCAGTCCCTCGTGGCGGTCGATCATCGAGTCCTTCTCTCCGGTCCACGCGACCTGGGTGATCGCGGCTCGTACCACTGCCAATGCGGGCTCCTTCTTCGGTGGTCTCGTTGTGCCGATCAGCCGGCGATCGCGGCCCGCACCTTGGGGATCACGTGCTCCCCGTAGGCCTCGAGCGTCTCCTCGATCTGGTCGTGCATCAAATACAGGTTGAACTGGGTCATCCCGCGGCTCGCCAGGTCCTGGATCTTCTCGACGTGCTCGTCGATGTCGCCGAGCACGCAGAAGCGGTCGACGATCCCGTCGGGCACGAAATCGGTGTCGGGATTGCCGACCCGTCCGTGATGGGCGTAGTCGTAGCCCTCGCGCGCGCGGATGTAGTCGGTCAGCTCGCGCGGGACGTCGCTGTCGGAGCCGTAGCGGGAGACGATGTCGGCGACGTGGTTGCCGACCATGCCGCCGAACCAGCGGCATTGCTCACGCGCGTGGTCGCGGTCGGAGGTGACGTACGCGGGCGCGGCGACGCAGACGGCGAGCGCGTCGGGGTCACGACCGGCTTCGGTGGCGGCGTCTCGGACCCGGCCCAGCGTCCAGGAGAGCAGGACGGGATCTGCGAGCTGCAGGACGAACCCGTCCGCCTCGCGTCCCACCGTGGCCAGCGCCTTCGGGCCGTACCCGGCCATCCAGACCTGCAGGTCCCCGTTCGTGACCCACGGGATCTGGACCTCGCCCACCGGCGTCTCGATCGCGTGGCCGGTGGCGAGCGCGCGGATCACCCGGATCGCCTCGCCGGTCTGCGCCAGCGTGGCCGGCTTGCCGCCCAGCACGCGGCGAGCGGAGTCGCCGCGGCCGATCGCGCACACCGTTCGGTTCCCGAACATGTCGTTCAGCGTCGCGAACAGCGACGCCGTCACCGTCGGATCGCGCGAGATCGGGTTGGTGACGAGCGGGCCGACCTTGATCCGCTCGGTGGCGGCGAGGATCTGAGAGAAGATGACGTACGGCTCCTGCCACAGGATGTGGGAGTCGAACGTCCACACCGTGTCGAACCCGAGCTGCTCCGCCCGCTGAGCGAGCTCAACCACGCGCCGTGCCGGGGGATCGGTCTGCAGGGTGATCGCGAATTCCATCGCTACCTCACCATCGCGATCGAATCAGGCGCATCGGCGTGCGCCTCCCGCGGGGGGAGCAGGACCGACAGCCCGTAGTACACACAGGCGGCGACGAAGAAGGTGAAGAACACGCCGTAGGAGTAGAGATGATCGAGCACGTCGGGGTGGCTGACAACCCCACCGGGTGTGGTCGCGGCATGGATGAAGCCGGGCAGCACCGGGATGACCGCGACGAGCACCGCGGCGATCGCCCTGAGGTTCCACCCGTGGAAGTAGTGGTAACGGCCCTCCATCCGGTAGAGATCGACCGGGTCCAGTCGCCGGCGGCTGAGCACCCAGTAGTCGACGATCATCACCGCCCCGATTGCGCCGAGCAGGCTGCCGTAGCCGTCCAGCCAGGTGAAGATGTAGGAGCTCGCGTCGCGGTAGAGCACCCAGGGGAACGAGACCACGCCGATCAGCGCGGTGATGATCCCGCCCATCCGGAAGGAGATGACCTTCGGTGCGAGATTGGAGAAGTCGTTGGAGGGCGAGACGACGTTCGCGGCCATGTTGACCGACACCTGCGAGATGACGATCAGCACCATCGCGATCACGAGCAGCACCGGCAGGCCGCCGAGCAGCCTGCTGATCAGAGTGACCGGGTTCCACACCGGATGGCCATAGATGACCACGGTGGCCGCCGTGACCGCGATGCCGACGAACGAGAACGCGGTCATGATCGTGGGCAGTCCGGCCGACTGACCGATCACCTGGGCCCGCTGGGATTTGGCGAAGCGGGTGAAGTCGGGGATGTTGAGCGAGAGCGTCGCCCAGTAGCCGAAGTTCGCCGCCAGGCCGGGCCAGAACAGTGACCAGAAGTGCCCATGGCCCTGCTGCAGCCGGGCCGAGGCGGAGAACACGTTCGCCACCCCGTGCCCGGCGTGGAAACCCCAGATGAGCAGCGCGGCCGCTCCCACCAGGAGCAGCGGCGCAGCGATGCTCTCCAGCAGACGGATGCCTGCGACGCCCCGCAGGATGATCGTCAGCTCGATCACCCACAGCAGCGCAAAGCACACCGCCTGATGGATCCCCAGCGTCGCCCACCGATGGTCGAGCGCCGTGATCAGCGCGTCGATCGCCGTCGCGCCGATCCAGGTCTGGATCCCGAACCAGCCGCACGCGACGAGGGCACGCGCCATCGCCGCAAAGTTCGCACCACGGGTGCCGAACATCGAGCGCACGAACACCGGGAATGGGATCCCGTAGCGGGTGCCCGCGTGCGCGTTGAGCAGCATCGGGATGAGCACGAGCACGTTGCCGCCCGCGACCGTGATCAGCGCCTGCCACCAGTTCATCCCCGCAGTCATCAGCGCGGAGGCGAGCGTGTAGGTGGTGATGACCACCGAGATCCCCACCCACAGCGCGAGCAGGTTGTAGGTGCCCCACGTCCGCTCGGCTGGACCGACCGGAGCGAGGTCGTCGTTGTACAGCGGGGAATCTCGGACCTCGCGGCGGAGGGCCTCCACCCTGTCCTGCGGATAGAGCTGATAGCGCTCCGCGTCCGCCGAGCCTGTCACTGGATCCGTCATCGCTGCTCTCCCTCCCGAGTGAGTCGCTTTGGCCACCCTACCCGCTCCGGCCCGGCCGGGAACTGGCGGCGCCGCGCGCGGCTCAGCGGCAGAGGCGCGAGCCGGCGACCGCGAGCGCCTGGGCGCAGCTCACCAGGTCGTCGATCGGCACGTACTCGTCGACCGTGTGAGCCCAGTCGATGTGCCGCGGCCCGTACATCAGCGCCGGCGACCCGGTCTCCAGCGCGAACGTCGCCCCGTCGTACCAGGATCCCAGGCCGCCGAGCGTGAGCGGCAGTCCGAGCGCGCCGTTGACACCGAGCAGCGCCTGCACGCTGTCGGCGTCGCTCGGCGTCTCCGATGGGTTGGTCTCGACCGACCAGTTGAACACCGGCGGGTGCATCGACATCCAGCTGTCGGTGTCGCACCAGCGCAGCAGGAAGCCCTGCACCTCCTCGCGCACCGCGCTCGTCCATCCGTTCTCGTCGGCCTGCTCGGGCAGCAACAGCACCGCGAGCGTCAGCTCAGCGCGGCCCGGGATGGTGACGTCCCAGCCGGCGTCGGCACTCAGCCTGACCGGGACGAGGTCGGGCGGGTCGAGCAGCGGGCGGCGGAACGCGGCGCGGCTGCGCCAGTCGGCACGGAGCCGATCGACCCCGGCGAGCAGGTGGCGCGCCTTCTCGATCGCGTTGACCGCGCCCCCGTCGCGCCAGTGCGGGTGCTCCTGCTCGGTGTGCCCGGCGCGGCCGAGGATCTCGATCTCCGCGTAGACGCTGCCGCGGCACGCCGGCCACACCTCCAGGCCGGTCGGCTCGGTGACGATCGTGAAGTCGGCTCTCACGCCGTGCCGCGCGCAGGCGAGCGCGCCGGTGCCGCCCGATTCCTCCTCGGTGTTCGTGCAGACCACGAGATCGCCGGGCAGTCCGCCTTGTCGAGCGAGCGTCTCGGCGGCGACGACCATGGCGGCGATCCCGCCCTTCATGTCGCAGGCGCCACGCCCGGTGATCCGGTCCTCGTGGACCTGCGGGGCGAAGGGGTCATGCGACCAGCCGTCCTCCGGGGCCGCCGGGACGACGTCGATATGGCCGTTGAACATGAGCGAGCGGGCCGCACTGCTTGTCCCTTCGAAACGAGCCGCCAGTTGCGGGCGGCCGTCGAACCGGTAGGTGCGGTCGCCGGTGAGCGGGTGATTGGCCACGTCCTCGGGCGCCGGCTCCCACACGTCCACTTCGGCGCCGGCCGCGGACAGCCGCTCCTTGAGCGCCGCCTGCAGCTCGGCCTCCTGGCGGGCCTCCATCTCGGGCTGGGCGCGGCTCGTCGTGTCGAACGAGATCAGCTCGCACGCGAGCGAAACGATCTCGTCCCGGCGCTCGGCGATGTCGTCGACCAGCGCGCGCTCGGCGTCGGTGAGGGTGGTGGTGTTCAGCGGGGTGTCGACCATGGCAACGCCATGGTCGCAGGCGCAGTCGTTTCGCCGCCGTCAGGCAGGGCGACGGACGCGGGTTTGCGACGCGACCGCCCGGGTAGGCACGTTGTGGGATGACTAGGGAAGGTCGAATCTCATGGGGATGGCGTCTGACGCGGGTTGCGTGGAGGGTGCTGCTCAGCGACCGCACGTCGCTCGTCCTCACCGCATTGCAGGCGGTCTCCTCGATCGCGATTGCGGTCGCGATGTTCGTCATCAGCGGCTGGATCCATCACCCCGCTCAGGAGTCGCGGCTGCTGCTTGCGGTGATCATCACCTACCTCCCGTCGACACTGATCGCGACCATCATCGGAGTCGCGCTGTGCGCCGCCGTGTCCGAAGCGATGGACGGCGGCCATCTCAGCCTGGCTCAGGCCCTCCTCGTGCCCCTGCGCCGGTTCGGCCAGGTGCTCCTCTGGTCGCTGCTGGCCACCGGGGTCGGTCTCCTGCTGGAACAGCTCGCGGCGCGGTTGCCGTTCGGCGGCCGGCTGGTCACCTGGCTCGCCGGGATGGCCTGGTCGATCGGAACCCTCTTCGTCCTGCCGATCCTCGCGCTCAACGGCTGCGATGCGCCTGAATGTGTGCGCCGGTCGGCGGACCTGGTCAAGAAGCGCTGGGGCGAGGGTGTCACCGGCAATCTCGTCATCGGCGCCTGGGGTGTCCTGGTCGCGATCCCGCTGGGAATCCTCCTCGGGGTCGCCGACGCCGCATCGAGGAAGACCCACGCAACGCTGTTGCTGATCGTGCTCGGCGCCTTCGTCTTCGTCGGTTCGGTCACCTGGGCGGCCACGCGGGTGTTCTCGGTGGCGCTCTACCGCTACGCGACCGACGCCGACGCCAGCGGACCGTTTGCCGAAGCGGACCTGCAGCAGCCGTTCCGCAAGCGACGGCGCTGAGCCGGTCCGGCCGGCGATCGGCCGTGGGTCAGGCTTCCTGTCGCTCACCGCCGCGACGGGTGCGCGGCGCGCCGACGACCTCCGCCGCGATCTCGGCGCAGGTTCGGATCCGGACGTCCTCGTGACTCGTGACGAAGCTCACGAACGAGTCGAGGAACGCCAGCCGGCTCGGCCGTCCGATGATCTGCGGGTGCATGGTGAAGATGCACACCCCGCCCAGGCGCCTGATCCCGAGGAACTCCTCCTCCCAGATCTGACGGACCTCCCCGGTCGTGGAGATCTTCTTGTTCCAGCTGTCGCCCGCAAACCAGAAGTGCGGCGCATCGTCGAGGATCCACTGCACGGGCAACTCGACCAGCGCGGAGTTGCCGTGGACGTAGGGGCGGATGTCGTCCATGAAGTTCGAGGAGTAGCGAAGCTTGGCCTCGGCGAGCAGCTCGATCGTGTGGCTGCTGAACTCCCAGGAGGGGGAGCGATAGCCATACAGCGTCGCGCCGAGATCCTGGAGGACCTGCGTCGCCTTGTTCAGTTCCTCGCGTTCCTCCTGCTCTGAGAGCTGTTGCGGCGAGGTGTGGGTGTAGCCGTGCAGGCCCACCTCGTGGCCGGCGGCGAGGATCTCTCTCACCCGGTGCGGATGGCGCTCGCCCACGCGGCCGGGGACGAAGAACGTCGACTTCAGGCCATGGCGGGCGAGGAGCTCGAGGATGAGCGGAACGGCGACCTTCGCCCCGTACGTCCCCTGGGAGAGCACCCCGGGCCGGTCGGCATTCGCGGCGTCCTCACCGATCCAGACCTCCTCGGCGTCGAAGTCGAACGTGAGCGCGACATCCATGGTGGCGCCGACGCTATCTGGCGGGGCGCTTGCGCCCATCGGTGAGCTCATGGACCGGACGACGCCTCGGGTGCCGGCAGCCGGCCATCCTTGGACACGCTCCCAAAGTCGACCGGTAGCGACTCGGGGTAGATCACCGCGGCGCCGGTGTTCAGCAGGACGACCTCCTCGCCGGCGTCGATCCATCCGGACTCCCGCAGACCGCGCGCGGCGGCGACGGTGGCGGCCCCCTCGGGGCAGGGGATGAGTCCCTCGAGCCGGGCCATCGTCCGGAGCTCCGACAGGATGTCCTGATCGTCGACCGCGACCGCGCAGCCCCCGGTCGCGTACACCGCGTCGAGGACCAGGAAGTCGCCAAGCGCCTTCGGCACGTTGATGCCGAAGGCGACAGTCGACGTGTCCTGCCACGCCTCGCTGCTGGACGCGCCACGATCGAACGCCTCGACGATCGGAGCGCATCCGCTCGCCTGGACCGCGACGAGTCGCGGCAGCTTCTCGTCGATCCAGCCGAGCTCCTGGAGCTCGCGCAGGCCCTTGAAGATGCCGATCAGGCCGACGCCACCGCCCGTCGGGTACAGGATCACGTCAGGCACGCGCCAGCCGAGCTGCTCGGCGATCTCCAGCCCCATCGTCTTCTTGCCCTCCAGCCGGTAGGGCTCCTTGAGCGTCGCGGCCTCAAACCACCCGGTCCGGGAGACGAGGTCGGCGACCAGCCGACCGGCATCGCTGATCAGCCCGTCGACCAGGTAGAGCTCGGCACCGGCGGCCGAGCACTCACGGCGCGTGATCGCGGGGGCGTCCTCGGGCATGACGATGCACGCCTGCAGCCCGGCGCGGGCTGAGTACACCGACCAGGCGGCCCCGGCGTTGCCGTTCGTGGGCATGGCCAGGGCGGTCACGCCGAGCTCCTTCGCGCGCGTGACCCCGGTGGTGGCACCGCGCGCCTTGAAGCTCCCGGTCGGCAACCCGCCCTCGTCCTTGACGAGCAGCCGCTCGATGCCGATCGACTCACCGAGCGCCGGGAGCGGCAGCAGCGGCGTCATGCCCTCGCCGAGGGTGACGATCGCCTCCGGCGAGGAGGCGGGCAGGAGCTCGTGGTAGCGCCACAGGCTCGGGTCCCGGTCGGCGAAGCTGCGTGGTGAGCCCGTCTTCTGCAACGCGGCCAGGTCGTATCGGGCCAGCAGCGGCGTCTTGCAGCGCGGACAGACGCCGATGAGCTTGGAGGGCTCGAAGGTCTCGGTGCACCGGCTGCACTCGAGATGGGTGAGGTAGCTGAAGCGGCTGGTCATCGCCTGGGGCACGGTATTGCCTGTGAAGGGGGTGTGCTTTCTGGCTGTCGGACGCGCGGATAGCCTGCGACCGGATGGACCGCTCGCCTCTCTCGAACCTGGTCCTGCGAACCCCCAGGCTTGAGCTTCGGCTCCCCACCGATGGCGAGCTGACGGCACTGGCGATGGTCGCGCGGACAGGCGTTCACGATCCGCAGAAGATGCCGTTCCTGGTGCCCTGGACCGACCCGTCACCGAGCTTCGTGGCGGATTTCGTCGCCTACCACCACACCGTGCGGGAACAGTGGCAGCCCGATGACTGGCGCCTTGAACTCGGCGTGTTCCAAGCCGGGCGTCCGATCGGCGTCCAGGTGATGAGCGCGAGGAACTTCGCGCGTGAGCGGACTGTCGGGAGCGCCTCCTGGCTCGGCCTCGACGCACAGGGTCATGGCTACGGCACCGAGATGCGCACCGCGATCCTGGAGCTCGCGTTCGCCGGCCTCGGCGCCGTGGCCGCGGTCTCCGGGGCCTTCGTCGACAACCCCGCCTCCGCGCGTGTCTCGCAGAAGCTCGGGTACGTCGACGACGGCGTTCGCTGGCCCTCGGTCCGCGGCAACGCGGTGAAGGAGAACCGCTTCCGGCTCACGCGCGAGCGCTTCCAGGCCGGCGGGCGCGTCGCCGTGGCGATCTCTGGGCTCGCCGACTGCGCTTCGCTGTTCGGGCTCACGCTCAGCTGAGCCGCGGGCGCCGTCTCCGCGTCCCCCAGAAGTCAGTGGACGACGCGCTCCTGACGTCGCCGTCCGGCGTGGATCGCGGCGACGACCGCATCGGGGTCTGACAGCGTGCGCAGCGTGTCCAGATCGGCCGGCGTGATCCGCCCGTCTTCAAGCACGTTCGCCTCAAGCCAGGCGCGCAGGCCGTCCCATTCGGTCGGATCCAGCAGGACCACTGGGAAGTGCGGAATGATCCCGGTCTGGATCAGGGTCAGCGACTCGAACAGCTCGTCGAGCGTGCCGAACCCGCCGGGGCCGATCACGAACGCGCACGCGTACCGGACGAACATGACCTTGCGAGCGAAGAAGTGCTCGAATCGCAGGGAGATGTCGAGATAGTCGTTGGAGGACTGCTCGTGGGGCAGGAGGATGTTGCAGCCGACCGAGGTGGCACCGGCGTCGCGGGCACCGCGGTTGGCTGCCTCCATCAGGCCGGGGCCACCGCCGGTGATGATCGCGTAGCCGGCGCGCCCGACGGCGGCCGCGACCTCGCGCATCTGCCGGTAGTGGGGGTGATCCGGTGTGGTCCGCGCCGAGCCGAACATCGTGACCGCGGGGCCGATCTCGGCCAGTGCCGCAAAGCCCATCGTGAACTCGGCCGCGATCGCCTCCACGCGCCGGGCGTCGCCCCGGTCGCGCTCGGGCTCCGTGCCGAGACGCTGGAGCAGACCCTCGTCGAAGGTCCGGCCGTCGTCGTCCGCAAGCGTCATCCGGGGTCAGCTGACCGGCGGCGGTCTGCCCTCCGCGCTTGCCAGAAGCGCGGGATCCCAGTTGCAGACCGTGCAGGCGTGCCGGAGCGCGGACCGTGCGAACCCAAGCGCCGTCTCGTGCGGATCGGTGCTCGCGCAGACGTCGTTCCAGTCGAGCACGAACTCACCGAGCTCCCCGTCCCAGCGCGCGGCGGCGGGCGTGAGGGACGCGTCCGCCAATCCATCCACCGCCGGGTGCGCGTAGGCGTAGAACGCGGCCTTGGGGTAGCGCGGGTCTCCCGGCCACCAGCCGATCGCAACCTCCTGCGAGTCCATCGCGTTTCGCATGATGAAGTCGGCCGACGGCGGCTCCGCCGGCACGCCGGAGAACAGGCTGACCGCAAGGTCGAACGACCCCCACCAGGCGTTCACCGGCGTCGAGCGGCCCCGGTAGGGCGCCCGGAGCGCCGACAGCACCAGCGCGGCCTGGGAGGCGGCGGCGAAATACCGGGCCGCCGCGTCGGTGTCGTAGGTGGCGTGCTCGGTGTCCTCGTCGAGCCGGGCCGTCCACCACACCTCCTGCGGAGTGGCGTCGATCTCGACCGGGCCCGCCAACCCGGTGACGGCTGCGAGCACCTCGCGGGTCACCTCGCCGACCGGACGGTTGGGCGTGAGCGCGATCCGCCTGCTCGTCCCGTTGCTGTGCTCGACGAGCACCTCGTGCGTATGGAGATCGAGTCCGAGCACGACCGCGCCCGATCGATCGGCCGCGGGGAGCGCGACGGTCTCCCAGCCGCGCGCGGTCACGCGCAGCGCGGCATGTTGGAGCTGCGGCTCGGGCGCCGCGAGCACCGCCGCCAGCTTGCCGAGGACCTGGGAGTGCGCGTGCAGCGTGTCGCATGTCTCGCGCCAGTCCTGGTAGTCGACGGCGACCCAGCCGTCAGGAGTCATCGCCGTCGTCTTCCATCAGCCTCCCTCTCAATCCCGGGGCCACCAGATCGAGGTACTCGTCCGGATGGCGATGCACGTAGGACGCGATGAACGGACACCGGGGCACCAGGACCAGCTCACGGCGCCGGACGTCCTCCAGCGTGTCGTGAGCCAGCGCGTCACCGAGGCCGCGCCCGCGATATTCGGGATCGATCTCGGCGTGGTAGATCGTGATTCGCCCGCCGTCCAACCGGTACTGCGCGAATCCCGCCAGGCGCTCGTCGACCCGGATCTCGTAGCGCAACTCCTCGGGGCTGTCTCGGACCTGGGTGCTCATCGTTCCGCACCGAGCATTACGAACCTGTCAAGGGCTCAGTCTCCGGGGACACGATCGCTCGGCCGGATCAGCCCGCGCTCGACGGCCGAGCTGGCGGCGAGTGCGCTCCCGAGCGTCAGCGCGAAATCCGAGAGCCGGTAGACGAGCACGGCGGGGACGGCGGCCGCGAGCGGGACCCCGACCCAGACCAGAGCCACCGCCATCAGACCCTCGGTGACCACGACGCCGGCGAACGGCAGCGTTCGCCGGGTGAGCAGATATCCGGTGGCGTAGGCGAGGACGAGGCGCGGGATTGAGACGGCGACCGAGACGAACCGCAGCGCCGCCCATAGGGCCGCGATGTCCGCAGCCCAGTAGATCGCGATGCCCGCGGCGGAGAGCGGACCGCGCCGGCGATCACGCAGCAGCTCGAGCGCCGCGGCGAGACCGACGAGCAGCTCACGCCAGGCCTTGGTCGCGCCGTGCGCCCGCGGCGGGACGGTCTGGCGCGACCCTTTGATGGCGCCTGCGACCGCCAGCGCGAACCCGACGGGGACGCCGATCACCCATGGAATCGTCGCGCTCTGCGGCACGCTCGTGTCACCGAGCAGCAGCAGCGCGCACAGCCAGGCAGCGGGGGTGAGCAGCGCGAGCTCGAGCGCACTCAGCACGACCGCCACGATGTCGGCGTCGACGCGATCGAACCCGGTCCACTGCAGGGCGTTGCGATCGACCGCGAAGCCGCCGCCGGTGAGCCAGGCGCCGAACCCGATCACGACCATCAGCGCGCCACGCCCCCAGCCGACGGGAACCGACCGCGATCGGTTGACCACGCCGTGATGGGCGATCAGATAGCCCACATAGGCCACCAGGTGGGCGACGAGCGTGAGCGGGATGAACCCCCACGAGAGGTGGTCGAGCCGCAGTCGGACAGCGTGCCAGCCCGCGATCGCCCCCAGGCCGACGCAGGTCAGCACGGAGGTGGCGACGACAAGCGCGGTGACCGCCCGCCCTCGCCCCCCCGATCGAGGGCTGGCTTTAGGCTGGACGCGTGACCGTCACGACCGCCGTCGCGATCGTGCTCGCGATCGCCTGGACCACGCTGACCAACATCGCCTACCAGCGTCAGCACGACGCGGCGGCGGCGCTCCCCAGCCTGTCGATGCGACGTCCGATCGAGTCGCTGCGCCGCCTGATCGGCGACCGCACGTGGATCCTGGGCTTCGCGCTGGAGACCGGCGGGTTCGCGTTCTACGCCGCTGCCGTCGGCCTGGGCTCGCTCGCCCTCGTCCAGACGATCGGCGCGGGCGGGATCGGCGTGCTCGCCTGGGTCTCGGCGCGGGTGTCCGGGCGCCGGCTGTCCAGGCGGCATCTGATCGCGGTGTATATCTCCGCGCTCGGGCTCGCCGCGCTCGGCGTCTCGCTCGCCCATGGATCCGGTGCCGGCAGCAGCGGGCGCACGGGGGCGATTCTCACCTGGATGGCAGGGTGCGCGCTCGTCGCTTTGCTCGTGCTCGCGATCGGACGGCTGCGTGGCGCCGTTGCCGTGAGCGAGGGGATCGCCGGCGGGCTCTTCTCCTCGATCGGCGACCTCTCCACCAAGCTGGCCACCCAGGGCGGGCTGCGCCTGGCGTTCATCGTCACCGTCGCCGTCGGCTACGTCGTCGGAACCGCGCTGCTGCAGCTCGGCTACCAGCGCGGCGAGACGCTCACCGTCGCCGGTATCGGCACGCTGTTCACCAACGCGGTGCCGATCGTCGCCGGAACCGTGCTGCTCGCCGAGCCGGTTCCCAGCGGAGTGTTCGGAGTGCTGCGCGTCGCGGCGTTCTGCGCGGTGGTGGCCGGGGCGATCATGCTCGCGTCCTCGGACCCTGAGCCGGAGGCGGGGCCGGAGCTGGCGTCGCCGGCCACCTGAAGCCGCCAATCGCGACCTGGATGAGCGAACATGTTTGGGCAGGCCGCAATCTGCTCACACTTGAACGTGCATCGATCAAGGACGCGCACGACCGTCGTGCGTCGTCGGAGGGAGGTCCCATGTCATCAGCGCGTTTCGGTCATTGGCTTGCGGCTGCGTTGGCGACCGCCGCGCTCATCGTTGTCGCGCTGCCGTCCCCGGCCGCGGCCGCGTCGCGCGGCAGTTCGTACAACGGCCTCGCCCTCACCCCACCGATGGGCTACAACGACTGGTCCTACTACCAGTGCACCGAGAACCAGCAGGTGATGCTGCAGCAGGCGCGGGCGCTCGTCCGCACCGGCCTCGCGGCCAAGGGCTACGACACGGTCACCACCGACGACTGCTGGATGGCCAAGACCCGGGGTGCGAACGGGTTGTTGCGGACTGATCGGGCCCGGTTCCCCCGCGGAATGGCGTATCTCGGCCGCCGCCTCCACGCCATGGGCCTGAAGTTCGGCATCTACGAGGACGGAGGAACGCACACGTGCGGCGGCTTCGCCGGCAGCTGGGGCCACTACAAGTCGACCGCCGAGCAGTTCGCGCGCTGGGGC
>DASXZK010000090.1:0-90498 GCA_036501965.1 Solirubrobacteraceae bacterium
GCTGGATGGCAGCAGCGCTCACGCGACGTAAGGGCCGTGATCGAGGAGATGAAGGCGGCAGGGATCTTCATCTACACCGGCGGGCTCGACAACGACTCGCATGTCTTCCACGTGGAGCCCGGAGGCGGCACCCCCATCTTCCCACCCCCGACGCCGATCGTGCGGCCGCGGCGGTCACGGAGGCCAACGGGGCCTAAACGCTCGGGTCAGATCCGACGCGCGGGAATCACAGCGGCGGTCTGGTCGAGCGCCGCGCCCCAGCCGAAGCGACCCAGCGTCTCGACATCGGCGGGGTCAACGGCGGCACGCGGTGCCGTGGCCAGCGCGCGCACGAAGTCATCGGGCGCGGACGGTCGGGCGCCGGGCCCCGATAGCCGGTAGCGCGCCGGCAGCATCGGCCCGAACAGGAGCGGCTCGGCCAGCTCGGGCCACGCAACAGGGTCGGGGGCGACGCCCATCTCCTCGGAGAGCACGAGCGCCAGCGCGTTGTGTGACTCGAGAATCGGCCGTCCCGACGCGATCGACGCACGCACGTGCGGCGCGGTCGGAAGCGCGCCGGCGCCGCTCCAGACCGACATGATCCAGCGTGCCTGCAGTTCGAGCAGCGGCCAGTAGGGACCCTGGGTGAGGAACTGGCCGATCACGCCCAGCCCGGGCAGCTCAGGGTGGAAGGTGCGCTGGTACAGCTCGGTGTCGAGCCAGCGATCGTCTCCGATCACCTCGCGCAGATAGGGCGTGCTGGGTTGGTATCCGGTGGCGCAGACGATCGCGTCCACTTCAGCGGTGGTGTCGTCAGTGAAGGTCACGGCTCGGCCATCGACGGCAGCGATCCCGGGCTCGCAGACGATCTGGCCGTCGCGGATCTGCTCCAGGTAGCCCTGAGAGAGCGACAGTCCCGCGATCCGCAGGTCCTCATCCGGCGCCGGCGCGCCGAAGTCGGCCGGATCGCCGGCCACCCGGAGCACGCGCGCGCGCTGCCGCGCGGCCCACTCCTCGGAGGAGAGCAGGCGGCGCTCCAGGGCGCCGAACAGCGTGTACCACTGCCAGTCGGAGGAGACGCCGTCGACGACCTTCTGGATCACGTACCGCGGCTTGCGGAAGGCCGAGATCGTGCGCGTCCGCGCGCTGAGGTCGGCGGCGATCTCGACCCCGCTCACGCCGTTTCCATAGACGAGCACGGTGCGTCCCGCAAACGGCTCGGCGCCGGGATAGTCGTAGGTGTGCAACAGCTCGCCGGCGAAGTCACCCACGACGGCCGGGACGCTGGGGACGTGGAAGCGTCCCGAGGCGACCACCACCGCGTCGAACGGCTCCCCCTCGACCGTCCAGCCCGGACGCACGGCAGTGACACGACGGTTGAAGCGGATCCGCTCCGTCACTCCGAAGGCCGACGCGTAGGTCAAAAGGTAGGCGTGGATCTCCTCGGCGGAGGGATGCAGCGGGTACTGCTGCGGCGGCGGGAAGTCCGAGAACGCCGTCAACTCACGGCTGGTGTTCGTGTGCATCCCCGGCCACACGCCGCTGTGATCGGCCGCCACATCCCACTGCCCGCCGAGACGGTCGCCGGCCTCGAACACACTCGGCTCAAAACCGGCCTCCAGCGCGTACTTCGCCGCGGCGATGCCAGACGGCCCAGCCCCGATCACCGCGATCCGCGACCCATCGCGAAGTCTCACATGACGATCGTACGGGCAACCACCCGGTGGTGGTGATGCCGGCACCAGCGGCGCCGCGGCCCACCGCTGACCTGGCGACCGGGCCGCGGCGGCGCCGCGTCAGGAGCAGAGCTCGCAGGTCTCCGGCGGCGGCGCGGCGAACTCGCGCCGTGCCGCACCGCGCACCGTCACGTCGCGTGTCCGGTAGAGGTGCATGAGGGTGAAGAGCATCGCGACGCCCGAGACGCCGAGGATGACAGCGACCGCGGTGTGCGTTCCGGGCAGCATGTGCCCCGGGGTCACGCTGCCGGAGCCGAGGATCGCGGTGATGACCGCGAGGACGATCGCGCCGCCGAGCTGGAGGCTGGTGTTGACCAGTCCGGACGCGAGCCCCTGTTCGGCGTCGGCGACGCCGGCAGTCGCCTGGGTATTGATCGCGGCGAACGACAGGCCGAAGCCGATGCCGATGAGCAGCATCGTCGGCAGCATGAACTCGACGTAGGGCATGCCGGGCCGCGCGCGCAGGAACAGCCCGTAGCCTGCGACGAACGCGATGAACCCGCCCAGGATGATCACGGGCGTGTCGACGCGGGCGAGCAGGCGATCGATGCGAGTCGCGCTCACCACGACGATCAGGCCGGCCGGCAGGAACGCGAGCGCCATGCCGATCGGGCTCCAACCGAGCGAGTCCTGGACGTAGAGGGTGACGAGGAACTGAAAGGCGGCGTAGCTGCCGAACATCGCGGCCGCGGCGACGTTCGCGTGCACGAGCGAAGCCGAGCGCAGGATGCCGAGCCGCAGCAGGGGGCGAGGATGGCGGGACTCGATCACGACGAAGCTCGCCATGAGCGCGGCGCTCAACGCGAGGGCGCCGAGCGTCGAGACCGACGCCCAGCCGTGCGCGGGGGCCTCCACGACCGCGTAGACCAGCAGCAGCAGCGAGCCGGTCGCCGTCAGGGCACCGGGGAGGTCGAAGTGACGCACAGAGAACGACTCGCTGGTGGCGCGTGGGATCACCCGCCATCCGGCCGCCACGAGCATGAGTGCGACGGGCCCCGGCATGAGCAGCGGTGCGCGCCAGCCGAGCTCCGTGAGCAGGCCGCCGAAGACGAGCCCGAGCGAGAAGCCGCTCGCGCCGCAGAGCGTCCAGATCCCGAGGGCGCGGTTGCGGGCCGGTCCCTCAGCGAAGGTGGTGGTGAGGATTGACAGTCCGGCCGGGACGGTGAAGCCGGCCGATGCGCCCTTGACAAAGCGCATGGCCACGAGCGGGACCGCGGCGGACACGACGCCGCTGATGAGCGACGCGACGCCGAATACCGCGACGGCAGTGAGGAACACGGTGCGGCGGCTGATCAGGTCAGAGGTCCGCCCCCCGAGCAGCAGGAAGCCGCCGTAGCCGAGCACGTAGCCGCCGACGATCCACTGCAGCGAACTGGGATCGAGGTGCAGCGAGCGGCCGATCGACGGCAGCGCGACGCCGATCATCGACAGGTCGAGGCCGTCGAGAAACAGGGCGCCGCAGACGACGACCAGCAGTAGCCAGATCGCCGGCGTCCATCCGAGGTTGCGCGCCTCGGCGGGCGCCGGGGGTGCAGCAGGTGGGGTCTCGAGAAGAGTTGAAGGCATGGGCAAGTATATGCACAGTCATGAGATGCGACTGCATGTATTGCGCGCGCATCTTATGCTCAAGCACACAAGCGCCTGCTGAACGCTAGAATCTCCAAGGT
Organism: Solirubrobacteraceae bacterium; assembly: GCA_036501965.1. Classification (GTDB taxonomy): domain Bacteria; phylum Actinomycetota; class Thermoleophilia; order Solirubrobacterales; family Solirubrobacteraceae; genus Palsa-465. Next base: position 3,383 of record DASXZK010000090.1, read on the forward strand.
GAACACGGCAGCCACAACCCGGTCGAAAGGGGCGAGAGCGCGCGAGGAGGATGCGCTCGCGGCTGAGTGGCACGACACGCTCAACCGCTACCACCGCACCACGTGTGCTCTCGACCGCGCCCTCGCCGCCGACCACGGCATCACCGTCAGCGACTTCGAGGTGCTCCAACAGCTCGATCGCGCGGATGGGGTCGTGCGCATGCACGAGCTTGCGGCGCAGGTCCACCTGACCCAGAGTGCGCTGTCGCGCCTGATCACCCGTCTGGAGAACGCGGGCCTCGTCTCGCGAGGCGTGTGTGAGGACGACCGCCGCGCGGCGTGGACGCAGATCACGCCGGCGGGCGAGCGGTGTTACTCGACCGCCCGGCCAACGCATCGCGCGATCCTGCGCGAGCTCGCCGGCGGCGCCGCATCCTGACACGGTGATCGCGCAGGCGGCGGCGGGCAAGCCGCCCACCGCCGCCCGTCGCATGCGCGACGCGACCGTCATCCCCAGATAGCGACCAGTGGCACCGGCTCAGGGCAGCGTCAGGACCTGCTCGAGGAACGCGTCGCGGTCCGCGATCGCCGCGTCGGTCAGCTGGTGATCGGCGTCCGGATACAGGTCGACCTTCGCCTGGGGTGCGGCCGCAGCGAACTGCTGGCGCACGCCCGGGCTGACGTAGATGTCCTTGCCGGCCCACTGGAAGAGCTCGCGGGCGCCAAGCCGGCTGACGTGATCGACCGGCTGCAGTCCGTTGAAGAGAGCCTTGTAGGTCGTCGCCTGGTCTCCGGTGTAGCCGAGCCAGTACTTGACGAACCAGTGGCCCCACGTGGCATCGGGGGTCGCGAGCACGGCGGCCGTGACCGCCGGATCCTCGTCAGCCAACAGCGCCCCGTACATCGCGCCGTAGTCGTGGCCGACGACCGCAACGCGTGACCGGTCGACCGACCGCTTGGCAGTCAGCCGATCAAGGCAGACCCGGAACGCGGCCAGCTGATTCTCGACGGCGGTCACGTCTGCGCTGGTTCCCACCGGGCTTGCCTGCCAGGGGAACGTCCCCTCGGGGAGGATCGACACCACTCCGTGGCTGGCGAGCTGGATGGCCTCGGGGAGGAACTCGGTGCGGTCGCTGTGGATCTGACCGAGCCAGTGGAGCCAGAGGATCCCGGCCTCACTGTGCGCGGCGAGCGCGCCGGCCGGGCGCACGACATAGGCGGGCACGGCAGGTTGCCCCGGGACCGGGATGAGGATGTCCCTGACCACGACCTTCGCCTGCGTGCTCGCTGCGGCGTGCCCCGCAGGTGCCGCCTGGGCGCCGGTGACGGCGATCGCGCCCGCGGCCGCTCCGGCAATCACGATTCCGATCAGCTTCCGTCTCATGGACCCTCGCTTCGTCATCTGCATAGACCGCTCTGTGACTGACGCGGTCCGTCCAACCTACCGTCAGTAGCTAGTCGCGTCAAGCGACTGACGCAGATGATGAGGGACTGAGCGGGCCTAGCCGGGCCGCTTCCGCTCGCGGTACACCCGCGCCGCCATCCGGTCGTTGCACATCGAGCAGCAGTACCGGCGCGTACGGCCGCGGGTGCGGTCGATGAATGCGCACCGACAGGGGGCGGCGGCGCACGTGCCAAGCCGGTCGACACCGGCGCCGGCGATCTGCACGGCGAGCGCCGCCGGCAGCCGTGATGCCAACGCTCGCAGGCCGCGATCCGCCGGACTGATCTTCACCTCGGCGCTCCCGTCGATGACCACCAGCTGAGGCAACGCCGACGCGTCGCCGAGCATCGGGTTGAGGATCGCGGCGGCCGCCGCCGGAGACCCGGCCTCGAAGACCGATCTCAGGTTCTCGCGGAGGGTGCGCAACCCCTGCAGATCCGGCGGTTTCAAAGCTCGCGCGATCTCGCCGTGGAGTTCGTCGTGCAGCGCCTCCGTGAACCACTGGAGGTCGGTGAGCCGGTCCGGCGGATCCTCGAGGAGATCAAACGAGTTGACGAGCAGCACCGCGAGATCGAGATCGGTGGCGGGCTCGCCATCCCCGCGCTCGAGCCAGTTCCTCGGGTAGACCGCCACAGCGACTCGGCAGTATGGCAACCGCAACCCGGGCGGCGAGCTCGCTGAGCTCGAGCTCAGGATCGGATGTCGTAGGTGATGAGCGACCGTGCCGGCTGCGTCGAGCTGAACGCGCTGTCCCTGAGCGTTTTTGGGGTCTGTCTGGCGAGATGGTGGGCGGCATCGGTCAGGTAGGACGTCACCTGCGCTCGGCCGAGGCCACGCAGTGAGAAGGTCGCGGTCTGGCGACTGCGGGCGCGGTTGAGAGCAATCACGGCGATCGATCCGTCGCGGTTGCGAAACGCGCTCACCTCGAGGCGCGCGTCGTTGGTGGTCGCTCCAATGCGGACCGCGCCGGGCCGGACGAAGCGGCTGTAGCTCGCGAACGCCCACAGCCGTCCAGAGGACGCGACCGAGTTGCCCTTGACCTCAGCCAGCCCCGTGTTGGGGCCCGTCATGCCGGTCGTGTCCGCGCCCCACAGGTAGAGGAACGCGCTCAGGTTCGCTTTGGTCAGGCCGGTGTAGAGGTTCTGCGCCCACGTGAATCCCGACGACGGTGAACCGTCGTCCCAGGCCGGGTCCCAGGGCTGGAATCCGAACGGCGCCCACTCCGTCTGCCACACCGGCTTGGTCCAGCCCCGCAGCGGCGAGTCAGGCGCGGCGAAGTAGCCATGGCTGGTGAACAGCGCCGTTGCCGTGTTCGCCGACTTGTCGGTCCGGATGGCGGCGGCGAAGTGCTGTGCGACGTTCCAGCTGATGCTGGCGCAGCACTCTGCGCGCGTCGACACTCCGGACCGCGCGAGCGTCGCGCCGAGGATCGACATGAAGTTGGCGGTCTGCGCCGCGCTCATGATCATGCTGTCCTGAGCGGGCGCGATCGTCGTCTCGTTCTCCGGGCCCACATAGGTGAGCGGGACGCCCGCCGCCGCGTACTGCTTCGCGTATTGGACCAGGTAGTCGGCGTACGCCTGGCGCCAGTCGCCGCGCTTGCAGTCCGCGCCCGGGACGCCGCACAGCGTGCCGCCCTGGATCGCCGAGTCGTTGGTCTTCATGAACGCGGGCGCGCTCCACGCGTCGGCGAACACGCTGGCCCCATAGGCCTTGATCCGCTTCGCCAACCACAGTTGTCCCTGATCCTGGTCGAGCTCGGCGAGGGTCAGATAGGACGGCTTCGCCGCCGGGCTGCTTGGCGCCTTGGGCGCGATCGTGAACCCTCTGTCGGCGCTGATCTCGTTGCGCAGGATCGTCAATCCCGCCCCGCGAGTCGGGCTGTAGAGCAGGCTCAGTATCCGCTTCTGGACCGACGGCGGCTCCGTCATTAGGGTCTTTGCCTGCCCGAACCCCTCCGAGACGCCAAACCCGGCGACGTGCTGGTACTGCTTGGCCGCATTGACGGTGACGGTGCTTGTCGACGGGGATCCATTCGTCGGCTTGCCCGGCGAGCCGCCACCACAGCCGGCGGTCAGCAGCGTCACCGCCGCGGCCGCACACCACGCAGTCAGCTGCTCGAGCGTTCGATGTCCACGCGGGGCGCACTCGGGGTTGGGGGGCACGGGGAAGAAGTCTGGACCACCCCAACCTTCGACACGTCGGTTCGTTGACCGGACGACCGGCCGTCACGGAATTACTTGACGGCCGTTTAGTTCGTGCTACGGTGGCCCCTCGATCAGTTACTTGACGGCCGGTTAGTAGCGCGCCGTCGCTTTCAGACCGGACCCGGGAGACCCAATGAACGCCACCGACCCCACTGCCATCTCTCCGCCAGACACCGGCGGCTCGCGCTCACGCACGCATCGCCTGCGCTGGGTGGTGCTCATCGTGGTGATGACGGCCAACGTGATGGACGCCATGGATTCGACGATCGCGAACATCGCCGGCCCCTCGGTGCGGCGCGACCTCGGGGGCGGCGCCTCGACGCTGCAGTGGATCAGCGCCGGCTACACGCTCGCGTTCGCAGTTCTGCTGATCGCCGGCGCGCGGCTCGGCGACATCTTCGGGCGGCGCCGGGTATTCCTCGCGGGGCTCGGCGGATTCACCCTGTTCTCGGCCCTCTGCGCGGCGGCGCCATCGATGCCCGTGCTGATCGCGGCTCGGGCGCTTCAGGGCGGATTCGGAGCGCTGATGATCCCGCAGGGCTTCGGCTTCCTCAAGCAGGTCTTCCCCGAGCAGAGCGAGTTCGACAAGGCGATGGGATTCGTCGGTCCGGCGACGGGCCTGCCGCTGCTGGCGGCGCCGATCCTCGCCGGCGCGCTGATCGACGCGAACCTGTGGCATGTCGGGTGGCGACTGGTGTTCCTGATCAATGTCCCGATCGGCGTGCTGGCGCTCGCGCTCGCCGTCCCCTCGCTTCCGGACAGCGCCAGGCGCTCCGGTCTGAAGCTCGATGGCGGCGGGGTGTGGCTCGTCGGCCTCGCGATGGTCGCGATCATCTACCCGCTCATCCAGGGCCGGGCCGACGGCTGGCCCGCCTGGATTCTCGCCGTCCTCGCCGCGGGCCTGCTGCTCCTGTTCGCGTTCGTGCGCTACGAACGACGCCACCGCGACAACGCGCTCATCGAGCCCTCGTTGCTCAGCAACCGCACCTACCTCACCGGGATCGCGGTCGTCCTGTTCTTCTTCGGCGGGTTCGCCGGTCTGCTGCTCTGTGTCTCGTTGTTCGGACAGCTGGGCGAGGGCTGGTCACCGATTCACGCCGGCCTGACCCTGACCCCGATGGTCGTCGGAATCATCGTCGGCATGGCCGCTTCCTTCGCGCTGGTCAACCGCCTCGGGCGACGCCTTCTCCATATCGGGGTCCTGCTCATCGCGGCCGGCGACGCCTGCGTCGCCCTCATCCTGACCGGCGCTCACAGCGCCTCGACCTGGGACCTTGTCCCCGGCCTGCTGTTCGCCGGCATCGGCGCCGGAACCAGCTTTGCCCAGCTCTTCGGGTTCGTCCTGGGCAGCGTCAACATGGACGAGGTCGGCTCTGCCTCCGGTGTCCTTGAGGCGACCCAGCAGCTCTCCACCTCGCTCGGTGTCGCCGTCCTGGGCACCATCTTCTTCTCCGCCTTCGGCCACCATCTCGCCACCGACGCCCTGCGGATCACCGCATGGGCGAGTCTCGCGCCGCTCCTCGGCGCGTTCCTGCTCATCTTCGGACTGCCGATGCACGCACGGGACGACCAGGAGCTCCCACGCGGCGACGAGCGGGCACCGTCAGCTGCCGCACTGCAGCCCTCGTGATGACCCGGAGCTTGGGCTTTGCCGCTCATTCGTCGAGGATCGCCAGGTCGAGTTCGCCGAGACGGGCCGGGTCGGCGAGGATGTCGATCTCGGCGATCCTCTCCTCGGTGACCGTGAACCCGATCACCGCGAGCGGCCGCCGTTCGCGGATCACGATGAACCCCGGGGCTCCGTTGACGAGCACGGGACGGGCGAACTGAGCGAGGCCCGCGAACGTGGCGGCTCCGTCGGCGACCGCGCGCGCCCCGAACAGCACCCGCGAGGGCCCCGGACCGGTCGCCCCCGTGTCGGCTCGAAGCACGACGTCCGGGTCGAGCACCGTCAGGAGTGCGTCGAAGTCGCCCTCGCGCGCGGCCGCCAGATAGGCGTCGACCACTTTCCGCTGGTTGCTCAGGTCCGTGTCGCGAGCCGCCGGAGCTCCGCGAACCCGCCGTCGCGCCCGGCTCGCGAGCTGGTACGCGGCGTCCCTTGAGCGACCGACGATCGTGGCGATCTCGTCAAAGGACACGCCGAACATGTCGTGCAGGACGAACGCGAGACGCTCTTCCGGACCGAGGGTCTCAAGGACCACGAGCAGCGCCAGCCCGACCGATTCCGCAAGCAGCGCCTGCTGCTCGGGGTCGACAGGATCCTCTCGGCTGATGAGCGGATCGGGGACGTGAATATCGAGCGGCACCTCACGCCGGGACCTCCGTGAGCGCAGCATGTCCAGCGACACCCGCGCGACGACCGTCGTCAGCCACCCGTCGAGGTTCTTGATCGCCTCAGAGTCGGAGCGGCTGAGCCTGAGCCAGGCCTCCTGGACGGCATCCTCGGCATCGCTGCGTGAGCCCAGCATCCGGTATGCGACCGCTCGCAGATGCGCACGGCTCGCCTCAAACCGGCCAGCGATCGGGTCGAGCTCGTCCACGGTCAGCGCGCCTGGTCAGGGTGTGTCATGGCGACCGCGAGCACACCGTCGTGATGGTGACCGCTGCCGTCACTCGCTCCATCGTCCGGAGTCGGTGCATCGGGTTGCCCGGCCTCTCCGCGAGTGTTGGTGGCGCGCAGGCCGATGATGGCAGCGGCAAGGATGAAGATGCTGCCGGCGAGCAGCGCTCGGCCGAACCCCGCAGTGAGCGCCTGCGCCGGGGGTCTGTGCGCAGCGAGCAGATGGTTGGTGTGACTGGTCGCGAGCGCCGTCAAGATCGCCAGACCGAGCACTCCCCCAAGCTGCTGAGAGGCGTTCAAGAGCGAGGCGGCGAGACCGGCCTCCTCAGTCGGCACACCGGCGTTCGCGGCGGTGGTGACCCCGACGAAGACCGGGCCGAACCCGACCGCGAGGACGAGCAGGCCGGGGAGCAGGTCGCGCAGGTAGTCGCCGTGGACCGGAATCCGCGACAGCCAGTAGAGCCCGCCGGCGGCGATCAGCGCGCCGGCGACGATCACCGGCCGGGTCCCGACCCGGCCCAGCAGCTGGGAGGAGATCCCGGCCGAGATCGCGATCGCGAAGCACAGCGGGAGGTATGAGAGGCCGGTCTGGATCGCCGAATAGTGAAGGACGTTCTGCATGTAGAGGGTCAGGAAGAAGAACAACGCCAGGAAGCCGGCGACCGCGATCAACTGGGTGAGGTTGGCGAACCCGAGGCCGTTGATGCGCAGGATCGAGAGCGGCGCCAGCGGGTTGCGGTGGCGCAGCTCGTTGACCACGAAGCCCGCCAGCAGCGCGAGCGCGCCGGCGAGCTCGGCGAGTGTGCGCACGTCACCCCAGCCGACGCTCGACGCCCTGACCAGCGCGTAGACGAGCAGCAGCATCCCGCTGGTGATGAGCACCGCGCCCGGGAAGTCGAAGTTCGCCAGCTTCGCGCGACCCCGCTCGCCGCTGATCAGAGCGAAGATCCCGGCGAGCACGACGACGGCCGCGATCGGGTTCACGAAGAACACCCAGCGCCATCCCGGCCCCTCGGTCAGCAGTCCGCCGAGCAGAACGCCGACGGCGGAGGCGAGTCCGGCCACGCCGCCCCAGACCCCGATCGCCGTGTTGCGATCCCGGCCCTCCGTGAAGCTCGTGGTGAGGATCGAGAGCGCGGCAGGGAGCATCATCGCCGCGCCCATCCCTTGCGAAAGGCGGGCGGCGATCAAAACCCCCTCGCTTCCGGCCAGTCCGCCGATCAACGAGGAAACGCCGAGCAGCACTGTGCCCGCGACCAGGATCAGGCGGCGGCCGAGCAGGTCGGCGGCGCGGCCGCCGAGCAGCATGAACCCGCCGTAGGTCAGCAGGTACGCGCCGACGACCCAGATCAGGCTCGCCACCGAGAAGTGCAGCTCTCGCCGGATCGACGGAAGCGCGATGTTGACGATTGACGCGTCGACGAAATCGAGGAACGCCACGGCGCACAGCAATGCCAGCGTGAGCTTGCCGCGGCGCGTCGCAAGAAAGGATGGTCCAGCGGTGAGTGTCGCCATCTCGGTCTCCTGGTTCGGGGGCCTGCTACCGGGATGACGGACCTCGGCCGGCAAACCTGACCGGGTTGGCCGGATCGGGTTTGATCAGGGGTGCGCCGTGAAGACGTGGGCGGCGGTTCCCCGGCTGAAGGCCGTCGTGCTGAACGGCTCGATCGTGAGCGGCGTGTCGAAGAGTCCCGGGTCAACCCCCGGCGAGCCCGATGAGGTTGCCCGCGGGGTCGGCGAAGTGCGCGACCACGAGTCCGTTCGGGGCCGTCTCAGGTCCCATCTTCCGGGTGCCGCCGAGTTCCTCTGCGCGCCGTAACGCGCCGGCGACGTCATCGACGCCGACGTAGAAGAGAGCGCGCGGTTCGCGGCCGGGCCCGCCGCCGACTCCGCCGCGGATTCCGGCACCATCGTCGGCGGTCAGGAGGTCGATGAACCCGTAGTCAGCCGGCTCGGACACGGCCGGCGCGACCGGGGTCATCTCGTACGTCCAGCCGAACAGGTCGCCGAAGAACTCGCGCAGCTGGGCCGGATGCTCTCCGGTGATCTCAAAGTGCACAACCGGTTGTCCCATCTCGACCTCCCTTGGTCTCCGGCATCGTCGGGCGGTGCCGCCTTGACCCAATCGTTGATCGTCTCTCGGCGACGCTAGTGAACATGGTTGCAAAAAGCAACCCTGGTGTTGTAAAATTGCTGCATGCCCACATCACGTAGCTACCGCGATGGTTGCCCGATCGCACGCGCTCTCGATGTCGTCGGCGATCGCTGGGCGCTCTTGGTTGTGCGCGAGCTGCTGTTCGGGCCGCAGCGCTTCTCGGATCTGCGCCGGGCGCTGCCGGGCGCGAGCACCAACATGCTGACCGACCGCCTGCGCGAGCTCGAGTCTCGTGGCGTGCTCCGCCGCCGCGTGCTACCGCCGCCTGCGGGGAGCACGGTCTACGAGCTGAGCGATCGCGGCAGGGACCTCGAGCGGGTGCTCGTTGCATTGGGTGAATGGGGGGCCTCGGAATCCCCGCCGCCGGACGGCTCGCTGAGCCCCGGCGCTGTACTCATGTTCCTCCGTGGTCTCGGTCGCGCCCATCCCGATCCTCCCGACGGCGTATGGGTCGTCGTGCTCCACGGCCAGCCCTGGACGATCATCTGCCGTGGCGGCACGTTCGAGATCGAGCCGGGTGTGTTGCCAGGCGCGGAATCCCGGCTCGAGACCGATCCCACAACGCTCAACGCGCTCCTGCTCGACCCTGGCGGTCTGGGGCCGGCGATCGCTGAGGGCCGCGTCCAGCTGTACGGGAGTGACACAGCGCCGCCCTGGCTCACCGTCGCGATCTGACCGGGTCCGGTGCGCCGCGACTGCGGTGCGCGGGTGGTACACCCCAGAGATGGCGAAGTCCAACGACGATCTGGACCTCGACGCGATCCGCGCGGAGCTCGAGGACCGACGCGACCGCATCCGGGAGCGGCTGGCGGTCCTTGCCAAGCGGCCCGAGCTGGGCACCGCGCAGGGGTTTGGCAAACGGATCGGTGATGGAACGACCGAGGCGGTCAGCCGACTCACCGACATCGGGGTGGGCGACTCCTTGGAGCGAGTCCTGGCCCGTACCGAGCGGGCCGTGGCCAAGCTCGATGATGGGAGCTACGGCATCTGTGACAGCTGCGGTGATCCAATCCCTCCGGGCCGCATGCGAGCCCTGCCGGACGGGGTTCTGTGCCTGAAGTGCGCCGCCGCCGAGCGGCGCGCACCCGCCCCACGCCGCCGGTAGATCCCTCGCGATCTATTCCGTGCACGCGACCGCGCGCGAGAGGAGCAGCCGACGCTCGGAGTCATTGGTGCACAGATCGGCGGCGCGTACGAACTCCTCATGTGCCTCGGCGAGGCGCCCCAGACGCTCGAGGATGTCGCCGCGCACGCTGGGCAGCAGGTGGTAGTCGCGCAGGGTGGGGTCGTCGACCAGGGAGTCGATCAGCTCGAGCCCGGCCTGCGGGCCGAAGGCCATCGTCACCGCGACGGCTCGGTTGAGCTCGACGACAGGCGAGGCCGTGAGCGCCGCCAGCCCGTCGTAGAGCGCGACGATGCGCACCCAGTCGGTCTGCTCGACGCTGCGCGCCCGTGCGTGGCAAGCCGCAATCGCGGCCTGCAGCGTGTACGGGCCGAGGGCGCCGCTGAGCTCCTCGGCTCGCTGCAGTCCAGCCAGGCCACGCTGCACGAGCAGATGATCCCAGCGCGCGCGGTCCTGATCGGCAAGGCGCACAGGCTCGCCGTCAGGCCCGACCCGCGCCCGTAGCCGCGAGGCCTGCAGCTCCATCAGCGAGAGCAGGCCATGAACCTCGGGCTCGCGTGGCATCAGGCCGGCGAGGATGCGCCCCAGGCGCAGGGCGTCCTGGCACAGCATCGGCCGGGTCCACTGCTCGCCGGCGGTCGCGGCGTAGCCCTCGTTGAAGACCAGATAGATCGCCTCGAGCACTGCCGACAGGCGGTCGGTCAGCTCGTCGCGGCCGGGCACCTCGAATGGCACGTGAGCCTCGCCCAGGGTCCGCTTGGCGCGCACGATCCGCTGCGTGACAGTGCCATCGGAGACGAGGAACGCGCGGGCGATCTCGTGCGTCGACAGCCCGCCGAGCAGCCGCAACGTCAATGCGACGCGGGCATCTCGTGACAGGACCGGGTGGCAGGTCATGAAGATCAGACGCAGGACCTCGTCCTGGACGTCGTCGACCTGCGCAGCGACGTCGGGTTGCTCGAGGTCCCCGAGGATCTGCAGCTCGCGCCCGATCAGCTCCTGCTTGCGCTCCAACGCGACGCGTCGCCGCAGTGCGTCGATGCCGCGTCGCTTGGCGGTCGTCATCAGCCAGGCACCGGGATTGTCCGGGACGCCGTCCCGCGGCCATTGCTCCAGCGCCGCCACGAGCGCGTCCTGCGCCATGTCCTCGGCGACCGACACGTCACGGACGATGCGAGTCAGCCCGGCGATCAGCCGGGCCGACTCGATCCGCCACACGGCGTCGATCACACCATGGGTCGCTGACGCGCTCACGACCTCAGCTGTCCCTCGAGCTCCTCGGGCTCCATGATCTGGCGCAGCTCGATCTCCATCCCGCCGTCGAACAACGGCGCCCGCTTGAGCCACTCGATCGCCTCCTCCTGCGACCCGCACTCCCAGATCCAGTACCCGGCGACGAGCTCCTTCGCCTCGGTGAACGGACCATCGATGACGGTGCGCTCACGGCCGTTGAAGCGAACCCTCGCTGCCTTGGAGCTCGGGTGCAGGCCGTCAGCGGCCAGCATCACGCCGGCCTTGACGAGCTCCTCGTTGAACTTTCCCATCGCCTCCAGGTCGCCCTTGGTGGGCAACTCGGCCGACTCGGACTCGGGACTGGCGGGGACCAGGACCATGAAACGCATTGCTGCCTCCTCGTGGTGGTTGGGGTGCTTGTACTCCCTCGTCGAACGAGAACGAACGAAACCGACACGCGACCGAAAATTCTTCTGCGCGCGCCCGGGGCGGAGCGATGTAACGCGGGGTTCGGGCCTGGACAATCGCTAGGGCATGGACGAGAACTCCCGCAGGGGGAGCTTCGAAACTCTCTTCGCAGAGCACTATGTCGACGTACGTGGCTACGTGCTGCGCCGATCCGGGGCCCATGCGCGGTCCTCGGTCGATGACGCGGTCGCCGAGACGTTCCTGGTGGCATGGCGGCGAATCGAGGACATCGGACCCGACCCGTTGCCCTGGCTTTTGGGCGTCGCCCGGCGGGTGCTCGCCAATCAGCGCCGAGGAGATCGGCGCCGGCTCGCGCTGGCGGACCAGCTTCGGCGGACCACAACGCCCAACCAGACCTTCGCGCTCGCGCCCGAGTTGAGCGACCGGTTGCGCGGAGCGCTCCTTGCTCTCTCGCCGCGGGAGCGCGAGGCACTGATGCTCGTCGCGTGGGAAGGGCTCTCTCCCGAGCGCGCGGCGCATGCGGCGGGCTGCAGTGCAGCCGCGTTCCGGGTGCGCCTGCATCGTGCTCGTCGACATCTGGCAAGTCATCTGGACGCGGCCGGTGAGCTTGCAGACGGCGCGCCGCCTTCGGCCGGTTGGCCCACCACAAAGGAGACGACACGATGACCGTGACAGACGATCGCGCGGTTGACGAGCTCATCGATGCCAACCCCCACCCGCGCGGCGGGATCGCCGACCCCTCCGAGGACCCACGCGCTCAGGCGATGTTCGCGGCGATCATGGCGCAACCGGCCGCTGACCGGCCGCCCCGTCACCTCGAACGCGACCGGACGCACGCCGGTGTGCGTGTGCTGGCTCCCGTCCTCAGCCTGGTCGTGGTGGTCGCAGTCACCGCGGTGCTGCTTCACGTGGGATCCGGACGACACTCCACCGCGGGTGGGGGGACAGCCGGTGAGGTCGTTCTCAGCTTGCATCCGACGCCCGCGGTCCCGCGCGCGACCGCCGCGGCCGTGGGCGAGGAGATTCAGATTCTCCGCGCGCGGATGCGATCGCTCGGAACCGGCCCGGGTGTGCGCTTCACCCGCGCCGGCGACGAGATCGTGGTCCGCTCGCGAGCAATCGCAGCCTCGCCGCTCGCGCGTACTCTGCTGACCAAGGATCCCCAGGTCACGTTCACCGACTGGGAGCAGAACGTCATCGCGCCTGATGGCCGGACGGCCGCGTCACTGCTCCTTGGCGGCAATCGCCAGGCAGAGATCCTCAGCCAGGGTCACGCGGGCGACGTTGGTACCTCCAACTCCGGCGCGCGCACGCTCTACGCCGCGGTCCGGCTCGCCTCGCTGCAGCCGACAAGGGCAGACGCCGTCACGCTGACGCGACGTGGGCCACAGTCGTTCGCATTCGCTCCGGCCGGAAGTGGCAGATGCCGCACATCCAACGCTCCATGTTGGGCGGCCGGACCGAGCATGACCCCGGCAACGGCAGCAAGCGCCGCACGACGGGCCGGGGTCGCCAAGCCGATCGTGCTGACCGTTCCGCAAGGCACGACGATCGTCCGGGCGAGCGATCCCGCGGCCGCCCCGCGGCCTGACTATCCCGACGCAGGCGCGCGCTACTACGTGATGCGCGACGACGCTGCGCTGACCGGCCTCGAGCTGCGACGGATGTCTGCATCGACCGATGCCGCGGGCCAGCCGGATGTCGCCGGACGCCTGACCGCCGCGGGTGTACGAGCGTTCCGCCGTCTGACCGCGGAGGTTGCGCACCGCGGACAGAACCTCCGCCTCGGGGCCGACTCCTTCTTCCAGCACGTCGCAATCGTGATCGACGGCGTACTCGCAAGCGTCCCGCAGATCGATTACGAGCAATACCCCGATGGGGTCATCGTGTCGTCAGGCATCCAGATCGATGGTCTCTCACGCGCTCGAGCGACTCAGCTGGCCGACCTGCTGCGCCTGCGGACGCTCCCGCTGCAGACGACGATCACCCGGGGGTAACCGTGTCTGCGCCGGGCTCGGCGAACGCGTCGCCGAGCAGCAGTTCGGTCCGATATTTCGGCGCGAGCGCCAGCGCCTTGGCGAGGAAGGCCTCGGTGGCCGCGCGATCGAGTGGGGGCGCAGGCTCGGTTCGGTGCGCCACCGGAATGCCGATCTCCTTGAAGAACTCCTCCTGGCCCGAGGGCGAGCAGAGGCAGAGCACTCGTGCCGGCCGGTCGGAGGCGTTGCGGAAGACGTGCGGCGCGTTGGCTGGGACGTTGATGGTCTCGCCCGCCCTCGCAACCGTGCTGACGCCGCGGAAGGTGAACTCGAGCTCTCCGTCGAGCAGGGTGAACATCTCCTCGAACTCGTGGCGGTGGGGCGGAGGCCCGCCTCCCGGGGGTACGTGCATGTCGATCAACGTGTACCGCCCTGCGGTGTCGGCTCCGGACACCAGGATCGTGTATGTGTCGCCGACCACCCCGAGATGCAGGAGCGAGTCATCGGAGTCGGGGCTCACGTGGGTGAGCGCGCGCGTTGGGTCATCACCGGGGATGGATGTGGTGGAGGGTGATTCGGGCATGGGGATTCCTCGATCCACGAAGCGGCTGAAATCGTCCGTCGAGATCGTGAGCCTACGAGGCGTAGCGTGGGATCAGCAGTCCGCGATCGAACGCCTCGGCAACCGCAGCGGCGCGATCGTTCACTCCGAGCTTCGAGTAGATGTGGATGAGGTGGGTCTTGACGGTCGCCTCGGAGATGAACAGCCGCTGGGCCGCCTCACGATTGGAGGCGCCGCGCGCCACCAGTTCGAGCACCTCCAGCTCACGCGCGGAGATCGGCTCCGGCGACGGGGTCGACGCGGCCCCGGGAGCGCGGAGCTGACCGACGAGCCGGGTGGCGACCGCCGGCGCAAGGACCGCGTCGCCCGAGGCGGCGGCGCGGACCGCGCGGAACAGCTCCGCGGGCGGCGCGTCCTTGAGCAGATAGCCGGTCGCGCCGGCCTCGATCGCCGAGAGCACGTCCGAGTCCGTGTCGTAGGTGGTGAGCACGAGCACGCGCGCCGGCGAGTCGGCCGCGGCGAGCGCGGAGATCGCCGCGACGCCGTCCATCGTCGGCATCCGAAGGTCCATCAGGATCACGTCAGGCGCGAGCGCACCCGCGCGGCGGACGGCCTCGGCGCCATCGCCGGCCTCGCCAACGACCTCGAATTCGTCGTCACCGTCGAACATCCCGATCAGCCCGTTGCGGACGACGGGATGGTCGTCGACGATCATCACGCGGATCGGCGAGCTCACGTCGTCACCGCCGGAACCGAGGCGCTGATCGCCGTCCCTCCGTCGGGCTCGGACTCGATCTCGAGCGTTCCGAGCACACCCTCGACGCGCTGGCGCATCGCGGTGAGGCCGAAGCCGCCGCCGTCGTCACGGGGCCGGCGGGGACTCGTGCCGTTGACGGTCTGAAACCCGATCCCGTCGTCGCGGATGTCGAGCGTGACCTGATCCTCCATGTATGACAGGGTCAGTCCGACGCGGCTGGCGCGGGCATGCTTGGCGACGTTCGCGAGCGCCTCCTGGGCGGTGCGCAGCAGCGCGACCTCGAGCTCGGGCCGGATCGTCCGCGCGCTGCCGGTCGTCGTGACCGCGACCGGCACGCTATGCAGCTCGGACCACCGGTTCGCCACCTCCTGCATCGCCTCCGGGAGCCTCGCGTCGGCGAGCGGCTCGGGGGCGAGCGCCTGAACCGACCGCCGAGCCTCGGTCAGGCTCGATCGTGCGAGCTCGATCGCGGCCTCCAGATGCTCGGCCGAGACGCCGTCCGAGACGCGGCCTCCGGCGCGCTGGGCCGCCTGCAGCTGGGTGATGATCCCGGTCAGGCCCTGGGCGATCGTGTCGTGGATCTCCCGAGCCATCCGGCGGCGCTCCTGCCCGATCCCGGACTCGCGCGCCTGGGTCACGAGCTGCTGCTGGAGCTCGGCGTTCTCGTACATCATCCGCTCCAGGTCGGCGTGCGCCTGCGTCAGCTCGTCGAGCTCCCGGCCACGGCGGTCATGCTGCTCCTCGCCGATCCACGCGAACCACGTCAACGTCCCCGCGATCCCGAGGTTCACGCAATAGACCGCGACGAGCACACCGACCTGACCGGGGGTGTCATACGGACCGGAGCCGGTCTGTGAGATCGCAACGGTCGCGGCGACGAGCGCCACGCCCACGAACCGGGCGCGGCCTTCGAGCAGCCGCCAGGCCCAGAAGTAGCCGGTGAAGACGTAGAAGCCAAACAGCGGCTGGCTGATCACCAGCGCCGCCGCCAGCCCCGTGAGCACCAGGAAGGTGAGCGCCGCGGCACCGGTGCCGGGTGCCGTCCGTGGCTCGGTCCACGAGGTGCGGCGATCCCGCACGTCGGTCACCGCCATCGCCGTCGCCGCGGCGACGGCGATGGCGAGATCGACGAGCGTGCCGCCGCCGTCGAGGAGGTCGAAGGCCGTACAGATCGACAGCAAGACATACGGCAGCCCCGTGAAGACCTTCAGCTCACGGCGCTCCCAGAAGTCCAGCCAGTCGTTCCGGCGCGAGCTCGTCATGACTCCCAACGGAACAATCTACCTGCGGCCAGGCACATGACCACAGCCCAGCCCAGGAGCACCAGCAGGTGAGAGGTGCCGGCCCAGTGGCCGGCCTCGGTGTTCTGCACCGCTCCCACCAGTGCGCCAAGCGGCATGAAGTCCGAGATGTGACGCAGGACCGAGCCCATCTCCGCGCGCGGCACCCACAGGCCGGCGAAGAACATCATCGGGAAGAACAGCAACGAGCCGACGACGGAGGCGGTGCGGGGCGTGGGGACGAGCGACGCGATCAGCGTGCCCAGTCCGAGCATCGCCCCGGCTCCGAGCACGATCGCCAGCACGAACCCACCGACGTTCTGCGGCAGCGGCACGTTGAACGCCACACGGGCGACGACCGCGAGCAGGACCACGGCCAGCGCCGTGACACAGAAGATGATCGCGAACTGGGCACCGAGCAACCGGACCGCGCCCACCGGGGTGGTCGACAGCCGTCGCAGGTAGCCCTTCTCGCGGTACGCGGCCAACGCGGCCGGGAGCGCGTTCAACGCCAGGATCGCGAGCGTGAACACCATCACCGTCGGCGTGTAGACCACGATGAACCGCAGGTCGCCCAGCGACTTCTGGTGCTTGTCTCCGCTGGCGGCCCCGATGATCACCAGCAGCGCGACGGGGAACAGCACGCCCCAGAAGATCATCATCGGCTCGCGTACGAACAGCTTGCCTTCGGTCCGCAGCAGCGCCGCAAATGCACGACGCTGGTGGGCGCGGGTGGTCGACGGGGCGTGGGTGCTCAGGGCGGTCATCGTGCCTCCTGGAGGTCGTCGGCAGTGAGCGCGACGAACGCGTCGTCGAGCGTCGATTGGTGGACCTGGGTCTGGCGCGGGATGACGCGCTGGCGCACCAGCTCGGCCACGACGGTGGCCAGCAGGTCGCCGGTGCCCGTGATCGTGATCCGGTCTCCGTGGTGGACGATGTCGGCGACCTCGTCGAGCGCGTGCAGGGGCTGCTCGTCCAGCCCGTCGGCGACGAAGCTGACCCGCTGGCCGGCGCCGGTGCCGGATGCCAGGGCGGCGGGAGTGTCGACCACCGCTACGCGCCCGCGGTGCAGCAGCGCAACGCGATCGCACAGCCGCTCTGCCTCCTCCATGAAATGCGTCACCAGCACGACCGTGACCCCGCTGTCACGGACCGATTCGATCAATTTCCAGGTCTCGCGCCTCGCCTGGGGGTCGAGCCCGGTGGTCAGCTCGTCGAGGATCGCTATCTGCGGCTGTCCGATCAGGGCGAGCGCGATCGACAGGCGCTGGCGCTGGCCGCCGGACAGATTTGCAAAGCGCGTCGTGCGCTTCTCGGTCAGGCCCAGCATCTCCATCAGCTGCACCGGGTCGGCGGGGTCCGGATAGAAGGCCGCGAACAGCTCCAGCGCCTCGGCGACCTGCAGCTTGTCGGGCAGCTCCGAGGACTGCAGCTGGATCCCGAGCCGATCCCGGACCGCGTCGCGGTCCGCGCGCGGGTCCAGGCCGAGCACGGAGATCGACCCGGAGTCCGGCGTGCGCAGCCCTCCGATGCACTCGACGGTGGTCGTCTTGCCGGCTCCGTTGGGGCCGAGGATTCCAAAGATCTCGCCGCGGCGAATCGCCAGCGAGACGCCGTCGACCGCGACCGTTTCGCCGTAGCGAACGCGGAGGTCGTCGACGGCGATGACTGTGTCGGTCGTGATGTCGGTTGTCGTGGAGATCATGACGTCCATCATCCAGCGCACGCACGCGCCTGTCATCGTTCAACCGACTGGACTTCGTACCGCGGACGGTTGAACCGGGATCAACCGATCGGTTGATCCCGGTTCAGGCCAGTCAGGCGGTGGCTCCGGCGTGCTCGGGCTTGCGGATCCACTGTTCCACCCACTTGCCGGTGATCTGGCGGGTGGTGGCGTTGATCCGGTTCCAGGTGTTGATCCCGGCGATCGCCAGTACGAGTCCGGCCAGCTGGCGCTTGTCATAGTGGCGGGCCGCCTCCTCCCAGACGTCGTCGGGGACCCCGGCGCTGTCGGCCAGCCGGGTGGCGGCCTCGGTGAGCGCCAGCGCGGCGCGCTCGGCGTCGGTGTAGTACGGCGCCTCGCGCCACGCGCTCACCATCGACACGCGCTCGTCGGACTCTCCGGCCTGCCTCATCTCACGCGTGTGCATGTCGAGGCACACGCTGCAGCCATTGATCTGGCTCGCGCGCATCTCGACCAGGTAGAGGGTCGTTGCCGGGACCCCCGACTCCTGGGCGGCGGCGCCCAGCTTCAGGAGCGCATCCATCGCGCCGGGGATGACCATCACGGGGTTCTCCATACGTGGTTCCATGGAATTCCTCCAATCGCGGGCCGCGGTCACATCAGTTGGTTTCCGCGGGTCTACTCCTCTGACCCCCCGTGATCAAGGAATGTGACGATGACCGATCAGCAATGGCTCGCGGAGCACTTCGAACAGCAGCGGCCCCGGCTGCGCGCCGTCGCCTACCGGATGCTCGGGTCGCTCAGCGAGGCCGACGACGCCGTCCAGGAGGCCTGGCTGCGAGCGAGCCGCGCCGGCACGGAAGAGGTGGAGAACCTCGACGGCTGGTTGACGACGATCGTCGCCCGGGTCGCGCTCAACGCGCTGCGCTCCCGCAACCGGCGCCGCGAGCAGTCGCTCGAGGAGTACCTGCCCGATCCGATCATCGACTCCGCCGACGGCACCGATCCCGAGCACGAGACGCTGCTCGCCGACTCGGTCGGCCTGGCCCTGCTGGTCGTGCTGGAGGCCCTGACGCCCGGGGAGCGGCTGGCGTTCGTGCTGCACGACATGTTCGCGATGCCGTTCGAGGAGATCGCGCCGATCGTCGAGCGCTCCCCGGAGGCGACCCGGCAGCTGGCCAGCCGCGCCCGCCGCCGGGTGCGCGGCGATGTGCGCGTTCCCGACGCGCCGCTGCCCGAGCAGTGGAGGGTGGTCGACGCGTTCCTCGCCGCCGCGCGTGAGGGCGACTTCGACGCGCTCCTTGCGGTGCTCGACCCCGACGTCGTGCTGCGGGCCGACGGCGGCGTGAGCGGGCTCTCCCACCACGCGCGCGGCGCCGAGACGGTCGCCCGGCAGGCCACGATGTGGTCGCGTCAGGCGGCGCTCACCGTCCGGCGGGCGCTCATCAACGGCGCTGCCGGCCTGGTCTCCGAGCGCGATGGCACGGCGGTCTCAGTCGGCGCGTTCACCGTCCGGAACGGCAGGATCGTCGAGCTTGACTTCCTCGTCGATCCCGAGCGCTTGGCGAAGCTCGATCTGCGGGTGCTCAACGAGTGAGGGCGAGTCCGCTCGCCCGGGCAGCGGCCGCGTGATGGGAGGCCGCGATCACCCGAGCCGGGGTGACATAGGTCTCGATCGCAGCCGCGCAGAGGAGCACCGGTAACGCGATCGCGGCGGCCTGCAGCGACCACAGGCCGAGTCGCTCGAGCCGTGCGCGATGCGCCTCCAGCAGGAACAGTCCGAGCGGCAGGAAGACCGCGAGAAGCTCGGGCACGGCATGGGGGAGGACGAGCACCAGCAGCTGCAGGCGCGGGATGTCGGCGGCCAGTGAGATGTCGGCGAGCAGGCGCCCCAGCGCGAGCGCCTGGACGCCGACGCTCAGCAGCGTGACCAGCAGCGCCCAGAGCAGCGCGACGCGTCCCATCCAGTCCGGCACGGGACGGTGCAGCCGTCCCAGGCGTCCCATGCTCTCAGGCGCCGGCCGGTAGGGGCGGCCAAGGATCGCGCCGATCCAGCACGCGCACAGGTGGATGCCGAGCACGAGCAGGTTGCGGCGGAATACGTAGAGGGCATCGCCGATGCCGTGATGTCGGATCAGCAGCCCGCTGTCGATCCCATCGGCGTATGTGCCTCGGGTGTGCACGGCGACGAGTGCCACGCCGCCGAGAAGTGCCGCCGCCACTGCGGCGGCGACGGCGGCCCAGCGGCCGATCTCGCCCCAGGACGCCCACGTGATCCGCTCGCGCGGGCGCGTCCGTTCGGTGGGGAGGGCGTCGGTCGCCATGGCTGGGGGCGGCGCGCCCGCTCGCGCGGGCGCCTCGTGTACGAGGTGATCGGCCGCGGACGTGATCGGTGAAACAGTCAGACCGCGGAGCCGGGGCCCGGGAGGACGTCGACGTCGCCCGCGTGCATCGGCTCGCCGCAATGAGCACAGCGCAGATCGACGTGGCTGATCTCCCCGCACGCATGGTGCCGGTAGAGGACCGGCGGGCCGGCCTCGCCCGCCAGCCACTTATCCCCCCAGCCGACCATCACCATCAGCACGTCGACGAGCTCGGTCCCCTTCTCCGTCAGCACGTACTCGTACCGGGGGCGGCGATCGTAGGGACGGCGCTCGAGGACGCCGTGCGCGACGAGATGGTCGAGCCGCTCGGTGAGCACCTTGCGTGAGATCCCGAGGTCGCCCTGGATCTGGTCGAACCGGGTGAACCCGACGAAGACGTCGCGCAGGATGAGCGGCGACCAGGGCTCACCGATGACATCGAGCGTGCGGGCGATGGAGCACTTCATCTCGGCGAAGTTCGTGCGTTGCATCGAGCAATCGTAGCAACTGGGGTTCCTTTAGGGAACTCTATGTGATACGGTGCCCGAGTCTCTTGAGGGAACTCCAATTCGAAAGGGGAGACACCATGACGAAGGTCTTCACCGCACACGCGGTCTCGGTGGACGGCTACATCAGCGGTCGGGACCCGAGCGACGCGAACGGCGGATTCGGTCGCGGCCTCGGCGACGCAGGGATGCTGTTCGACTGGTACTTCAAGGGCGACACCGCGAGCACGGCGTTCAGCGGCTTCAAGCTGAGCGAGCCGAGCGCCCGGTACTTCGACGAGATCGCCGGACGGGTCGGCGTGGCGGTCGCGGGGCGCGAGACCTACGAACACTCGTCGGGCTTCGGAGGCGGCAGCCCGCATCCGACCGCGCCACTGGTCATCGTCAGCCACCGCCCGATTCCGGAGATCGGTGAGCGTCAGACCCTCGTCACCACCGGAATCGCGGACGCGATCACCGCCGCCCGCGAGGCCGCCGGCGAGAAGGACGTCGCCCTGATGGGCGGGGGCGTGGTCCGCTCCGCTCTCGAGGCGGGGCTCGTCGACGAGCTCATCCTCCACCAGGTCCCGGTCCTGCTCGGCAGCGGGCGGCGCTTCTTCCAGGAACTGCCCGCGCACGTGCAGCTGCGCCTGCGTCAGGCGATTCCTGCTCCCGGCGTCACCCACCTGCACTACGAGGTCGTGCGATGAGCCACACCACCACCCCCGACAACAGGAGTTCAGCCATGCTCGATCCCGATGTCCGCCGCGTGCTCGACGGCACCCCACTCGCCCACCTCGCGACCCTGCTGCCGGACGGCTCGCCCCACAGCGTGCCGCTCTGGATCGCCACCCGCGGCGATCAGATCGTGTTCCTGACGCGGCCGCAGTCGCTGAAGGCCCGGAACCTGCGACGCGATCCACGCGTGGCCCTGTCGATCACGCCGGTCGACGACCCGTTCTCGCCCGTGGTCGTCCGCGGACGGGTCGTCGAGTGGCTCGAGGGGGACGAGGCGTGGCCGGTCATCGATGAGATCGCGCAGAAGTACATCGGGGCGCCGTACTCGCGCGATGAGGAGCGGGTGGTGGGCGTGATCGAGCCGGAGCGGCAGATCGTGGGGGTGCACTGAGGCGCGCCGGCGGTGCCCGCCCGGGGGACACGTGCGCGGGTGGTGGGCAGACGAAGGCGCTACAGCGCGAACGCCCAGAACAACTCAAAGCGCAAGCGCGGCGTCCAGCTCCACCCGCGCCCGCTCCCGCGCATCAACCTGAGCCCCCACTGCATCGAGCCCCAGCAGCGCCGCCCCCACGATCGGCTCGCTCGACGACACCACCACCGACGCGCGTGGCGCGACCTCCACCGCCCCCGTCCGGATCGCGTCGATCACGTCGACAGAGACCGAGCGCAGCACGCGCCCGCCGAGCACGATGTCCGGATCGGCATCACCCAACCCGAGCCGCCCGCACGCCGCGCGCACGAACGCGACCACCTCGTCCGCGAGCCGCCGCACGATCGAGTCCGCCACCCCGTCCTGCGCGCGCAACGCGAGCACCAGAGGCGTGAGCTCCCCGAGCCGCGCGCGCGGGATCTCCTCCAGGTGGACGGCCTGCGCCACCGCGAACGGATCGCCAAGGCCGAAGTGCTGGGCGACCGCCCGCTCCAACGCCGAGCGGGGCCCCCGACCGTCGGCTGCCCGCACGGCCGCCGCGAGCGCGGCGAGGCCGATATCGCCCCCACCGCCCCAGTCGCCGGAGATCGAGCCGAAGGAGAGGAACCGGGCCTCGGCACCGTCCGACGCGCGGCCGAGGCAGTTGATCCCCGTGCCGCAGACGACAGCGATCCCCCAGCCGCGGTCGGTCCCGGCGCGCAGCAGCGCCTCGGTGTCGTTGCCGACGACGAGATGGTCGCTCCAGCCCAGACGCTCGAGGCCGGCACGGAGTGCCGAGAGCTCCTCGGGGATGTCGATTCCCGCGAGCAGCAGCTGGGCGGTGGCGGCCAGCGGACGGGCGTCGGGATCGAGCCCGGCCTCGCCGAGCGCGGTCGTCAGGAGACCCTCCAGCACGCCGATGCAGCCGTCGACGCCGAGATAGTGGAACTGGCTGCGGCCACCGCGGACGTGGGCCCGCAGCGCTCCGGTCGCGTCGAGCAACGCGAGGTCGGTTTTCACCCCGCCCCCGTCGACCGCGAGGACGAGCCCGTCACTGGTGGCGCTCACCGTGTCGTTGCAGCTGGGCCGGCGGCGGTCGCCGTGTCGCCGGCGATCAGGTCGTCGAGCAGCGTCTCGGCCAGGCCGTACTCGCGGACGAGCGGGTTGGTCAGCAGCGCGAGGCGCGCACGGTCGAGATCGTGCTCGGCGGCCGCCGAGGCTGCGATCCGCTCGTAGGCGGCCACGTGCTGGACGAGCCCGAGAAGCTCGGGCGCGAGCGGGGGTTGCGCCACCGGGACCGCACCGTCGCGGCCGATCCGCGCCGGGACCTCGACGACGTCGTCCTCGGCCAGGCCCGCGAGCGTCGTGCCGTTGCGGATGTCGACGACCTGGACGTCGCCGGTGTTGCCGACCAGCGAGCCGACGAGCTGGATCGCGGCCTCGCTGTAGAACGCGCCGCCACGCTGTTCGAGCAGTGCCGGCTTCTCGGTGAGCGACGGGTCGCGGTAGAGGTTGAGCAGCCCGCTCTCGATCTCCATCACGGTCTGGGCGCGCGGCGGCTTGATCGCCTGCTCGGCGACGACCGCGCGCTCGGCGTAGAAGTAACGCAGGTAGTAGGACGGGATCGCCCCCAGCCGCTCCAGCAGCGATAGCGGCAGCTCGATCTCCTCGGCCAGCGCCTCGCCAAAGCGCTCGATGACCTCGGGCAGCACATCGCGCCCCTCGACCCACACCGCCCGGATCCAGGTGAGGTGGTTCAGGCCCACCTGGTCGACCTGGACGCGCTCGACGGGGAGACCGAGGTGCGCGGCGATCTGGCGCTGGAAGTTGATCGCGACGTTGCACAGTCCGATCGCGCGATGCCCCGCGTCAAGCAGCGCCCGGGTGACGATCCCGACCGGATTGGTGAAGTCGACGATCCAGGCGTCCGGCGCCGCGAGTGCCCGCGCCCGCTCGGCGATCTCCAGCACGACCGGCACCGTTCGCATCGCCTTGCCGAGGCCGCCCGCGCCGGTCGTCTCCTGCCCGACGCACCCGCACGCCGCCGGGATCGTCTCGTCGCGCAGGCGCGCCGCCTGTCCACCGATGCGGATCTGGATGAGGATCATGTCCGCGCCCTCGAGCGCGCGGTCCAGCGTTCCGGTGACCTCCAGCGCGCCGTCGAACCCCTGGCGCTCGAGCATGCGCTGCGCCAGGCCGCCCACGACGTCGCGGCGGACGGGGTCGATGTCGTGGAGCACGAGGTCGGTGACCTCGAAGCGATCGCGGTCGCGGGTGAGTCCCGAGACGAGTTCCGGCGTGTACGTCGATCCGGCCCCGATCACTGCCAGCTTCATCGTTGCACCTCCGTCAGTGCGTGTCGGTATCGATCATTGGACGGCCGCATCACGATCGTGGTCGCAAAGCGGGTCGCCTGCGCGAGCGCCTCGTGCCAGCCGGCGCCGGACGCGAGCGCGTGGATCATCCCGGCGTTGAACGCGTCTCCCGCGCCGGTCGTGTCGCTCACCCGGACGGCGGGGGCCGGGGCGGCGATCTCCACCCCGCCGGGGCCGGCGGCCAGGCATCCGGAGGGGCCGAGCTTGACCACCACCCACCCGCCCGAGATCGCCTGCAGCGCTCTCGCCGCCCGCGCGGGGTCGCCCGGCAGGCCGGCGAGCGCGCGGGCCTCGACCTCGTTGGGGAGGAACACGTCGACCGCCGGCAGCAGTGCATAGACCTCGTCTCGCGTCGCGGCGGGGAAGCCGTCGGGATCCCAGCTCGTGTCGAAGAACGTGCGCGCGCCCCTCCCTCGCGCGGTCTGCAGCAGCGAGAGCGCGGCGTCGCCCCGCAGCCGCGGTGCGACGAAGTAATCGCACAGCAGCAGGTGGTCGCAGCTGAGCGCGTCGTCGGGGATCATCGCGCGCTCCCAGCGATCGTTGACCCCGAGATAGGTGAGGAAGGTGCGATCGCGCACCGGCGACTCGAGCACGACCGTCATCCCCGTCGTCGCGCCCACACCGACCGCGAGCTCCGCGTCGAGCCCGGCCGGGGCGAGCTGCTCGCGCATCAGCCCGCCGAGCTGATCGTCGCCGATTGCCCCCATGAGACGCACGTCGAGCCCGGCCTCGACAGCGGCGAGCGCGGCGTTGGCGCCGGCTCCTCCGACACGGACGGCGGCCTGCTCGGCGAGCAGCGCCCCGCCGGGCGCAGGCAGGTCGGTCACCGGGCTCATCACCACGTCGGCCTGCACGCATCCGATGATCGTCACACTGGCGGTGAGCCGACTCGTGCTCACGACCGCTCCCTCCCCGTCGGACGCTTATGCAAGGACTTTGCCTTATCTCCGGTACAATGCTGACTCTCGTGCCCGATACGGCGCATCGTATTCGTAAAGAGGTCTAACTTCAATGGGCCCACAGGCGAACGGAGACGGGAGTGGGAGGTCCGGGCGAGCCGACGGTGACTCGCGCCAGAGCCTGCTGCGCGAGCTCGGCGAGCAGGCCGTGCTGGAGACGATCTTCCGCCGCGGGCCGATCACGCGACCGGAGATCGCCGCGGCCACGAAGCTCTCCAAGCCGACCGTCTCGGCGGCGGTCAGCCGCCTGGAGCAGGGCGGGCTGGTGCGCGCCGCGGGCACTCGAGTCGGGCAGCGGGGGCGCAAGCCGGTCTCCTACGTGGTCAGCTCGCGAGCCGGGTTCGTCGTCGGCGCCGACATCGGTGGCAGCAACGTCCGCGTGGCTGCCGCCGACCTGTTCGGCGAGCCCGTCTGCGACCTCAAACGGCCGACCGCGAAGAACGGCAGCCGGGCGGTCGGGGTTCAGATCCTCGAGATGGTGAGCGAGGTGATCGATCGCGCGGCCGCCCACCACGGGCCGCCGCTGGCGCTCGGCATCTCCTCGCCCGGCGTCGTCGACCAGGCGAGCGGCCGGGTCACCTCGCTGGCCTACAACGTCGTCCCGGAGGGCGGGTTCGATCCGCTCGAAGTGCTCCGGGACCGCTTCGACCTGCCGGTCCTGGTCGAGAACAACGTCAACCTCGCGGCGGTGGGGGAGCAGTGGTTCGGGCTGGCGCGCGGCGTTTCCACGATGGTGTTCATCGCGATCGGCGCGGGGATCGGCATGGGGATCATCATCGACGACCAGGTGGTGCGCGGCGCGCACGGCGCCGCCGGCGAGATCGCCTACCTGCCGCTCGTGGGAGATCCGTTCAACCCGCGCCACCGGCTGCACGGGGGCCTCGAGGACGAGATCGGCGCCACCGGCATCGTGGCCGCGTTCAACGAGCGCCGGGACGCGGGCGATCCCGAACTCGCCTCGGTGCAGGAGGTCTTTGACCTGGCGGCGAGCGGATCCGCGACCGCGCAGTGGGTCGTCGACAGCGTCGCCTCGCGGCTGGGGACGGCGATCGCGACGGTATCCGCGATCCTCGACCCCGAGCTGGTGGTCCTTGGCGGGGGCATCGGGGCAAGCCCGCTGCTGCTGCGACCGGTCCGCGGTGCCGCCGCCGCGCTCGTGCCGATGACCGCGCGGATCGAGACGAGTCTGCTCGGCGAGCGCGCCGCGCTCCAGGGCGCGATCGCGGTCGCGCTCCAGGCTGCGCGGACCTCGTTGCTCTCGCCGGTCGCGCTGCCCCGGTAACTCTGATGAATGGCCGCTTCGTCGCAATTTGGAAAAAGGACTCTCCGTGCGGACCCAGGTTGACCCGCGCGGGAACCGGAGTTATATTCGCTTTTGTTTAGAGGTTTCCCAAACTGATCGGCCAGCTCGGCGCCGATCAGCAACTGGCCGATCGTCGCTGTGAGGAGAGGGTGTCTGATGAAGAGGCTGCCGTTGAAAGGCTTGGCATGGCTCGTTGCGCTGGTGGCAACGTGTCTGCTCGCCGCCGCCTGTGGCGGAGGCTCGAAGGCGAAGTCAACCGGGACGTCGACCGGGGCATCCACCGGCGCGTCGACGACATCGTCGGCGCCGAGCGGTGGAACGGTCGGTGGCAAGCTCGTGATCGACAACGAGAGCGGCTCGACCTGGACGTGCCAGTTCAACCCGTTCAACGCGTCGCTGCTCGGCCCCGGCATCACGTTCGGCTACATCTACGAGCCGCTGGAGTACGTGAACATCCTGGAGAGCACCAAGCCTCCGGTGCCGATGCTCGCCTCCTCGTCGAAGTGGTCCAAGGACTACAAGACGCTCACGTTCACCATCCGCAGCGGCGTGAAGTGGACCGACGGCACGGCGTTCACCGCCAAGGACGTGCTCTACACGTTCGACGCTATCAAGAACGACCGCGCGGCTGACCTCAACGCGCTCTGGCACAACGCCGGCGGCCCGCTGACCGCCGTCGCGGCCAAGGGTGCCAACCAGGTCGTCTTCACCTTCAACGCTCCGGCCCAGACGTACTTCTACTACGTCGCGGATCAGACCCCGATCGTGCCCCAGCACATCTGGTCAAAGCTCAACCAGGCCAAGCTCTCCACCTACGCCGATTCCAGCCCGGTCGGAACCGGGCCGTACAAGGTCTCCAGCTGCTCGCCGCAGAACATCAAGTACCTGCGCAACCCGAGCTACTGGCAGAGCAAGCCCGGCAAGCCGGTGCCGCGGATCGCCGAAGTCGACTATCCGGCGTTCCTCAGCAACACCCCGGCCAACCTGGAGCTCGCTCAGGGTCAGGCGCAGTGGGGCGGGCAGTACATCCCGAACGTCAACAGCTACTACGTCGCCAAGGATCCGACGCACCGTCACATCTGGTTCCCGCCGGTCCTGAACGTGGCGCTCGTCCCCAACCTGGAGAATCCGATCCTCAAGGCGCTGCCGGTGCGTGAGGCGATCGCCTACGCGCTGAACAAGGACAACATCTCCAAGCTCGGTGAGGGCGGTGAGCAGCAGCCCGCCAACCAGACCGGTGTGATCACGCCCACGTTCAAGAGTTGGGCCGACACCTCGATCAAGCAGCCGACGTATGACCCGAGCAAGGCGATGCAGATCCTCAACGCCGCCGGCTACAAGAAGGGATCCAACGGGATCTATCAGACCCCGAGCGGGCAGCCCCTCCAGTTCACGATCAAGACGATCAGTGGCTACTCCGACTGGGACGCGTCGCTGCAGATCATCACCCAGGAGCTGAAGGCAGTGGGGATCTCGGTGACGGCGCAGGACGAGAACTCGACGCCGTACACCACCGACATCCAGTCCGGTAAGTTCCAGCTCGCCTACGCAGGCAGCGGCGGCCCCGCCGCCTCTCCGGGCCCGAGCCCGTACTACGAGCTGCGCGGGTGGCTGTTCAGTGGCAACATCGGGTCCACGAACTACCCGCGCTTCAAGTCGGCGGCGGTGGACGCGCTGTTCAACCACTACCCGGCGGCAAGCCAGTCACAGCAGGTGCAGATCATCCATCAGATCCAGCAGGTGATGGTGAAGCAGATCCCGTTCATCCCGACGACCGAGGGCGTCGACTGGTACCAGTACGACACGTCGCACATCGGCGGCTGGCCGACCCAGGCCGATCCGTATGCGCAGCCGTCGCCGTACGCGTTCCCCGACGATGGTCAGGTCGTGACGCACCTGTTCCCGACATCGGGATGAGTCACGGGCCCAAGCCGGGCGA
Organism: Solirubrobacteraceae bacterium; assembly: GCA_036501965.1. Classification (GTDB taxonomy): domain Bacteria; phylum Actinomycetota; class Thermoleophilia; order Solirubrobacterales; family Solirubrobacteraceae; genus Palsa-465. Next base: position 31,343 of record DASXZK010000090.1, read on the forward strand.
GATCCGGTGGTGTGAGCAGTGAGATATCTCGTCCGGCGGTTGGGCCTGTTCCTGGTGACGCTGTGGGCCGCGCTGACGGTCAACTTCATCATCCCCCGGGTGATGCCGGGCAACGAGGCTCAGGCGGTGCTCGCGACGTTCCGCGGCACCGTCAATCCGGCCGCCCTGAAGGCGCTGGAGATCCAGTTTGGAACCGGTGTGCATCAGAGCGTGATCGCGAGCTACTTCCAATATCTGGGTAACTGCCTCACCGGCCACTTCGGGGTGACCGCCCAGAACGTCTCCGTGGTCAGCGAGATCGGCTCCAAACTGCCGTGGACGCTCGGCCTCGTCGGGGTGACGACGGTGATCGCATTCGTGATCGGCACCGTCGCGGGTGCAGTCAGCGCGTGGCGCCGGGGTGGCCGCTTCGACGGCATCGTCCCGCCATCGCTGTTCATCCTCTCGACGGTGCCGGTGTTCTTCATCGGGCTGCTCTTGATCTACGTGTTTGCGGTCAAGCTGAACTGGCTGCCGCTGGAGGGCAACTACAACATCGGGGCGACGCCGTCGTTCTCCGCGTCGTTCATCGGGGATGTGCTCAAGCACGCGATTCTGCCCGGCATCAGCCTGGTGGTGGTGACCGCCGGTCTGTGGGTGTACTCGATGCGTAACAACATGGTGACGACGATCTCCGAGGACTACGTGAAGATGGCGCGCGCGAAGGGGCTGACGGAGACGCGTGTCATGTCCGGCTACGCCGGGCGCAACGCGGTGCTACCGAACCTCACCGGGTTCGCGATGCAGATCGGCTACGTGCTCGGCGGATCGATCGCCATCGAGTACCTGTTCTCCTACCCAGGCCTCGGGTACCTCTTCTACACGAGTACGACCGATCACGACCTGCCACTGATGCAGGGCCTGTTCCTCTTCTACACGCTCGCGGTGCTCGTCTGCGTGCTGCTCGCCGACCTGCTCACCGCCGTCCTCGACCCCCGGATGCGAGAAGTCTGATGGCGGTGACCGAGGCACTCTCCGAGCCACCCGTCGAAATCGACGCGGCGGTCGCGCACGGCCGCTTCCTGCGCGCGGTGTTGCGCAACCGGAAGGCGGTGATCGGCGCCATCATCCTGTTCGTGATGGCGTTCACGGCGGCGTTCCCCGGTGTGATCGCGCCCCACAGCCCGACCGCGGCCCTGTACGGGCAGAACAGCGCGCCGTCCTCCGCGCACCTGCTCGGCACCACGCAGCTCGGCCAGGACGTGTTCTCCCAGCTGGTGTGGAGCACGCGGCTGACGCTGATCGTGACTCTGATCGTGAGCGCGATCGCCACCCTGATCTCGACGGTCGTCGGCGTGACGGCCGCGTACATCGGCGGTGCGACCGATCGCGTCCTGACCGTGATCACCGACATCTTCCTGATCCTTCCGGTGCTCCCACTGCTGATCCTGCTGGCGACCTACCTGCCGCCGGGACCGACTTCGCTGGTAATCGTGCTCTGCATCACGAGCTGGGCCTTCCAGGCTCGGCAGCTGCGCGCGCAGGGGCTCACCGTGCGCAACCGCGACTTCCTGGTCGCGGCCCGTGCTCGCGGGGAGCGGTCGATCTACATCATCCTCGTCGAGATCGTGCCGACGATGACCTCGCTGCTCGTCGCGTCGTTCCTGGCCCTCGCGGTGTACGTCGTCGGGTTTGCGGCCACGCTCCAGTTCCTGGGGCTCGGCAACTCGGGCGAGCTGATGTGGGGGACGATGCTCTACAACGCACAGCAGTCCTCGGCGCTGGAGGCCGGCAACGCGTGGTGGGCGCTGGCGCCGGGCGCCGCCGTGGCGCTGCTCGGCAGCGGGTTCGCGCTGCTCAACTATGCGTTCGATGAGATCGGCAACCCCGCCCTGCGACCGGTGCGAAGGAGGCGCAAGCGGCGTGACCGAGCCTCTGCTTGACGTCCGGGATCTGTCGGTCGACTACCTGACCGAGAACGGGGACGTCCACGTCCTGCACGAGGTCAACTTCGCGGTGGCCGAGCGGGAGTTCGTCGGCATCGTCGGCGAGTCGGGCTGTGGGAAGTCGACGCTGCTGTTCGCGCTCGCGCAGCTGCTGTCGCCGCCCGGTGAGGTGGTCGGCGGAGAGGTCATCTTCCGCGGGCGCGATATGGTCCGGCTGCACGGCGGCGAGTTGCGCCACATGCGCTGGCGCGACTACTCGATGGTGATGCAGAGCGCGATGAACGCGCTCAACCCGATGAAGTCGATCGGCGCCCAGTTCAAGGACGCGCTTGAGGCTCACAGCACGCAGTCGCGCGACGAGATCCAGGCCCGCTCGCGTGAGGTCCTGGAGCTGGTCGGCATCGACTCCGTGCACCTCGACAGCTACTCGCACCAGCTCAGCGGCGGCATGCGCCAGCGGGCGATGATCGCGATGGCACTCCTGTTCACTCCGCAGCTGGTGATCATGGACGAGCCGACCTCGGCGCTGGACGTGGTCGCCCAGCAGTCGCTGATGACCAAGATCCGGGAGCTCCAGCAGCGTCTCGGGTTCGCCGTCCTGTTCGTCACCCACGATATGTCGGTGGTCAGCCGTTACTCGGACCGGGTGATCGTCATGTACGCCGGTCAGATCGCCGAGTCGGCGCCCACGCAGGCGATCTTCGAGCGTCCGCTGCACCCCTACAGTCGCGGCTTGCTGAACGCGTTCCCGTCGATCCGGGGACCGCGCCGGGAGATGGCCGGGATTCCAGGGTCGCCGCCGGACCTCGCGCGGCCACCGAGCGGCTGCCGCTTTCACCCGCGATGCCCGGACGTGATGGAGATCTGCCCGCTCCGCGAGCCCGAGTTGTACTCCCGGGACGACGCACAGGTCCGTTGCCTGCTGTACGCCGAGCCGTCCCAAACCGCCGCCGAACCGGCTCAGGAGACGCAGTCGTCGTGACCGGCGATCCGCAGACCCCCGAAACCCAAGCGGACGAGCCGCTGCTGCGGACGACCGGTCTGACGCGGCACTTCGGGCTCGGAGGGCTGTTCTCCAAGCAGGTGCTGCACGCCGTCGACGACTTCGATCTGACGATCGCCGAGCGCGAGATCGTGGCGCTCGTCGGCGAGAGCGGCAGCGGCAAGAGCACCGTCGCCCGCCTGTTGGCCCGGCTGTACAAGCCGACCAAGGGCGAGATCCGCTACCGCGGCCGCTCGCTGGAGCGCCTGCGCTCGCGCAAGGACGTGCTGTGGTACCGGGGCGAGGTCCCGATCGTCCTGCAGGATCCGTTCAGCGCCTTCCATCCCGTGTTCCGGATCTCGCACGGGATCATGCGCAACCTCGCCCTGCACCGCCCTGACCTGGGCCGCGACGAGCGCCGCCGCGAGGCCGAGCGCGTGTGCGAGGCGGTCGGGCTGAGCCCGCGGATGCTCACGCGCTTCTCCTACGAGATGAGCGGCGGCGAGCGACAGCGCATCGGGTTCGCCCAGGCGCTCGCGGTCCAGCCCAAGCTGATCCTCGCCGACGAGCCGGTGTCGATGCTCGACGTCTCGATCCGGGCCGGCGTGCTCAACATGATGGCCGGCCTGCGCGACCGCGAGGGCGTCTCGCTGCTCTACATCACCCACGACCTGGCGAGCGCACGCTACGTCGCCGATCGCATCGTCGTCATGTACGCGGGCCACCAGGTGGAGTCCGGACCGACCGAGACCGTGCTCTCGGACCCCAAGCACCCGTACACGCAGTTGCTGCTCTCGGCGGTCGCTGACCCGCGGGAGAAGAACTCGAAGCTGTCGGCCGACACCGGCGAGCCGCCGCGCGTCGTCAACCCCGGCGAGGGCTGCCGGTTCCGCGCTCGCTGCCCGTTCGCGATCGAGAAATGCGGTCAGGCCACGCCGCGCCTGGAGCCGATCGGCGACGTCCAGGTCGCCTGCCACGTGGCGGTCGCCCGCGGCGGTGCAGCGGGATCGTCGGACGCCGCGCATGTGGCCCACCCATAGATGGTCCCGCCCGCGGCCGAGCTGGTCATCTTCGACTGCGATGGGGTGCTGATCGATTCCGAGCGGCTCGCGGTGCGGGTCGACGTCGAGATGCTCCGCGAGCTCGGCTGGCCGCTCACCGAGGCCGAGGTGATCGAACGGTTCGTCGGGCGCTCGGATCGCGATACGCGGGCGGCGATCGAGACGCACCTCGGCCGGCCGCTGCCCGACGGCTGGGACGCACAGATGCTGCGGCTCTACCGTGACGCATTTGCCGCCGAGCTCGTGCCGGTCGAGGGCATCGTGGACGCGCTCGACGCGATCGCGCTGCCGACGTGCATCGCCTCGAGCGGCACCCACGACCACCTGCGCTACACGCTCGGCCTCACCGGGTTGTACGAGCGGTTCGCGGGGCGGATCTTCAGCGCCGAGGACGTGCGTGAGGGCAAGCCCGCGCCCGATCTGTTCCTGTTCGCCGCCGAGCAAATGGGGGTCCCGCCCGCCCGCTGCGTGGTCGTCGAGGACAGCCGCTCCGGCGTGCAGGGGGCGCGTGCGGCCGGGATGGCGGTGCTCGCCTTTGCGGGCGGGCTCACGCCGGCGGAGCTCCTCGCCGGTCCCGGCACGACGTTGTTCGACGAAATGCACGAGCTCCCCGGCCTACTCGATCGAGAAATTGGAAGACTTCGGTCGTGAATGACCTGGACTCTTGACTCTTGCCCGTCATTCCGGGTAGGGTTTTTGTTCAGAGCCTTACCGAATGAGGTTGTAAGGGAGGAAGCAATGTCCGGAGACGCCGTTCGTCGGCGGCTGAGTCTGCTCGCCGCGGTCACCCTGTTCGCACTGATCACCTGCGCGTCCCGGGCGGCCGCCGATACCCGCATCGTGGGCCTCGGCGGCTGGCAGGTTCAAAGCAGCGCCCACGTCTCCCAAGGCGGCGCGCGCGTCTCTGCGCCCGGCTACGGAACCAGCTCGTGGCTCCATGTGAGACCGGACTCCGCCGGGGCGGTGGGGACCGAGGTGAACGCCCTCGTCCAGAACGGCCGGTGCCCGCACGTCTTCTACGGCACCAACATGAAGCGCTGCTTCGGCTACTTGGACAAGATCGGGAAGGACACGATCCCGGAGTTCGCGGTTCCGTGGTGGTTCCGCACCACCTTCCGCGCTCCGCACGGCGCCTCTCAGGATGTTCAGCTGATCGTGAACGGCGTCGTCGGCGAGGCCGACGTATGGGTCAACGGCCACGAGGTGGCGACGCACGAGACCATCCAGGGCGACTACACGCGCTTCAGCTTCGACGTCACCCCGATGCTGCGCTCCGGCACCAACGCGCTCGCGCTGAAGGTCTTCCCGAACGATCCGAACACGATGTTCACGCTCGACAACGTGGACTGGAGCCAGATCGCACCGGACAACAACACCGGCATTCAGTTCCCGATCCAGCTCCATACCGCCGGGCCGCTGGCGATCTCCGACGCGCATGTGCTGCAGCACGACGCCTCCAACATGTCCAGCGCACACCTGACCATGACCGCAGTGGTCACCAATGTCACCGGCCGGGCGCAGCACGGAACCGTCGCCGCGCACCTGCGCGCCCCGGCCGGGGCCACGCACCAGACGTTGGCCCTCAAGCGCGCCGTGTCGCTGCCGGCACATGCCGCACGCACCGTGACCTTCACCACCACTTTGCACCACCCCCGAGTGTGGTGGCCCTACCAGATGGGCGCCCAGCCCCTGTACGGGCTGACGATGGCTGCCCGCTCGGCGAACGGCAGCGCGGACTCGCAGTCCGAGACGTTCGGCATCCGCACGATCACCACACGGCTGATCGGCGCCGCGCCGATCGAGCCCCACGGCTCGCGCCAGTTCCTCGTCAACGGCCGCCCGTTCGTGTTCCGCGGCGGCGGCTGGTCGGAGAACATGTTCCTGCACTACTCCAAGGCCAACCTCACGCAGCAGATCGCGATGATCAAGAGCCTCGGCCTGAACGGGATCCGGACCGAGGGCAAGCAGATGCCGGCGAACTTCTACGAGCAGATGGACCGCGCCGGAATCCTGATCGACGCCGGATTCCAGTGCTGCGACGCCTGGCAGCTGCAGGACTCCAAGCTGACCTCGGCGCATGACTACCACATCCTCGCGCTGTCGGCGCGGGCGATCGGCGAGAACCTGCGCAACCACCCGAGCATCCTCAACTTCAGCTGGAGTGACGACCCCCCGACGGCCGAGCAGGAGCGCGTCTCGCAGCGTGCCTTCCGTGCCGCGGGCTTCCAGGAGCCGCTGATCGCCTCCGCGGAGTATCTGCCCGCGGTCAACCTCGGCCCCGCCGGCGAAAAGGAGGGACCGTACGACTGGTTCCCGCCGAGCTACTGGTACGACACCACCCACTACCTGAAAAACGATCCGACGCGCACCGATGTCGGCGGTGCGTGGGGGTTCGACAGCGAAGCGAGCTCCGGGGCCACCATTCCGACGCTCGACTCACTCAAGCGCTTCATGTCCCCCGCGGAACTGCACGCGCTGTGGACCAAGCCCGACTACAACCAGTACCACCTCAACTACGAGAAGCAGCTGCCCAACAAGCAGAAGAACTACGGCTACGCGTTCGGCACCCTGCACGACCTCGACGCGGCGATCAAGGCGCGCTACGGCAAGTGGACGAGTCTTGACGGCTACGTCGAGAAGGCGCAGGTCGCGAACTACGAGACCCAGCGGGCACAGTTCGAGGCCTACATCGACCACTCGACCCGAAAGCAGGCGCCCTCGACCGGCGTCGACTACTGGCAGCTGAACAAGGGCTGGCCCTCGATGCTGTGGACGCTCTACAACAGCGACTTCGACGAGTCAGGCAGCTTCTTCGGGGCGCAGGAGGCCAATCGGTCCCTGCACACGCTGTATGCCTACGACACGGGCGACGTTGCCATTGACAACCTGGGTCCGCGAACCGAGCGTGACCTGACCGTGCAGGCGCGGGTGCTCGACATCGCCGGCAACGTCCTCTCGGACGAGACCTCGACGCCGAGGAACCTGGGCTCCCAGGCAGTCGTCACCGACGTGCTGCATCCCACGGTGCCCGGGGCGACCACGCCGCCGACGCCGGCCCGCACGTACTTCGTGGAGCTGGTGCTGCGCAGCGGCTCGGAGGTCGTGGATCGCAACGTCTACTGGATGTCGACGCAGAAGGACCAGATCAACTGGAAGAAGACGCTCCCGCTGCCGAACGTGACGATGACGCGCTACGCCTCGTTGCGCCAGCTCCAGACGCTGCCGACGGCGCATGTCGCGCTCTCGGCCTCGTCGAAGCCCGGCCACGGCCCGGACGGCTCGAACATGACCAGCCAGGTGACGATCACCAACGACTCGCCGACGTCGACCGTGTCGTTCTTCCTGCGCGCCGACGTGCGCCGGGGGAACGGGGCGGGCAAGCAGATGGCCGGCGACAACGAGGTGCTGCCGGTGTTCTGGAGCTCGAACGACGTCACCCTGTGGCCGGGCGAGTCCCAGACGCTGACCGCGTCCTACCGGCGCTCCGCGCTGCACGGCGCGGTGCCGGTGATCAGCGTCTCAGGCTGGAACGTGCCGGCGGCCGACATCGCGGCCCCGATCGCGATCGGTCGCCGCTGACTCCCGCTCGCAGGTAGATTGCGGCCCGCATGGACGGCCGAGCGCGCCAGCAGGAGATCTACCTGGGCGGCGTCTCGGGCGTCCGGCCCCGGGTCTCCACCGACCTCACCCGGCTCGAGGACGACGCCGAGCGGGTGATGTCGCCGCGCGCGTTCGCCTACGTCGCCGGCGGCGCCGGAACGGGCGCGACGATCGCCGCCAACCGCGCAGCGTTCGACCGCCGGCGGCTGGTTCCCCGGATGTTGCGCGACGCCTCGGTGCGCGACACGACCGTCGAGCTGTTCGGGCGGCGGATGGACACCCCGTTCCTGCTCGCCCCGATCGGCGTGGCGGAGATGGCCCACCGCGACGCCGACCTGGCGACCGCGCGCGCCGCCGCGGCGGAGGGCGTCGGGATGATCTTCTCCAACCAGGCGTCGGTCGCGATGGAGCGCTGCGCGGGTGAGATGGAGGGCGCTCAGCGCTGGTTCCAGCTCTACTGGAGTACGTCGGACGAGCTCGTCGAGAGCTTCGTCGCCCGCGCCGAGGCGTGCGGGTGTGAGGCGATCGTGGTCACGCTCGACACCACGATGCTCGGCTGGCGCCCCCGCGATCTGGACCTCGGCTCGCTGCCGTTCCTGCGCGGGATGGGGATCGCCCAGTACACGAGCGATCCGGTGTTCGCGCGACTTGTCGCCGAGGCCGGCTCAGGTCCGGATGCGCCGCGCCCGAAGGTCACTCCGGCGGCGGTGGCGACGCTGCTCTCGCAGCTGCGCCGCCGCACCTCACGGGCGAGCGTGCAGCGGTTCGTCCAGATCTATTCCCGGCCGTCGCTGTCCTGGGACGACCTCCCGTTCCTGCGGGAGCGCACGCGGCTGCCGATCGTGCTCAAGGGCATCTGCCACCCCGACGACGCGCGGCGGGCGATCCAAGCGGGTGTCGACGGGATCGTGGTCTCCAACCACGGCGGCCGCCAGGTCGACGGCGCGATCGCCACGCTCGACGCGCTGCCGTCGGTCGTCGATGCCGTCGCCGGCCGCATCCCGGTGCTGATGGACAGCGGCATCCGCAGCGGTGCCGACGTCGTCAAGGCGCTCGCGCTCGGCGCCCGCGCGGTGCTGCTCGGGCGCCCGTACCTGTACGCGCTCGCGGTCGCCGGCGAGGCCGGAGTCCGTCAGGTGCTGCGCGACCTCGCCGCCGACATCGATCTCACGCTCGGGCTGTGCGGATGCTCCTCGCTGGCGGAGCTCTCCCCGGACCTCCTCACGTCCCCCTGAGAAGCCGTGTCGAGAGTCGCGGCCCGGCTCCGACCAAGGGTCATGGCCACCCTGATAGACCGGAGGACCCGATGAAGTACATGATCCTGCTCTACGACAACGCCGACATGCGGGAGCTGTTCGCCGGGCGCACCGACCTGATGGAGCAGATGGACGAGCTGCTCGACGAGATCCGGCAGTCGGGCGAGCTCGTCAGCGCCGAGCCGCTCGCCGACCCGATGCAGACGCGGACCGTCCGGCCCGGCCCCGAGCCCACGCGCCCGCCGATCGTCACCGACGGGCCGCTTGCCGAGGCCAAGGAACACTTCGGCGGCTACCTGATCGTCGACTGTGAAACCGAGGAGCGGGCGGTTGAGATCGCGTCGCGCTGGCCGAGCGTGCGCTTCGCACCGATCGAGGTCCGCCCGATCATGGATGTCGGCGGCGGCGACTCCTGACCGGTGCGCCGAGCTCGCGCGCCCGCTCGCGCCCGAGGTGCTCGGGCAGCTCGTGCGCCGGTACGGCTCATTCGGCGCCTGCGAGGACGCCGTCCAGGAGGCGCTGCTCGCGGCCGTCACCCAGTGGCCGGCCGCGGGCGTCCCCGACAGCCCCCGAGCATGGCTGCTCACCGCCGCCTCCCGCCGGCTGATCGACGAGTTCCGCAGCGACGCTGCGCGGCGCCGCCGCGAGGAGGAGGACGTGCGCCGCACCCCCTCGGCCGGCGAGGATGCCCCATCGCACGACGACTCGCTCGCGCTGCTGTTCCTCTGCTGCCACGAGGCGCTGTCGCCGGCGTCCCAGATCGCACTCACGTTGCGCGCGGTCGGCGGGCTGACCACCGCGGAGATCGCGAGCGCGTTCCTCGTGCCGGAGGCCACGATGGCCCAGCGGATCAGCCGCGCCAAGCGCACGATCTCCGAGGCCGGCGCCCGCTTCGAGCTGCCCCGCGGCTCCCCGGACCCGCCGCGCGTCGCCGCGGTGGCGCACACGCTGTACCTGATCTTCACCGAGGGCCACACCGCAAGCTCGGGCGACCGGGTCCAGCGGCTCGACCTCGCCCGGGAGGCGATCCGCCTGGCGAGGCTGCTCCGCCGTCTGCTCCCCGACGACGACGAGGTCACCGGCCTGCTGGCGCTGATGCTGCTCACTCATGCCCGGCACGCGGCGCGCACCGGCCCCGCCGGTGAGTTCATCCCGCTCGACGCCCAGGACCGGCGTCGTTGGGACCGCGCGCTGATCGGCGAAGGGGTCGCGCTCGTCGAGGCCTCGCTCCCCAGCGGCCCGGTCGGTCCCTTCCAGCTGCAGGCGGCGATCGCCGCCGTCCACGTGGAGGCCCCGAGCGCCGAAGGGACCGACTGGCGCGAGATCACCGCGCTCTACGAGTTGCTCGAGCGGATCGCGCCGAACCCGGTGTTCACGCTCAACCGTGCGGTGGCGGTGGCGATGTGCGAGGGCCCGGCCGCCGGCCTGGCGCTCCTCGCCGAGGCCGAGGGCGACCCACGTCTGGCCGGCGGTCATCGCGTCGCCGCGGTGCGCGCGCACCTGCTCGAGCGCGCGGGCGACTGCGCCGCGGCCGCCGACGCGTATCAGACCGCGGCGCGGCTCACGCGGAGCCGACCGGAGCGGGACTACCTGCTGCGGAAGGCGACGGCAGCGCGAACGGCGTCAGATCGATCGCGCTCGCGCCGCCCGTGAGCAACTGCGCGACGGCCTCCCCGATCGCCGGTGAGTGCTTGAAGCCGTGACCCGAGCAGGCGGCGACGACGGTCACGTGCGGGCGTTCGGGGTGCGGCCCGATCAGGAAGCGGCTGCCGCGCGTGTTCGTGTACAGGCACGGCGCGGTCCGCAGCGGCGTCGCGCCGACCCAGGGGAAGAGCCGGGCGATGTGCTCCTCGTACAGCCGCGCGGCCTCGCGGGCGCCGGTGGCGGCGGGCAGCGGCTCGTCGGGGTCGGCCGCCTGCTCGTAGCGCTCGGTGGCGAGCTTGACCCCGCCGCCCGGGCCGTCGATCGCCGGGAAGCCGTAGAAGCCGCCTGACAGGTGGGTGAAGTCGTCGCGCTCGCCGGGGATCTCCCAGATGAAGATCGGCATCCTCCGCAGCGCCTCGTAGCCCTGGCGGATCGGGAACCAGTGCAGCAGTTGCCGATGGATCTCGAACAGGTCCGCGTACTCCGGAGCCAGTCGGGGGATCCACGCTCCCGCGCAGAGCACGAGCTCTCGAGCGTGCAGCGTCCCTTCGTCGGTCACCACCGTCACGCCATCGCCGTCGGAGTGCCAGCGTCCCACCTCGGTCCCGGGCCGCAGTTCGGCGCCGGCGCTCTGCGCGAGTGACAGCTGCGCGCGCACCGCGGCCTCGGGATGGAGCAGGCCGGCCTCGGGCTCTAGGTAGGCCTCGGCGCCGGCAGGCGCGGCGAACATCGGGAACCGCTCGGTGAGCGCCACGTGGGTGAGATTCTCATGCGCGATGTCGTTCAGCGCGGCGTTGGCGCGCGTCTCGGCGAGGAAGCGGTCGTCCGCGTCTCCGATCACGAGTCCGCCGACCTGGCGCATGAGCGTCGCTCCGGTCTCGGCCTCGAGCTCGCGCCACAGCACGTGCGAACGGCGGACGAGCGGGGCGTATTCGGGGCCCTCGCCGATTGCCAGGCGGGTGATCCGGGTGTCCCCGTGCGTCGAGCCGCGGTCGTGCGGCGGATGGTGCCGGTCGATCCCGATCACGCGCAGGCCGTGTCGTGCGAGCCGGCAGGCGACGGCGCTGCCCATCGCACCGAGCCCCAGCACGATCGCGTCTGCCTGTGCGGAACGGGTCGTGCTCACCGGGTGATTGTGGCGCGCGAGAAAAAGTTGCGAGATCGATGTATCAGTGGCGAGGGGACCCGCTCTGTCTGTCATGACCGCGACGAGCACCGTCTCCCTCGAGTCACGGGGAACCGAGCGGATGACGGTGCTCGACGCGGCCCGCGGGGCACACAGGGGGTCCCGCGCAGGGAAGCTGGGGCACTGATGGGGGCATTGATGGGGGCACGCGCGCGACCGGGTCACGCCCGGTCGCGCGCGTCGGGTTTCTCCAGGGCGCCGGGGGTGAACCGATGAGTGAGGCGGCGATGAGGCCGCGCGTGCTCGTGGTCGGGTTGGACTCGTGGGGCGAGCGGGTCGGCCGGAGCCTCGCGGCGCGGATCGGTCATCCACTCGTGCCGCAGCTGCACGTGCTTGCGTTCGCCGAGACCGGCGACGACGCGGGAACGCGCCGGCGGCTGGAATGGGACGCCCGCGCGCTGATGAACCGCGGAATCCCGTTTCTCACCGCGGTGCGCGCGGACGACGGCGTGTGGCTCGGGCCGGCGGTCGTCCCGACCGCGGCCGGCTGTGTCCGCTGCTGGCAGACCCGACGGCGGGAGCACGCCGAGCTGCTCGCCGCCCGCGACCAGGTGACCGGTTCGCCGTGGGCACCGCTGCCGGGCGGGGATGTGACGCTCGCGGTCCACGCGATCCTCGCCGTCGGCCGCCGGGCGATCGGTGCGTCCGACCGCGAGGTGGGGGTGGTGCGCCGCTTCCGCGACCCGGGCCCGGCAGAGGCTCGCGTCGACACTGCGCACCTCGTGCCGGTCGCCGAGTGCGGGCGCTGCAACCCGCGGCGCCGCCGCCCCTCAGCCGCGCCCCAGGCACACGAAGCCTCCGAGCTCGATCGTCCGCGAGGCGAGGTCGCGCTGGGCGATGGCGAGGGCGGTCGCGGGGGAGCGCCCGTCGGCGAGCAGCTCGTGCAGCCGGATCATGAGCCGCACGACCGCGGCATCGGGAACGGCGACCCCGCTGGCGATGACGGCCCGGGTTCCCATCTCGAGCAGGGCGGCGGCGAACCCGAGCAGCTCGTCGCCGGGCCGGCGATCGGAGAGCGCGAGGTCGCACGCGGACAGGACGATGAGCTCGGGGGCGCGTCTGAGCCGCTGGAGCTCGTAGACGTTGAGCGGCCCATCCGCGAGCTCGAGCGAAGAGAACAGCGGGCTGTCGGCACGGAAGCGGCCGTGACAGGCGAGGTGCGCGACGGAGGCGCCGTCGAGCGCCCGCAGCACAGCCGGGACCGTGGCCGACGCGCCGCGCAGCGTGACCGCGCGCGGGTGCAACGGCGCGATCGCCCGCAGCTCGGCGCTCGCGTGCCGAAGGCCGGGTCCCGCCGCGAGGACCGCCCGGCCCCGGCGCCGCGTCCCCGCTGAGCCGAGCGTCACCCAGCTGCCCGCCGACGGCGCCACCGCCAGCGCCCGGCCCCGCAGCGCGGGCAGCATCGCCCAGGGCAGCGCGTGCAGAGAACCGGTCGGCACGATCACGAGCTCGCGCTCGCCGAGTGCCTCGGCGAGGGGGGCGAGGAGAGCCAGCTCGAGCGCCCGGGCCGAGGCGCGCGCACCGTCCCGCAGCGCGGTTCGCTGCACCGCGCCGCGCGGAAGCCGGGCCAGTCGAGAGAGCGCGAAGCGCAGCCAGTCGAGCTGCTCGGTCACCGGCTCGATGGGCCCGAGTGAGTGGCGGGCGAGCCGCCCGCCGGCGAGAGTCAGCGCGCTCAGCCTCCCGTCGAGCTCGATCAGCTCGAGCAGCCCCCGCTCCCCAAGCGCGGTCGTGATCGCCCGCCGGCCGGGCAGCGCTGCCAGTCCGCGGCTCGTGGCGCTCTGGTGGCGGACGCGCCGGCGGATCGCGGTCTCGAGCGCCGCCTGACGAGCGACCAGGGATTGAGCGGCGTGCCCGCCGGCGTTCGCGGTCCGGAGCTCGCCCGAGACCGCGCGCAGCTCGCGCTGGCGCTCGCGGAGCTCGGGATCGTCCGGCGGGACGACCGGGTCGAGCCTGAGTGCGTTGGCCCGCGTTCGCTCCGACCAGACGAGCAGCGGCCCGGGCCGCCCGCCCTCGAGTGCGGTCCGCAGGCCGAGCTGCGCGAGTGAGACGCCGATCGCCGAGACGCTCGCGCGCAGGTCCGAGGCGCCGAGCGCGGCGCGGTGGCGATCGAGCAGGTCCAGCCCCGCGCGGACCGCTCGGGCGGCGCCGGCCGGGTCGCCGGCGGCGCGGCGCAGCAGCGCCTCGACGTGCCAGGCCTCGATCCGGTCTGTGACCGGTCCGCTCCGGCGCAATGCCACGCAGGCATCCAGCTCGCGCCGCGCGATCGCCGGCCGTCCGCGGCCGCATTCTGCGCGGGCGACCGCGACCCGGATCCGCTGGGCCTCCTCTCGCCATCCGGTCTCGGCGAGAGTCGCCGCCGCACGGCGGGCGCCGGCGATCAGGGACGCAGTGACCTCGCCGGAGGCGAGCGCGGCGGCGAGTCGCAGGCCGTCGGCTCGCGCGCGGTAGATCGGGCTGTCGTGCCGGGCGAACCACATCGAAGCGGTGCTCGCGAGGTGCTGCGCGTCCCGCGGGTCGCCCGCGAGCAGTGTCAGCCGCACGGCCTCCAGCCGCCCCTCGGGCTCGGCCACCCGCCAGCGGTTCCAGATCGCCTGGGCCGCTGACAACGCTGCCAGAGCCTCGCCGGTGAGATGCGCCGCCGCGAGTGCGCGGGCACGCAGCATCTCCAGGTCGGCACGCTGCGCCGGCGGGACTGACGCAGGCTCGATCCGGTCGAGCTGGGCGAGTCCGTCCGGCAGGTCGCCCCTGGCGAGCGCAACGCGGGCGCGCTCGATCGCGGTGCCGGCGGCTGCCTCGTGTGCCCCCAGCGATGCGTACAGTTCGCCGGCGCGAATCAGATCGCGTTCTGCCGCGACGACCTGCCCGCGATCGGCGAACAGCAGGCCGCGGTTGTGCCGCAGCCGGGCCTCCCAGATCCGGTCGCCGCGGGCCTGGAGCGTCTGGAGCGCGCGGTCGGAGTCCTGCACGGGGTCGGGCGGACGCCCGGAGAGGATCTGGATCGCGATCCGGAACACCTGCGACCGCGCCAGCTCGTGCGCGTCGAAGTCCGCACAGGCGAGATCGAGCTCCCGCGCGGCGGCCGACAGCCGGCCGCGCGTGGAGAGATCGAACGCCAGACGGCGGCGGGCGTGGGCGGCGCGCTGCGTCAGACCGTGGCGCTCGGCGACGCGCACCGCGGCTCTCGCGCTCCGCAGCGAACGAGGGTCGCCGAGCTCGTAGCGGGCAAAGGCGAGCGCGTGCAGTGCGGCCGCCTCCGCGTCGGGTGAGCGACGCGCCCGCGCCAGCTGGAGCGCCTCGGCGGCGAGCCGTTCCGCCCCGGCCGCGTCGGCCTCCACGTGCGCGAATGCGGCCTCGGCCATCTCGAGCGGGTCGCGCTCGCGCGTTTCCCGGGCTCGCACGGCCATGTATCAAATCTCTCGCACCCTGCTCCTCTTGTCCATAGGATGCAGCCGCCGGTGGCGCCTGCAAGACCGAAGGCAGAGGATGAGCCCCAACCGAGATTTCTCCCCTGAGAACCCGCTTGACAGTCCGCTGGTCGAGCGTTTCATCGCCGATCCGTCGATCGTTCACGACGTCGGCGATGACAAGGTCGTGATCGCGATGCGCGGCGACCTGGTGGTGAGCCGCGCCGCCCGCGAGGCGTCTCCAGAGCTTCAGCAGGAGCTCGCCGCGGTCGCCGTCCAGCGCGGAACGATCGGCGAGCTCGGCGGACGGACTGCCCGAGACGATTCCGCCCAGGGCGATGCGCCGGCGGCGGGTCCCGCCGCCGATGTCGAGCTCTGGCGCCTGGTCGAGCCGGAGCCGGGCGCGCTCGACGAGGTGCGCCGCCTGCGCCCCTTCGGCCGGGACGTCACGGTGACCACGGCAGGCGGTCAGGAGCTCGCGTTGCCCGCGGTGTCCCCGAACCACGTCTCGGTCGTCTCACCGAAGCTGGCGGGGTGTCCGGCCGGACCGCCGCTCCCGGCACCGCACCCACACGGCGATGGTCCGTTCGTGCGGCCGCGCTCCGGGTCGGAGGTCCGCGTGGTGGTGATCGACACCGGCTACATCGTCACCGACCCGCCGCACCGCGCGCTCGACGAGCGGGTGACGTCGGTGCCGGGCTCGGCGCTGGACGCCACGAGCGATCCGCCGCGGTGGGTGCCCGACCCGCCCGATGAGATCACCACTGACGCCGATGGGCGCCTGCATGAGATCGTCGGGCACGGCACGTTCATCGCGGGCCAGATCGCTCACCTGTGCGACGAAGCCGCCATCACGGTCGTCGGTCAGCGCGACCAGGACATCCTCATCACCGGCGAGACGGCGCCCGAGCAGAAGCGGCTGTTCTCCTCCGAGGTCGCACTCGCGCACGCTCTGCTTGAGCACGCCACGCCCGATGTCGATGTCGTCCAGCTTGGCTTCTCGTTCCCGACGCTCGACGATTACCCGTCGCTCCCGTTCGCGCGGGTGATGGAGCTGCTCTCTGGCCCGGACGCCCCGCGGCCGGGGGTCGCCGTCGTCACTCCCGCGGGCAACGAGGACTCTGCGCATCCCTACTGGCCGGCGGCGCTGCCGGACGTGATCGGTGTCGCCGCGACCAACCGCCGGGGACGTTCGAAGGCGAAGTTCTCCAACTGGGGGTCGTGGCTTGACTGCTGCGCGCGTGGCGAGGACGTCGTGTCGGCCTACATCCACTGGTCCGGCCGCGTCGAGGGAGAGGGCCCGCCCGCCGACGAGATCGAGGCGTTCGAGGGGTGGGCGCGCTGGGACGGCACGTCGTTCTCGGCGCCGAAGGTGTCGGCGGCGATCGCCCGGCTGGTGGCCACCGAGGGGCTCGTCCCGATGGAGGCGTTCCGGCGTCTGGTGAGCGGTGCGGGCGGCGTGCCCGTCACGCAGGTGACCGACACCACGCTCAGCGGATCGCCCGGCGTCACCCTGCCCCAGCTCCACATCCGGCGATGACCCTCGCGGAGCTGCTCGATCAGGCGCGTGACGGCGACCAGCTCGCCTGGGACGCGATCGTGGAGCGGTTCTCGAGCCTGCTCTGGGCCACGGCCCGCGCCCATCGACTGAGCTCCGCCCAGGCCGCGGACGTGATCCAGAACACGTGGCTGCGGTTGGTGGAGAACCTTGACCGCATCCAGGACCCGGAGCGCCTGGGCGCCTGGCTGGCGACGACCGCGCGCCGCGAGTGCCTGCGCACGATCCGCCTCGGCGCGCGTGAGCTGCTCACCGACGAGGAGTGGATGTGGGACCTGCCGTCGGATGACGAGATCGACTCCGGCCTGATCGCGCGCGAGCGCGATACCGCGCTGTGGCGAGCGTTCCGGGTGATCGGCGAGCGCTGCCAGGCGCTGTTGCGGATGATCTCGGCGCCCGAACCGCCGAGCTATGAGGAGATCGGCGCCGCGCTCGGGATGCCGATCGGGGCGATCGGGCCGACCCGCGCGCGCTGCCTGGACAAGCTGCGCCACAGCCTTGCGCTGGAGGGAGCGGACCTGCGATGAGCTCCTTCGACGACGACTCGCTCCAGCAGGAGCTCGGCGAGCTGCTCGGACGGGCGGACCCGATTCCGCCGACCGTCCTGGAGGCCGGCCGCGCCGCCCTCGGCTGGAGACGGCTTGACGCAGAGCTCGCCGAACTGCTCGCCGACTCGGTGCTCGGTTCGGATGAGCTTGCGCTTGCACGCGGCGCCGAGGCCCCGCTGCGTTCGGTGACGTTCGGCACCGGCCGGAGCGCGATCGACGTCGACGTCGAGGGGCGCGGGGAGGGGCGGACCCTGCGCGGACAGCTCTCACCGCCGGCCGAGGTGACCATCGAGGTCCAGCGCCAGGACGGCACGACGCTCGCCTCGGTCCGCGCGGATACCTTCGGCCGCTTCGTGGTCGAGCTGCCGGGCGCCGGCACGATCCGCCTGCGGCTGACCGGCGATCCGCAGCTCGGCACGATCGAGACGGCCTGGATCACCGTGTGAGGCGGGGCGCGCAGTTGCTGTGCGCGCGTGCAACCTGGCGGAGGGCTGATCCGTCTCTGCGGGTATGAGACGCGTCTTCAACCAACCGACGGATCGCGGGACGAAGGGCAAGACCCGCGACGAGGCGTTCCGCGCGTTCGTCGAGGCCCGCCGCGGCGGCCTCGTGCGCACGGCGCTCTTCCTCGCCTCCGGCGACCGCTGGGCCGCCGAGGACCTCGTCCAGACGGCGCTGGTGTCGCTCTACGTCGCCTGGCCGCGGGTGCGCCCGGATGCGGTCGACGCCTATGCCCGCCGCTGCCTGCTCAACGCGCTGATCGACCACCGGCGGTCGGCGTTCGCGCGTCGTGAGCGCGCCCACGCGGAACCTCCCGAGCTCGACGGCGTGGACGCCGACGGGATCGACATGCAGTCGAGCGTGTTCCGTGCGCTCGGCCGGCTGCCGCCACGGATGCGCGCCGCCGTCGTGCTCCGGCACCTGCTCGACCTGTCGGTCGACGAGGCCGCGGCTGCGCTGCAGTGCAGCAGCGGGACGGTGAAGAGCCAGACCGCGCGCGGGCTCGACCAGCTCCGCGCCGCCCTCACGAACGACCTGCTTCTCGGGGGCCCGGACCGGGTCTCCTCAACCCCCGCCCGAGGTGACTCATGAGTGACATCAACGCATTGCTCAAGGCGGTTGCGCCCGGCGCCGAGCCGCCCAGCCCCGAGGTCGTCGAGGACGACCTCGCCCGAGGGCGCGCCGCGCTCGTGGCCGCCCACCGCCGCGGCCGGGTTCGACGCGGCGCACTGGGCGCCGTGTCGCTCGTCGTCGTGGCGGCGGTCGCGGTGCTCCTTGTCCATCCCGCGCGCGGTGGCCATGCGACGCCCACCGGTCAGGGCCACGCCGGCGGTGGGGCGCGCGTCGCCGGTGCGAGCGGTGGCGGTGGTGCGGGCGGCGGCGGTGCGGGTGGCGGCGGGCACCCTCGAATCCAGCTCGTCGATTACACCGGCGCGCAGCTGGCCGGGTTCACCGTCGACCAGGTGCCCGCCGGCTGGCAGCTGTCGACCTCGACCTCGTTCGCGCTGCTGATCACGCCCGACGGTTCGACCAACCAGGATCCCGACGACTTCCAGGGCAAGCTCTCGGTGCTCACCTCGTCCACCGACGAGCACGGCCTCGGCCCCGGCGATCCGGTGACCGTCAACGGCCAGCCCGGACGGGTGCACACCTCGGGCGGCGTGCTGATTCTCAGCTACAACGCGCCCAACGGCTTCGGCATCGACATTCAGGCGCCGAGCACCCTGGGATGGGGCGCGCCACAGATCGTCGCCTTCGCCGAGGGCGTGCACGTGACCGCGAACGCGGTTCACAGCCACGGCTGACCTGCAGGGCGGTTCCGCAGTCGCGATAATCGGTTGCGGACCGCCCGCGGGCGGTCCGCCCGACCGCGATGCCAGACGCCCCGGAACAGCAACAGATCGTCGACCGGCCGACCGCGGCGGCGATCTTCCTCGTGCTCACGGTCGCACCCGGCGCCGAGGACGCGGTGCGCGACGTGCTGGCCGACGCGGGCGGGTTGCGGCGCTCGGTCGGCTTCCGCGCGCCGGAGGCGCGGCTCACCTGCGTGGTCGGGATCGGATCGGACTTCTGGGACCGGCTCTACGGCACGCCGCGCCCCGCTGGTCTGCACCGGTTCGTTCCACTTGACGGTCCGGTCCACGCCGCGCCGAGCACGCCCGGCGATCTGCTTCTCCACATCCGCGCCGAGCGGGCGGACCTCTGCTTCGAGCTCGCCCAGCGTCTCACCGAGGCGCTCGGCGCCGCGGCCACCGTCGTCGACGAGGTTCACGGCTTCAGGTCGTTCGACGAGCGTGACCTACTCGGCTTCGTCGACGGCACCGAGAACCCCGAGGGCGCGGGCGCGTTCGCCGCGGTCACCGTCGGCGATGAGGACCCCGCGTTCGCGGGCGGCTCCTACGTGATCGTCCAGAAGTACCTCCACGACCTCAGCGCCTGGGACGCGCTCACCGTCGAGCAGCAGGAGCGCGTGATCGGCCGAACCAAGCTCTCCGACATCGAGATCGACGACGACGACAAGGCGCCCGATGCCCACATCTCGCTCAACGTGATCGAGGACGCCGACGGCAATCAGATCGACATCATGCGCTTCAACATGCCGTTCGGAGCGGTCGGCGTGCGTGAGTTCGGCACCTACTTCATCGGCTACGCGAGCGCCCCTGACGTGATCGAGCAGATGCTCACCAACATGTTCCTCGGCACCGATGAGGCGGCGCACGACCGCGTGCTCGACTTCTCCACCGCGGTCAGCGGTTGTCTGTTCTTCGTGCCGACGGTCGACCTGCTGGAGGATCCGCCGGTGCCCGGGGCGACCGCCGCCGCGGCTCCCGACACCGCCCCGGAGGAGAGCGCCACGGCAGATGATGGCTCGCTCGGGCTGGGGAGCCTGCGGTGACCGGCGCGCGCCGCTTCGCCCAGGTCGACGTCTTCGGCGACGGCGCGGCCTACGGGAACCCGGTCGCGGTCGTGATCGACGGCGACGGCCTCGACGACGGCGAGCTGCAGCGGTTCGCCAACTGGACGAACCTGTCGGAGACGACGTTCCTGCTGCCACCGACCGAGCCGGGTGCCGACTACCGGGTGCGGATCTTCACCCCGAGCCGGGAGATGCCGTTCGCCGGGCATCCGACGCTCGGCTCCGCCCACGCCTGGTTGGACGCGAGCGGCGAGAGCTCGCGCGAGCGGGTTGTGCAGGAATGCGGCGTCGGGCTGGTCGAGGTCCGCCGGGGCGCCGCGGGCCGGCTCGCGTTCGCCGGGCCACCGCTGATCCGCTCCGGCCCGCTCGATGAGGCCACGCTCTCGGCGGTCGCGGGCTCGCTCGGGATCTCAGGCGAGGAGATCGTCGACCACGCCTGGACCGACAACGGACCGGGCTGGGCGACCGTGCTGCTGGCGAGCGCCGATCGGGTGCTGTCGCTCGACCCGAGCGCGCCCGGCGAGTCGCGGGAGATCGGCGTCGTCGGCCTGCACCCCGACGGCACCCCCGAGATCCGCGCGTTCGTGATCGAGGATGGCGGCTACTGGGAGGACCCGGTCACCGGCAGCCTCAACGCCGGGGTGGCCGAGTGGCTGCTCGGCTCCGGCCGGCTGACCGCGCCGTATGTCGCCCGGCAGGGGACCGCTCTCGGCCGATCCGGTCGGGTGCACGTCGATCGGGACGGTGACGGCGTCGTGTGGGTCGGTGGGCAGACGCGCACGGTGACAAGCGGCTCCGTCGCGCTCTGACGGCTTACTGTCGCTTGGCGGCGGCGGCGGCGGCGAGCGGATCGCGGTCGGCGTCGGTGGCGTCGTCGCGGTCGGTCGACACCGTGAGCTCGCGCCAGCGCTCGTCGGAGGCGGCCTGCTCCCGGGCCGCCGCGGTCGCGTAGGCGTAGGCCTCGCTGCCGAGGATCAGGCGCAGCGGCGGCTCGTCCATCGCGGCGACCCTGAGCACGACGCGGGCGACCTTCGCGGAGTCGCCGAGCGCGAGCGCGTCGGCGTTGTGGATGGCGGCCATCGCGCCGACCGTCGTGCGGTAGGGCTCGGAGATCGGCGGGACGCTCATCGACGAGCCTGCCCAGTCGGTCTGCATCCCGCCCGGCTCGAGCACGGTGACGCGGATGCCGAGCGGCTGGACCTCGCGGGCGAGCGCGCTCGAGAAGCCGCCCACGGCCCACTTCGCCGCCTGGTAGGCCGAGAGCCCGGGAGTCGCCAGGCGCCCCCCGATCGATGAGACCTGGATGATGTGCCCGCTGCCCTGCTCGCGCAGGACCGGCAGCGCCGCCTTGGTGACGTTGACGACGCCGAGCAGGTTGGTGTCGATCTGGGCACGGAAGTCCCCGAGCGCGACGTCCTCGACGGCCGCGAGGTCCGCGTAGCCCGCGTTGTTGACCACGACGTCGATGTGGCCGAACCGTTCGACGCCCGCCTCCACGACCGCCTGCGCCGCCGCCGGGTCGGTGACGTCGAGATCCAGCGTGAGGACCCGGTCGCCGTGGGTGGCGACGAGGTCCTCGAGCGTCTCTCGGCGGCGGGCGGTGGCGATCAGCCGGTGGCCGTCCTCCAGGACGGCAGCTGCGATCGCGCGACCGAGGCCGCGACTGGAACCGGTGAGCAGGAAGACGGAGGACATGGTGGCCTTTCGATCAGAGTTACGGCAACGCTGTTGTGTTAATAGCACACCGCCGTTGCGTTACCTATCATTCGTCGTCGATGCCCGATCCAACGTTCCAGCGAGCCCGCAGCCCCGCGCACAAGGCGCAGCGCCGCGAGGCGATCCTCGCGGCCGCGGCACGCCTGGCCCGGCGCGACGGGGTGCGCGCGGTCACCCTCAGCGACATCGCCGCGGAGGTGGGGATCCACAAGTCGGCGCTGCTGCGCTACTTCGAGACGCGCGAGCAGATCTTCCTCGAGCTGACCGCACGCTCGTGGCGCGAGTGGGCGGGGGCGATGGCGGAGGCGCTCGGGGGGATCGCCCGGGGCGGTGGGGACGACGGCGCGCGGGGTGCCGCCGGCGGTGGGGGAGCCGTCGCGCGGGGTGCGGCCGGCGATGGGGACGACGGCGCGCGGGGTGCAGCCAGCCGTGCGGAAGCCGTCGCCGCCGCGCTCGCCGACGGGTTCGTCAGCCGGCCGCTGCTCTGCGACCTGATTCCGCACACCGCGCTGACGCTCGAGCGGCACGTTTCCCTGGAGGCCGTGCGCGGCTACAAGCACACCTCGCTGGGCGCGGTCCAGGCGGTCGCGGAGGCGGCGACGCGCGCGTTGCCGTCACTGGACCTGAGCCGCTGCGTGGAGCTCGTCTCGACGGTCGCTCTGCTCGCCGGCGGCATGTACCAGATCTCGACTCCGCCCCCGCCCCTCGCGGAGCTGTACGCCGCGGAGCCGGAGCTCGGTCACGCGTTGCTCGACCTGCGCGCGCGACTGGAGCGCAGCGCGCTGGTGGCGATCCGGGGGCTCGAAGCGTCAGGTGCCTGAGCGACGCTCGGTGTGCGTTGTTCGTCATGTGCGGCTCCGCCACGCTGTTTGGCAATGAGGTGGGCGACGTCGTCTGCCCACCACTCGGCCACGTGTCCCCGGGGCGCTCGGTGGGGCCGGGACGTTTCTCGCACGCGCGACACGCGCCGGGGTCGTGTGGGTGATCCGGTGCCCTGGGCGGGTCGGATCACCCAACCGGACGTCGACGCGCTCGCGTGTGAGAGAAGAGCCGCGCTCTGGGGGCACGATCGCGCACCGTCCCGTCCCCGCCGCGTCGAGAGTGCCCTTTGGTCCGAGGTCGGGCCCAGGCGCCGGACGCCTGAGCGCGGCTACTCGTCCCGTGCCGCCGCGCGGATGATGAGCCGGCGGTAGACGCCGGGGAGCTTGTCCGGTTCGAGCGAGTCGGCGTCGACGAACGCGACCCCGACATGCTCGTCGCTGCCCCTGAGCGCGGTCGCCGGATCCGCACCGGGGACCGACGAGCACTCATAGCCGGTGATGTCGACCCATCGCTCGGGCACGATCTCGTACCCGATCGTCCCCAACAGACGACCGACCCGGACCGCCAGCCCCGCCTCCTCCCACAGCTCGCGGATGAGGCAATCCGCGTCGGACTCGTCGGGCTCGGGGCGGCCGCCAGGCAACTCCCAGTCGCCCCGGTGGTTCCGGCACAGCAACACGCGCCCGTCGCCGAGCGCGCATACGCCCTTGATGCTCCTGGGCCGACTCATTCCGCTCGATGATGCCGCCCGAGGGGAGTTCCGAGATAAGTGTCCTGGTGGGACCCGGATCTCGAGGCCACGGCCGGATCCGTCACCCGCGTTGTGCTCAGCGCGACGTTGGCGACAACTCCGGCCACGCGCCCGGTGCTCCCCCGCGCCCGGCGCTACCCGCCCCTCGCGTTACCCCGCGGCCGCAGCCGCCGCCAGCGCGCAGAACGTGTCGATCCGCTCGCGGATCACGTCGAGGCTCGCGCGCCAGAAGCCCGGGTCGCCCAAGTCGATCCCGAAGCGCGCCGCCAGTGGCATCGCGTCGAGCAGGCCGGTCGAGGAGAGGAGATCGTCGTAGTCGCCCCGGAACGCTTCGGGCTCCGCCAGGTAGCGGGCGTAGAGGCCGATGCCGAACAGCAGGCCGAAGGTGTAGGGCCAGTTGTAGAAGTGCTCGTGGACGTCGTAGTAGTGGGGTTTGACCGCCCACATCCAGGGGTGGTACGTGACGGGGTCGACGCCGTCGCCGTAGGTGGCCGCCTGGGCGGCGGTCATCGCGGCGCAGAGCTCGTCCACCGACAGCGGGCCGTCGGCGCGGCGGCGGTACAGCTCGGACTCGAACAGGAAGCGGGAATAGATGTCGACGACGACCTGGGTGGTGCCGACGAGGTCGACGTTCAAAAGGGCCAGCCGGGCGTCGTCGTCCGCCGCCGCCAGGCCGCTCTGGACCATGATCGTCTCGCAGAAGATCGAGGCGGTCTCGGCAAGCGCCATCGGGGTCGGTCGCAGCAGGGGCGGGCGCGACGCGAGGTTGAGGTTGTGATACGCGTGGCCGAGCTCGTGGGCGAGGGTCTGGGCGCTGTCGAAGCTGCCGTCGAAGTTCATCAGGATCCGGGAGGCGCCGTCGCCGACGCCCATGCAGAAGCCGCCGCCGCGTTTGCCCGGCCGGGGCCCGGCGTCGACCCAGCGCTCCCGGAAGGCCCGCGCCGCGAGCTCCTGCAGGCGCGGCGTGTAGGTGGAGAACGCGCCGAGCACCGACGCCTCGGCCTGGGCCCAGTCGCAGCCCGGAGCACCCGGAACCGGCGCCAGCAGGTCCCACCAGGGCAGCGGGCCATCGTGGCCGTGCAATGTCGCCTTGGCACGCAGGAAGCGCCGGAAATCCGGGAAGCTCTCCTGCGCGGCCTCCTGCATGACCTCGAGGATCTCCCGGGTCACGCGGTTCAGCCACAGGTAGGGCGCGAGCGGGTCCGACCAGCCGCGGCGGCGGTTGACGATCAGCCCGTGGCCGCTGATCGCGTTCAGGCAGGCCGCCATC
Organism: Solirubrobacteraceae bacterium; assembly: GCA_036501965.1. Lineage (GTDB taxonomy): Bacteria > Actinomycetota > Thermoleophilia > Solirubrobacterales > Solirubrobacteraceae > Palsa-465. The sequence goes on from DASXZK010000090.1 coordinate 55,983, forward strand.
GGCGTCGCGATCGACCGCCAGGCGGGCATCTCGGCGTCGTAGGCCGCGTGGCGGAGCGCCGGATCGGGGTCGCTGGCCATCCCACGGACCGCGCTGACGGGCAGCGACTCGCCGTGCACCTCGGCCTCGAGCGTCGAGCTGAGCTCGCCGGCCAGCGTGACGCACGCCTCGACGCCCGGCACCTCGAGCTCGGCGAGTAGATCCTCCTCGACCTCGGACATCTGATGGGCGAAGCGCTCCTCGCAGCGCTCCAGCCACGGCCGGTGCTCGGCGGCCACCTCGGAGGTGGCGGCCAGCGCGTCGGCGCCATGGCCCGCGATCCAGCCGTTCAGCCGGGTCTGCAGCGAGGTCAGGCGCGCGGCGTCGGCCGACAGCCGCGAGAACTCGGCCGCGGCCGCGGAGTCGTTCGCGTCGGTGCTGACGAGCGCGTTGACGTACGTGCTGAGCCGGCGGACCTGCTCGGAGATCCGGCTGAGCGTCTCGATCACGTCGGCGAGGATGCGGCCGTCCTCCTGGCTCGGTCCGGAGGTCGCGACGCCGGAGGTGATCGCCCCGAGCCCGTAGCGGTCGAACAGCGCCGCGAGCTGCTCGATCGTGTTCAGCCACTCGGCCCGCGCCTCGCGGTACTTGTCGGAGTCGAGGGAGGGGAACAGCACCCCGACGTCCCACCGCGGGAGCCCGTCGTCGACCGTGGTCTCAGGGGCTGTGTCGATCGCCATATCGATGTACCTCGCTCTCGTGCTCAGGCAGCCCCGGCCGCGCGACGGGCCTGGACCCGTTGGCGCTGGGGAACGACCGTGTACTTGGGATCTCGCGCAGACATCATGCCCGCTTCGAAGATCCCGAGGCGCGTACACAGCGATCCGGCGACGAGCGCAGCCCCCGACAGCGCCGCCGCCCGCCGCGACCGCCCGGCGGCGAGCGCGGCTCCGGCAGCGCCGAGCGCGGTGAGCGCCGCGGCGGCGCGCATCTTCCTGCCGGCCGAGCCGGTCCGCAGCGTCTCCGCGACCATGCCCAGCGAACGCTCCATCCGCCGCTCGGCGATGAGCTCGACGCACGCGCCGGCGAGCGCCAGGCGACGTACCGGCACTGTCTCGACCGTCGGCGACCCGACCAGGGCGAGGCCCGCGCCGGCGGTGGCTGCCGAGCCGACGAACAGGAACGGCAGCTCACGGAAGCCGTCGTGCCACGCGGGGACCGCGGTGTCGGCGACGAGCGCCGCGGTGTAGGAGGCGACTCCGGCGCCGAGCCCCGCCGCGCCGACGCCCGCCGCGCGGCCCAGCGCGTCGGGGAGCTCGTCGAGGAACTCCGACGCGGTCGCGCCGAAGGTGAGCGGGGCGTAGCCGACGAGGATCCACACCCCGACCGACATCGGCGAGCTCGGCTTGAACACCCGCAGCATGTTGAGGAAGCGCAGCGGCCTGCCGAGGTCGTGGATCAACGCGAGCAGCGAGGCCGAGATCGCGACGGAGGCGCCCACGCGCGAGACCCGCGCCATCGCCCGGCGACCGGTGAGGTCGGCGGCCGCCGCGATGATCGACGAGGAGCCGGCGAGGCCGCCCAGGAACAGGTAGCCGCCGATGTCGAGCTCCTCCCAGATCGGCGGGTTGATGATCGGCCGCCCGTAGTAGGAGGTGAACTCGGACTCCTCATGCCGCGGCTTGGCCATCGCGATCAGCCACCCGCGCCCCGGCGGGCGCCGACGAACGACAGCGATCCGGCCGCGAGCAACCCGAGGCCCGCGACGGCGACCCGGCGCCACATCGCCGGCAGATCACGCGTAGTGACGATCGGGTCGGGCGGCAGCCCGTAGACCTCTGGCTCGTCGAGCAACAGGAAGAACGCGCCGTCGCCGCCGACCCCGTCCTCGCGGTCGTCGCCGTACAGACGCGCCGAGTCCACCCCGGCGTCCTGCAACTCCTGCACGCGCTCGCCGGCCATCTCACGCAGCTCGGAGAGCTCCCCGAAGTGGATCGAGTCCGTTGGGCACGCCTTCGCGCATGCGGGTTCCTGCCCGACCTGCAGGCGGTCGTAGCAGAGCGTGCACTTGAAGATCCGGCCGTCGTCCTCGCGACGGTTGAGCACCCCGTAGGGGCAGGCGGGCACGCAGTAGCCGCAGCCGTTGCAGATGTCCGCCTGGACGACGACGGTGCCGAACTCGGTGCGGAACAGCGCGCCGGTCGGGCAGACATCGAGGCAGGCGGCGTGCGTGCAGTGCTTGCAGACGTCGGAGGACATCAGCCAGCGGAACGACTCATCCTCGCCGCGGCGGAAGTTGCCCGGCCCGGTGTCGAGCTCGATCCCACCGGTGCCGAGCGACCCACCGGTGCCGAGCGACCCACCGGTGCCGAGCGGGCCGCCGTCCTCCTCGATCGGAACCCGTTGCTCGATGAACGCGACGTGACGCCAGGTGTCGCCGCTGAGCCCGACCGAGTTGTCGTGCGAGCGTCCGGTCCAATCCAGCCCATCCTCGGGCACGTCATTCCACTCCTTGCACGCGACCTCGCACGCCTTGCAGCCGATGCACACCGAGGTATCGGTGAAGAACCCGAGCCGCGGCGGGTGGTCGTCGTAGCCCGTGTCGGTCGCGGGATCGCTGTCGCGCGGCACGAGCCGCACCTCCGACCAGGCGGAGTCGGTCACGACGGCACTCCCGTCTCGGCGTCGTCGCGACGTTCGGTCCCGGTCTCGGCGGTGATCCCTGCCCGCCGGCGGTACTCCTCGACGAGGGCCAGCCGATCAGGCCCGAGCGGACGCCTCCCCGGTCGGATGTCGACCGTGAGCGCCTTGACCTCCTGGATGTGCGAGCTCGGGTCCAGGGCCATCGACGACAGCTCGTTCATCGAATCGCCCGTCGTGTAGCCGTTCGGGCCCCAGTGGTAGGGCATGCCGATCGTGTGCACGATCTGCTCGCCGTGTCGCAGCGGCGTCATCCGGTCGGTGACCATGACCCGCGCCTCGATCGCGCCGCGGGCGGAGACGAGCGTTGCCCAATCCCCATGGGTGAGCCCCCGCTCGGCGGCGAGCTCCGGCGAGACCTCGCAGAAGAACTCGGGTTGAAGCTCGGCGAGATAGGGGGTCCAGCGCGACATCCCGCCGGCGGTGAAGTGCTCGGTGAGCCGGTACGTCGTGACCGCGAACGGGAACACATCGTCGCCGGGGCCGCCGGGATCCGGGTGGAAGCGGTTGTTCTCGTGGATGTAGAGCTGCCGGGCGGGATTGCGCTGACGCCCGTACATCAGGTTCCGCACAGGGGAATCCTGCGGCTCGTAGTGCGTGGGCAGCGGTCCGTCCGCCACCCCCGCGGGCGCGAACAGCCAGCCCCGCCCGTCGGCCTGCATGATGAACGGGTCGTCGCCCGCGATCGCGTCCGGCCCCTTCGCGTCCTCGGGCGGGCGGTAGCTCGGTGGTTTGGTCGCCTCGAAGTCCGGCGTGTCGTGGCCGGTCCACTTCTGCTCGGCCTCGTCCCACCAGACCAGCTTCTTGCGCTCGGACCATGGCCGACCCTCGGGGTCGGCCGAGGCGCGGTTGTAGAGGATCCGCCGGTTCGCGGGCCACGCCCATGTCCACTCCGGGCACGTCCAGTTCTGCTCACGGGCCGGGGTCCGGCGGGCGGTGTAGTTGACGCCGCCGGCGAAGGCGCCGCAGTAGATCCAGCAGCCGCACGCCGTCGAGCCGTCGTCCTTCAGCGCCGTGTATGCCGGGAGGAGCGTCCCGCCCGCGTCGTAGCCGTTGATCTCGGCGAGCACCGCGGCAGCCATCGGATCCGAATACGGGCCCTCGCACGGGTAGTCCCAGGTGAGATCGAGCAGCGGACGGTCGCGCTCGTCATCGGAGTCGGCGAGCCGCTCGCGGAGCATGCGGCCGAGGTGGTAGGCGAACCACAGGTCCGAGCGCTGGTCCCCACGCGGCTCGACCGCCTTGTGGTGCCACTGCACCATCCGCTGGGTGTTGGTGAACGTCCCGTCCTTCTCGGTGTGCGCCGCCGCCGGCAGGAAGAACACCTCGGTCGCGATCTCCTCGGTGCGCATCTCGCCGGATTCGATTTCCGGCCCGTCCTTCCACCATGTCGCGGACTCGATCAGTGAGAAGTCGCGGACGACCAGCCAGTCGAGCTTGGACATCCCGAGCCGCTGCATGCGGTTGTTCGCAGAGCCGACGGCGGGGTTCTGGCCGAACAGGAAGTAGCCCTTCACCACGCCGCCGATCTGCGCCATCACGGTGTCGTAGGTCCCGTGGCTGCCGGTCAGTCGCGGCAGGTAGTCGAAGCAGTAGTCGTTCCCCTCGGTGGCTGTGGCGCCCCACCACGCCTTGAGCAGGCTGACCACGTAGTGGCGCATGTCGCCCCAGAAGCCCTTGTCCGGAGCGTTGGACAGCACGAACGAGTCGAGGTCCTGATGGGCGTGGGCGTGCGGGGTCGGGATGTAGCCCGGAAGCGTGTCGAACAGCGTCGGGATGTCGCTCGAGCCCTGGATCGAGGCGTGGCCGCGCATCGCCATCACGCCGCCGCCCGGGCGGCCCATGTTGCCGAGCAGCAATTGCAGAATCGACGCGCAGCGGATGTACTGCGAGCCGATCGTGTGCTGGGTCCAGCCCACCCCGTGCACGAACGCGGCGGTGCGCTCGCGGCCCGAGTTCTCCACGAACAGCCGGCAGATCTCGGCGAACGTCGCCTGATCGCAGCCGGTCACCTGCTCGACCATCTCGGGCGTGTACGGGGCGAAGTGACGCTTGAGGATCTGCCAGACGCAGCGAGGATGCTCGAGCGTCGGGTCGAGCGTTGCGCTCCCGCGGTCGACGTCCTCGTCGGCCGCTCCGCTCTCCGGCGGCACTCCCTGGAGGTGGCCGGCCTGATCACGCTGGCCTGAGGCGGCCTCGACGTAGGCACCCTCGTACTGCCAGCTGTCCGGGTTGTACTCGCCCTTGTCGGGGTCAAAGCCGGAGAACAGACCCTCGGCGTCAACGTCGCGGAACGCCTCGCCCACGATCGTCGGCGCGTTGGTGTAGTTGACGACGTACTCGCGGAAGTCCAGATCGTTCTGGATCACGTGATTGATGACGCCGCCCAGGAACGCGATGTCGCTGCCGGCGCGGATCGGGACGAACAGGTCGGCAAGCGCGCTGGTGCGGCTGTAGTGGGGATCGATGTGGACGATCGTCGCGCCGCGCCGCTTGGCCTCCACGACCCACTGGAACGCGACCGGGTGGGCCTCGGCCATGTTCGACCCCTGCAGCACGATCAGGTCGGAGTTCTGCAGGTCGCCGGGCAGCGTGCTCGAGGCGCCGCGACCGAACGAGGTGCCGAGGCCGACGACGGTCGAGCTGTGGCAGATCCGCGCCTGATTCTCCACCTGGATCACTCCGAGCCCGGTGAGCAGCTTCTTGATCAGGTAGTTCTCCTCGTTGTCGAGCGTCGCCCCGCCGAGCGCCGCGATCGACATGCAGCGGCGCACACGCGCCTCCTCGGACTCCCACTCAAACCCCTCCGCGCGGGTCTTGACGACACGGTCGGCGATCATCTCCATCGCGGTCTCGAGGTCGAGGCGCTCCCACTCGGTGCCGTAGGGGCGGCGATAGAGCACGTGCTGCTCGCGGCTGGGACCGGTCGTGAGCTGCTTGGTCGCCGAGCCCTTCGGGCACAGGCGCCCGCGGCTGTGGGGTGCGTCCGGGTCGCCCTCGATCTGGACCACGCGCTCGTCGGAGACGAACACGTTCTGACCGCAACCGACTGCGCAGTACGGGCAGACCGACTTCACGACGCGGTCGGCGGTGCGAGTGCGGGCGACGTGCTCGCGGCTGCCCTTCGACTTGACCGCAGCGCCGCGGCCGAGCCGGTCGGGGCCGGTGAGCTGGCGGGCGGCGGGCCAGATGCCGAGCAGGTCGCGCGGGGACGTCATTCGGACAGCTCGCGCCGCGCGCGCTCGCGCACCCATGCCTCGATCTCGGGGTAGCGCATCGGGTTGACCGGCGGCGGCCCGACCAGCTGCTGCGGGCTCGTCGGCGGATCACGGGAGTCGGTGAAGTACCGGCTGTCGCTGCCGTCCGCGGGCCGTCCGGTCGCGATCAGGTACGCCTCCCCCGGCGCGATCCCGAGCCGCTCGGCGGCCGTCCGGTAGTCGTGGCCCTCCTCGAGCAGCCGTCGCACCTGAGCCCGCGTCGCCATCTGGGTTCTCACCTGCCCTTCTGCCGCCGCGGCAAACCCTCAGGCGGCGGCTTTTGACCGCGCCGTTTGCGGGCCCAGCGGACGGGCATGCGCTTGGTGTCGCACACGTTAACCGAGCAGGGTCGCGGCGGCCACCGCCGCCGACCGAGGGAGGTCCCCAATGGCTGATCAGAACCGCGCCGTCATCTACCGCGGGACGCGTCACGTCGAGGTGGAGAACGTCGAGGACGCGACGTTCGTGCTGCAGGACGGTCCGGGGGTCCATCCGGACAACGTTGGCCGCGAGCTGCCCCACGCGGTCATCCTCAAGGTGGTCGCCACGAACATCTGCGGCTCCGACCAGCACATGGTTCGCGGGCGCACCGACGCGCCGGAGGGACTGCAGCTCGGTCACGAGATCACCGGAGAGGTGATCGAGGCCGGGCCCGGGGTCGAGTTCGTCAAGAAGGGCGATCTCGTCTCGATTCCGTTCAATATCGCGTGCGGGCGCTGCCGCAACTGCAAGGAGCGCCAGACCGGGGTGTGCCTGAACGTCAACCCCGCGCAGCCCGGGTCGGCGTACGGGTACGTCGCGATGGGCGGCTGGCGAGGCGGCCAGGCCAAGTACGTCACGGTGCCCTACGCGGACTGGAACTGCCTCGTGTTCCCGGACAAGGACCGGGCGATGGAGAAGGTCCGCGACCTGACGATGCTCTCGGACATCTTCCCGACCGGCTACCACGGCGCCCTGACCGCGGGCGTCGGCACCGGCTCCACCGTCTACGTCGCGGGTGCCGGCCCGGTCGGCCTGGCGGCGGCGTGCTCCGCGCAGCTGCTCGGAGCCGCGGCGGTGATCGTCGGCGATATGCAGGCGGAGCGCCTGCAGCAGGCGAAGTCGTTCGGGTGCGAGACCATCGACCTCTCGACGGTCGAGGACAGCGACGCGATGGGCTCGGCGATCGAGGACATCCTCGGCGTGCCGGAGGTCGATTGCGCAGTCGACGCGGTCGGCTTCGAGGCCAGGGGCCACGGCGCCGATGGTGAGGAGGCCCCCGCGGTCGTGCTCAACACCGCGATGGCCGTCACCCGCGCAGGTGGCGGCGTCGGCATCCCCGGGCTCTACGTCCCGAGCGATCCTGGCGCGGCCGACGAGTCGGCCAAGCACGGCAGCCTCTCGCTGCAGTTCGGAATCGGCTGGGCGAAGTCGCTGCACTTCATGACCGGCCAGGCGCCGGTGATGAAGTACCACCGCGAGCTGATGATGGCGATCCTCAACGACCGCGTGCAGATCGCCGATGCGGTGAACGCGACCGTGATCACGCTCGACGACGCGCCGCAGGGCTACGAGGAGTTCGACTCCGGCGTGGCCAAGAAGTTCGTGCTCGACCCGCACGGGCTGCTCGGCGCCGCCGCCTGAGGCAGCCCGGTGTCGTCCGGGGACCACGGGATCCTGCGGCGATGATCCAGCGCACGGAGTTCGGCGCGTGACCCGCGGCGGGCTCGTGCGCGCCTGGGTCGTCTGGTGGCTGCTCGGGATGGCGCTCTGGTTGCTCCTGGAGGACCTCGCCACCACCGCCGAGGACGTCGACGGCGCGGTCGCCGCCGCGCTCGGTGCCACTGCGGCGGTCGTCGCGGTCTCGCGCGCGCGGCCGCGCCCGGGGTCCTCCCGCGGCTGGTCGCGGATGTGGCGGCCGCTCGTCTCGCTCGTGACCGACCTGCCGCGGCTCGTCGCTGTTCTGTGGCGAGCGGTCCGGCATGGCGAGCGTGACCCCGGGCGTGTCCGGGCGGTGCCCTTCTCATGCCAGCCAGACCCGGAACGGCGGGCCGCTCAGATCGCGTTGGCGACCCTTGCGGGCTCCGTGGCCCCCTCGACGGTCGTCATCACGGTGCAGTCGGCCGATGACACGTTGCTGTTCCACGAGCTGCTCGCCGGCGAGGGACGTCGCGCCGCCGATCCGCTGGAGCTCGGATGAACGAGTGGCTGTTGGCAGGGCTCGTGCTGCTGGCGGCCGGGTTGATCCCGCTCGGGATCGCGATGCTCGTCGGCGACGTGATGTCGGCCGCCGCGGCCCTGAACCTCGCCGGTCCGCTCTGTGCGCTCATCCTGTTGCTCCTTGCGGAGGGCACGCACCGCCAGCCGTTCGTCGACCTGGCGGTCGTGCTCGCGTTCGTGAGCACCGGCGGCTCGCTCGCGCTCGCACGCTTCCTGGAGTGGCGAGCGTGAGTTTCGTCCACGTCGCGTCCTCGGTGCTGCTCTGGCTCGGCGTCGCACTGGAGCTGCTCTGCTGCGCCGGGGTGGTGGTGATGCGCGGCGTGTACTCGCGTCTGCACTTCACCGCCCCGGCCGGCCTGGGCGCGATCGCGATCGCGCTCGCCGTTCTCGTGCGCCAGGGTTTCTCGCTGATCGGCGACAAGGCGCTGCTCGTCGCGTTCGTCGTGCTCCTCGCCGCACCGGTCGTCTCCCACGCCACCGCCCGCGCGGCATGGATCCGTGCGACGCCAGATGAGCCGGAGCGATGACGGTCCTGCAGGCGGTGGCGCTGTTCGCGGTCGCGGCCGGGGGGACGGCGGTCGCGCTCACTCGCGACCCGACCCGTCAGGTGATCCTCACCGGCGTCTTCGGCCTCGCCCTCGCGGTGCTGTTCTTCGTCTTCCAGGCTGCCGACGTCGGGCTCTCGCAGATCGTCGTCGGGTCGGTGGCGCTCCCCGTCATGGCGCTGCTCACCCTGCGGGAGCTCCACCGCCGGGCGGCCTCGCGTGAGCGCGACGAATGAGGCGGCGCGGGCGGACGGTGATGTTTCTGGCGGCGGCGGTCGTCCTCGCGGCGGTGCTCGTGCACGGTCTCGGCGGTCTGCCGGCGTTCGGGCGTTTCCACGGAATCGACGGCATCACCCTCAACCACGTGACCGTGCGCCAGCGTCACGCGACCGATGTGATCACCGCGATCAACTTCGACTACCGGGGCCTGGACACGATGGGCGAGGAGTTCATCCTGTTCGCCGCCTCGATCGGCCTCGTGGTGCTGTTGCGCCAGGAGCGCTCCGGCCGGGAGGCTTCGCCGGCCGCCGCCGCCGGCGCGGACGACGATGAGGCTCCGGACCCGCTGCTCGCGCTCGTCGGACGGTGGAGCGTCGCGCCGCTGATCGTGCTCGGGATCTACGTCGTGACCCACGGGCAGCTGACCCCCGGCGGCGGCTTTCAGGGAGGTGTCGTGCTCGCCTCGGCGCTCATCACGCTGCTCGTCACCGACGGCGCTCGCGGCATGCGGGCGATCCGTGGACACGGCGCGCTCGAGGCGCTCGAGGGCCTGGGCTCGGGCGGCTATGTCGCGATCGGCGTCGCCGGGTTGATCGCGGGTCTTCAGTTCCTCTCCAACTTCCTGCCGCTCGGCACGACTGGCGCCCTGTTGTCGAGCGGCACGATCACCTCGCTCTCGACCGTTGTCGGCCTCGAGGTCGGGGCCGCGATCTCGCTGATCGTCGCTGAGTTCGCTGAGCACGACCGGCCGTCGCGCGGGGGACGATGAGCTTCGCGCCCTACGCCGTCGCCGCGTGGTTGCTGCTCATTGGGCTCTACGGCGTCATCACCAGCCGGCACCTCGTTCACCTCGTGATGTGCCTGGGCGTCGTCCAGGCTTCCACCTACGTGCTGCTGTTGGCGATCGGATACGTCCACGGCGGCCGCTCGCCGATCTTCGTCGGCATCACCGTGGGCACCCCGGCCGTCGATCCCGTCGTGCAGGCGCTGACGCTCACCGACGTGGTCGTGGAGGCGACGGTCTCTGCGCTGCTGCTCGCGCTCGCCCTACAGGCGGAGCGGCGCTTTGGGACCGTCGACCCCGACGCGATCCGCGAGCTGCGCGGGTGACACCGCTGATCCCGCTCATCCTCGCCGTTCCGATGCTCGGTGCGGCGCTACTCGCCGGCACGCAGCGACTGGGCAAGCGACTGCTCGCCGAGGCGATCGCGCTCCTCGCCGCGATCGGCGCAACCGTGCTGTGCGCACTGGTGCTGCGGATGGCGGTGCACGGTGGCGAGCTCGTCTACTGGTTCGGCGGCTGGCGCCCGCACCATGGGGTCGCGCTGGGGATCTCGTTCACGGTGGACCCATTCGGCGCGGGGCTGGCGACGTTCTCCGGGCTGCTGACGATCGCCGCGCTCATCTTCTCCTGGCGGCACTTCGACTCGGTCGGCCATGCCTTCCCGGTGCTCCTGCTGGTGTTCATGGCGGCGCTCTGCGGCTTCTGCCTGAGCGGCGACCTGTTCGACATGTTCGTGTTCTTCGAGCTGATGACGGTGGTCGGGATCACGCTCGTCGCGCATCGCTCCGACGAGCGCGCCCCGCTGCAGGGCGCGCTCAACTTCGGGATCTGCAACGCGGTCGGGGGGTTCCTCGTCCTGTTCGGGATCGCCCTGCTCTACGGACGCACCGGAGCGCTCAACCTCGCCCAGATCGGAGTCGCGTTGCGCGCAGCCCACGGTCACGGGGGAGGGCTCGTGATCGTCGCCTTCGGGTTGATCGCGTCCGGGTTCTTCGTCAAGGCGGCGATCATCCCGTTCCACTTCTGGCTGGCGGACGCATACACGAGCGCTCCGACGCCCGTCTGCATCCTGTTCGCCGGGGTGATGAGCGAGATGGGCCTGTACGGCCTGGCGCGCGTCTACTGGACGGTGTTCGCCGGTCCACTCGGCCATGCGGCGGCCGTGCGACTGATCCTGGTCGTGCTCGGATCGTTCACGGCCGTCGGTGGCGGCGTGATGTGCGTGCTCCAGCATCTGCCCAAGCGGCTGCTGGCGTTCGCGACGATCGGCTCGATGGGGCTGTTCCTGATCGGGTTCGGCCTGCTCGACGGGGAGGCGCTCGCCGGCGCAGCCGTGTATGTCATCGCGGACGGCCTGGTCAAGGCCGGCCTGTTCGTCTGCATCGGGATCCTCCAGCACCGCCGCGCGGACAGCGGCTCACTTCGCGTCCGCGGACTCGGGCGCGGACTGCCGTTCACCGGACTTCTGTTCGCCCTCGGCGCGCTCGGCATGACGGCGATGCCCGGGTTCGGGACGTTCACCGGCCGTTCGCTGATCGAGACCGCGGCGAGCACTCAACCCGGCTACGGATGGGTCCCGTTCGTGATGAGCGTCGCGGAGATCCTGATCGGCGGCTCGGTGCTCGCCACCGCTGCCCGCGTCTTCCTCGGATGGGGCCCCGACGACCACGACGAACGGTTCGCGAGCGAGTCCGCGGAGGAGGGGGAGGAGCTCGAGGTCAGCAGCGCGCGCACGCCCGCGGTCCTGTTCGTGCCGGCGCTTGTGCTTGTGCTCGGCGGTATCGCGACCGGCTTGGCGCCCGGCGTCCGGCGGCTCGCGCTCGCCGGGGCGGACCGTTTCATCGCCTCGGCCGCGTACGCGAGGGCGGTGCTGACGGGCCACACGGCAACGGTTCACGGTCAGGTGGCGAGTGGACCGTCGATCCCGGAGATCCTGGTCGGGTTCGGCCTCACCGCCCTGAGCGCGGTCATCGCACTGTGGGTGCTTGCGCCCGGGAGGGTGCCGTCCGGCCCGCACACCATGCGAGCGGTATTGAAGGGCACCGCGCGCCGGCTGCACCAGCTGCACAGCGGCCATCCCGGCGACGATGTCGCCTGGCTCGTCACCGGAGCGGCCATCGTCTGCGGCGCGCTGGTGCTCGCGCTGGGTTGAGGCGGGCGACCTCGCCGGTCCGGTCGGCGCGCGCGGTGGTTGCGGCCGGCGCGCGCGGGGGTACGTGGACGAGCGATGCCTTCCCCGTTGCGCTGGCCCGATGCTGCCCTCGCCGGTCTCTCGTGTGCGATGCGCACGTTCGCGGGCCCGGCGATGCTTGCCGCCCACGGGCGGATCCGCGGCAGGCCGCGGGTCGCGGTGGCACTCGCCGGGGCCGGTGAGGTTGCGATGGACAAGTCGCCGGTGGCCACCGATCGCACCGACATCCCGGCGCTGGCCGGCCGCGTCGCGGCTGGGGGTTTCACCGGGCGCGCGATCGCCGGAGCGCCGGGCGCGGCAGCCGGCTCGGTCGCCGCCGCCGTCGGTACCTATGCCACCTGGCGTATCCGCGGGCTCGTCGTCGAGGCGACGGGCCTGCCCGACCCGGTGGTCGCCGTCGGGGAGGATCTGGTCGCCTACGGCCTCGCCGCCGCGTGTACCCGTCCCGACCCCGAGGTTGCCGCCCCGGAGGAGCCGCCGGTCGACCCGCAACCGCGGTCGCGGGCGCTGTTGCGCGGTGCGGGGATCGGTGTGCTGGCGGGGCTCGCGGGCACCACCGCGATGACGATTGCCCAGGGGGCCGCGTTCGCGGTCACGGATGTTGAGCCGTCCCAGACGCCTGCCGCCGTCGCCGACAGGCTGAAGCGCCGCGCCGGCCGGGGACGCCTGAAGCGACGCCACCGTCGCGCCGCCAACCAGGGGATGCATTGGCTGTACGGCACTTCGTGGGGGATCCCCTACGGACTCTTCGCCGCCGGCGGGCCGGTTCCGCCTGAGGCGAGCGGCCCGGTCTTCGGGCTGCTGGTGTGGGGCGCCGGGCTCGCCCAGTTGCCCGCGCTCGGCGTCGCGGAACCGCCGTGGAAGCGCTCGCCCGCCTCATTGGCGAGCGAGGCGTTCTTCCACGTCGTCTACGGCATGGGCGCCGGCGCCGTCGTGCGGGCGCTCAGCCGAGCACCTCGCTGAGCGGACCGGCGGACAGGACGCGGGCGCCGCGGCTCTCGCTCGGGCTGAAGCCATGGGAGCCGAGGAAGCTCGCCCGCATCAGCCACTGACCGGTGCTCGGCGGGGTGAACGTGAACGAGCCGCGCCCGCCTGACACCCGCACCTTGACCGTGCGGTTGTACTGCCAACCCGAGACTGGGTCGAAGCGGTCGATCTCGACGCTCGCGGGACCATCCGCGTGTGCGGACACCGCGAGCGACACCGTCACTCCGTCACCGGGTGGACGCACGACGTAGCGCTCACCGTCGATCCGCAGCGACGTCTGCGTGATCGCCCGGGATCGGCGCAGCAGCGTGAACCGGCCCGAACCATAGTCACGCGCCTTGATCGCGACGTAATAGCGGCCCGGTTTGGTGGTCGCCGTGATCGTCTGGCTGCCCTCGTCACCGCAGGAGCAGTCGAGGATCCGCCCGGATTCGGATCGGAGCTGGAGGTCGAACGGCCGCTGCGCTCCGGTGGTCAGGTTGAGTTGGAGGTCGCTGCGGGCGGTCACATCGAAGCGGTAGAGGCGCACGACCCCGACGTGGTTCCCGCTCAGCCGGCCGACCGCCTTGGCGTAGTTGGGCAGTGGTACGCCCGGCGTGGTCTGTGTGGCCGTCGCCCGCGCGATCTGCACGTGGTAGGCCTGCCGTCCGGTCACGCCGCCGTCCGCCTGGACGAGGAAGCTGTAGCGGCCGCTCACCCTCGGGGTGAACAGCCGGTATCCCTCGCAGCGGAACGGGCTCGCCGGGCTCGCGTCAAACGACTTCGTGTCCGGGGGGAAGATCGAGAGCCCCATGCATCCCTCGATCCGGGAGACGAGGTTGACCGCGTAGGAGACGCCTGCGGTGAGCGGGGCCGAGTAGGCCTGTGAGACCTCGACGACGCGCGCGAGCGATCCGGACGCGCCCCCGGCAGCAGCGGCGTGCCGGGAGGGCTGGCCGGCGGCGGAGGCACGAACGCGTTCAGGGAGAAGTTCCCGCTCGCCGAGTTCTCGAGCTGTGCGACGCGGATCAGGTACACCGTGCGCCGCTGCGGGGTACGCGAATACCGCCTCCCCGTGCTTGTCGGTGCGCTGGCAGGTCACCGGTTGGGTCTGCGAGCGGTCCTTGACGTCCACGTCGACCGATGCGTCGAGCTCCCCTTGGGCTTCGACCTGGATCGCGATCTGACGCGGCGCGGTCGCGCCGACGGAGAGCAGATACCAGACCGATCCGCCCTCCGCAGCGCAGTTCGACCCCGGGTCGGTCGGATCGACCGTCGCCCCGGCGGTCGTCCCCAGGATGCGCTCGGGAAGCGTCGTCAGCTGCGTCGCGCTGTCACGCGAGTCGTTCGGCGGCGCCGCGGCGGCGGCGAACGATGGAACAGCCCCGCCACCATGATCACGGCCAGCGCGCCTGCCAGCCGGGTACGCATCGTGATCTCGGTCCTCGCTTCCTGTGGGTCGGCCGCCGTGAGAAACCGAGAAAGTCGAAAGAAGTTGCGCTCCTGGGGGCCGCCCCGCCACGCCAGGTGGTCCTGCGCCGGACGCGAGGTGCCCGGAGCCGTCCAGGCTCCGGGCTCGCGTCGGTCAGGGGTGCTCAGAAGTAGTGCGGGCGGCCGCCGATCGCGCGTCCTGTCGCTCCGGCGAGCGCCAGCACGACTCCCACGACGAGCAGCAGGGCGCCGAGGATCCACAGCAGGTGGATACCGACGACGAAGGAGATGACCAACAGAATGATGCCCAGGAGAATCATTTGCTCCTACCTCCCTTGATGGTGCGGCGCACCGGGACGGTGCGCCATCGTGAGAGATACTGCCCGATTCGGCAATTCTTGAAGCAAGTCCGTTTCCTACTGGCGTCTTTATTGGTATGACGTCCTGATCAGGACTAATTCTTCATTAACGGACGATGAGTTGTGGCGGCGCCGCGCTCATGACCCCTCGGCGCGGGACGAGCTGATCCGCCGTCACCTGCCGCTGGCTCGGCGGCTCGCCGCGCGCTATCGCAACCGGCAAGAGCCGCTGGAGGACCTCGTGCAGGTTGCCTCGCTGGCCTTGGTCAAGGCGGTGGAGCGCTTCGAGCCCGAGCGCGGGCGGCCGTTCGTCGCCTTCGCGGCGCCGACGATCCTGGGTGAGCTCAAGCGCCACTTCCGCGACACCAGCTGGGCGGTACACGTCAACCGCGGTGCGCTTGAGCTTGCACTGCGCGTTCAGACCGCGGTCGACGAGCTCTCACGGGAAACGGGACGCAGCCCGTCGGTGGCCGACATCGCGATCCACCTCGGGCTGGACTCCGAGCGTGTGCTGGAGGGCCTGGAGGCGGCCTCCGCGCACTATGCGGACTCGCTCGACGTGCCCGCGCAGCTGGGCGAGGAGGACGACGCGCGAGCGGCCACGATGCTCGACCGGCTCGGCGCCGAGGACGAGGGTTACGACGTGGTCGAGGTCGAGAGCTCGCTCGCTCCTGCGCTGGCGCGGATGCCGTACGAGGAGCGCAAGGCGCTGCTGCTGCGCTTGGACCAGGGACTGAAGCAGTCCGAGATCGCCGCGGTGCTCGGCTGCTCGCAGATGCACGTCTCTCGATTGCTGAGGCGGGCCGGCGGGCGGCTGCGCGCCGAGCTCGATCCGGAGCCGGCCCCGGGGCTCGAATGACCCTCGGCCCGATCGCTCACAGCGGGTCGCGGGCCTCGAGGTCGTGCAGGAAGCCCAGTCTCTCACCGCCGCCGACATACGTCTGCGGCCGCTCACTCCCGCGGCTCACGCGATGACACGGAACCAGCAGCGCGACCGGGTTCCCGCCGAGCAGCCGGCCGCTCTCATACGGCGAGAGGAAGTCCCCCAGCAGCTCGTAGGACATCGACTCCGCATACGGGATCCGGCGTACGGCATCGAGCAGATCGTCGGAATGGTGGTCCGGCAGATGATCGAGCAGGTCCGCCGACGGCGTGCGGTCTCCGTGGAAATAGCCCTCGAGCGTGGTCGCGGCGGCACGCAGCCGGTCACGCGCCGCGCCCGGGCCGCGCCGGGTCCGCGACCGGGCCGAAATCGCATCCGCATCGGCGTGGTCGGCGAACGCAACCCGCACGATGCCGCTCGGCGAGGCCGCCATCCCGAGCTTGCCGACCGGGCTGTCGACCTCGGCGCAGGCCAGCGCCGAGATCCGCTCGTCGCGGAGGGTCGAGGTGGCGAGGATCTTGGCGGCGCCGTCGTCCAGGCCCCGCAGGTAATCGCCGCAGGCGCTGCAGATCCCCTCCGCTCGGACCGCCACCCGTTCGATCGTGAAGCCCTCCAGCCGGCGGCGGCGCAGCGACCTCCCACCGAGGTCGACGTCGAACAGGCGCATGCATAGGCGGCAGTGAAAGTGGTCGTGCGGCCCGAGGTTCGTCTCGTAGCGCACCGGGTCACTGCTTCCGACCGAGGCCAGCAACCCGAGTTCGGCAAGCTCGGCGAGCGTCGCATAGACGGTCCCGCGACCGATCTCGGGCACCGCGGCGGCAGCGCGCGAGAGCACCTCCTCCGCCGAGAGATGCTCGGCGGAGGTACCGCGAAACGCGGCCAGGATCGCTCGTCGTTGGGGCGTCGAGCGGAGGTTGTTGCGGCGCAGTAGATCCCCGGCGTGCTCCTGGGCCATGCTCGGAGCCTACGCGGCACGGGACCGACTCGCATCACCGATCACGCATCCGCGCCCTCTAGGCTTCCGTGCCCATGCAGATCGCCACCCACGACGGTTCCTTCCACGCGGATGAAGTGTTCGCGATCGCCACGCTGCAGCTGCTCGGCGAGCAGGCGTCCGGCGGCGCCGGCGCCGTCGAGGTGGTCCGCACCCGCGATCGCGACCTGATCTCCGGTGCCGACATGCGCGTCGACGTCGGCTTTCGCGACGACCCGGCGACCGGCGACTTCGATCACCACCAGCGGAGCTTCGACCGCGCTCGTGCCAACGGCGTGCGGTACGCCTCCTTCGGCCTGATCTGGCGTGAGTTCGGCGCGCGGGCCTGTGGCGGCGACGAGCAGGTCGCCGAGGCGGTCGACGCGACGCTCGTGCAGTCGGTCGACGCCGCCGACAGCGGCCAGCGGCTCGCCGAGCTCGTCGTCGATGACGTTCACCCGATGACCGTCGGCGGGGTGATCGGCGGACTCAACTCCCGCTGGGACGAGACCCTCTCGCCAGCGGAGGAGCACGAGCGCTTCGAGCAGGCGCTGGAGCTCGCCCGTGGCGTCCTCTCGCGCGAGATCGCCTCGGTGGCGTCGGCTCGGCGGGCGGTGCGCATCGTCGACGAGGCGATCGCGGCGGCTACCGACCCGCGATTGGTCCAGCTGCCGGTGAACGCGCCGTGGAAGCGAGCGCTCGTGCCCACCGCACCCGAGGCTCTGTTCGTCATCTACCCGAAGCGGCAGGGCTTCGGGCTGGAGGGGGTGCCGGTGGAGCTGGGCACGTTCGATCTGCGCCGCCCACTGCCGGCGGAATGGGCCGGGCTGGAGGGCGACGAGCTCGTCGCGGTGACAGGCGTCGAGGACGCCGTCTTCTGTCACGTCAAGCGGTTCCTCGTCGTCGCGCGCTCGCGCGCGGGCATCGAGCAGCTCGCGCTGCTGGCCCTGAACGCCCCCTGAGCATCCGAGCCGGCCCCTGTGGGCGGCTCAGATGCCTGGCGGGCTCTGGGGAGGAGACTCAGAAGCGGAAGATCGCGCGGCTGCCGCGATCGAGGTCGTCCCACACGCGGCGGACCGAGTCGATGGTGCGGTGCAGGCGAGAGTTCTTGGTCGTCATGGCCACTCCTTTCGGGACGTTGGCGGCGTCGTGATTGCCCTTGCACATGACTATCGGTCTTTGGCCTGTATAAGTCAAAGAGCACTTTCCGAAGCTCAGCATCTCTTTGACAGATACATGGACCTCCGCCACCTGCGGTATTTCGTCGCCGTCGTCGATGAGGGCCAGTTCGTCCGCGCGGCCGCCGAGCTCCATGTCGCGCAGTCGGCCCTCTCCCAGCAGATTCGCGATCTGGAGCGCGAGCTCGGCGCGGAGCTGCTGCATCGCGATCGGCGCGGGGTCACCCCGACCGCGGCGGGTGTGGTGCTCCTGGGCCACTCCCGGGCGCTGCTTGAGCGCGCGGAACTGGCGCGCGCGGAGGTCGCCCAGCTCACCGGGGTGATCACCGGCACCCTGCGCATCGCGAGCGGGAGCCCGAGCGGGCCGGTGCCGCTGCCCGCGACGCTCGCCGAGTTCCAGCGGCGCCATCCCGCAGTCGAGATCGTCATCCGCGATGCGCCGTCCGAGGAGCTGATCCGCTGGCTGGAGGACGGCACGGTCGATGTGGCCGTGATCACGTTCGCACCCGACCGGCTGCCCACGCGCCTGCAGGGCACCTTGATCACACGGGAGAGCCTGCTCGCGCTCGTCCCCTACGGTCACGCGCTGGCCGCGCGTGACCGTGTCTCGCTCGCCGAGCTGGCGACTGAGTCGCTCGTCACCTTCCCCAGCGGCTCGGGCGTGCGGCAGACGATCGACGAGGGATTCCGCGCAGCCGGGGCGCGCCGCCCCGCGGTGACGGCCGAGACGATCGATCCCCTGGCCATGATCGAGCTCGTCGGTGTCGGGCTCGGCGTCGCGATCGTGCCGCCGAGCTTCGCCGATCTGGCCACGCCGGCCGTGCGAGCCGTCGAGCTCGCGCCGCCCGGGCTGCTGGAGAACGTGACCCTCGCCTGGCCGCGGGAGCGCCGGGCGCTCCCGGCGCTTGATGCCTTCCTCGAGCTTGCCGCGGAATGGCTTCCGGACGGGTCATGAGGGCGCCCTTATTTTATCCGCGTCGCAGTTTTCAGTCGCTTGCGATAAGCTCCACAGCGTGAGCGCACTGACCGAACTCCGGACCGCCGATGAGCGGACGATCCTGCTGCGCTACATCCAGCCTGGGCTCGTCGGGCTGATCGACGGGACCCTGTCCACGCTCGCGCCGATCTTCGCCGCGGCACTGCTCTCCGGCACCCATGCGGCGCTGTTCGTCGGGCTCGCCACCGCCGTCGGCGCGGGAATCTCGATGGGCTTCTCAGAGGCGCTGTCGGACGACGGCACCGAGACGGGCCGCGGGTCCGCGGTGGCGCGCGGCCTCGTGACCGGGCTGATGACCGCGGTCGGCGGCGTCTTCCATTCGCTGCCGTTCCTCATCCACCGCGTCCACCCGGCGCTCGTGGTGGCCGGGATCGTCGTCGCGATCGAGCTGATCACGATCTCGCTGATCCGCCGCCGGTTCCTGTCGGTCTCGCTTCGGGTCAGCCTGGTGCAGGTCGCGCTCGGCGGCGCGCTGATCGTCGCCGCGGGCGTGCTGCTCGGCAGCGCCTGAGCTCAGGCGCCCGGCTCGTCCGGCGGATCCGGCGTGGGTGCCTCGGCAGCGGCGGAGTCCGCCGAGACCGGAGGCCCGGCCTGCTCGACACGGGCCCGGTCGGCCTCGCTCTCCGCCGTCCGGCACCAGCGCAGCAGCGCCTGCTGCCCGACGAGCGTCACCGCGCCGTCGGCGGTGATCCAGTCACGCGCGCGAAGCTCCCCGGCGAGGTCCTCATCGTCGGGGGCGCCAGGTCCGACCGCGGGCTCTGCGTTCGACAGCCGCCCCGATCCAGGACGCACCGTCCAACGACCGGACGCGAGCGCGCTGAGCGCGCGACCCTGATGGTCGGTCGGGAGGTCGAGCGGATGCGGGCCGTCCGCGCGGGCGGGTGCGGCCCTGTCCGGCTGGGCGAACGGGTCCGCCTGCACATACTCGTGCGGCTCGCCGGGGCCGGTGGAGAACAGCGGCTCGCTCACGCTCGCGCGGTCGTTCAGCCAGTCCTCGACGGCGCCGGCGGCGCCACGGACCCTGTCCGGATCGACCCCCAGCCGGTCGGCGACCTCATCGAGATCGACATCGGAGATCGAACGGGACAGCTGCTGGGCGAGCGCGCGCAGGCGCGCCTCGAAACGGTCATCGGGCATGTGTGCAATGGTGACACCGGCGCGAGCTCCCCGCAAAGGCCTTTCTCTGTCCTTGATCTGACTGAGGCCATACTGGGGTAGAGATCTTCTCGGTCGTCTCTGAGAGGATCGAACGGCTCGCCCCGGAAACCCCCCACGGCAGGACCCTGCGCCGCGCGATGCATACAGCTCACCCTCACCCCCGGTGCTCACATGAGTGAGTCGACCGTGACCGTCGGCGGCGGCTCGGTCGCGCTCGGGCGGCCCGACGCGCGTCGTCGACCGCAGGGCGGCGCGCCCTCGGAGCTCGTCACACAGGGCCGGCTCGTCTGGGCGGCGTATGCCGGCCTGATCGTCTGCGGTTTCGTGAGCGTGCTGTGCACCGCGCACACACCCCAACTCGCGCCGGAGGGCTTGAAGCTCGCCTTCCCGCGGATCTACGCCGGGCCGCTCGCGTGGCTCGGGCCCGACATCCACCTCGGCGGCCTGATCGCGCTGTTCACGATCATGTGTGTCTGCTACGCGACGCTCGTACGGCTCGGCTCGCAACTCCCCGCGCGCGCGATCGTGGTCGGCGTCGTTCTGCTCCACCTCGTCATGGCGCTCGCGCCACCGCTGATGTCGACCGACGTGTTCAGCTATGGCGCTTACGGACGGATGGACGCGCTCTACAAGATCAACCCGTACGTCAACGGGCCCTACTCGATTCGCTACGACTCCTACTTCCCGTTCATCGGTGCGAAATGGGTGTCCACGCCGACCGCCTACGGGCCGCTGTTCACGGGGATCAGCGCCCTCATGGGCCATCTCCACCTCAAGGCGGCGACGCTCATCTACAAGCTGCTCACCGTCGTCTGCAGCTTGATCGCGATCGGTGGGGTCGCCAAGGCCGCACAGCGCCTCGGGCGCGACGTCGCGCAGGCGACGCTCTTCATCGGGCTCAACCCGGTGCTGATCATCTACGCCGTCGGCGGCTCCCACAACGACATGCTGATGATGGCCGCGCTCTGTTGGTCGGTCGCTGCCCTCGTCGCACACCGCGCCCGCACCGCGGGCGGGCTGCTGATGACCGCCGTCGCGGTGAAGCTCACCGCGGGTGTGCTGCTGCCGTTCGCGCTCGCCGCCCGTCGCGGCCCCGCCGGACGCACCCGCCTCGGCGGTCATCAATGGCGCTTGCTCGGAGGCGTGGCCTTTGTGCTGCTCGGTGTCGGGATCATCTCCACGATCCTGTTCGGCTCAGGACCTCTGCACCTGCTCTCGACGCTCGAGGTCATCCAGTCCAACGGCGGCCGTCAGAGCGTGCCCGGCTTCATCTCCTGGGGCCTCGGGCTCGGCTGGCTGAGCCACGGCGTCGTCATCGGCCTGCAGGCCATCGAGGTGATCACGTTCGTCGCGTTGATCGTCGCAGTCCGCAGGCACCGCATCGACTGGGTGACCGCAACCGGCTGGGCGGTCGTCGCGCTGCTCGTGACGAGCACCTTCCTGCTGCCCTGGTACGTCGTCTGGCTGCTTCCGTTCGCCGCGCTCACCGACAGCCGCTCGCTGCGCATCGCGGCCCTGGCACTGACGGCGATCGCGATGACCACGCTGTAGCTCCGGCGTTCGCGAGGTAGCGCCCGCCGCGTTATTTGGCAATGAGGGGGCGCACAAGTGCTGCCCCCACTGGGGGACGTGTCTTGAACGGCACCTGTGGACCGCCCGTGGGCAGAACTGCCGTCCGGGGCATCACATCGTCCCCAGCGCGGGCGGGCGAGTGGCGCGTGGGCAGAAGTGATGCGTGGGGACGCCGCTCGTCTCGGGAACCTGAGCCGGACGCCCCGACGGGGTCTGCGACGGTCCGCATCTCGCACTCGCAACAGCGGCCGGCGGGCGTGCGCGCAACCGGGACCGCGGACCGCGAATGATCACCCACACGTTCGGGCCGAGAGCCGCGAGTGCGGGATCGCGACCGCCGGCGCGACCCGATCGCCCACGCTCCCAAGCACGTGCCTCGCGTCGCTAGAAGCGCCCCCGCCCCGACGACGGGTGCGCTACCTCGCGAACGCTGCGGACAGCCGCCACGCCCAGCCGATCACGCAGCGATCCGGTAGCCAACCCCCCGCACCGTCTGCAGCGTCTCGCACCCGAACGGCCGGTCGATCTTCTCGCGCAGGTAGCGGATGTAGACCTCGACGACGTTGGAGCGGTTCTCGTAGTGGTAGCCCCAGGCCTGCTCCAGCAACTCGAACCGCGACAACACCCGGCCGGGCTCGCGCATGAGGGCCTCGAGTACTGCGAACTCCTTGCGGGAGAGCTCGATCTTGGCGTCGCCGCGGCTGACCTGATGGCGGGCGGCGTCGAGTTGGAGGTCGCCCGCTTCGAGCACGACGCCGCGGACGATGCCGCCGCGGCGGCTCATGGCGCGCAGGCGGGCGAGCAGCTCGCGGAAGGCGAAGGGCTTGCCGAGGTAGTCGTCGGCGCCGCAGTCGAGGCCCTGGACGCGGTCCTCGACGGAGTCGCGCGAGGAGAGGATGAGAATCGGAGCGTCGACGTGTTCGTCGCGGATGCGGCGGCACACCTGGAAGCCGTCGAGGTCGGGCAGGTTGATCTCGGTGACGATCACCGCGTAGTCGGTGGCGGTGGCCCGGACGATCGCCTCGGCTCCGCTCGAGACGAGGTCCGCGCTGATCGAATCGGTGGCCATGCCCCGGACCAGCACGTGCCCAAGGCGCTGGTCGTCATCGGCGATCAGGACTCTCATGGTCTGAACTTTCCACCGCGCGGGACCGGAGCGGAAGGGCTCCGGGCCCAAGATCACTCTCCAGGCCGATCGAAATCAGACCTGAGAATGACATGAGAGCCTCAGAAGATCCCCCGCGGGGCCGTTGTAGCGGAGTTCGGCAAAACCTACCGTCTTGATCATGCCCTCCATCGACGCCACCCCCCGCACGGACGCTCCGCGCCGACTCCTCACCAAAGTCCCTGAGATCGGTCTCATCTTCTGGGTGCTGAAGCTGCTCACCACCGGCATGGGCGAGGCGATGTCGGACTCGCTCGGCCAGCAGAGCGTCCCGGCCGCGGCTGCGATCGGGATCTTCGGCCTGGTGCTCGCGCTGCGACTGCAGCTGCGCCAGCCCGAGTACCGGGCGCCGTACTACTGGTTCGCGGTGATGATGGTCGCGGTGTTCGGCACGATGGCCGCCGACGGCATCCACGACGGCGCCAGCATCCCCTACACGGTCACCACCCCCGTGTTCGCGCTCGTCACCGGGCTGATCTTCCTGTGGTGGTACCGCAGCGAGGGCACGCTCTCGATCCACTCGATCAACACCCGCCGCCGCGAGCGCTTCTACTGGGCCGCCGTGCTCGGCACGTTCGCGCTCGGCACCGCCGCCGGCGACCTCACCGCCTACCAGCTGAACCTCGGCTTCTGGCCCTCGGCGGCCCTGTTCGCCGTCGTATTCGCCATCCCCGCGATCGGCTGGTGGCGGCTGCACTGGAACCCGATCTTCGCGTTCTGGTTCGCCTACATCGTCACCCGGCCGCTCGGCGCTTCGTTCGCCGACGGGTTCTCCAAGCCGACCAACGGCGGGCTGAACCTCGGCGACCCGCTCGTCAGCCTGGTCGAGTTCGCGCTGTTCGTCGCGCTCGTCGCCTGGGTCACGCTCAGCCGCGTCGACGTGCAGGCCGACCACCACGCCGAGCCGCTGCGTCACCCCGAGCCGCTGGGTCACGCCGAGCCGCTGCGTCACGCCGAGACGGGCCACGACGGGGAGGCCCACCACCACGTCCGTCCGGCGCCCGCGCGCCTGGCTGCCGAGCTGGAGTAGTCGTGATCGGTCCATCCACCCGTCACACTTGGTGGATGGACCGCTCATCCGATGAGGTGATCGCGGACTGGATGCACCGGCGGGTGGCTCCCGTCACCCGCTGGGTGGATCGCCATCCGGTCGCGCTCGACATCCTCTCGGCGGTGGCGCTCGCGCTCGTGAGCTTCGTCGGGATCGCGATCCAGGGACGGCTGCGTCACCCCAACGTCATCTTCTTCTGCTTCGCGCTGCCCGCGCCGCTGCTCCTGCGCCACCGGGGACCGCGCCTGTCGTTCGGGCTGATCGCCCTGATCGCGCTCGCGCAGTGGCTCACCTCCACGCCCCAACTCTCCGACGGCGCGGTGCTGATCTCGATGTTCTGGCTGATGCTCGACGGCGAGCTCACCGAGATGGCGATCGCGGCGGCGATCATCGAGGCCGGCGCGGTGATGGCGGCGCTGCGCTGGTCGCCCGACCAGCCGGCGAAGGTGTGGGTCGGGATCACCGGCCTGGGGGTCGCGGCGGGCGGCCTCGGGGTCTCGATCCGCCAGCGCCGCGCGCTGATCGCCTCGCTGCGCGAGCGGGCCGCACGGCTGGAGTTCGAGCGCGACCAGGAGGGGCGGCTGGCCGCGGCGGCCGAGCGTGCCCGGATCGCGCGGGAGATGCACGACATCGTCTCGCACAACCTCACGGTGATGATCGGCCTCGCCGACGGCGCCTCGTACGCGCTCGGTGCCGCTCCCGACACCTCGCTCTCCGCGATGGAGCGGGTCTCGCAGACGGGCCGCCAGGCGCTCGGCGAGATGCGCCGGCTGCTCGGCGTGCTCCGCGACGAGCCGGAGGCCGGCTCCTTCGAGCCGCAGCCCGGCCTGGACCGGCTCGACGAGCTGCTCGCCCGGGTGGAGGCCGCCGGCATCCCGGTCGCGATCGAGGTCTTCGGCGATCCCCACGCCCTGCCGGGCGGCGTCCAGCTCACCGTCTTCCGGGTCGCGCAGGAGGCGCTCACCAACACGCTCAAGCACGCCGGGCGCCCCGCGACCGCCCGCCTCTCCCTGCACTGCGAGCTCGACCGCGTCGCGCTCGAGGTGACCGACACCGGCGGGGCGGGCGGGTCCTGGTCCGCGGGCGCCGTGGCGGCGCATCCGGCCCCGCCCGCGCTGCCCCCGGGGGGCCGAGGCATCCACGGGATGCGCGAGCGGGCCGCCGCCTATGGAGGGAACCTCGACGCCGGTCCGCTGCCGCAGGGCGGCTGGCGGGTGGCGCTCACGATCGCGCCGGAGGCGGCGGTCGTCGGCGCGCCGAGTGAGGCGCGATGACGACGAGCGTGCTGCTCGCCGACGACCAGGAGCTGATGCGGATGGGCTTCCGGATGGTGATCGACAGCCAGCCGGATCTCAGCGTGGTCGGCGAGGCCGGCGACGGCGCTGAGGCGATCGCCGCAGTGTCGCGCCTGCAACCCGCGGTTGCGCTGATGGACGTGCGCATGCCCGTGATGGACGGCGTCGAGGCGACGCGCCGGATCGTCGAGGCGGGCGCACCGACCCGGATCATCATCCTCACCACCTTCGACCTCGACGAGTACGTCTACGCGGCGCTGCGGGCGGGCGCGAGCGGCTTCCTGCTCAAGGATGCCCAGCCCGCCGACCTGCTGTCCGCGGTCCGGGCGGTCGCCGCCGGCGAGGCGGTCATCGCTCCCCGGGTCACGCGGCGGCTGCTCGAGAGCTACGGCCACCATCTGCCCGCCACCGGTGCGGCGGGCGGGGAGGGCTCCGCATCCCGCGAGCGTCTGCAGCAGCTCACCGCCCGAGAGCTCGAAGTCCTCGATCTCGTCGCGCGCGGACTGTCGAACGCTGAGATCGCCGAGAAGTTCGTGCTCTCCGAGGCGACCGTGAAGACGCACGTGGGACGGATCCTGGCCAAGCTCGAGCTTCGCGATCGCGTCCAGATCGTCGTCTTCGCGTACGAGAACGGCCTGATCAGCCCATCCCGCGGCTGACCGCCCGCACGGCGGGGCGGCGGCGCCGCCTGCTCTCATAGGCGCCCGTGTCGCTCGCCGTCTCCCTGATCGTGCTGCTCGCATCGCTGGCCGCCGCGGTCGCCCGCCGCCCACGCCTGCCCGGGCCGGCGATCGCCGCCGCGGGGGCGCTCATGCTGCTGGCCGCAGGGGTCGTCGGCGCCCACCAGGCCGGTCACGCGATCCGGCAGCTCGGGCCGACGATCGGCTTCCTGGCGGCGCTGCTGGTGCTCGCCGACGGGTGCCGGCGGGAGGGATTGTTCGACGCGCTCGGCCGGCTCCTGGCGGCCCGGTCGCGCGGCGATCAGCGCCGGCTGCTGGCGCTCGTGTTCGCCGCTGCCTCGGCGGTGACGATCCTGCTCGGACTCGACGCAACGGTCGTCTTGCTCACCCCGGTCGTGCTCGTCTGCGCCGCGCGACTGCGTGCCGAGCCGCGGGCCACGAGCTACGCCTGCGTGCATCTCGCCAACTCCGCCTCGCTGTTGCTGCCGGTCTCCAACCTCACGAACCTGCTCGCGTTCCGGGCGAGCGGGCTGTCGTTCGCCCGGTTCGGGGCGCTCATGCTGCTGCCGACGGCGTGGGCGATTGCGGTCGACTGGGTCGCGCTGCGCCGGCTCGTCCCGGACCGGGCCGAAACCCCCGCGCTCCCGGCCACCGCGGACGCGCCGGATGCGGACCACCCGAAGGTCGTTCCGGTCTTCGCGCCGGCGGTGCTCGCCCTC
The DNA here is from genome assembly GCA_036501965.1 of Solirubrobacteraceae bacterium. Taxonomy (GTDB): domain Bacteria; phylum Actinomycetota; class Thermoleophilia; order Solirubrobacterales; family Solirubrobacteraceae; genus Palsa-465. The sequence goes on from DASXZK010000090.1 coordinate 82,284, forward strand.
ACCCTCGCCGGCTTCCTCGCGAGCTCGTTGCTCGGCATCGCGCCGATGTGGATCGCGACCGCCGGGGCGGTGCTGATCACGTTGCCGGCGCTGCGGTCGCCGGCGCGAACCGCGCGCGAGCTCGTGCACGCCGTTCAGCCGGGATTCATCGTATTCGTGCTCGGCCTGGCGGTGATCGTCGCGGCCGTCGGCGCCCACGGCCTGCAGAGCGCGATCCGTCACATCCTCCCCGCGACGAGCGTCGCCCACCCGTCGCTGCCCGCGCTGCTGCTGATCGCCGCGGTCGCGGCAATCGTGGCGAACCTCGTCAACAACCTGCCGGCGACGTTGCTGCTCGTCCCGGTCGCCGCCGCGCACGGCGTCGGCCCGGTGCTCGCGGTGCTGGTCGGGGTCAACATCGGACCGAACCTCACCGAGGTCGGGTCGCTGGCGACGCTGTTGTGGCGCCGCGCGCTCGCGGCGGACGGGACGAGCCTGCCACGCCGCGAGTTCGCGCTGCTTGGGGTGCTCACGGTCCCGCCCGCGCTCGTCGGGGCGACCGCGCTCATGTGGGTGGCGCTGAGGGTCGTCGGGGCCTGAGGCGTCCGGCGACCCTCGCGGACGTCAGCCGGTCAGGACGCGAGCGAGGCGTCGAGCGTGATCTCGCCCACGCCGGCAAGCGCCCTGGAGACCGGGCAGCCCGCCTTGGCGTCCGCCGCGGCCTTCTTGAAGCCCTCCTCGTCGATACCGGGGACCGAGCCGACTGTCTTGAGCGCGATCGTCGTGATCGTCGGGGTGCCGTCGACCATCCGCAGCGTGACGGTCGCGTCGGTCTTCACCGAGTCGACGGGCGTGCCCGCCTCGGCGAGGCTGTTCGAGAGGGCCATCGAGAAGCACGAGGCGTGTGCGGCCGCGATCAACTGCTCTGGGTTGGCACCCGGGCCGTCCTCGAAGCGCGACTTGAACGAGTACTCCCCGCTGATCGTGTCGCCGGCGGTGAACGTGCCGCTGCCGCTGCTTAGATCGCCCTTCCACTCTGCATTGCCCTTGGCTGGCATCGATGCTCCTTGATGGTCGGTGTGTGGGGTCCTGCGGTCAGTCAGTCATCCGCAGCGAGAGCTGCTCCGGTGGCTGGGCGACGCTCTCGCCGTCCTCGCCCGTGCGCCGGCGGCCGGTCCGCCGCCAGTGGCCGACGACCTGCGCGGCGGTCGCGTGGGACCACCCGGCCGCACGCGAGATCGGCGTGAAGCGCACGGTGCCCTCGCGCACCTCGAGCACCTCGCCGTAGATGACGCGCCCGCCGATCGACGCCTTGACGATGTCGCCCACGACGACGCGATCGAGCCTCACGCTGCACAGGCTACGCCGCGACGGCGGTCGCGGTCAGTCCCCGCCGGTGAACCGGTTCGGGTTGGGTCCGGTGCGACCGGCCTCGCCCCTGTCCAGCCCGGTGATCGCCTCCATGTCGTCGCCGGTGAGCTCGAAGTCGAACAGCTCGAAGTTCTCCCGCACCCGCGCGGGAGTGACCGACTTCGGGAACACGATCGAGTCCCGCTGCACGTGCCAGCGCAACACGACCTGCGCCGCCGTGCGCTCGAGCCGCGCGGCGATCGCGGTGATCACCGGATCGTCGAGCACGCCGCCCTGGGCGATCGGAGACCACGCCTCGGTGGCGATCCCGTGGCTCTCGCCGTAGGCGCGTACCTCCTCGTTGAGGAAATACGGGTGGATCTCGATCTGGTTGACCGCGGGCACGACGTCGCACTCGGCGGCCAGCCGCTCGAGGTGCGCCACCTCGAAGTTCGAGACGCCGATCGAACGCGCCCGGCCGTCGGCCTTGAACTCCTCGAGCACCTTCCAGCGCGTGACGAAGTCACTGCCCGGCCGCGTCGGCAGCGGCCAGTGGATCAGGAACAGGTCGAGCTGCTGGGTGCCCAGCTTCTGCAGCGTCTCCTCGAACGCGGCGCGGATTTCATCCGGCTCGCTCTTGGGATTGGCGAGCTTGGAGGTGATCCAGATCGAGTCGCGGTCCAGCGAGGAGTCACGCACGGCGTCACCCACGCCCTGCTCGTTCCCGTACATCTCGGCGGTGTCGATGTGGCGATAACCGACCTCGAGCGCGAGCGCGGTCGCCTCGGCGGTGTCCTCTGGCGGGACCTGGAAGACGCCGAAGCCGAGCTGCGGGATCGTGCGGCCGTCGTTGAGGGTGATCGTGGGAACCTGGGTGGTCTGGGTCATGGGTGTCCTTTCCGGTGGCTCGTCGGCAGCTACCCGGATCCGCGTCCGCGACGCGTCGCGAATCCCTCCCTGACGCTAGTGCAGGACCCTGGAGCGCGGACTCGCCCCGCGGCGGATGATCGCCTCACTGCGCTCGGGCCGGTGACCCGGCTCGGTGACCGAGAAGATCACGCGCGCCCCCACCCGGAACCGTCTGCCCACGACGCGACGCATCATCGCGCGCACGTGGGGGCCGCTGGCGCTGAAGCGCTCGCGGCGCCTGATCTGGCGGCCGTGTCGGTGGATCGTGCGCGTCGGGCAACCGTGGGTGCCCGCGCAGCTGATCGTCAGGTGCGCGCGACGCGGAAAACGGCGGACGGTCGCGTCGCTCATCCAGCTGACCGCCCCGTTGAACCGCCAGCGCACGCTGATCGATACCCGGACGCCCGGCAGCGTGAAGGTGACCGCTCCGGAGGTGGGTGCGTGCGCATGGATCGGTGTCGGCGGTGGAGGCGGCGGGGTGGGGGTCGTGGTGGTCGTCGTCGTCGGGCAGCCCGTGTAGGACCGGGGGATGTTCAGCGAGGTCAGCCCGGAGCGCGTGGCGCTCGAGTCGCTGTTCCAGGTGACGGTGCCGCTGGGCGCGACGAGCTCCGCCTCGCCGGTCGAGGTGAGCTCGAGGACCGAGTTGTCGTCGGCCGAGGTGTAGGTCTGCGTGTACCACTCGCGGATGCCGCCCGTCGAGCGGATCTCGAAGTCCCCGTCGGAGTAGAGGATTCCGTAGCTCCCGGCCGGCCCGCCCTCCGGGCTCTTCCAGACGGTCCCCGCCGAGTCGATGATGCGCAGGTACCCGTCGGTGCCCATCTCCAGCTCGTAGTCGCCGCCCGGGGCGAGGATCGTCTGCCCGGGGAGCAACTCATCGCTCGGCTGGAGCGTCTCCTGGAGGGTGTGCGTCGCCCAATAGGCGCCGGTCGAGTTGTAGAGAACGAGGTTGCCGTCGTCCTGCAGGTCGAGGTTCGCGCAGCCCGGCGAGGTGACGTTGGCGCTCCAGATCGTCTCTCCCCCGCCGCCGCGGACGATGAAGTTGCCGTTGGACTCCAGCCCGGCGGTGGCACCGGCGAAGCTGCCGGTGCCCGTCGACCAGATCACCCGCGGTGAGCCGTACGGGTTACTGAGCTCGAGCACGAGGTTCCCGTCGGCCATCATCGTGAGCGCGTAGTGGCCATCCGGGGAGGAGATCGACTGACCGGAGGCGATCGTCTGCCCGCTGAGCAGCACGACCCGGGCACGCGCGTTCGTCGATGCCGACGCGCGTAGGGCGAGCGCTCCGGCGACGGCAATCGCCGCGATGAGCGCGCACAGCAACAGGATCGTGAGACGACGGGGCACCTGGATCGCCATCGTGGGAAATGTTAAGGGCGACTAAGGGGCGCGTGCGCCGCGGCGTGTCATCCTCTGGACGAACTGACACCCGGACGAGGAGACACAGATGCCGCTGCAGGGTGAATACGCGCCGAGCTCAGCGAAGTGGGTGCGCGACCAGGTCGAGGAGATCGAGAGCTCCGGCGGGACCAAGGGCACGCTGATGCAGGGCGTCCCCGTGGTCATCGTCACGTCGCTGGGAGCCGGATCGGGCAAGCTGCGCAAGAACCCGGTGATGCGCGTCGAGCACGACGGCAGCTACGCCGCGGTCGCCTCCAAGGGCGGCGCCCCGGAACATCCGGCCTGGTACCGCAACATCGTCGATCACCCCGAGGTCGAGCTCCAGGACGGGACGCACAGGGGCGACTACACCGCTCGTGTGGTGAGCGGCTCCGAGCGCGAGCAGTGGTGGGAGCGGGCGGTCGCCGTGTGGCCGGACTACGCCGAGTACGAGAAGAAGACCGACCGTGAGATCCCGGTCTTCGTGCTCGAGCCGGCGCGGTAGCCGCTCAGCTCAGAAGGTCACCCGCGAGCCCATCATCACGGTCCGCTCGATCGGCAGCCGGAACTGGTCGAGCGGGCTCGTCGAGTTGCGCGCCATGAATACGAAGAACGCCTTGCGCCATCGCGACATGCCGGGCGCCGAGGTCGGGGTGATCGACATCCGCGAGACGTAGTAGGAGGCGTGCTCCAAGTCGAGGTTGCGCGCGAGCAGCCCGCGCTTGCGCGCGGCGGCGAGCGCCGCCGGAATGTCGACCGTGTCGCGGTAGCCGACCCGCAGCGTGACGTGCGCGACCTTGAACGTGCCGCGGCCGACCCACTCGACGGCGCAGCGATCGGGTGGATCGACATGGGCGATCCCGATCGGCGCCACGGACACGATCAGCATGTGCTGCTGCAGAGCGTGACCGTGCTCCACCTCGGCGCGGAGCGCCAGCGGCGTCGTCTGGCGGCTCGGTGAGAGGAAGATCACGGTCCCCGGCACGCGCCTCGGGGGCTCCTCCGATTCGCAGAGCCGCGCCAGGAACGTCTCCAGGTCGCCCTCCTCGGCGTTCCGGTTTTTGGTGAGGATCTCCCGGCCCTTGCGCCAGGTGATCATCACGAACGCGACGAGGAGACCGACCGCGAGCGAGATCCACGCCCCGTGGTCCACCTTTGCCAGGTTCGAGGAGAAGAATGCAACCTCGACGATCAGGAAGACGGCGCCGAGCGGCGCGAGCTTCCACCACGCGGTGTGCCACATCGCCCGCGCGAGCGCGAGGAACAGGATCGTGTTGAGGATGAACGTCCCGGTCACGGCGACCCCGTAGATGTCGGTGAGCCGGGTTGAATTCTGGAACACGAGCACCAGCGCGACCACACCCGCGCACAGGAACCAGTTGATGATCGGGACGTAGATCTGCCCCTCGAGATTCGAGGTGTGCACGACCTTCAGCCTGGGCAGCAGGCCGAGCTGGATCGCCTGCTTGGCGACCGAGTACGACCCGGTGATCGCCGCCTGGGACGCGATCACGGTGGCGATCGTCGCGAGGATCACCAACGGCAGCTGCAGCGAGCCCGGCGCCAGCAGGAAGAACGGGTTGGAGATGTCGTGGTGGTGGTCGAGGATCAGCGCGGACTGGCCCAGGTAGGAGAGCAGCACCGCCGGAAGGACGACCGAGAACCAAGTGACGCGGATCGGGCCGGCGCCGAAGTGCCCACGGTCGGCGTACAAAGCCTCTGCGCCGGTGACGCAGAGCACCACGCCTCCGAGCGTCAGCCACGCCGCCACGCCGTGGTCGACCATGAAGCGCGCGCCCCAGATCGGCGAGAGCGCCTGCAGGACCTCGGGTCGCTGGACGACCTGGATAGCGCCGAGCGCGCCGATCACCAGGAAGAAGAACCCGATCACCGGGCCGAATGTCCAGCCGACGGCGCTGGTGCCGAATCGCTGGACGGCGAACAGCCCGACCAGGATCGCCAGCGAGATCGGGACGACGAGGTGGCTGAAGCCCGGGCTGATCACCTCCAGCCCCCCGACCGCCGAGGTCACTGAGATCGCGGGGGTGATCATCCCGTCCCCGAGGAACAGCCCCGCCCCGAAGATCCCGAGCACGATCAGCGTCCCTGCGCGAGGTGGCCTGCGGCGTTGCACGAGCGCAGTGAGCGCCATGATCCCGCCGTCGCCGCGGTTGTGGGCGCGCATGATCACGGTTGCGTACTTGAACGAGACCTCGAGCATCAGCGCCCAGAAGATCAGCGACGCGATCCCATAGACCCCGGCGGGAGTGGTGTGGGCGGCCTTCGCGTGCTGGGTGAAGATCGTCTGGATGACGTAGAGCGGGCTCGTCCCGATGTCGCCGTAGACGATCCCGAGCGCGCCGAGCGCGAGCACCGCCTTCGTGGCGTGCGCAACGACATCGCGATCGTCGTCGGCGGCAGCCGTGACGGCCGCGGACGGCTCGCCCGAGGTCGGGCGCTGCGGCGCGGGGCCGACGGGCCAGTAGCCGAGCTTGTGCGCAGCCTCATTGAAGCTGCGCCGCAGGTGCGTCTCCGCGGGGGCGGGCGGAGACTCCTGCGCAAGCTCGGCGACTGGGTGCGATGGGGGCACGTCCTGATGGTGCCGCGCGAAACGCCCAGAAAACCGGGCAAAACCGGCCCTGCGCATACAGATTTTGTGAAGACGGGGGGTTCGAGGACCGCCCTACAGTCATCGGCGACATGCAACGGCTCGGATTCCTCTCCTTTGGCCACTGGCAGGACTCGCCGCACTCCGCGACGAGGACGGCCGCGGACGCGCTCGGACAGTCGATCGAGCTGGCCGTCGCGGCGGAGGAGCTCGGGATCGACGGGGCGTTCTTCCGCGTGCACCACTTCGCCCGGCAGCTGGCGTCGCCGTTCCCGCTGCTGGCCGCGGTCGGTGCGCGGACGTCGCGAATCGAGATCGGAACCGCGGTGATCGACATGCGCTACGAGAACCCGCTCTACATGGCGGAGGACGCGGCGGCGGCGGATCTGATTGCGGGAGGCCGTCTGCAGCTCGGCGTCAGCCGCGGCTCGCCCGAGCCCGCGCTGCACGGCGCCGAGGCGTTCGGCTACCTGCCGGCGCAGGGCCACACCGATTCAGACCTCGCACGGGCCCACACGGCGCTGTTCCGGACCGCGATCTCCGGAGCGGGCGTCGTGGAGGCCGATCCCAAGTTCGCAGGCCCCGGCGCCGCGGGCGTGCGGCTGCCGATCCAACCACAGTCGCCGGGGCTCGCCGAACGGATCTGGTGGGGCGCCGGCACGCGCGCGACCGCCCAATGGGCGGGCGAGCAGGGGATGCATCTGATGAGCTCGACGCTGCTCACCGAGGACACCGGCGTCGCGTTCTCAGAGCTCCAGGCCGAGCAGATCGAGATCTTCCGCTCGGCGTGGGCCGAGGCCGGCTGGGATCGGCAGCCGCGCGTGTCGGTGAGCCGCAGTGTCCTGCCGATCGTCACCGCGGAGGACCGGCGCTGGTTCGGTATGCGCGGAAGCTCCTCCGCGGATCAGCTCGGCTACCTCGACGGCGGCATCGCGCGGTTCGGCCGCACCTACGCCGGCGAGCCCGAGGTGATCGCCGCCGAGCTCGCCGAGGACCGCGCCGTGGGCGAGGCGGACACGCTGCTCGTCACCGTGCCCAACCAGCTGGGCGTCGAGTACAACGCGCGGATGCTGGAGACGATCGCCGCGGAGATCGCGCCCGCGCTCGGCTGGCGGCGCGCGGAGTCCGCGTCGGTGGAGGCGCTCGGCGGCCATTAATCTCTGCGGGGCGATGGCCGACATCACGTTCCGGCTGAACGCACCGAATCACTTCCTCGATGTTCACGGCCAGCGCGCGGGATTTGTCCTGCTGGCCGCGTTCCTGCTCGCGTTCGTCTTCATCCGCACGAGCGCCCGGATGGGCCGCTCCGAGCGCTTCCCGTGGTGGCCGGGCAGCGTGAAGACCGGTAGCGGCGTTCACCTGCACCACCTGGTGTGGGGGATCGTGCTGATGATGGCCAGCGGGTTCGTCAACTTCGCGTGGGACCCAGAGAGCCCGCTCAGCGAGATCCTCGCGGCGGGGTTCGGCGTCGGCGTCGGCCTGACTCTCGACGAGTTCGCGCTGTGGATCTACCTGCGTGACGTGTACTGGGCCGAGGAGGGGCGCACCTCGTTCGACGCGGTCGTGATAGCGACCGTGTTCGCCGGCCTGATCCTGGTCGGGGTCGCTCCGTTCGACGTCAGCGGCGCCGGCACGACGATCGGCTCGCTGTCGATCGTCCTCGTGCTCGACGTGCTGCTGTCGGTGATCGTGATCTACAAGGGCAAGCCGCTCGTGGGAGTGATCGGGATCTTCGTTCCGCTCGTCTCGCTGGTGGGCGCGCTGCGGCTGGCGGCGCCGGACTCGCGCTGGGCGCGGCGGCGCTACGGGACGCGCGCGGGGGCCGAGGCGTCGGCCAAGCTCGAACGGTCGCGCGAGCGGTGGGAGCGGATCGGGGAGCGGCGGCGGCGGATCGCCGACGCGGTCGCCGGGGCCCCGCACGTGTCCGGTGGCTCCTCGGAGATCGGGCGCGGTGGCTGAGCGCGCGATCTCCGCTGTCGTGTTCGACGTCGG
>DASXZK010000091.1:0-16279 GCA_036501965.1 Solirubrobacteraceae bacterium
GGCGACCATCCTGTCGAGGAGAACCGATGGCACTGACCGAAGAGCAAGCCCGCGTGAAGGCCGCCTACGAGGCGGTGCAGGATGTCTTTCCGACCGCGGGCTACGCGTACGTGCTGGCCTGCCGCCGCCAGCTCCCCGAAATCGACTCCCCCCAGATGTTGGTCGAGTACCGCAGGCTGGCCGAGGAGGCCGAGGCGCTGGCCGCGATGCTCGCCGCCAGCCGCCACGCCACCTGATCCCGAGGGCCGAGCCATCGCGGGGCCCGCGCCGGCCACACGTGCCACAAGCTCCTGCCCAACGGCGGAACGCCGGTCGACAGCGCCCAGGGCGGAGCGTTCACCCTCCCCTCCGGGGTCGACCAGCAGGCGCCCCAGTTCCAGCGCTCGACGAAAGCGTGCGCGAGCGTCGAGCCTAGCTCGCTCTCGATCCTCAACCAACCTCCAGGCAGCTCCTGACGCCGCACGCACAAACGCGGCCCGAGCAACCGACGCCGCGTTGTCGCGTCCGCGTGGCAGCAGCGCCCTGAGCGGGCCACCAGACTGCCAATGGGACGCCGGCGTGCCAGCCCAGCACAACGCGTTGTCTTGCACGCCCGCGGTTCTCCGCACTTACGTACCGTGCAGTGATTGCTTACCGGATCAGCACCCACGCGCCCGCCGCGACGGCCACTAAGACCATCAGCCCTGTAGCGCCCACCAGCGCGGTGAGCCAGCGTGGTTGGCGCCTCAGCCACGCTGTCCACTCGCCGACGGTCCGCCGGACGAATCTCAGCAGCGACCTCGCCCAGGCGAACTCCGTAGCCCAGATCCCCAAGCCGGCGAAGATGACCAGCCACCCCGGGCCCGGCAAGGCCAGCAGCACAATCCCGACGATGACCACGACGAGTCCAAGAAGCGCAATGCCGACGCGCCAGGCATGAGCACCGCCGGGTCGTTCGTAGACCCATGACCGGAGGCCTTTCACGGTTCGCCTGACCCGTGCCAGCACGCCTGCGGCTTCGTCTCGGTGCTCCAGCTCGGGCACAACGCGAGGCTGGGTAGGTTGGTCGTGGCGAGGCTGGTCCGGGTGCATCAGCAAACCGTATGGGTTCACGGCTGCGCCGACCCACCCCACCTCTCGGTCCGCACGCGCTAGCCCTACCAGAGCCACTGGGGGTCGTGGGCGATCACCGCACGCCGATCCGCTCTGGTCCACGCGACGGTCCCGGCGATCTTGCGCTGCCCCGCGGAGGAACCGAAGCGGTCCCACACTGGCGCCTCCAGCGCATAGCAAAGCTCGTCGCGATCGCTCCACGGCTCAACATCCACAAGCTCGTCGCGGTCGAGCCGATGGAGCACGATCATGTCGATGCGACCACCGCGGCCGGCGCGGCCGCTGAATGGGACCGATGCGATCGTCGCGCCTCGCGCTTCGAGCTCCTGCCACACCGACTCGCTCGACACGAGCGCTGGGTTCCCCGCGGGCCAACTGGGGGGGACGCCGGGGGAAACGATGAGCCACGAGAAAGGGCCTAAGTTGGCCCAAGTTGACCCACCCACGGACCCCGGTGCGCCGACCTGGCGGCGGCCCGTTTCCCCCGCTGATGGCGGGAACGGTCTAGCTCAGCGGAGAGGGGGTGTCTGGGTTCACGACGTATGTCCCAGGTGATACGTCCCTGATGAGTCGGGACATAGGTCTCACCCGGCGGAGGGGTTGGGGCTTGGGGTTGCGGCGGTCGTCGTGGAGGCGGAGTCCGTAGGGCGACGCTATAGCGGCGATCGCCGCGCGCGGCCGTCTGGGGGTGGGCTGACTGTGGGGGGATGTCTCCTGCTCGCGTTGCTGTTCTCCTAGTCGTCTCCCAGCGGCTGTCCGTGACCGCTGCCGCTGCCGAGTACGTGCTCGCGCTCACCACCGGATCAGATACGACCGGCTCGACACCAAGGGCAAAATGAGCATCCGCCGCGCCAGCCGCATGCACCACCCCGGCGTCGGCACCGCCCACGCCGGCACACGCGTCCTCGCGTTCGCTGACGACCACCGCATCACAGTCGCCGAGCTCACCACTGGCGAGATCCTCTCCGTCCACCTGATCGAGCCCGACAAGACCTACTGGCGCAACCAAAACGAAGAGCCCGGCCGCTGGCCGAGCTCGCCGAAATGAGACCTATGTCCCGAGACATGTGAGACCTATGTCGCGAGCATCACATCAGCGGAGAGGGGGGGATTCGAACCCCCGAAGGACCGAAAGGCCCTTACCGGTTTTCGAGACCGGCGCATTCAACCGCTCTGCCACCTCTCCGGTGGGGCGTCGAACAAGTTAGACGAACTCGCGCGCCCGTGGGCCTGTGCGGGCCTGCGTGAGCCGGAGTGTGCATGACGCGCCACACCTCCCGCTCGCGCGGAGGATTGGCGTGTCATGCGCCTCCAGGCGTGCATAGCGCGCCAACCCCCGGTTTTCCGGACAGGTGTGGCGCATGATGCACACGGAGACCCGATCCTGGGGACGGAGCAGCGCTGTGGGACGAGCGCCGCACCCGGCTCGGACGAAGGGGGAGACGGCGCTCGAGAGGGGCGCCGCCGCCGGACCGAGGCGCCGCGCCGCCGCCGGGCCGAGGCGCAGCGCCGCCGCCGGGCACGCGGGGCCGCCGGGGCTACCGCCGCCGCGCCGCTACGGCCGCCGCGCCGCCTCGCCGCTACCGCCGGCGGGGCGCGAAGAACGCCCGCAGCAGGTCCGCGCACTCCTCGGCGAGCAGTCCGCTCTCGACCTGAGGCCGGTGGTTGAGCCGTGGCTCGTCGAGGACGTTGAGCACGCTCCCGGCGGCGCCGGCCTTGGGGTCGGTGGCGCCGAACACGACCCGGGGCAGGCGCGCGAGCACGATCGCGCCGGCGCACATCGCGCAGGGCTCGAGCGTGACGTACATGACCGAGTCGAGCACCCGCCAGCTTCCGAGGGTGCGGGCGGCCTCGCGCAGGGCGATCATCTCGGCGTGCGCGGTGGGGTCGGCGCGGACCTCGCGTTCGTTGTGACCGGACCCGATCACCTCGCCGGCGTGGACGATCACTGCGCCGATCGGCACGTCGTCGTGTTCGGGCGCCAGGGCGGCCTCGCGGAGGGCGAGCCGCATGAAGTACTCCTCTCGGGGGAAAAAGTGGGTGCTCACGCTGGGGCGACGCTACCGTGGGGAGGGAAACTTTGGCGCGTTGACAGTTGTCTAAGCGCTTGGGGCCGCTCTTTCCGTCCAGCATCTTTGTTCTCGGCCAATCTCAACAGCCGGCCTGCCCGCGCGATGCTCGCCTTCGCGGCGGTTCTGTGCGTCGGGGCGAGCCGGTGGGTGGCGCCGGCGCGGGCCGCCGATTACGTCCCCGGTGAGGTCGTGGTCGGCTACGCGTCGGGCCAGGCGGGGTCGAGCGTGGCGCATGCGGCGCGGATGATGGGGGTGCGTGCGGCTCCGGGCGCGCTGCCGGGCAACTCGTCGTCGTCGACCCCGTCCGAGCAGATCATCCGCGTCCCGGCCGGCCGGAGCGTCTGGCAGGTGATCGCGAAGCTCCGCCGTCAGCGGGGGGTCGTGTACGCCGTGCCCAACTACATCGCGCACACCGCGGGCTGGATTCCCAACGATCCGGGCATCGCCCATCGCGCTCAGGGTTGGGAGCTGTTGCAGTGGAACTTCCTCCCGGGCGTGGGCGTCGACGCGCCTGACGCGTGGTCGCACATGTTCGCCGTCCACCGGCCGGGCGGCCGCGGCGTGGTCATCGCGGTGCTCGACACGGGCGTGGCCTACCGCGACTGGAACGGCTTCAAGGAGTCGCCCGATTTCGCGGGCACCCATTTCGTCGATCCGTACGACTTCGTCGCCGGCAACGCGTTCCCGCTCGATCGCGAGGGCCACGGAACGTTCGTCGCCGGGATGATCGCCGAGTCGACGAACAACAAGATCGGGCTGACCGGGCTCGCCTACGGGGCGAGGATCATGCCGGTCCGGGTCCTCGACGCCGACGGCAACGGCGACTCGCAGACGATCGCGAAGGGGATCCGGTACGCCGTCAAGCACGGCGCCCAGGTGATCAACCTCAGCCTCGAGTTCGACATCTCGGTCACCGCCTCGGAGATCCCCGACATCATCAACGCGATCGGCTACGCCCACCGCCATGGGGTCGTTGTGGTCGCCGCCGCCGGCAACGATGAGGCACGGCGGCTCGCCTACCCGGCGGCCGCGCCGGCGGTGATCTCAGTCGGTGCGACGACCAAGGACGGCTGCCTGGCCGCCTACTCCAACGTCGGGGCGAAGCTCGACCTGGTGGCGCCCGGCGGGGGAGACGACGCGAGCCTGCCGAACGACCCCAACTGCCATCCGTTCCGCGACCTCCCCGCCGTGCACCAGATGACGTTCAGCGACTTCAACTCGTTCGAGCCGGGCTCGAATCCGACCCGGTTCAGCTTTCCGCCGAGCTACGGCACGTCGATGGCCGCACCCGAGGTCTCCGCGACCGCGGCGCTCGTGATCGCCAGCCGGGTGCTCGGGCCACATCCCACCCCCGATCAGATGCTCGCCCACCTCGAGCAGACGGCGACGCCGCTCGGGGGGGCGGTGCCGAACGACGACTACGGGTTCGGCCTGGTCAACGCCGGAAAGGCGACCGAGCGGCTGCCAACCACATCACCGGCGGCGCGGTAGCCGGGACCGCGGGTCAGGTGGTGCGCACGATCAGCACCGAGCACGGCGCGTGGTGCGAGACCTTGTTCGGCACCGAGCCGAGCAGGAACCGCTTGGCGCCGGTCATCCCCTTGTTGCCGACCACGATCAGGTCCGAGCCCTGCTCCTCGGCGACGTCGACGATCGCGTCGGCCGCGTCGCCCTGGCGCGCGAACGTCTCGACCTCCTGAACGCCACCCTCGCGGGCCTCGGTCTGAGCCTGCTCGAGCAATGCGAGCACGTCGTTGTGGGGGTTGATCATCCACTGGAGATCGGCCGGCACCTCCACCTCCTCGTCGCGAAGTCGCTGATCGGAGACGGGCTCGTACGCGCTCACGATCTGCAGGCGGGCGCCGAGCCCCGCGGCGAGGTCGATCGCGCGCAGCACGGCGGTGTGCGCGGTCTCGGATCCATCGGTGCCGACGACGATCGACGTGAACATCGGCGCCAGCCGTCCTATACGAGCTTCGTGATCGCGATCACCATGCCCGCGAGCACGAACACGAGGATCGCTACCTGCATCCAGATCCAGTGGCGGGGCACTCCGGTAACGCTAGCGGTCAGCCCGTCTATCGTCCGTCATCATGGCGCAGCGGCTCAATCCGGCGCTGAAGGCGGTCAGCGACGCAGTGCTCGCCGTGGCCGCCAATCTGTCCGTGGACGAGGTGCTGCAACGGCTGGTGGACGCATCCCGCGAGCTTGCCGGCGCGCGCTATGCAGCGCTCGGCATTCCGGATGGGGAGGGCGGCTTTCGCCGCTTTCTCGTCGCGGGCATGACCGACGAGCTGGTCGCCTCGATGGGGCCGCTGCCGCGCACCCACGGCATGCTCGGCGCGATGCTGTCCGGGAGCGAGCCCTACCGGACCGATGACATCCACGACGACTCGCGGTTCCGGGGATGGTGGCCGCGCCGGCATCCGGACATGCGCTCGTTCCTGGGCGTCCCGATCATCTCGCCCGACGGAACGATCATCGGGGCGTTCTACCTGACCGAGAAGGACGGGGCCGATGCGTTCGACGCCGAGGATCAGGAGCTGATCGAGCTGCTCGCCGCGCACGCGTCGATCGCGATCACCAACGCGCGTCTGTACGAGCAGAGCCGCGAGCTGTCGATCCTGTCCGAGCGCAACCGCCTCGCGCTGGAGCTCCACGACGTGGTCAGCCAGAAGCTGTTCAGCGTGATGCTGACCGCCGAGTCCGCGGCCACGCAGATGGATCGCGACCCGGCCGCGGCCCGGGCGCAGATCGAGCGGCTGCGCGAGCTCGCGGGCGAGGCGCTCGAGGAGCTGCGCTCGTTGATCCTGGGCCTGCGCCCACCCGAGCTCGAGCGCGATGGGCTCACCGGCGCGCTAGGCAAGGAGGTCGAGATGCTCGGCCGCATGCACGGCACCAACGTCGAGCTCCATGTTCAGAGCGGGTTCACGGTCGAAACCGGCGAGCGCGAGCTGGCGCTGCTGCGGATCGCGCACGAGGCGCTCCACAACGCCGTCCGGCACGCCCACGCCGAGCATGTGACCGTTCGCGTCGCCGCCGAGAACGGCTCGGTGATCGTCGAGGTCACCGACGACGGCGTCGGGTTCGATCCGGACAGCGCCGAGCTCCGCTCGCGGCACCTGGGTTTGACCTCGATGGAGGAGCGCGCCCGCGAGCTTCACGGCACGCTCCGGATCCGCTCGGCGCCTGGCACCGGCACCACGGTCCGGATAGAGCTGAGGCCCGATGGCTGACCCGATCACGATCCTGGTCGTCGACGACCACGCGGTAGTACGCGAAGGGCTGCGCACGTTCCTCGGGCTCCAGGACGGGTTCGAGATCGTCGGCGAGGCCGCGGACGGCGACGAGGCGCTCGAAAGAGCCGAGCGACTGGACCCCGATGTGATCCTGATGGACCTGGTCATGCCGGGGCGCGACGGGGTCAGCGCGATGCAGGAGCTCAAACAGCGGTCGGCGCGGAGCCGGGTGATCGTGCTCACGAGCTTCCTCGAGGACGACCGGCTGCTGCCGGCGCTCGAGGCCGGCGCCGCCGGCTACCTGCTCAAGAACTCCCAGCCCTCAGAGCTGGCGCGAGCCGTGCGTGCCGCCCACGCCGGCGAGGCGATCATCGACCCGACGGTCGCCGCGCGCCTGGTCCACGCGCTGTCGGAACGCTCGGCCCCGGCCGCCGACGCGACCAGGCTCGACCACCTGACGACGCGCGAGCGCGACGTGTTGACCCTGATCGCGCGCGGACGGTCGAACAAGCGGATCGCGCTCGAGCTCGGGATCTCGGAGAAGACGGTCAAGACGCACGTCGGCCACCTGCTCGCCAAGCTCGGCGTCACCGACCGGACGCAGGCCGCAGTGCTCGCCGTCCAGGCCGGGCTGGTCGAGCCCGACCAGCGCAGGTCTTAGGACCAATTACCGCTGGTAACCGAGACCGCCGCGGTCCTACCGTGGCGGGCATGCCCCTAGCAATCATCACCGGAACATCGCGAGGCCTCGGCCTCGCACTCGCCCGCGCGCTGGCCGAACGCCAGTGGGCGCTCGTGATCGACGCGCGTGGCCGTGGCGAGCTCGAGCGCGCCGCGCGCGAGCTCGGACGGCTCACCGAAGTCGTCGCCCTGCCCGGAGACGTCGCCGACGACTGGCACCGCGGAGCACTCGTGGAGGCCGCAGGCGAACACGTCGACCTGCTGGTCAACAACGCGAGCATGCTTGGCCCGAGCCCGCAACCGCCGCTCGGCCGCTACCCGATGGACGAGCTCGAACGTGTCTATCGGGTCAACGTGCTGGCGCCGATCGCACTCGCCCAGCTGGTCCTCCCGCGCATGCCTGACGGTGGCACGATCGTCAACGTCAGCTCGGACGCTGCGGTCGAGCCGTACGCGGGTTGGGGAGGTTATGGCTCATCGAAGGCGGCGCTCGACCAGTCCTCAGCGATCCTCGCCGAGGAGCACCCTGCCCTGCGGATCTACTCCGTCGATCCCGGCGACATGCGCACGCAGATGCACCAGGAAGCGTTTCCGGGCGAGGACATCTCCGACCGCCCGCCGCCCGAGGAGAGCGTGCCCGGGCTACTCAGGCTGATCGAGGACGATCTGCCGAGCGGTCGCTACCGGGCTCGCGAGCTGGCCGCGACGGAGAGCGTCGCGGGATGAACGCCCTCGCCTTTGAGCTGGCGCCCGACCTCGAGGCCCACGAGCCCCCGGAGGCGCGCGGCCTGGGCCGCGACGGGGTCAGGCTCCTGGTGGCGCGCGGCAGCGACGGGTCGATCAGCCATCACGTCTTCTCCGCACTGCCGGACCTGCTTGCGCCAGGCGACGTGCTCGTGATCAACGTGTCGGCCA
Source organism: Solirubrobacteraceae bacterium (assembly GCA_036501965.1). Classification (GTDB taxonomy): domain Bacteria; phylum Actinomycetota; class Thermoleophilia; order Solirubrobacterales; family Solirubrobacteraceae; genus Palsa-465. The sequence goes on from DASXZK010000091.1 coordinate 8,000, forward strand.
CGATCCCGGCGGCCGTGCCGGCCCGACGCCGCGACGGCGAAGCGGTACGCGTGCATTTCGCGACGCGGGCGCCGCACCTGGAGGATGACTGGCGCGTGGTCGAGATCCGGAGCGCCGACGGCAGCCGGCCGCTCCGTGTCCCCGCCGGCGAGGCGCTCACGCTGCGCGGCGGCGGCACGCTCGAGCTGGTGGCGCCGTACGCCTCCGGTGACCGGCTGATGCTTGCCCGGTTCTGCTGCGCACTGCTTGTCGACGAGTATCTCGAGCGCCACGGCGAGCCGATCCGTTACTCCCACGTTCCCGAACCCTGGCCGCTCGAGGACTACCAGAACGTATACGCGATCAGTCCCGGCAGCGCCGAGATGCCGAGCGCCGGCAGGCCGCTGACGCGCGAGCTGATCTCGCGGCTGGTGGCGCGCGAGATCGCGGTCGCGCCGATCACGCTCCACTGCGGCGTGTCCTCGCCCGAGAGTCACGAGCCGCCCTTCCCCGAGTGGTACGAGGTGCCCGAGCGGACCGCGCGCGTGATCGCGACGGCCCGGAACCGCGGGGGTCGGGTGATCGCGGTCGGCACGACCGTCGTCCGCGCGCTCGAATCCGCGGGGGGCCCCGACCGCTGCAGTTGCGCCCGGTCGGGCTGGACGGGCCTGGTCGTCACGCCCGAGTGCGGCGTGGCGATCGTCGACGGGCTGATCACGGGTTGGCACGAGCCCGAGGCGTCACACCTCCAGATCCTCGAGGCGCTGATGGGCCCGGAGCTGCTGGCCCGCTCGTACGAGGCCGCGCTCGACGCCGGCTATCTCTGGCACGAGTTCGGCGACAGCCACCTGATCCTGCCCTAGTGTCCCGAGGCGGCACCAAGCGACCGCGGCGCCCATACCGCGGTCGCTCAGGAGGACACCGAGGCGCTAAGCGGCGTGCGCCAGTACTGCTGGGAAGTCGATCGTGACCCCGTGGGGGACGGCCAGCACGGGGCAGGTCGCGCTCTCGATCACGTTCTGAGCGTGGGCGCTGATCATCACGCGTCCGGCCGGAGCCTCCGGACGAGAGCCGACCACGAGCAGGTCGACGTGCGGCTCGTCGCGAGTGAGCGTGGCGCCGAAGCTGTCCGCGAGCGCGCGCGCAGTGGCGAGCGTCGCGTCGTCGCCGGCGGTGACCAGTACGCCGATCCGATGAATCCTGGGAGCCCACTCGCCGTGGTAGCCGGCGGGCGCGATCGCCACCGCGGTCGACCCGCCGTCGAGCATCGCCTGCGTCGAATGCTGCGGGGCCACGTGTCCCGGCGCGGTCCGGTAGTCAGAGCCGAACACGACTATGTCCGCCTCCTCCTGCTCGGCCAGCCGGCGTAGCCCCTCGGGGGTGGACGGGCTCACGATGATGCGGGTGTCGACGTCGAGTCCGGAGAACCAGTCGGCGCCTCGCTGGAGCAGCATCTCGGCCTCGTGCTCCTCGGACTGCTCCTGGGCCGGCTTGCTCTGCGCGCAATGACGCACGTAGGCCAGTGTCAGCGAGGCCCCCGCGTCGGCCAGGACGCGTCCGAGCATCAGCGCGTCGTGATCGCCAGGCGTGTCGTCGTAGGAGATGATCGCTCGAGGTGACATTGGGGGCCCTCCAGTCCTCGGAAGAATTCGTAGCCGTCCTGTTCGGCGCGAGGATCGCAGCTACCTACTATCAGCGCTAATGAAGTTGATCATGCTGTTGATAAGCTCCGCTAATGCTGCACGTCGGTCGCGTGAGGGTCCTGGCCGAGGTGGTGCGCCGCGGGTCGTTCTCGGCGGCCGCTGAGTCGCTGTCGTACACGCAATCGGCGGTCTCGCAGTCGATCGCCCGGCTCGAGGCTGAGACCGGCGCGACCCTGATCGTGCGCGATCGCAGCGGCGTCCGGCCCACCGCCGCCGGGGCCAAGCTGGTCGAGCACGCCGAGGGGATCTTCGCTCGGATCGAGGCCGCCGAGGCGGAGCTCGCGGCGATGCTCGGGGTGCGGGCCGGCCATCTGAGCGTGGCGTCGTTCCCGTCCGCGGGGGCCACGCTGATGCCGCTCGCGATCGCCACCTTCCGCGAGCGTCACCCGGACGTGTCGCTGACCCTCGCCGAAGGCGAGCCCGAGGACATCGCGCCGCGGCTGCGCGCCGGCGAGTTCGACCTCGCCCTGCTGTTCGAGTTCCCGGGGACGAGGGAGCGCCACGGCGCTCGCCTGCGGACCGAGCTTCTGCTCGAGGATCCGCTGCTCGTCGCCCTTCCCGCCGAGCATGCGCTCGCGGGCAAGCCCGCGCTGTCGCTCGTCGACTTGCGCGACCAGGACTGGGTCCAGACCTCGGCCACGAGCCCGTGCGCCCGCCATGTGGTCCGCTCGTGCCTGGCGGCCGGCTTTGAGCCCAAGGTCACGTTCGAGTCCGACGACTACGAGACCGTGCAGGGCCTCGTTGCCGCCGGCGTCGGCGTGGCGCTGATCCCGCAGCTCGCGCTGACGCACGTGCATCCCGGCATCGTCGTCCGTGCCCTCGCGCCCCGCCCCCCGACCCGGCGGGTCGTCGCGGCGACGATCGGCGCCGCTGAGGTGTCGGCGGCGGCGGCCACGATGATCGAGATCCTGGCCGACGCGGCCAAGCGATACACGGACGCGCCGGCGCAGGCCGCGTAGCCGGGGAATTCTGCTCCGAACCTCTGCGGTTCAACGGGTGACGGAGCCGGATTCCCCTAGCTCGGCTTGACCTTCGCCGACAGACGCGTGGTTCGCTTGCCGGCGTCGGTGACGCGAACGGTGAGCGTGACGCGCGTCGGCTTGTGGCGCACGAGCTCGGCGGTCAGGCTGTCACTTGCGGCAAGGCGCGGGGAGGAGATCGTGACTCGAACCTGCTCGGCGGTGCCTGCGAGCTTGAGCGCGAGCGCTGCGTGCTGGATGCCCACGGTGAACCTGAGGCGCCGGCCGTTCTTCGCGGTGACGGTGATCGTCGCGCGCGATTTTGTGAAGTGAAGGCCCCGCGGGAGGGTGATGCTGATCGACTTCAGCGCTGGCGCCTCCTTGCCCGCGGTCACGGTGAACGCCAGCTTCGGCCGCGCGGCGCGCACGCTCGACAGCGACATGCGTGACAGCTTGGGGGCGGTCTGGACCGTCCAGAGGAACGTCGTCTGGGCGATGGTGCCGCCCGGGTCCGAGACGGTGATCGTGACGGTGGACGTCCCGAGCCGATTCGGGCGGCCGGTGATCTTGCCGGTCGAGGTGTTGATCGACAGTCCGCGCGGCAGGCCCGTGGCCGTGTAGGAGACGGAGGCGCCGCGGGTGTCGAGCGCCTGGATCTTGAGGCTGACGGTGGTGTTGAGTGTCGAGCGCTGCGCACCGGGGTTCGGCAGGGAAATCGCGTCCGTGCACAGCGTCCCGGCCAGCGCGGAGCCATTCGGGGAGCCGAGCCCGGTCGCCATGTCGAATCCCGACCCGGCCGGGTACATCCCGGAGTTGAGTCCGGTCATGTCGTTGTTGCCGGACGTGACGTCGTTGAAGTCGGTCGAGTAGGCGGTGGCGGCCGCGTGGTAGAGGGCCGGGTTGGCGAACCCGATCGGCGCCCCGGCGCACCGGGCCGAGGCATTGGTGAGGGCGATCATCGCCGCCCAGGCCGGCGCCGCCCCACTCGTGCCGCCGACGGCCTGCCATCCCACCGGCTCCCCGGGTCCGGCCGTGTTGCTGCCGTTCCAATAGATCATGTAGCCGGTGGCGGGGTCGCCGTCGGCCGACACATCGGGCACCTCACGGCAGTCGCCCGACGCCGCCGCGCACTGAGTGCCCGACGAGTTGGCGTTGATCACGTGCAGGAACGAAGGCGCCCCGGACTGGTAGGTCGGCATCGCCCAGAACGTCGAGACGCCGCCGCCGCTGGCGCCGACGGCGGGCCCGTCGTTCCACACGGTCTCGCTGAGGCGCGCGCCGCCGCTGTTCTCGCTGAGGCTGGTGCCGCCGACGCCGGTTACGAACGGCTGGCTGGCCGGGTCGTCGACCTGCAGCGTGGGCGGAACCGGGTAGCAGTCCTCGGACCCGTCGTCGCCCGACGCCGACAGGATCGTCATCCCCTCAGCCGCCGCCTCCTGGAACAGGGTGTTCTCCGCGGACGCCTGGCTGAAGCCGTCGAGCGGCTCGCACTGGCCCCACGATGCGCTCAGCACTTGCGCCGCGTGGGCGCCGATGATCGCGCTGAACGTGTCGTACGGACCCGAGCCCTGGTTCGGGCCTTCATACACGGAGATCTTGGCCTGGGGCGCGAGCCCGATCACGTTCTCGATGTCGAGCGCCGCCTCGCCGGAGCCGGCCCCGGTGCCCGCCCCGCCGTCGACCGCGACGTTCCCAACCAGGGCGTTGACCCCGTAGCACTGTTCGTAGGCGGCGATGTCGCCCGGGTCGTAGGGCTCGAGCTCGAGGATCGCGACGGTCTGCCCCGCGGCCTCGTCCGGTGCGCCGCTCGCGCCCCCGGACTCATAGAGCCCGGACAGTCCGTAGGCCGAGGCGATCTGGTCGTCGGTGAGGCCGCCCTGGCTCGTCGCCGCGGAGGTGGCAGCGGGGCAGGGCTGCGGTCCGCCGGTCACGACGTGGGGCCGCAGCCGGGGCGCCGGCGCACTCGCGGCGTGCGCCCGGGCGAGCAACGGCTTCGCGGCCGTCAACGTGTCGAGCCCGAGGACGGTCTGGACGTCGGACGCGATCCCCGTGTCGAGCGACGGCGCCTGCTGGTTGACGATCGCGGTCCGGCCGCTCGAGAGCGCGATCCGTGAGAACGAGGTCGAGAACGCCTGCGACAGCTCTCCGGCCGTGGCCGCCACCGGAATCGAGAGCGAGTTGGCGCTGACCGGACCGGGGTGCAGGCCGTGGGCGCGGAGCGAGGACTCGACCGCCTGCACCTGATCGGGCGCCGCGCCGAACCGCTGGACAAACTCGGCCGTGGTGATGTAGTCGCGATAGAGCGGCGAGCCCGGTGTCGACACCGCGGTTGCAAACGCCGCCAGCCCGGCGGGATCCCGAGGCTGAAGCGTCACCGTGACGTGCATCGGGGTCGCCGCCACGGGCGGCCCGACGATCCGCGCGCCGGCCGGGGCAGCGGGCGCTGCACCGAGCCGCACGGCCGCCTCCGCCGGCGACGCGGCGGCCAGCGCAACGGCAAGCGCGCAGGCCGAGATCAGCGCCCCGACTCTCGAAATTGGACCCATACCTCCGCCCGAGGCTAGCGGCTCTCGGATGGTCTCGCGCGGCCCCGGCGCGGAGCCGCGCCCAGGGTCAGCCGCGCGTGACCATCACGAACCAGGCGCTCGCGTGGAGCACTGTCCCGCCGCCGAGTTCTTGCGCGAGCTCGTCGGGATCGAAGTAGCGCTTGTAGACGTGGAAGCGCGAGCCGTCGTTGAGGATGCGCTCCTGCTGCTCCTCGCGCTCGTGGTCGGGCCGGACCGCCGAGTCGACGACGACCAGCTGACCCGCGACCCGACGCGCCTCGGCCAAGAACGCCTCGCGCGCCGGGCCCTCGAGGTGGCCGTAGAAGTGGCCGGTGAACACGCGGTCGAACGTGGCATCTTCGAACGGGAGCGGGATCGCGTCCGCCTGGACGAACTCGGCCGACGGGATCCGCTCGCGCGCGATCTCGATCATGTTCTCGCTCTGATCGAGGCCGGTCACGCGTCCGCGGAGATGGCGGGTCAGAAAGCCGGTGCCGCACGCCACGTCGAGCGTCCGGCCCGGCTCGAGCTCGTGTACCGCCTGCTCGAGCGCACTGACCGCCTCGAGCCAGCCCGGGCGGTCGCGCTCGGCGAACCGGCCGAGGCCGAGGTACCACTCGTCGTACTCGGGCGCGCGGATGTCGTAGTACTCCTTCACCCGGTTTCATACTGCCACGCCACCTCGGCTGGTTGACTGTCGGACATGGACGAGCGGCGGAGACTCAGCTTCGGGGGTGTGGCCGATCTGTACGACCAGGCGCGGCCGTCCTACCCGAGCGCGCTGGTCGCCGACGTGGTCGAGTACTCCGCCGCCGCCGGAGCCATGTCGGACCGGGCGCTGGAGGTGGGCGCGGGCACCGGCAAGGCGACGGTGCTGTTTGCGGCCCGCGGGCTGAACGTCCTCGGGATCGAGCCGAGCGCGGACATGGCGCAGGTCGCGCGGCGCAACTGCGCGGGCTACGAGAACGTGACGATCGAGGAGACCGAGTTCGAACGGTGGCGGCCGCCGGGGCGCGAGTTCAGGATCGTGTTTTCGGGCCAGGCGTGGCACTGGATATCTCCGAAGGTGAGGTACCCGGCCGCTCGGGCGGCGCTCGAGGACGGCGGCGCGCTGGCGGCATTCTGGAACCGGCCCGACTGGAACGCGTGCGAGCTACGCGAGCAGATCGGCGAGGCGTACCGCCTGAGCGGCCACGGAGGCGACGCAGACGATCCCATGAACCCCGCGGCGGCGCCCGGAGACGAGAACTGGGTGAACGAGATCGCGGCCGCTCGTGGCTTCGACGGCGCAGAGGTTCGCCGCTACCGATGGCACCGCGATTACACGACCGCCGAGTATCTCGACCTGCTCGGCACCCACTCGGCGTGTCTGATTCTCGACGCGGGCGAGCGGAAGCCGCTGCTGGGCGCCATCGCCGCGGCGATCGACGCCCGCGGTGGCAGCTTCCGGCTGGCTTACGTGACGCGGCTGTGTCTGGCGCGGGCATCATGACCGACGGGATCGTCCACGGCGAGGACGGCGTGCGGCGCTGCTCCTGGGCGGACTCCGCGCCCGAGTACCGCGCCTACCACGACCGCGAGTGGGGCTTCCCGGTCGCCGACGACATTCGCCTGTTCGAGAAGCTGAGCCTCGAGGGGTTCCAGGCCGGCCTCTCGTGGCTGACGATCCTGCGCAAGCGCGAGGACTTCCGGCGGGTGTTCGCCGGATTCGACTTCAACGCGGTGGCGCGGTTCGGTGAGCGCGACGTCACCCGGCTGCTCGGCGATGCGTCGATCGTCCGTCATCGCGGCAAGATCGAGGCGGTGATCAACAACGCCGGGCGTGCGGTCGAGCTCGTCGAGTCCGAGGGCTCGCTGGCCGCGTATGTGTGGCGGTTCGAGCCGTCGCGCCGACCGCGGCGGGTCGACCGCGGAGACGTGGCCTCCGAGACGCCGGAGTCGCGCGCGCTGGCCAAGGACCTCAAGCGGCGCGGCTGGCGGTTCGTCGGACCGACGACCGTGTACGCGTTCATGCAGGCGATGGGCGTCGTGAACGACCACATGACGGGTTGCGCGGCCCGCGCCCAGGCGACCCGGGCGCGCAAGGAGTTCCGCGTTCCCGCTTAGTTAGAGCAGGCGGACGATTGCGGTGATCCCGACGACGACGATCACCGCGCGGAGCACCGTCGGGGGCAGTTCGCGGCCCCAGCGGGCGGCGGCGATCCCGCCGATGATCGAGCCGACCGCGATCAGCAGTGCCGGCAGCCATGCGATGTGCGCGGAGAAGATGAAGATGATCCCCGCGACCAGATTGACCAGTCCGGCGAGCACGACCTTGAGCGCGTTGACCCGCTGCAACGTCTCGGTTGGCAGGGAGAGCCCGAGGATCGCGAGCAGCATGATCCCCTGGGCGGCGCCGAAGTAGCCGCCGTAGATGCCGGTGGCGAACACCGAGATCATCGCCACCGGCCCCGGATGCCCGGTGGCGCGCGAGCGGCGGGCTTCGAGCGCGCGCCCCAGCCGTGGCTGGAGCACGATCAGCACCAGCGCGACCACGATGAACGCGGGCACGATGTCCTTGAACGCGGACGCCGGCAGGCTCAGCAGCAGCACCGCGCCGACGATCCCGCCGGCGGTCGAGGCGCTCGCGAACCGGAGCAGCCGCGCCCGCTGGCCGGCCAGCTCGCGGCGGTAACCGATGGCGCCGGCGACCGAGCCCGGGACCAGCCCGACCGTGTTCGAGACGTTCGCGGTCACCGGGGCGTAGCCGAACGCAAGCAGGATCGGAAACGTGATCAGCGTGCCGCTGCCGACGAGCGTGTTGATCCCCCCGGCGGCGATGCCCGCGGCGAAGATGGCCAGGGCGTGGAGCGGGGGCATCGTTTTTGCGCCGGCGCGGTTCCGGTGTTACGTCCGGTACGCGCGCACGAGGTACCCGCTGCGGCCCGGACTCTCGATCTCGACCCGTGCGAAGCCGCTCGCGCCGAACATCAGCTCGAGCTCGCGGCGGCTGTAGTTGAAGATCGGGCAGTTCCCGATCCATTCGTAGCGCACCTTGCGGACCGGGCCCTTGAGCAGGGACCAGGTCGGGAACGAGCCGACCACGCAGCCGCC